>JBPOIT010000011.1:0-184219 GCA_052034235.1 Candidatus Levyibacteriota bacterium
TGGCTCAGACGAGAAATCCGGCTACATTTGCTTTTGGATTCATGTTTCCGGTTGTATTTATCAGTATTTTTGGTTTGATTGGAAATGAAACAGCTCCGATTACCATAGGATTACCCACAGAAAGTAATCTTACAAACCCTATTACAAAAACAATAAAAGAACAAGATTTTATAAAGACCGAAGAAGCTACAAAAGCAGATCTCGAGAAAAAGATGAGGCAAGGGAAATTATCAGGTATAATTTTAGTTGACACATCGAACCAACAACCTCCAACATATACAATTAAAGTTATTACTTCACAAGCAAACCCTCAAGAAGCTGCAGGTGTCACTTCTTTCGTAAAAGGGCTTGCCGATGAAACAAATCTCAAACTCGTAGAAAATCCTCGTGTCTCGATCATAAAAAGTGAAATATCAGGCAGACAATTCCGTTATATCGATTTTGCATTACCAGGAATGATTGGCTTTTCATTACTTTCCACAGCTCTTTTTGGAACAGTCTTTGGCCTCATTTATCTTAAAAAGGCTCTTGTACTTAAACGCATGTTCGCAACACCCACAAAAGCATTAACTATACTTCTAGCACAAGGAGGCAGCCGCCTTATTGTGGCGCTGCTTCAAACAATCCTTATCCTTGCAATAGGTATAATAGCCTTTAAATTCTACTTACCATATGGTTTTCAATCGTTTATTGAATTATTGCTCATTTCAACTATTGGCCTCGTAGCATTCTTGGGTTTTGGTTATTTCTTCGCCGGATTAGCCAGTGATGAGAATTCTGCTGGACCTTTAGTCAATCTTGTCAGCCTACCCCAATTTTTACTTTCAGGAACCTTTTTTCCAACTGATAGTTTACCCTCTTGGATTCAGCCAGTCGCCAATAATTTACCACTCTCATATTTCAATATGGCAGTGAGGAAAATTACAACTGAAGGAGGAGACATAACTCAAACCATTCCATATCTACTGGGTATGATAGCCTGGGGAGCAGTCATGTATATACTCGCCGCAAAAACATTCCGCTGGGAATAACAAAACATATTGACAAAGTGACCTTTCGGGACCTACACTAAATCAATGAACGTCTGGCATACAGTTCGTACTCCATTACTCACAGTTTTATTTGTCTTTCTTGGACTTACCCTCTTTGTGAAGCTCGTGGGACCTGTTCCTTTTACCGTTAACAGTATCTCAAGCGTGAAACAAAGCATGTTTATGGTCCAGGGAACTGGAGAAGTCACGGCAATACCAGATACTGCACTCCTCTCATTAGGGGTTTCAAAAACTGCCAATACTGTTCAATCTGCACAAGACCAAGTCAATGAAATTATCAACAAAATTACAGCCGATCTTAAAAATCTTGGAGTAGAGGAGAAGAACATAAAAACAGTCAACTATTCTGTTAACCCCAATTATGATTATACGAGCGGTAGCCAAAAGATTACTGGCTATATCGTTAATGCAGACATCCAGGTCCGATTAAAACCAATTGACAAAGCGAATGAAGCAATAGATATAGCGACAAAAGACGGCGCTACAAACGTGGGAAATATCCAGTTCGTGATTGATGAAAAGAAACAGAAAGAACTTGAAGAGGAAGCACGAAAAATTGCTATTGAAACAGCAAAGGCTAAAGCACAAAGTATCAGCAAAGTTTCTGGCATACGTCTCGGTCGCCTTGTAGACGTCCAGGAAAGCGGTATGGGCTATCAACCACCAATTGCATACAGCCAGGCATTACGAGTTGATGCAAAAGCTGAAGCAGATGCAGTACCACCAACAGAACTAAACCCAGGAGAAAATAAGGTCTCTTCAAATGTCACACTCTCCTACGAAACATTCTAAGATTAAGAGCTAATCTTTATTTCCACTATGAAAGGCTTTATGCACATCGCGAAGTTGTTTATTGGTCACATGTGTATAAATCTGTGTTGTTGCGATATTCTTGTGTCCCAACATCTCCTGAACTGAACGGATGTCGGCACCATTCGTTAGTAAATCCGTGGCAAACGAATGACGCATTGTATGCACTGTTGCATCCACCGGAAGTCTGGCCATCTGCACGTACTTCTTCACAATCCTCTCAATAGTTCTGACAGTAAGCCGCATCTTTTCACCATCATCAGCGTCACTTATATCCCGAGAATATCGAATAAAAAGTGGTTTAAAAACATCACTCCGCATATCGACATACCGAGCAGTCCATTCCGCCGCTCTATCAGAGATAAACACAACACGAGCTCTTCCTCCTTTTCCAACAACGCCAAATTCCCGACGTTCTATATTAATCTGATCATGATTCAGCTTCACCAATTCAGAAACACGCAGCCCCGTCGAAAATAATAGTTCTAATATCGCTCGATCACGAACACCGCGCTCTTGCGAAGTATCAGGCATAGTGACTAGTCTATCAATCTGCTCCCGTTCAAGAAATTTTAAACTGCGGCTTTCAGTTTTGGGCAAATCAATTTTTGAAGGTTCCAGTGTGGCTATGTCATTTTTGATGAGAAATCTCAGCATGGACCGGAGAGCAATGACATAATAGTTCTGGGTAACCTTTTTGAGGGTATTGCCTTTATCATCAACCCGATTGGCTAAATAAACGCGGTATTTTCTGATATCAGTCAGGCTCAGTTTTTCGAGTGGTTGACCAGGCAGGGTAGAGGAGTACCACTTTTCAAAAGACTCAAGGTAATGCCGATAATCGCGAATTGTTAATTTAGAACAATTTTTTTCAATTTCTAAATATTCTAAAAAATTATTAATATGCTCATCAATCGCACTCACCTGTTTACTGTATCGAAAAAGGGGAGAGGAGTCAATATTCTGCGACATGAATGATTATGGACTATTGGTTCAATCATAACTTTTTGCTACTATAATCTTATGCTCAAAGATGAATATAAAGACGCTTTAGATTATATCGACAACTACTGGCATAAAATCACCTACAAACCCTCAAGCATGCATCTCAGGTTTAGAATTACCAACCTACCGTATGAACTCCCCTATGCTGATAAAATCCCTTATGCAGGCAGCACACTTTCATGGGGTAATAAAAGCACGGTCAAAAACAAAGATGTAAACCCTACGTCAATCAAACTTCCATACTACTACTTCGTGCCTAATGACAATAAATTTACGTTCATTTATTACTGGGATAGCTACTTTATGTTTAGGGGACTCATGGGCACAAAACGAGAGTGGTTGATGAAGGAAATGGTTGAGAATTTCATCTATCTTTTCACGACTTTTCACATCGTGCCTAATTTTAGCGCTCCAGCCTCGATGGGACGCTCACAACCGCCGTTTTTCTCCTCAATGATTATGGATACATACTTAAAACGTTTAAATCCAACTAATCCTTACAAGTATGTCAAGGGTGTTCAGGCTAAAGTGTATACATTTAACATGAACAAGTGGTTAAAATACGCAATAAAAGTGGCTAAAAACGAATATGAACTCGTTTGGAGAGATGCAGCTAAGGCATATAATCACTCAGTTGATGGCTATATACTCTCGCGCTACGGCGATCGAGATATCGGTTATGCACATTCTAGTGAGCTTGAATCAGGCTGGGATATGACTTCAAGGTTTTATAACCGCTGTGATCAATTCCTGCCTATTGACCTCAATTCGTACCTCTACAAGTATGAAAAGGACTTTGAACTTGCAGCACAAATACTAGGGGAGAAGAATGAAGAATTAAAATGGGGACAACTCGCAAAAGATCGTCAGTTCGAGATAAACCAGTATATGTGGGATGACAACGAAGGTTTTTTCTATGACTACGGATATACCTACAAACAAAAAAGTAATTTCTTGTCGTTAGCCTCATTTACACCACTTTGGGCAGGCTTAGCAACGCCTTACCAGGCTAAAAAAATGCGCGAGAAACTCCCCTCTTTTGAAACACCGTACGGCCTGACAATAAGCGCTAAAGAGTCGCTTGCAAGGCCAATTGACCTCTCGCAAATTCAACGTCGCTATCATCCGGCTGTGGAAGAGATTCTCAAACCTAAGCAATGGGATTATCCAAACATTTGGTCACCACTTGAATATCTTACCGTCATAGGTCTTTTACGCTACGGATTTGTTGATGACGCACGTCGCATAATGACCAACTCAGTGAAAGCTCATGCAGCAGCTTTTAGAAAACATGGCACATTCTTTGAAAAGCTAAATGGCGAAACCGGCGAAACCGGTCGCGGAGCTAGTTATGTAGATCAACAAGGCTTCGGTTGGACCAATGCTGCATTCTTCAGATATATCCAATTATTAGACGCTCTAGAAAACGGTCAGAATATCTATAAAGAAACGACAGCACAAGACCCCCCGTACGATTTAGCTGTATTAAGTTGACCAATTGATCATCTCATTAAAATGACAGGCCTTAAATCGCACTACATGACGATTGAGGCTAATTTCAGCACTATTTAGCCTCAAATAGCAATAAAATGAGATTTTGAAAATTCTTCGGTGATATTTTCTTCGTAATAATAGGGATAACATCTTTCAGTCCTTGATTGATTCCTGTGAAAATACTCCCTCCCTGCCGGTTTTAAGCTGAGGGGAGCCAAGTAACCAATTATAGCTAAGCATTTTTAGTCACAAAATCCGCATTATTACTGTGATTAAGGCTAAAATAAGAGACATATACAACCTAAAATATACCTAGAAGTGACTATGGGATGTTAAAGATTGTCCTTAAAAACAGGCACAGTTTAGGAAGAGAAAAGCAGTACGAATAGCGTTCTTAGACCCGACTGTACGCATTATGAGTAAGTTATAAAATCAAAGAATTAAAATATAAAAAGGTCCTCCCCCTGAAAATGCCCATGCGACATGTCGTAAAAGTATTATTGTGCGACATGAATGAGTATTGTTTCAGCTGTGGGTTAGGGCATGGTTCTTAACATAAGAACACATATGAAATTATCAAGAGATGCTCATATGTTTCACTTAATTCTTTTGTATGCCTATTTGACCCCTCTCCCGTGAGACGTGCAAAATGCATATTTTAAGCAGCAAATCTCCGTGAAAAGTACTTACTTTTGGTTAGTATTTCACCTAGCAATGAAAATAAATCATAAACCTTATACTGAACCTTCTCTTTCTTCTCTGCAATGTTAGGTAGAAATAGTAAGAAAATATCTATTACAAACTATATCATTTAGCCTCATTCTCCAACTAAACAATCTACTGAAAATTCCATATTTAGCTTACTAAATCAATCTAAATTACGCCTTTTAGCCTCGCTAAGTGATTAAATATTTACTTTAAGAGTAACTCATACTCACTCAAAAGACTCCGCTCTGTCACGTGAATTTAGATTGCCATATCAATCTAAAGTATCATTTTTAGCCTCATTAATTCCCGAATATCACTTTCGTATTTTTTTCTTTTTACTCCCAATGAGGATATGAAGATAAGTATGTAAGAAAAAAAGTGTATATAGTAATTACATCTGTTAAGCATTAAGATTAAAAACACATCAAACCCTGGCAACTAATACCTTGGGACTATGATGCAACATAATAATTTAGCCTCTAACCTGTGAAAAGTAGCTTCTGTGAAAAGTCAAGGGTAACTATATCATACTATATCATTTATTATAGGACTTATTCCCTTTTTTCCTCTTCCCCTCTTCTCTACTTTCGGGTTTGTATTATTGTTTACTCATCCTCTACGTCTATGATGCTTATTGGAAGGAATTTCTTTTTATTTTGAGGCTAATTTTTGCGTTATTGGTTTCTATTGTGCTTATATAAAATATTATGCTATTTCCCCCATTGAGTAAATAAATTTAACACAAAGAAAACGATACATCCTACCCACACATATTCCCACAAAACACCTTTAAACAGCCTCCGCTCAAACCAAATATGTGTCAACCCTACTATCGTATAAAAAAAGCCCGTGAGAAAAAGTGCAATAACAGTCGGACTACTTGGCCAAAACCATAACAAGGTTGCTGTTTCGACAAGGCTCACGGTTAATGCAGATGCCCAAATTGAAACTGGCTGTGCCCCCTTTTGCAAACTGTATGTTCTTAAGGAATGATAAATTAAAGGAAATGTATACAGAAGCAATAAGACGATAACTGGAAAAATAGTTACTCTGAGCGTAAAAACAATATTCGTCAGAAAAAAGAATGACACCAGTGTTATAACAAATGAAACAATTCTTGCACCTGATAAAAGTTGAATTGTTCTGATTGATGCAACTGTGAGAATATTTTGACTTAGAAGCAGCGAATATAAACCAAAGGCATAAATCGCGACGAGCAAAAGATGTGCAGTAAATACAGTCGGTGTAAGGAAATAAAACATTCCAAAAGCCAGGCTGTAAAAGAACGGCAAGATAAAAATGTAAAACGATTTATTCTCAACAGCGTCTCTGCGAATAGCCCACCAGAGGAATATATTTGTAAAAAAAGCGAGGGTAAAAGCAATTGCAATTCCAAATCTTCCAAATTGGAATTCACCATACAAAAGACCTAAAGATAAAAGTCCGATTGCTATAACGAATTTTTGTCGTTTATCAATTGAGAAAGAAAGTTTTAATCCTCTCTTCCCTCTCCGTGCGTATGCGTTCGTGAATCTCCTATTCATTCAAATGAGTGCTCTTTCATCAATTCATCAGGTATGTCAAAATTTGCATATACTTTTTGCACGTCATCAAGTGACTCAAGTTTATCTAAGAAATCCATAGCTCTCTCTGCTGCTGCAGTATCTTGAATAGTATTAAATACTACAGGACGTAAAAGGAGTTCTATAGCCTTTATATTGAGCCCTTGTGAAGCTATACCATCGCGCACTTTTCCTAATTCTTCAGGCTTTGTGTACACCAGCACTTCAGTATCAGCATCTTCGATATCCTCCGCTCCGCTATCAACTGCTAGCAGAAAGATATCATCAAGTGTTTTTCCATCTTTATCAACGGTTACTACTCCTTTTTTCTCAAATTGGTACATAACACTGCCCTGTGCACCCATATTACCCCCATTTTTATTAAAAATATTCTTCACTTCTGAAACCGTGCGTAATTTATTATCAGTAACAGACTCAACAATAACACTAAATCCGCCTGGACCAAAACCTTCATACACGGCTTCTTCCAAAACAGCTTCTGCTTTACTATTTGCTTTTTGGATAGCACGATCAATATTATCCTTTGGCATATTTGCAGCACGAGCTGCTTCGATGGCGAGTCTTAAACGAAAATTACCATTAGGATCAGTTACTCCTCCACCCTGGCGAATAGCAATTGAAATTGCTTTGGAAAGTTTTGTAAAGACAGCTCCACGCTTAGCATCTTTCAAACCCTTTTGTCTTTTAATTGTTGACCACTTTGAATGTCCACTCATTTCGCTATTATACCTGTTCTGACTTGACTTTTGCAACAAATCTATAGTAGAATGTTCGCCAGCTCTACTACACGAAAAACACATGGCATCACTGAAATCTCAAGCTATACATACTGCCTTGGTTGGAGATTGGAATAACGCAGTATCGCTCAATCAGTCTATCCTTCAAGAAGACCCTGACGATATTGATACCCTGAACCGCTTAGCTTTCGCATTCCTTAGTCTGGGTAACACGAAGGATGCAAAAAATATCTACGAAAAAGTATTGTCATTGGACATGAAAAATCCAATTGCAATTCGAAATCTCAAACGCCTGAGTGAAAATCAGATTCGTGTTTCCAGTACACCACTTAATAATCTCTTTATAGAGGAACCAGGAAAAACCAAAGTGATGGAACTTCTGAATATTGCTGATAAGAAAGTCGTTTCATATCTACGCTCTGGTGAACGTATTGACCTACGAATTAAAAGAAATAGGATTTTTGCACTCAATGGAGATAATCAGTTTATTGGAATGCTTCCTGATGATATTTGTCAACGATTGATTAAGTTCATTAATGCTGGCAATCAATATGAGGCATATATTAGAAAAGTAGACAATAACAGGGTAAGTGTGTTTATTCGCGAGACCAAACGCGTCAAAAAATTTCGTGATCAACCTTCTTTTGTTAACAATATTGTGCCGCGTGCTGCAGAAAAAAGCGATAAGAAAAAATCTCAAAGTGACGAATCTCTTTGATAAATTACTCTACTTTTTTTCAGCTCTCTCTTTGTTTTTTTCAACTCCTTTGCACTTCCTTGTTTTCTAAGAGAATAGATTGAGAGTCCAACAGACAGCACTAAAATGATCAGTGTTGTAATAAGCATATATTAATAAACTGTGGTATTTTTATTGTCTTCTCCTATAATGATAACAATATCAGCAATTGTTTCTTTGGACAGCTTTTCTACTTTATAGCCTAAAAGTTTATTTACTTTATCAAGTGTATAAGTTTCTTTTCCGTAATACTGTATTTTTGAATGCATATTTCGTTGTTGAGATGTAGTAACTGCAACAACATTCGCTCCTTTATACATTAAAACACGCTCCAATCTTTGAGCAATTCCTGAGATACCTGATGCATTAATAACTTGCACACTAATATTCTCCGTAGCTACTATATCATCAGAAAAATATTCAATCAGTGTTTTTTTTAACAAAGGGTCACTGCTCAATTCGCTTGATGAAACCTCTTTTATTATAAGTTTATTTGGCGGTAAATTTCGAGCGTAGATACTTAGCCTTAATGTGTCAAATATTGTTATATCCTTTTGTAGTGTTGGATAACGAAAAGCAAGCTGCAGTAGTGTTTCAGCAACTGAATCAGTTATCATATCCTTTGTAGTTTCGTTTACATTTATGCGCCCGTCTGTCGAGATGCCAGTTGTTTTAGGAACATCATTAAGCTTTATCTTTTCATCAGTCACCTTAAGAACCGACATTGATTCTTCTGAAGGATCAAAAATGACAAATTCTTTAATTTTCTCATTTTGTGCAAGGGCAAGCGTGAAATGTTCATTTGTAAATTTACTCTGTTGAATAACAATAATAGCTTTCCATGTTAAAGAAGCAATGATAAGTATTGCAACAACTGCGGCATAAATAAAGAACGTTTTGAGGCTTTTACCATCATGAGGATGATCTACTTTTTTTCTCATACTCACCTATTATACTCACAAATAGCTGGAAATCGCGAGGTCTTAACTTATAGATAAAGTGGCAATGACAGTTTGCAGTTCAGATGGCAACGGACTCTCAATTGCAATTTCTTTGCCTGATGAAGGCTGCATAAACGTAATACCTGCAGCATGGAGAAAAACCCTCTCCAACAACTGTCTGTCCTTACGAGATGTTTTGCGACCTGCATAGAGAAAATCTGAAAAAATTGGATGATTGATGTATTTTAAATGAACTCTAATTTGATGTGTTCTTCCTGACTGAGGGTATAATTCAATAAAAGTAAGTTTTTCTTTCGTTTGTGGATTTACATAGATTTGCAACACCTTATAGAGAGTTTTTGATTCGCGTCCACCAGGTAAGATTCCAAAACGGTTTCTGTTCCACGGCAATCTCCCAACTGGAACATTTATCTCCCCCTTCTCGGGCGTTATAACGCCATGAGCGAGTGCTCTATACGTCTTCTTGACCAACCTATCATGAAACTGTTTCTGAAGCTTTACAAAGGCTTCAGGGTTCTTTGCAAGAATGAGTGCTCCCGAAGTTTCTTTATCTAACCGATGCACTACTCCGCCCCGGCTAAAAAAATCAAGTTTAGGATCCCACCCCTCTTCTCCAAATTTTTTATTTTCCTTTTTAGAATCTGGATTATCAAGAATTTTATATTTTTCTTCCGCCCAATCTTGCATGGTGATTTCATTTTTTGTCGTATCAGCACGATTCACAATAATACCAGCTGGTTTATCGACGACAATTAATTCCTCATCTTCATACAAAATTGAAATATCCATAGTACTTTAAGAACTTTTTCTGCGTAGTTTATTTTTCTCTTGTTTAATAAGAAGTATTATAGCTAAGAGTAGTATTCCGAGATACATAATATTTGAAGCTGTTATGAATGAAACAAAGGGTTTGCCCCAATTGACCAGCGACGTACCGAGAGAAACTACTGAAAAGAGAAAGAAAAAGTAAATAGTTATACTACCCTCTTTTAATGTTCTGTTCAAAAGACGTGGATAGAGAAATCTTTTAAACAAAACTGCAGCAATTATATAAATCACACTACATATCAGATACGGAATCATCATTTTCTGCTGCCAACGTAAGAAGGCAATACTCAAATAACCTAATGGCAATCCACAGAGAAGTGAAAGCGTTAAAAAGTCATAAAGCCTTCCAAGCGGAATTTTTTTATATTTACCAAGAAAATATAAAAAAGCTATGGCAGAGGCAATAGCACCTGAGAGTGAAAGCCCGCCCCATGTCGTAAAAAAAGCTACAAAAAAATTGCCAGAAATTTGTTTGTCAAAAAGAAAAAAGACTATTCTTGAAACTAATAGACTTACCCATATTGTATTAAAGGCTATATCATACATATGTTCAATTGATATATTCTTTCTTATGAACACATGGTCATCGCCTGTTAATTTATACAAGAAAAAAAGGAAAATAAGTAGTGCTGGTATAAGTACAACTAATTCCATATCATTTTGCAAAAGTCCTCGTTATAGCTAATAGTAACAAACAAATACCGATACCAACAATCACTGCGCTTACACCTATCAAGTCAGAAAGCCCACCGACAACAATAATTGGTATTAAGGAGAGTACGCCTGAAAGAGTATTAATGAAACCATATATTTTGCCACGGAATTCAGGCGATGATTTTTCTTGTAAAATCGTATTTGCTGGAACAAACACAAAAGAATTTGCAACTCCTAAAACGAAAGCAACGACAATCATTATTTGTAATATACTAATGTCCAAAAATGAAGGCAAATAAGTATTAAGTGTCACAACGAAATCACGAGAAGCTACTCTTGATCCAAAGGGAAGTAACATCAGTGCAGCTGCCGAAAGATATAACCCTACAGTAATAATATATTCTTTCTTTTTTTGAAATTTGTTAAGTATTATTGTTGCACCGACAATCATCCCAAAGGCAGCAGGCGCAACAAATAATATTGGGAATTCTTCAACATGTATGCCTAGAACTGAATTGGCATAACCAGGTGCAATCGTGGCGACAATCAAAATAAGTATTTGACTGAGCGCCAACATAAATATCGAACTTGAAATTGTTTTTGTTTGAGAGACCATTACCAAAGTGTGTTTGAGATCTCGTAGAATATTGACCGATTGTTCATTTTTTGCAATCTTTGTCTCTTTATTACGAGGAATTTTTATGAGAGATATAAATGCACCTGCAATGAGAAGCATTACACATAAAACAACGAGTGTATAAACCTGACCCACAGCAAGTAACAATGGTCCAGATAAAATATAAGCAACCAGGATTGAACCAAATATCCCCATGCCAAATAATGCATTTGCCGCAAGTAAATTATCTTTTTTTACGATGAGTGGAATAATAGGACTTTCTGCTGGTATAAAGAATTGGGTTACAGTTGCAACCATAAATGAAATGAAATAAATACCAATATGATTTCCAACCAAAGGAATTAGCAGTAACATCAAGACTGCACGAATAATACTCGTGTACATTAACACTTGTTTTTTACTCCATCGATCGACATAAACTCCCGCGACAGAACCAAAAAGTATTGCTGGAATCGTGAATGAAAGGACAACGAATGATACTGCAGTATTTGATTGCGTAAGTTTAAAAACAATAAGTATGAGAAAAAAGTTGAAGAGATTTACCGCAATTTGTGTAAAAACTTCTCCAATCCAAAGATAAAGAAAAGATTTCTCGGAAAGAGCTCGAAGGAATTGAGTGTTCATTAGTTCGCTTTTTCAGCATAAGCTCCCGTACGGGTATCAACACGAATTTTTTCTCCGTTTTCAATAAAAAGTGGTACTTTTGTTTGCATCCCGTTATCAAGTATTGCTTCTTTAAAGACATTTGTTGCTGAATTACCTTTGACACCAGGTGCCGTTTCTACAACAGTAAAAGTCATTTTGGGTGGAAGGGCAACAGACAGTGGTTCACCTTCTAAAAAGCTGACATTAAATGTTTCTCCGTCTTTAAGATAAATATGCTCTGGTACAAGTTTTATACTAATTGCAACCTGATCGTATGTAGCTGGATCCATAAAATAAATATTATCATCATCTTTATATAAAAATTGCATATCTTTCTTAGTTACTTGGATTGGCTGTACTTTTGCACCGTTGATATAACTTTTTTCAACGATCGTTCCACTTTTAATATTACGAACTTTGACTTTAATATTTGCTGATCCTCTGCCCATTTTGATATGTTCATAGGATAAAACCAGCAATGATTGGCCGTCTTCTTCGTATGTCGTTCCTGCACGTAAATCTGTTACTGAAATCATAGTTTCTTTCCTTTCCTGGAAACTCGAATAAAACCTGAACACGCAACAATTTCTACTCCTTTTTTCTCTAGTTCATCATAAATAACATTTAGTCCGATTGAATCAGATGACATATGTCCAGAGTTAATAACATTTACATGATGTTTCTTCATTTCTTTAATTGCATCTTCAGGCATATGCATATCGATTATTGTGCCAATTCCTGACTTTGCAAGTTCAATATAGATTTCTTTTGCAGGATTTGTGCCTCCTGTAAAAAAGACCGCAATTTTTCCTGCTCGGCTTTTTTCACTACCAGAAACAATCAGTGGACCAGCTTTATATTTCGACGCTTCAATATACTCAGGAATTTCCAGCAAATCATCAACAATCTCCCCTACTGTTTCATAATTTTTACCCTTTATATATTTTACTAAAAATTGATTAGCTAGGTTATCAGAGATAGTATGGAGGTTCATAAATGGTACATTTAGTAAGTTTGCAGTATCAATAACCTGACTGTAGTTAACGGGATGAATTTTTCTCTTTACATCCCCCATCCGAGTGTGCATAAGTTCATAAGCAACATTTACTGGTATTCCGTTCTCAGCATACATATCTACCTGTAATTCCATAACATCGTGCAAAGCGGTATATGCAGCACCTTCGGGATGGTGAGCAATAACAACGTCAATCCCCTCCCCTTTTTCGTTAAGTCTGTCTGCAAGTAAAATTTCAGCGCTACTGATATCAATCCCTGACATTATTTTTTTAACTTCTGTTTTTGGATCTCCTACGTATATGCGTGAATCTGAATAGGGGTTTTTGAGGGTTTCTGCGTCAAAAAATTTCTTTTGCTTTGGACTCAACTTCTCAGCTTCTTTTTTTGCTTTAGCGAGTTGTTTTTTTACAAAATCAGCTCCTCTTGGATCAGCATTAATTGCCATATCAAGAGCAAGATCATAAATTTGTTGAATAGTCATGCCATCAAGTATATAATATAGACGCTCAAAAATCAAAGATGAATCTCTTCTTTGAGAATTTTTGAGCTAAAAAAACTGGGCGAGTGGCGGAATGGTATACGCGATAGTCTCAAAAACTATTGGCTGCAAGGTCTTGAGGGTTCGAGTCCCTCCTCGCCCACACTGGAACTATAATTTCTTTACCCTCGAAAGCATTGTTAAATAAGGCTATTCTTAAACTCATATGAAAGCAGTTTCATTTATCACTATAACAATAACTATAAGCTTGACAAATGAATAATTCAGCAGTATACTATGAGTCATGAAAGCAGTGATTCTTGCTGGTGGGTTCGGTACCCGTATAAGTGAAGAAAGTGGTGTGCGCCCAAAACCTATGGTTGAGATTGGCGGAAAGCCTATTTTGTGGCACATCATGAAAATATACTATACCCAAGGCATTGATGAATTTGTCATTCTTTGCGGTTATAAAGGCCACATGATTAAAGAGTTCTTTGCAAATTATAAGTTGAAGAATTCTGATGTTACATTTGATTTTAAAGATAACGAAATTATTTACCACAAAAACGGAGCTGAAAAATGGAAAGTTACCCTTGTGGAGACAGGCGAAGATGCCATGACTGGTGGAAGAATTCTACGTGCAAAAGACTATATCGGTAATGAAAGATTCCTTCTCACCTATGGTGACGGACTGAGCGATATTAATATCAATAACCTTATTGCTCATCACGAGAAAAATAAGAATGCCCTCGTTACAGTAACAGCGGTTCCCTCTCCAGGTAGATTTGGAGCCTTTACTCTTGCTAAATCTGATTCAAAAGTCAAAAACTTCAAAGAAAAGCCATCCGGTGATGGAGTTGCAGAAGCGTGGATTAGTGGTGGATATTTTGTAATGGAACCAGAAATATTTTCTTATATAAAAGATGCTGGTACATCACTTGAACTTGAACCTCTTCAAACTGTTGCACGGGAAGGCAAACTACAAGCATATAGACACGAAGGGTTCTGGCATCCAATTGATACACTTCGTGATAAAAATGTTATTGAAAAAATGTGGGCTGATGGAAAAGCTCCATGGAAACTTTGGAAATAATATGAAAATTCTATTAACTGGATCAGAAGGATATATTGGATCAAGACTTGTGCAAGTTTTGCTTGATGCTGGTTTTGATGTAACTGGCTTAGATACTGGTTACTACGAAGAAGGACGTCTTTATGAACCAACAAAAATATCTTATGAGCTGATTAAAAAAGATACACGAAAACTAAAGGTTGAGGATCTTAAAGGATTTGATGCAGTTGTTCACCTTGCAGAATTATCAAACGATCCCCTCGGACAAAACGATCCTGAACTCACTTTTGAAATCAATCATAATGGCACTATGAATCTTGCTAAAGCAGCAAAAAAAGCCGGAGTAAGTAGATTTATTTACTTCTCTTCATGCAGTATTTACGGTGCATCTGAAAATGTGAGTGATGAATCAACAACACCCAATCCTCTTACAGCATATGCAAAATCTAAAATTCTAAATGAAAATACGCTTTTGGAAATGGCTAATGATTCATTCCATCCAACAATTTTTAGAAACGCGACTGTATTTGGCGCCTCACCTCGAATGAGGTTTGATTTAGTTGTTAATGATTTAGCAGCCTCAGCTTATGTTAATGGTATTATTAAAATGAGCAGCGACGGAACACCTTGGAGACCATTTGTGCACATCATGGATGTTTCAAAAGCTGTTGTTATGACACTTAACTCCCCTATCGAAAAGATTAGTAAGAAATTATTTAATGTCGGTTCTAATGATAATAATTATCAGGTACGAAATGTTGCTGAAATCATCGCCGGCGTATTCCCAGGATGCACAACCGAATTCGGTGATAGTACTGGCGACAAGAGAAATTACCGAGTTGCTTTTAATGAAATCCAAAATGTTCTTCCAGGATTTCGCTGTGAATGGGATGTCAAACGTGGCGCTGAAGAATTAAAAGAAATATTTGAATCAATTAACATGGATAAAGAAACCTACGAATCACGATTCTACACTCGTCTAAAACAAATTGAACATCTATTAAAAGGAAAAAAAGTCGACGCACATCTTTATTGGATATGAAATTTATACCTGGAAAATTAGTAAACGCATTTGAAATTGAGATCGAACCTCGGGTTGATAATCGTGGCATGTTCGCAAGAATCTTTTGTGTCGAAGAATTTAAAAATCAAGGAATCGATTTTCAACCAGTGCAAATAAATAATTCAACCAATAATAAAAAAGGTACAATCCGCGGTTTGCATTTTCAAACTGGTGAACATGCAGAAGCAAAAGTTATGCGCTGCATCAATGGATCAGTTTTTGTTGTCGCGGTAGATTTGAGAAAAGATTCAAAAACGTATGCACAGTGGATGGGAGTAGCACTCTCAGCAGACAAACGTAACATGGTGTATTTTCCAAAAGGCTGCGCAGTTGGATATCAAGCGCTTGAGGACGGTGCTGAAGTAATTTATGGTGCTTCTACTGCATACGCACCAGGAGTTGAAGGCGGTATTAGATTTAACGATCAAGCTTTGAATATTGATTGGCCAATAAAGGAAGATCAGATAATTACTGAAAAAGATTTATCTTGGCCAGATTTTAATAAATAATCTATATGTATATCATTGATAGCGAATTAAAACGATTAGAAAAAGAAAATAAACCAATTCGAGTTGGGCTGATTGGTGCAGGATTTGCAGCTCGCGGGTTTGCATTGCAACTTCTCACAGCAGCATATGGCATCAGACTTGTCGCAATCTCTAATAGAACAGTGGCTAAAGCAGTCATGGCATACAGTGATGCACTTGGAGAAAATACTGCAGTTGATGAAGTAACAACACAAGAAGAAATGGATCGCGCAATAAAGTCGGGCAAACATGTTGTAACAAATAATCCTGACCTCGTTACCGATTCTTCAGAAATTGATGTCCTCGTTGAAGCAACTGGTGAAATTGAATTTGGTGCTCGTGTTGTTATGCGTGCGATTGAACACAAAAAACATATTGTACTTATCAATGCTGAACTCGATGCAACACTTGGCCCTATTATTAAACATTACTGCGAAAAAGCTGGTGTCAGATATTCACAAGCAGATGGAGATCAGCCTGGCAAGCTTATGAACCTTGTTCGTGAAGTTGAATATATGGGTTTCAAACCTGTAATGGCTGGGAATATCAAAAGTCTTATTGATTTTCGTCGAACACCAAAAACACAAGAACAATGGTCTCGTGAACATTTCCAAGAACCAAAAATGCCAACCTCATTTGCTGATGGAACAAAAATTTCTGTTGAAATGGCGACTATTGCAAATGGAACAGGTTTTAAAGTTGGACAAAGAAATATGTACGGTCCCCGCTGCAAACATGTTGATGAAGCAGCTGGACTTTTCCCTATGGATAAATTATTAAATGGTGGTCTTGTTGACTATATTCTCGGCGCAGAACCAAGCTTTGGTATTTTTGTACTTGGTTATACAGAACATCCAATTAGAAAACGTTATATGGATATTTATAAAATGGGTAAAGGTCCGCTGTATACCTTCTATGCACCATACCATCTTTCGCCAATTGAAGCACCGTTCAGTATTGCACGATTAGTACTTTTTAATGATGTCACTTTGGCTCCAAAAAATGGTTTGGTAGCTGATGTTATCACCCTTGCAAAATTTGATCTCAAAAAAGGTGATGTGCTTGATGGTGTTGGCGGATTTCTAACATACGGTGCACTTGAGAACTTTGATACCGCAAAGAAGGAAAATCTTTTACCTATCGGTCTTGCAGCTGAAGCGGTTTTGAAAAGAGATCTTCCACAAGATACACCAATCACCTATGACGATGTCGAAATTCCTGTAGATAGTTTGGCATTCAAACTCAGAAAAGAACAAGACGAAATGTTTCCTGCAAAATAATATGAAAAAAAAACTAACAGCAACTATCGTAATTCCTACCTGTTATGGTGGCGATTCACTTATCGCAACCGCTAAATCAATCTATGAATCAACGAATGTTTCATCATTCAGATTCATGATTATTTCTGATAGAAATCCAATCAAACCAACAACGAAAAAAATATTAAAGGCAATGGGTGTTGAAATTTATTGGAACAGAGTTGAAGGCAGCCAACCCAAAAAATTAATTCAGGCTCGTAAAAAAGTGACAACCGATCTTTACATTTTTACACAGGACGATATCAATTTTGCACCAAATGCTTTAAGTAAATTAATTAACGCTTTTGAAAAAGATCCGAAACTGACCATGGCAGCTACTGGTGTTCTTCCAGTAAAAAATTCAGAAACAATCGTTGAGAGAGCAATGGCTTCAAATATTCGCATGGTGTATAACATAGCTCGCAACTGGAGAAAGGGTGATAATTACCTTGCAGCATCAGGAAGATGTCTTGCATTTCGTATGTCTCTTTTCTCAGAATATAAAATTCCTGAATATCTGGTGAATGCAGATATGTACTTTTATCTTGAGAATAAAAGTTTAGGTGGTAAATTCAAAATGATACCTCAGGCAAAAGTGTTCATCAGACCACCACAGCATTTAAAAGATCAAGTTGGTCCCTCAAGTAGATTTCAATATCAAAAAGAAGAACTTCAAAATTTCTTTAATCCTAATGAGTTTTTAAATGAATATGGAATCCCTAAGTCCGTATTATTAAGAGCTGTTGTTCGTGAATGTTTTACAAATCCAATAGGTATTTTTACATATGGATTTGTCTTCACATATACACGTTTGAAAAAACAATCAAAGCGAGTTGTTGTTAACCCTGTTTGGAAAGTTGACATGTCAACCAAGCAAATCTAATCGAGGATAAATCTTTCAATCACTTCAGCAACGCCATCTTCATCTACCGTGGGTGCAATAAAATCAGCGATTTCTTTCAAATCAGAAACTGCATTACCCATCGCAACTTTTAGTCCGCAAGCCATCATCATAGGAAAATCATTATATCCATCCCCTACTCCAATAATTTCATGGGTATCAATTCCCAGAATTTCTGCTGCTTCCAAAATACCATGTTGTTTAGTAGCACCAGCATGTGTTCCGAAAACAAATTCTTTGGAAATATCTTCATGAGACTCAGACGTGAAAACTGCTAGCTCAGGAATTCTTCGTAGATCGTGAAAGAATAATTTTGCTTTTGTTCTTTCAATTGCTGGAAACGTGACAACTCCAAAAAAGTTTTTGTCGACTGGAAAATCATCAGTAATTTCGATGTGTTCTACATCATAGTCAGCGTGAATTTCGATATTATGTTTTTTTGCAACTTCATAGGCTTTCATAAGTATTTCTCTCGGCAAAAAATGCTGACTGATTATTTCATGTGTTTCCCCATCAACTATTTGAGCACCTCCTTGTACAATACATGGACCTGAAAGTTCCAGTGCTGTAAATATTTTTTTTGTAAGAAAAAGCGGACGTGACGTTACGATGCCAACATGTAAAATTTCTTTTGCCTTTTTAATTGCTTCGCGTACACGCGGTGATGGAAGTGCTTCAAAATTATTGTTTCCTACAATTGTCCCATCAACATCTAACATAAGTGCTTTGTATTGTTTTTTCATAAATAATTCTTACTTTTATAAAACGTTTATGCCAAGTTTTTTGAGTTCTTTTGCGAGTGAGAAAAGTGGTAAACCAACAGCAGCAAGGAAATCTCCATCTACCCGTTCAATAAAAACTGCACCCAAAGATTGCATTGCATAAGCTCCAGCTTTATCAAATGGTTTTTCTTTGGCAATATAATTCTTAATTTCCGGTTCAGTAATTCTTCGAAACCAAATATCTGTTTCAACTGATTTCGTAACAGATTTTCTTGCTACCGTATCGATAAGTGTAAAGGCAGTTATGACCGTATGTTTTTTCCCACTCAACCGTTTGAGTATGAATTTAGCATCATTTTCATCTTTGGGTTTGCCGATAACTTCATTATTGAATGAAACCATTGTATCAACACCGATAATGATTGCATTTTTATGTTTAGCTGCAACGTCCAACGCTTTTTGTTCAGATAATGCCTCAACTTGCTTTCGCGGCTGCCACCGAGGATTTAATTTCTCCTCAAGTTCACTCGGAATAACTTTAAAGTCCAAACCTAAATGCTTCAGCAGCTGTTTTCTCCGAGGAGACGCTGAGGCGAGAATAATCGTTTTCATTAAAATATTATAACACTCTTTGCCTATGGTGTAGTGAATTCATAATTAGAGTATAATTGACTCATGCAAGTTGTTATTGATGGGATTTTGACAAATTATCAAGTTGTGGGAGATAAGAAGAAGACATTACTCATTCTGCACGGATGGCAAAGATCGCTGTCTGAATGGCTTCCAGTTGCAAAACAATTAAGTGAACACTATAAAGTTGTGCTGCTTGATTTACCTGGTTTTGGACAAACTCCTAGACCACAAAAAAGTTATACCATTTACGATTACGCAACTTTCGTCGAGCATTTCCTCACAAAACTCGATATTACTAAGGTAACGTTGATGGGTCATTCTTTTGGCGGCAGAATTGGCATTATTTTGGGTGCAAAGACAGATATCCTTTCAGAACTTATTCTTGTAGACAGCGCTGCAGTCGAAAAGAAAAGTCTTACGGTTAAACTTAAAGTAGCAATAAATAAAGCCGCAATCCTTCCTTTTAAACTACTCTTTCCTAAAAATGTTGAAGCTCTAAAAACAAAATTTGGCAGCGATGATTACCAGAGTTCTGGACCAATGCGTGATATTTTTATCAATACTGTCAACGCTGACCTCACTCCCCTTTTAAAGGAAGTCCGTGTTAAAACGCTTGTCATATGGGGTGAAAAAGACCCAATCAGACAGCTTTCTGAAGGGAAATTAATTACAAAAAAAATAAACGGAACAGAATTGCGTATCGTTTGGGAGGCAGGCCACAGTCCCTATTTAGAAAAGCCAAAAGACTTTATGAATATTCTGGAGGAATATTTATGGTAGAAAAATTATTTCCGTATAAATTACATTTGCATATTTTACAGCTGGAAGAATATAATGCATCGAAATTCTCTACATGGATTTTCGGCCATTTTTTAACACGTACTACTGAAAATAAAAAACCGCTCGTCTGGACACAAAAAGCAAAACTTATTTATTATCTGGCACTAGTCATAGCTGTTTTTATCATCGCTACACTCACATTCATGTTTGATGTCTTTGGTTTAATCTTAGGAATTATACTGGCTACACAATCATACTTTTTTCTCATCGCAGCTATTTTCATCATAGCCCCTCTTGAAGGTTATAAGAAAAAGAGTATTAAAATAGCAACCGAAGCGAAGCTAAAACGCCTATCGAACGTAAAAGTTATAGGTATTACAGGTTCGTACGGTAAAACAAGTGTCAAAGAATTCCTTTATCAAATTTTACGCACAGAATTTAAAACATTAAAAACACCTGAGAGTTACAATACACCTTATGGTATCGCTAAAGTAGTAACGCACGAACTAACGAATTCACATGAATATTTCATCTGCGAAATGGGTGCGTATCGCCGCGGAGAGATTAAAGAAATTTGTGATATGGTGCATCCACAGTATGGTATTTTGACTGGCATCAACGAACAACATCTTGATACGTTTGGGTCACTCGAAAACACGACCTTCGGAAAATTTGAACTCATAGACGCACTTCCAACGAAAGGCTTTGGTATCGTAAATAGAGATAATGAACTCATTAAAAATCATATTGAAGATTACAAACGCGAACTCATAACGTATGGATTTACAGACAACCGTTTTACGATACGAGATATTAAAACAACATCGACCGGGACAAGTTTTGAACTGATACTTGATGGCACTCCTCACAAGGCACATGCAAAACTTTTAGGCAATCCAAATATCCAAAATATCCTTGCAGCAGCAACAATGGCTTACAAACTGAATATGAAACCGGAAGCTATTATTTCAGCAATCGCTAAATTAAAATCGGTTCCACATCGTTTGGAAATAAAAGAACTTGAGAAAATGACGCTTATTGATAATGCTTACAACAGTAATGTTGATGGATTTAAAGAATCAATTAATTTGATGAAAACTTTTGACCGTCCAAAAGTTTTTGTTACTCCAGGCATTGTTGATTTGGGAGAAAAAACGTTTTCTATCCATCAGGAATTGGGAGCACTGTTGGATACGATGGATTACATTTTTCTCGTAACAGACTCTGAACGAACACAGGGACTTGAAGACGGTATTACAAAAAAAGATAGAATCATAAAACTCAATTCAATTAAAGACGTATGGAAAGCTATAGAAAAATTAGATCTCAAACACCCCGTGGTTCTTTTGGAGAATGATTTACCTGACAACTATTAAATTTTTCCCTTTGATCCCCTATTTGCATTAAAGTTGGCCAAAATATTACTTGAAAATGTCGTTGTGTTTTTGTTTGCTTCATCCCGACGCGCATAGGCTAGTTCTATGAGTTTAGTTAATAATTCCTGAAATGAAAGCCCGCTTGGTTCCCAAAGATAATATGACAAGCTGCCAGGAATTGTGTTTATTTCAATGACAAAAATTTCCTTAGTTTTTTCTAGGTAGAGAAAATCAATTCTACTGACACCGGAGGCGTTGAGGACTTCAAACACTTGTTTGGCAATATTTTGTATTTTTTCAGTTATATCTTGTGGAATATCAGCTGGAATTTGTCTTTTTGTAGAAGCCATGCCTTGTGATTTGGTTCCTGTTTTTGATTCAGAACCAAGGTACTTATCTTCATACGATAATAATGAGCTAGTGCTAAACACTTCCTCACAAACTGAGACTTGTAGTTCAGATCCTGAATTTCCCAAGACCGACACATTTATTTCTTTTGCATTTTCAATTGCTTCTTCAACAACAATTTTGGCATCAAAAACTGCTGCAACTTCTATCGCATTGATAAGTTCTTTTCTGTCGATAACTTTACTTGTTCCAATACTAGAACCTCCCGACGCGGGTTTCACAAAGAGCGGATATGAAAGTTTACTTTCAAGATTTTTTATCACTGATTCCTTATTCGTAAGAAAAGCGTTGCGATAAAACCATTGCCATTTGGCTATTGGAATATCCTCGTGTTCAAGGACTTGTTTCATGACAATTTTATCCATTCCTAAAACCCCTCCGGTAATTCCTGGTCCGACATATGGCACATCCATCATTTCAAAAAGTCCTGATGCCCCACCATTTTCACCCAAACCTCCATGGAATGTCGGGAAGATGACGTCAATTTCTTCACTTGTTTGTTTTTTAAATAAACCTTTCTTTTCCACAGGTAGTAATGCTTTTTCTTCGTTGTCCAGAGAAATTGTCCGTTGATCATTTTTAGAGAATTGTAACAATTTGCTGTAAGTTTCAATTTGGGAAAATTCAGATCCAGAGAACCACCTGCCATCTTTCGATATATAAACGGGAAAGACATCAAATGCATTTTTATCAATATTCTCAATAACTTGAATGCCTGTAATAATTGATACTTCGTGTTCTGGGGATTTTCCGCCAAAAATAACTGCAACTCGTTTTTTATTCATAAAGTCTTCATTATTGTAGCAAAAATTTGTTTAGGATGCTGCGGGGTTAGCTGAAGATGTGTCGCCGTGGACTCGCTCGACGCTACTAAATTTAATTCTGTTACCCTGGAAAAGTAAATCAATCTCCCCTGTTGGTCCGTTTCGGTGTTTAGCTATAAGAAGTTTAGTTGGCACCATAGGACTGGTAATTTCTGAATCAGGTCGATAAATAAACATAACAACGTCCGCATCCTGTTCAATAGCTCCAGATTCACGAAGATCTGATAGTTGTGGTTTGCGATCCGCTCCCCTATTCTCAACCGAACGATTAAGTTGTGATGCGGAGAGAACTGGGACATTAAGTTCACGTGCCAAATTCTTAAGCGACTGCGAAACCATTGAAACTTCCTGAACACGGCTTTCGTAACTTTTTCCTGGATTAACTAACTGGAGATAGTCAACAACAATGAGTGATAAATCACTATGTTCCATCTGCAAACGTCTTGCTTTACTTCTCATTTCATTGAGATTTAAACCTGGCGTATCGTCAATATAAATTGGCGATTCTGCAAGCTGGCCCATCGCGTCTGAGAGTTTGGAGAAATCATCTTCTGAAAGTCTACCAGTTTTTAACCTCCATGCATCGACATCTGATTGTGCAACAAGCATACGATCAACCAATTCTTCATTACTCATTTCCAGTGAGAAAATACCTACTCCTTTTTTCTCTTTCACCGCAATATGCTGTGCCATATTGAGAACCAAAGCAGTTTTACCTTGCCCTGGACGTGCTGCTAAAATTATCAAATTACTCTTTTGCATTCCTGAGAGTAAATTATCAAGATCTGCAAATCCTGTTTGCACTCCTCTCATTCCTCCCCCAGTTTTTTGTAATTCATCAATGCGGTCAAAACTGGACGTTAACGTTTCTTTAATAGCCACAAAACTCTTATTCACATTACCTTGAGAAATTTGAAAAATTGCTGATTCTGCTGTGTTGAGAATTTCGCTTACTTCTTTATCAACTCCATATCCTAACTCTGCAATTTCAACTCCCGCTTTTATGAGATTTCGTTTCGTAGCATCTTCTCGGACAATTTTGGCGTATGACAAAACATTTGCGGCTGTGGGGACTTCTTCAACTAAATCAGTAAGATAACCCGATTCTACATATTTGAGTTTTTTATGTTTTTTAAGTTGTTCTGAAAGGGTCAAAAGATCAATGGGTTTTCGCTCTTCATAAAGCGCAAGCATCGCCTCATATATAAAATTATTGTTGTCATTATAAAAATCTGCTGGACGGAGCTTTTCGGAAACAGCAATAATAGCGTCTTTATCGATGAGAATCGCGCCCAAAACGCTTTTTTCAGCTTCGTCATTGTGAGGAAGAACCTTAAGTGCCATAGTGATTACGTGCAGGGGTGCAAAGTTTAAAGGCGAGAAAATGCTTTTTCACTGTTGCACTGTTCGTGCGTTGTCTTATTATTCTAAAATGATAGTTTCTACTTCAGTTGGGAGTTTGTCTTTTGTCGTCGTATACTTTGCCATTGGTTTTACTGTATCTTTGCCAAAAGCCTGACTTATCTCTGCTGCTTTTTCACCGTAAAACATAACAACATTTGAAGCAAGTGATGTCAAAAATGTAGCTGTAACTATACCATCACAAAGTGCAACAACGATGTGATGTTCTTTAAGTTTGTGCTGCATCGCATCGAGTGCACTAATCTTTCCGATGAGTACTTCTACACCATCAACATTCATACTATAAAGAACATTCTGACCACTTCTGGTTCCATTAATTTTAATTCCACCTACTTCATATTCTCCTGCACCATCAATGAGAACATGATCTTCCTGGGCTTTAAAATCATCAGGATTTCTATTCAGAACAATCGTTCCACGGGAATTGTTTTTATCAATCTGGTCTATGCCAATAGTCATTTGCTTCCCTTTAATACGCAGTGCTGATTGGGGTACGAGTGAGATTTCCATGTACACAATACTAGCACAGGCTAGGCTTTCTTGACAAGAGATCATATTTAGCGTATTATCAGACTCGACCTCTCATGAGGTCTGAACTCCACATTAGTCTGTCCAAAGAAAAATGAAAGCTGAACGAGTAATCCTATCTTTTATTGCAATTCTCGTAGGACTTTTTGCAGCAGGAGTAGCGTTTTATATTTATCAATCAACAAGGACGCTACCTGCTGAGAGTACAAAACCTATGACTATTGCTAAACCAACAACTGCATTAACGCCTGCTGCAAAACAAGCTGGTCTACTTACCATTGATGCACCGAAAGACGAAGAAGTATTCACAAAAAAAACAATTAATGTCATTGGCAAAACGACACCTGGATCAACAATCATTGTCTCATCAGAAGATGCTGATCAAGTGGCAGAACCAACTGCTACAGGCAATTTCACTTTAACAATTACCATACCTGATGGCACTAGCATTGTGCATGTCACATCTGTGTTACCAAGCGGAGAAGAAACAGCTGTAGAGAGAGTTGTTACATTCTCAACTGAAAATTTTTAAAACTATGAAAAAAACAATATTACTTACTGTCATATTGCTCACATCCATTGTCGGAAATGTGGATGCGCAAACTGCTACTCCAAAACCAGAACCGACAAGTGCTGATAAATCAGCTATAAGTGAGCGACTCAATGAAGAAATAAATAATCTCAAAGAAAAAATTGCATCACGTGTGTCTGAATTAAACTTAGTTGAAAAACGCGGACTTATCGGTACTATTTCAGAAGTTTCAGGAAACCAGGTAACTATTACAGATCTCGCAGGTTCAACAAGGTTTATTGATGTTGATGAAATTACAAAATTCTCCTCCCCAAGTAATAAAAACTACGGCATCTCAGATCTCACAAAAGGTACACGAATCAGTACGCTTGGCTTATATAATAAACAATCAAAACGCCTTCTTGCTAGATTTGTGAATGCGACTGTTGATCCTGTTTTTATAAGCGGAACCATTAGTTCTGTTGATGTTAAGAATTTTCAACTAACTGTTGTTTCTAGTGATCAAAAACAATCAAAAATCGATAATCAAACAACCACAAAAACAACTGCCTATGATAAAGATGGTGGTTTTACAAAATTAGGATTTTCAAAAATTACAGCTGGCGAAAAGGTATTTGTTATGGGTTACCCTGACAAAACCGATAAAACGCTCATTGTCGCTGACCGCATTGTTGTTCTCCCAGGACTTCCAAAAAGTGGTAATGTTATGATTAAGGAACCGGCAGTTTCTTCAGCTCCAGCTACAAAAAGACCGTAACATGTTACAAAAAAACAACCGCATAATAGCTCTTAGAAAACTTCTCAAGGACAATGAATTAGATGCTTTTTTTATCTCATCTATTCCCAATATCGCGTATCTCACAGGTTACTCTGGATTTAGTACGCTTGATCGTGACGCATTTGTTCTCATAACTAGCACCTCTCAATATATTTTTACACATGGCATTTATAAGGAAGATGTCAAACAAAAAATTAAACACTTCACTCTTGTGGATATGAAACGTGAAAATCCAATTAGCCAAGCGGTAAAAACGATTATCGAAAAAGACCAGATAAAAAAATTAGCATTTGAGGCGTTTGACTTACGTGTTTCTGAGTTTGACAGACTAACAAAGCAAATAGATAAAAAAATACTGACGCCATCAACCTTAGTAAACACACTTCGAATAAAGAAATCTCATGAAGAAATATGTGCACTCATACATGCGTGCGAAATTGGAGATAAGGCATTTTCACTCATTACGAAAGAGCTAAAGGCCGGCATGACTGAAACTGAAGTAGCTGCACAGCTGGAATTTTTTATTAAACGAGAAGGTGCAGATATTTCCTTTCCGACAATAGTTGCTTTTGAAGAAAACGCTGCACATCCACATCATATGCCGACGACTAAAAAACTTGAAAAAAATAATATTATCCTTATAGATTTTGGTGTGCTGGCAAATGGTTATTGTTCTGACATGACTCGCACAACGTGTTTCGGAAAACCTACTGCTGAAAAACAGCGAGTATTTGAAACAGTTCAAAAATCTCAACAGCAAGCGATTGCTTTTATTGAAAGAAAGCTCGCAAAAAACGAAATACTTAGGGCACGTGCTGTTGATGAAATTTCCAGAAACTATATGATTGAAAAAGGCTACCCCTCTATGCCCCACTCTCTCGGACACGGAATCGGTCTTGAAGTACACGAATCACCACGACTCACCCCACTCTCAGAAGAATTACTTGAAGAAGGCAATATTTTCTCAATCGAACCCGGCATTTACCTTCCAGGAAACATGGGTGTACGAATTGAGGATTTGTTTGCAATTGAAAACAACACACTTATAAAACTCTCCAATGCTCCAATTTTCCTTGCATAATCCATATATGTCTATTATAGTAGATATATATGCCCGATGAATCTACACAAGCGCTTGTAAACTCTATTGAGAAAGAACTTTTACTTGCAATTGTCAAAAACACAGGTGAAAACCGCATGACGAAAGAGCAAGCTCAAAGCTTAGCTCGAGAATTCCTTGCTCTCCTTCCTATCCACGATAAACATGAACTACTAGAGAAACTAGGCAAATTCAGTAAACTACATATAGAAGCAAAAAGTCTTTACATAAAATATGGAGCTCCCATTGAAGATGAAGAGCGAAAACAAAAACTCGAACTTATGAGCCAGCATATCCAAAACGGCCAAATTGAACACGCATTAAATATTGCGAAAGGAGCAACCTCTAATGGCTGAAACAACTAACCCAGCAGCTTCAGCTGCTCAAGAATCCAGCGCAGCTACAGTTCAAACCGTTACCAAAGCACCAGAAACAGGCACTAGCGCAACAGCGGATCACACAGCATTTAACAGCGTTGATCAGGCAATCTTTGCAGGATCTGGGAATCTTAATACTGAGTCTTTTGGCCCGCAAAACCCCGATGCACGAATGGAATCAACTATGGATACTGTCTCACAAATGAGCAGCAATGATATTCATGCTTCATTGGAAAATGTTGCAGAACAAACACCTAATCCATCTCCAGAACAATCAACAGATCAGCATACTGCACCTGAAGACTTCCGACAAAAAATGGAAGCGATTCTAGATAACGATACTCTTACTCCACAGGAACGAGCAGATCAAGTCAGAGACCTCCAACAAAATCAACAAGAACAACAAACTCAGTCATCTTCTGATGCTTCTGCAACGGAAACTCCCACAACTGACAGACAAACTGCAGCAGAAACACAAACAGCTGGTGAGCCACACCACGTACCTGAGAACACTAGTGCCCCGACACAACACGCTACTGAGACACCAGTCGTAGGACAAACACAGGAAACATCACCACAAACACAACCTGCTGCAGAAACTCTTCCTCCAACGAACGATCAACTCATTGCACAGGAAGATAATCTCCAGCAACAACTGAACAAAGGTGAAATTACACAAGAACAATACCGAAAAGATATGGGCAATCTTGCAGAACAAACTGATATGAATAGCTCACAAGTTGGTACTCCAGAATCTACTACTATCCATGAGCCTACTTCTGATGAGCGGGCAAATGGTGCAGAAGTTACAAATAATGGAGAATCGATGGAATTAACCCCTGAACAAAAAGCTCGATTTGAAGGGATGCAAATTGCATCAGAACTTTCAAATTTGGGTATCGATCTTAAATCAAATGCTGGACTTGAACTTGCACGAGCGATAGCCGAAAATCCCGCCCTTATGGAAACGGTAAAACAAACAGCCGAAGCAATGACAAAGTACCAAGAGACGTTTGGCCCGACTGCAACACAAGACTCGGCTGAAGCAACGCAGAAAAGCCTTGAAGAACAGGCGGCAAAAGCAGAAGCAACAGGAGATAAAAAAGAAGCAAAACGCGTAAAGAGTTTGTTAAAAATTTTGCTTGCTATTACGGCAGCGCTGGCAATAGTGGCAGGAGCATCTGTCACAGTTGGTGTTGGCCAACTTGGAAATCAAACGAAATAGCCTCACACCTTGCTGATCAATATGTTAAAATAAAAGGATGATTAAACCTCAAACACTCAAAGGTTTTCGTGATTTTCTTCCTTCTGATGCAAGAAAAAGAAAATATGTGAAGGAAACGTTACAAAAAGTCTTTGAATTATTTGGCTTCGACCCTTTCGAAACACCAACTTTGGAGTATGAAGAAATTCTTACAGGTAAATATGGTGAAGAAGGTGAAAAATTAATGTATCGATTTGAAGACCATGGTAAAAGACGTGTTGCGATGCGTTATGATCAAACTGTCCCTCTTGCACGCGTTGTAGCACAGTACCAAAACGAAATCATTTATCCCTTTAAGCGGTACAACATTCAAAACGTTTGGCGAGCAGATAAACCACAAAGAGGCCGTTTCCGTGAATTTCTTCAGTGCGATGCAGACATAGTCGGTATCGATTCACCTGCTACAGATGCTGAAATTCTTGCAGTTGTCAGTCAATCACTTCGTGCCCTAGGATTTCAGGGTTTTAAAATCCTTGTAAATGATAGATCTGTCTTTGGTGATCTTTCAACTGAAGCAATTATTACGATTGATAAACTCAAAAAGATTGGTGAAGAAGGCGTCAAAAAAGAATTACTTGCGCGAGGATTTGCTGAAGATACGCTCGAAAAAGTACAAAGCGCACAAATGCCCGATTCTCTTGAAGTCATTATCGATCTTGCTGCACGAATGGGAGTTGATAGGGAAAATATTGTTTTTGAACCTACCCTTGCCCGTGGTCTCGATTATTATACCGGACTTATTTTTGAAATAGAAATTGATGGATACACAGTCGGTTCTGTTTGCGGAGGTGGACGTTATGATAATCTAATTGGTATGTTTGCTGGTAAAAAAATCCCAGCCGTTGGATTTGCGTTTGGGTTTGACAGAGTTATTGAAGCTATGACTGAGCAATCCCTCTTCCCTGCTGAAGTTGACGCCACAGCCCAAGTGCTCGTTACTGTTTTTGGACTGCAACAAGCCAGTGTATCACTGGAAATTGCTACTATGATTCGTAATTACGGCATTAAAACAGAACTTTGGCTTGATGCCGAAAGTAAAATGGAAAAACAACTTAAATATGCCAATCAAAAAACTATTCCTTTTGTTATTATTGCAGGACCAAATGAGATCGAAAAAAATATCGTTGTTCTCAAAGATATGAAAAGACGCGAACAGAAAGAACTAACTCTTGAAGAAGCTTTGCGAATGCTCGCCGCATCTTAAAGCTTTCAACATACTTTCATATGAAACTGTCCAACGTGCAAACTGCCATTCTTTGCCTTATCGCTGCCAATATAATTTGGGGGGCAGCTGCACCAATTTTCAAATGGACACTGCAAGATATTAATCCTCTCACTTTTGCATTTCTCAGATTCTTTTTAAGCGCGCTCGTCATTTTACCCTTTGCATATAAACGACTACGTATAAAACGTGAAGACATTTATACACTTGTTTTTCTTTCTGTCATGGGACTTGCATTTAGAATCGCATACAACTTTTATGGTCTCAAATTTGCACCAAGTATCAACGAGCTCGTAATAGCCTCAACAGCACCTGTTTTTCTTCTCATTGGAGCAATTGCACTTTTTCACGAAAAAGCCAGAAAAAAACTGCTTTTGGGAATGATCCTTAGTTTTGTAGGCGTTATTGTAATTGTTGTCGAACCTGTTATCACAAGCGGAATTGATATTTCTTTTATGGGAAATATCTTTTTCCTCGTTGCGATGTGTTTGAGTGTAGTCTATATTCTCCTCCTGAAAGAACTTGCTCCCAAATACCATGTCATTACTCTATTATTTTGGACATTCGCTATTGCTGCAATTACGCTTCTCCCCTTTGCTGGATTTGAGATAGTGAGAAGCAATTTTGAAACTGATCTATCAATGAAAGTTTTGATTGGGATTGCCTTTGCAGTCTTTTTTTCAACAGTACTTGCGCATTTCCTGAACCTATACGGTGTGAAATACATTAAAGCTAGTGAAGTTGGACTCTTTTCGTATGTAGATCCTTTTATCGGCATCGCCATAGCTCAGCCGCTTCTTGGTGAATATATAACCCCTCACTACTTAATAGGTGCTGTTTTGGTTTTTGCCGGTATTTTTATTGCCGAGAATCGCCTTCATTATCATCCATTCCATCTGTTAAAAACAAAACCTGCTGAACAAAAATTGCCCATTCATACATAAATGAAACTAACCCGACACCAATTAGCAGTTGTTGCAATCATTATAAACACAATTATTTGGAGCGCTGCCTCTCCAATTTTCAAATGGGCACTGGTTGATATTCCACCCTTCACAATGGCGTTTTTCCGCTTTCTAATAGCATCACTTATATTATTGCCATTCGTTTTTAACAAGTTAAAAATAAGTATTGATGATTTTTACAAATTATTGGTGCTTTCTTTCGTAGGTATCGCACTCCATATAGCTTTTTTCTATCTAGGCCTATCACTTGCGCCTAGCATCAATGTGCCTATTATTTCATCAACAACTCCCATACTGCTTATTATAGGAGGCATGTTTTTTCTGCATGAAAAACCTAAGCGAAAAGTAGTAAGTGGTACCCTTGTCAGCCTCATAGGTTTTTTTATTATCATACTTCAACCAATTTTAGAACAAGCGGCAGTCGGATCAATAATCGGTAACATTTATTACGCGCTTTCTGTTGTTACACTTGTTTTATATACAATCCTTTTAAAGAAATATAACCTGAAATATTCTTATACGACAATCATGTTTTGGATTTTTCTTTTGGGAGCGCTCGCCTTTTTTCCTATGTTTTTATTAGAAAATAAAGGAGGTAACCCTCTAGTATTTTTTGATTTTCGAGGTAGTATCGGAATTTTTTATGGGGCAATCCTCTCTTCGCTCGTCGGATATTTTCTCTATAATTATGCTGTCCGTTTTATCAAAGCCCAAGAAATTGGTATTTTTATGTATCTCGATCCGTTTGTAACCGCACTCGTTGCTCTTCCCTTACTCGGTGAAACTATTACGTTTACCTATTTGCTTGGCAGTCTTTTTGTATTCTTAGGTATATTTATCTCTGAAGGGAGGCTCCATTACCATCCTATTCATAATCTCAAACCCCGGAAGTAATGAAAACATGCATTTAGCTTCGAGTACTTGTCAATTAGACTCGATTCCGCTATAATAAGTCTATGAAATCGAACATTCATCCAAAATTTTTCGAAGAAGCTCAGGTTATTTGTGTTTGTGGTAATCGTTTTACGACCGGATCTACCCAAGACACTATCCATATTGAACTTTGCAATAAGTGCCACCCATTCTATACAGGTGAACAGCGCTTTGTTGATCGTGGTTCTTTGATTCAGAAATTCCAAAAGAAACAGCAAATTGCATCAGACTATAAAGCAAAATTCCAGAAAAAAATTGAAGAAAAGAAAAAGAAAGACAATGCACCTAAATCTCTTCGAGAAATGCTCGTCGGCCTCAAATAGCATCCATAGCCTATTTTTAACTAGCAATTATTGTTATGCTAGCGTTATGAACATATCTTACAAAACATCACTATGAACGATTACCGATATACCCAGTTACAAGAACTTGTAGAAAAAATTGAAGAAACAAAGCAATTACTGCAGGATCCCTCTATGGCTGAACTTGCTGAGGAAGAATTACGTACACTTGAGGCAGAAAAGAATGCCCTTGATGAAGCTCTCGCTGCTTCTAAAACGAAAAATCAGGACAATTTTGATGAACGAAATATCATTCTGGAAGTAAAAGGTGCTGCTGGTGGCGATGAAGCTAAATTGTGGGCAGATGAGCTTTTGCGCATGTACACCAGGGACGCACAGAAAAACGGTTTTATGGTTGAGCCCGTTGAAGACAAAGTGGTAAAAATTTCGGGAAGAAACGCGTTTGGTGCATATAAATATGAAGCCGGGGTGCACCGCGTCCAAAGAATTCCTGAGACTGAAAAACGCGGACGTGTCCATACATCTACTTCAACAGTTTCTATTCTTCCTGAACTTGATGATATCGATTTACATATTAATCCTGAGGATATTGAATTTGAGGCATTCCGTTCAGGCGGTCACGGCGGACAGAATGTTAACAAGGTTTCAACGGCAGTTAGACTCAAACATACACCTTCAGGTATCGTCGTCACGACATCTGTCGAACGTTCACAAAACCAAAACCGAGAAATTGCTATGCAACTCTTACGTGCGAAATTGTGGGAGATTGAAATAGCGAAACGCGACGAACAAATCTCATCTCTTAAATCAACACAAGTCGGACGAGGAGATAGATCAGAAAAGATAAAAACCTACAACTTTCCCCAAGATCGCCTTACCGATCACCGAATCAATAAATCATGGCATGGTCTTGAAGTAATCCTTGCCGGAAGCATCCCTGCAGAACGTCCAACAGACGAGTAAGAAACGTGCGGTTGAACGGCAATAGAAAATTTGCTACTATCTATCTCCAATGCTGCCTGATAAATTAGCTTTCGTTGATATTGAAACAACCGGATTACGCTCTTCGTATGACCGGATTATTGAAATTGGTATTCTCAGAGTTGAGAATAATAAACTTGTTAAGACCTTTCATTCACTCTTCAATCCTCAAACCCATCTGCCGGCTGAAATTACTAAATTAACTGGCATAACTGGTGCAGAACTGGAAAACGCCCCCACATTTCGTAGTATGAAAGACGAAATTCTTGAAACGCTCTCCGATTGTGTTTTTGTTGCTCATAATGTTCGTTTTGACTATTCATTTTTGATGAATGAATTGAAACGGGAAAATATAACGTTCACTTCTAAACACTTTTGTACCGTCAGACTTTCACGTCTCCTCTACCCTTCTATGAAACGTCATAACCTCGACGCATTGATTGAAATGCTTCAAATAACCTGCGAGAACCGTCACCGGGCACTTGATGATGCACGAGTACTTTTTGAATTTTATCAAAAGGTACAAACAGACTTTGAACCGGAACAACTTGCAGCGATGATTAAAAAGACAATGAGAAAGCCCTCACTGCCCCTTAACCTGCCGCAAACTGATTTAGATGCACTTCCGATAAAACCCGGAGTTTATATGTTTTATGGCGAAGATGGCGCCCCTCTTTATATCGGCAAAAGTGTCAATATACGTAACCGTGTTCTTTCTCATTTTTCCGCAGATATTCACTCACCAACTGAAATGAAAATTGCTCAACAAATAAAAAGTATTGAAACAATTACCACAGCTGGTGAATTAGGCGCGTTATTTTTGGAATCAAAACTGATTAAAGAACGTCTCCCACTTTATAACAAGATGTCTCGGATAAAGCATGAACTAATTGCCATCAAAGCAAAAATCAATGCGAAAGGTTATTACGAAGTTCTGCTTGAACCAATCAAAGCAATTAATGTCGATGAACTTTCATCATTTTATGGTTTTTGCAAATCAAAAAAACAAGCAAAAGAATATCTGGCAACAATTACCAAAGAATTTGGATTGTGTGAGAAGCTCATGGGTCTTGAGAAAACAAGCACTGCATGTTTTGCTTACAGACTTGATCGTTGTCATGGGGCATGTGTGGGAAAAGAAAAAGCAGCAATCTATAATCTAAAATTTGAAACGGCGTTTGCTTCATTAAAAATAAAAACCTGGCCATTCTCAAGTCCCATTCTAATTGAAGAATCAGAATTCGAAACACGTAAAGAATATTTTCTCGTTGACCGGTGGTGTTTTTTGGGAAGTGTGACCGTTGATACAGAAGGAAATCAAAAAACTGAATTAACAAACGCAATGACCTTTGATTTGGATATTTATAAAATTCTCAAACAGTATTTACGAAAACCTGAGAATAAAAAGAAAATAAAACAAATCACGAAGGAACAATTACTTACGTGGAGAAATTAGAATAAGAAGAGCACAACCATTACGATAACCAGGAGACCACCGCCAGCAATAATAATTTCTTCTTCAACCTGAATCCATCCCCCGTAACTAGCTGAAGATTTCTTTTTTGCTTTGGGAGCAACTGACTTTTTCAATTTCTTTGCCATATATATATTGAACGGTTTCTGAGATTATTTGTCAAGAGGTAATAGCTGGAATATTCTAGTAGCTTACAAACTGGTCGATCTTTGCTTTTTTCTGTATATCTTCGAGCCATGTTCTGACTTTTTCATTAAGCTGTTGCTGTTTGAGCTGCTCTCTTACAGTGTTTTTTAGATCATTTTCGTTCTGATCCGCTGGAAGAGATTCTTTGTTTGCTTCGATATATTCATTGACCTGCTGGTCGGTAATTTTAATATCTTTTCCGACGAGTTTACCCACCATTTTATCAAGTTTGATAAGCTTTCGTAGATCATTTTTAGTCATCCCCTGCATTGTTAAAACCTGATCAAGTTTTTGACCTTGCTTTTGCAGATTACCTTCAAGTTTTTTGATTTCATCATCTACTTCCTTCTCACTTACGTTTACGTTTTGCTTTCTAGCTTCTTGTTCAATCAACTTATTACGAATAATCGTTGTTAAAACCTGTTTACCTGACTGTTTTTCCGCTTCCTGTACTATTTCCAATCTAGAAATCGGCTGTCCATTGACAACTGCAGCAACAAAAAGATTTCTGAATATTAACAGGAGTGAACCAATGATAATAACTACAGCAGCTAATATAAGATAAGATTTTTTGATTTTGAAAGCTTTTTGTTTGGTTTGTGGAGTTGTGGTTGGTTTCTCTATAATTTCAGGAGTGATTGTTGTTTTTGCTGCTGTTGATCTAGCCGCAGCAGTTCTAGAAGAAGAAGACTTCGATCTAACCGTCGTTTTTGTTTCGGATTTTCTAGCTGTATTAGCGGCAGGCTTTCGTGCTGGTGCGCTTTTTGTTGAAGTCTTTTTAGTTGCCATATCTTATATTAATGATTATAAAAATTTTTGTTGAGTTTTGCAAGTACTAAAAACATTGTCCTTTCAATCTTTTAAATAATTTTGTTTTTATTTATTGTTCAGGCGCGCTAACAAGTGTCGCCTCAACTGTTACATCCTGGTTTTCCCTCTTAAGTTTTATGGTTACACTGTCCCCTACTCTTTTCTTTCCGATTATGGCTGCAAGCTGATTCTGTTCAGTCAGCTTCTGCCCTGCAATTTCAACAATCACATCGCCTCTGAGTATACCTGCCTGATCTGCTGGAGAATTTTGTATAACTTCCTCAACATACGCTCCTTCAGGTAGCTCATTTATTCTTGCAATATCACTAGTCACAGTGCGATATGAAACACCGAGGTAAGCCCGCTCAAATTTGCCGGTTTGATTAAAATTATTGAGAGATTCTTTGATGACGTTGATTGGTATCGCGAAGCCGATATTTTGACCGCTAGCAGAAACCGCTGTATTAACTCCTATGACTTGCCCTGATGAATTCAGGAGTGGACCACCGCTGTTTCCAGGATTAATCGCCGCATCTGTCTGCAACACGTTATCAAGCCGCTCAACCCAACCTTCAAAAGGACTACCTGCTGTAATACCACGTCCTACACCAGAAATGACACCTGTTGTGACGGTACTTCTGAACTCTCCCAGGGCAGTACCAATCGCAAGGGCATATTGCCCCACTTGAACTTTTGAAGAATCACCGAGATTGGCAACTGTGAGTTTGTCATTGCCCGGATTAATTTTTATGAGCGCAATGTCGTTGAGTGGATCTCTATAGATATTTTCAACATTGTATGTTTTGTCATTACTGGTTACAACTTGGTACGTTATCCCTGCCTCAGAAACAACATGTTTATTGGTAATGATCAGTCCGTCCTGGGAAATGATAAATCCTGTCCCGATATTTTGAAGTTCCTCTTGCTGAGGATCTTCTTCTTGTGGAGAATCAAAAAAACCCTCAAAAGGTCCGAAGTCAAAAGAAGGTTCACTGCTTCTTGGAGAATTATCCTTTCCGGCAATTGTGATAACTGAAGGTCCTACTTTTTTGACAATATCAATTGTGATTGATTCTTCAGATACAACCTTTACCGTATCGGGTGTTGTAGTCTCGCGCGCGAGCGGCGCATTTGTATTGATGGCTTGTCTGAGTGCTGGTATATATTGCGTGGCAGCATTGATGCCGATGAGAATAACAATGAGCACTAGGACGAGAACTAATAGATTTCTCATACGTGTAATCTTAGCATATTTATATCCACTATTTCTGAATATTTGCTGAAATTAACTCACCTTTTATGAAGTTTGACTATTCTACGGATGGCTTTACCAATTCTTCAATTGCTTTTTCAAGCTGTACGTCATGTGCCTGATCTTCTTTATCAAGATCTACTTTGATGTCAGGCTCAAGCCCTTTCTGATGTACCCAAATACCTTCAGGTGTCAGCCATTTCGCTATTGTGACGTGCAAGCCTGCACCGCCACCTAAATCTTCAGCTTGCTGAATTGTGCCTTTGCCAAATGATGTTTCACCTATTAATTTTGCACGTTTATGATCACGCAGTGCTCCACTTACAATTTCTGATGCTGATGCAGAACCTTTATTGATGAGAACGACAATGGGTACATCTGTCAGAAGTCCCTTGCCTGAAACGGGATAACTTTCACGTTCTCCGTTTTTATCTTCCTGCATAACTGCAGTTCCGTCTTTAATAAATTCTGAGGAAATGTAAACAGCGTCTGACAAATATCCTCCTGGGTTATTTCGCAAATCAAATACTACTCCTTTTATTGTTTTATCTGCTGTAAGATTTCGGTCAATCTCGGCTGAAAGTCTTTGCCATTCATCATTTGTTGAGTCGCCAAATTGGGAGAGACGGATATAAACAACTTTTTGATCAGCTTGAGCTTTCAACGTATCTGTTTGTTTGATTTCATCTATTGATTTTATTTGTTTGGTCCAGCTTGTAAGACTCTTAACTGTTATCGTATCTCTGGTAATTTTAATATCTCGAGGCTGCTGGTCTTGCTGGCGCATGACTGAAAGTCTGACGTCTGTACCTTTTTCTCCTCTAATTTTACTAACAACCTGGTTAAGATTCCATCCTCCTATTGCCTGATCGTCAACTTTTATGATCATATCTCCTGCTCTCACTCCAGCTTTTTGTGCTGGTCCGCCGTCAAGCGGCGCAACAACAATAATTTGTTTACCTTTCATACCGAGTTCTGCTCCTATACCTTCAAATTGACCTGCAAGGCCCTGTTTGAAATCTTTATTTTGAGCTGGCGGCAAATAGACAGTATATGGATCATCAAGACTCGCAACCATACCGGCTATAGCGCCGTTAAGAAGTTTTTGTGGGTCAATTGCTTTTTTATCGTAATAGGTATTTTCAATTTTGTTAAGAACTGTCCAGAACATGCCAAAATCAAGCTGGGTTACAGAAGGTGGCGGTTCTTTGCTTGAGATTTCAACGTGAGGCTGATAGTTTTTCCAATCAAGCGCTACTTTATTCACACCGATAAAATAGCCGATAAGACCGACAATAATAAGTGAAACAATTAAACGTAATTGTGCTGGTTTCATACGTGAAGAAGTATTATCGACCTCGCTTGTCCGTCCAAATAAATTTTTTTGTTCTTCCATGTTGTTAGCTGTTGCAGAGCATCCTGGTCGACTTGTATAACCGGTACGTCTGCATGTTTTTGTCTTATATATTCAATATCGCCTGGTTCTATTTCAGTTCCAATAAATCCTGCTGCGCCAAGTGCGATACCTTTTGTGAGACTTTCTCTGTTTAAATTGACACCGAGAACTATTTTTCCGATTGCTTTACTGTCCAGAAAAAAGAGTTGGTTCGTTGAAGTTGATCCTTCAAAAAGATAAATTTCACCTTCCCCTTTTGCGTCAGTTGCGTTCAAGCCAAGCACGATATTTTTATCAACTGCTATGACGATTTTACCATTATCGCATAAAGTAACTATCCCATCAACCGGCGAAACGAACTCCTTTGTAAGACTTGCGTAAGAGGTCCTGATATATAAATCTCCCGTGTCTCGCTCGTATTTTACAATGGTGCCTGATATTTTACTGATGACTGATTCTTTCTGAAATCCAAAAAATCTTTTTCTTATAGCAATAACTTCACCCTGAGCAATAGCATCTCCAGGATTCTTTTTTAATACTTTTTTGACCTTGCGAAGTGATATACCTAGTTCTTTTGCTACATTGATGATTTCTTCATCGGGATTTGTATTTTGAGCAATTTTTTGCCCAGAGGTGATGACGTCATTTATTTGAACGAGAGGAGAAAAACCATCAGGGAGCAGGATAGGCAGATTGGTCATACGGAATGTTACACCTTTTTTTTATTTTATTCTCTGCCTACAAAAGGCAACAGAGCCAAATGGCGGGCATGCTTTACAGCGGAGGTTAAACGTCTCTGGTGCTTTGCACAAAGACCGTTTCTTGTACGTGCAACGATCTTGCCGCGATCAGTAACGAATTTTTGTAATGTTGCGGTTTCTGAATACCATGGTGTTGTTTCATCTTTGCAGAAGAAACATGTCTTTGGTACTGTTATCTTTCTTTTTGGTAATCGTTTCTTTTTCATATTATTTAAAATGGTATATCATCTGGTGCTACCTCTTCGTCACTATGTGTACTTGGAGGTGGTACCTCTTCATCGCTTTTCTTTTTTTCAACAGGTTTTCTTGCTGGAGCTGCGTGTCCTTGTGAAGAACCTTCTTCAAATTCTTCTTTTGATCCGCCTGGTGCTCCTCCACCCTGTCTGTTATCAAGAAGGATCATATCATCAATAACTACTTCAGTTGTTGATTTCTGTGCTCCGTCCTGGCCTGTCCAATTTCTGGTTGAAAGTCGTCCTTCGACATAGACTTTTCTTCCTTTTGTTAAGAACTGGCTGCATAATTCTGCTAACTTGTTCCAAGCAACAACTCTATGAAAATCAACTTCTTCGCGCTTCTCGCCTGAATCTGTTGTCCATGATCTGTTAGTTGCTAAACCAAAGGTACAAACGGCATTACCACTTGGTGTATACCGCAATTCAGGATCTCGTGTCAAATTCCCAATCAATTGTACTCTGTTTAAACTCCTGGCCATACCTTATTTGGTTCTTAATAACAAATGTCTAATTATACTGTCATTTCGTAATATTTTGGTTTCGACGTCTGCTGCGACTCCTTCTTCAGATTCAAGTTGAAGCATAAGATAATATCCTGCGTCTTCTTTCTTGATTTTGTAAGCAAGCGCTTTTTGTCCCCAATCAAATTCTTTAGCGATTTTAACCTTGCCGAGCCACTCTTTAACTGTCTCTAAAAGCTTTTTTCGGTCAGCTTCTTTCAGTGAAGGCCTCATCACTAATACCAATTCGTATTTCCTCATGCCTGCTATTGTACCATACGACCAAACTTGAACTCAAGTAGGAGTTTGGGGAAGAAATAAAGTACAGCTGGCAAGAGTGATAAAACAATAAGAACAAGACCGTTTAATTTAAAAAACATATCTGGTTGCACCATAAGTAACCAGCCGCTGGTCATGAGTATACTGATCGTAATGGTTAACCCGTAAGCGAGCAAATTACTCCTGAGTACATACCTTATAAGAAGTATACTGCCTACAACGAGCATTATTTGCTGCAGGAGAGATTTTATAATATCTTCGTTTGATTTATTCTGCGGGAGCGCTAGAAGTATTATCAATAACGCAACAACCCCACACGTTTTCTTCCAGGTTTTAAGATATCGCTTTATAAGCAAAAGCATTGCCATAAAGAAGAAAACTCCCCCTAGAATCAAAGGCAGCTCGCCTATTGCTGAAAGCGCAGGGAAATATGTATCAAGTTTTGGGAATGTTTCAAAGGTTGTCATTGAGGAGAGCCATTCATTGGTACTTAAAACAGCAATCAGTACGCTTGAGAGAGCAATCACAATAAACGGTGTTGCATAACTTGCAAGAATTGCATCTTTTACATAGGTAGTTCTCTTTTCTGCTTTATCAGGTAAGATATGCCCAAATTGTTCTTTCCAAAGCGTTAAAAATGTGGCACTGACAACCGATACCACAAAGAAGCTCACCACAAAAGCCAAAATGCTGATAAGAATTGATTGGACAATATAGGTTTGCATTGGAATTGCTGTATTGTAGTTACTATAAAAATTGGAAAGGCTATTTAAGGTAATCAGTATGTTCACAATGGTAATTAACCCAGCGATTTTGTAAGACAAACGGAAATTAAGTTTTTTCTCGCGCAAGTACGAAAAGAAGCTTTTAAAACCAAACCATGCTATAACAAGACCAAAAATGCCAATGATTCCACCAACAAAAAAATCAAAGTTACTCGTTTCACTTTGTTGACGAATCCAGGTTTCAGGCAATTTTAAATTGCTACTAAACCCTGAAACTTTATCGCCAACAACCACCACTTCAGTTTGAAATACTGCCTCCCCTATTGCGCTTTTCTTTTCTTCGTAAACGAAAACATGATCTGTTCTCTTTTCCTTTTTATCTTGCTTACTTTCTATTAACTGATAATTTTGCATGTTAAACCCTTTTTCCATTTTCAAATACTCATTAGCAAGTTTTTGTGCTTGGGTTTGAGACAAATTGGCGCCTGCAGCTTTTTCATCAAGCGAATAAATGACTTGTTCTACTTTTCCGTCTGGCAGCACATCGACGTCGTATGATTCCTTTTGCAGCGGTTTAAAGTACGTTACAGTCCAATATCCAAGCGGCAGTTTTTCAGAATAAACAGATTGTAATTTTTTATAATCTGCCACTTCAAGAATATATTTTTCTTCAGATGAGATATCGTTTGGGGTAAAAGTTATGACGCTTGAATAGCCATTGGTATCCACCTGGCGTTTGATGAGAGCTTGATCGGCAATTTTTTTGACCTCTTCCCGACCGATTGTGGTTGGCAATTCCTCAGTGGGTGCTTGCGGAAAAAATGGTAATACGCTTACCAAACTAACCAGAGACAATCCGAAGATAAGCATTTTCCGTTTTCGCGTCAGAGGTTTATAAGCAGTATCAACAACTGCGACAACGTGTGTTTGTTTTTCAAGTTTTTCAGCTTTGAGATTTTCGTTCAGGTCTTCTTTTCGCTCGGGTGCAAATCCTTTTTTTTGTATTGCCAGTAGCAGTAACCCAACTGCCACAATGAATGGTAAAAGCGAGACAAGCGTACTTGAAACACTTGCATAGAAATTGCCTGATTGATAAAAAGAAATTGCTGTTTGAAGGGCATTAAACGTGTAATGAGCAGTAAATGAAGCTAAAAATCCGTAGCGGACAAATATCCACCCGAGAACAACCCCGATTACGCTAATCTCAATTCCGCGCACAAACCACGGCGACTGCGGATAATTACTATGCAAAAATCCCCACACGATTGCGGTGATAATAATTGCAACCCATGTGCTTTTGAACATTTTTTTCAAAAACGGTATACCAAAAAGTCTAAAAATCCCCTCTTCTGATGCTGCTGCCAAAAAGCCGATAAAAAGCGGATACACCCACGGAAGAAGTGTGCTGTAGATATCAGAATAATTGATCGCCGCTGGCGCCCAAAACCCGACAGATTTACCTAGGAAGTAATACAACAGTTCGTAGGTAAAAAAGATAATCCCGGCAAACGTCCCGACAAACAATGCCTTATTAACTGCCTTTGTTTGGAGTGCAGTTGTATAAAGTGATTCGAGTGAAAGCTTTTGAGGAAAAACCTGTCTGAACTTTGCTTCTCCTGCAGTTATGACAAACAGCACCGATGCGCCTTCAAAAAGTCCACCCAAGACGCTTACAAGGACAATGCTTGCAATAAAAGCTTCCCAACTCACTGTCGTTGTATAGCCAGCAAGAGAAAGCGGAATTGAATTGAGTGCTGTCAAAAGTGCGATGACTGCGGCAGCGAGTGCTATGTATCGAAGTGAGTTGATGCGAAGATTATTGTGACGATATTCTTTAAAGTACGTGATAACGATTGCAAGTCCAAAGACAAGAAGCATGAGGACTTCAGCGACAACTTGTGCTAAATCGTTATTGGAAGTTTCATTTTCATACGCCCGTTGCCAACTTTCTGGGATTTTAAGATATTCATAATACCCTCCAATTTTATCACCAAAGATCTGTACTTCCATCCGATACGTTGCTTCATTTGCCTGAAATCCAATTTTCTCCCAGGTAAAGATATGATCTATGCGGGATTTTTGTTCACTACTTTCACTGTTGACGAGTTTCCACTTTGTTATATCTGTTTGTATCGTTTTTGTGATGAATGCTTCGGCAGTTTTTTGCGCAGCTTCTTTATCAAGCGATGCTCCCGATGCATTTTCAGAAATCTCATGATAATATGCGACAAATTTGCCGCTTGGCAGATACGAAACACTTATTTCTTCCTGTTCTAGTGGTTTAAAAAACCGAGTGGTGAAATGCCAGACATCGATGTCATTTTGTGCCAGTCGCGCAGTTTCAGTCACGCCGACTTCCCGCTCGAGATACGTTTTACTCGCATCATCAATCGTAAAAACCGTCGCCTCTTTAAAAGTATTACTAGCAATCCCCTGTTCCAACGCAAACTGCTTCGCCTTCTCAGCTGCCTGTTCCCGTGTGATATCAAAAGATATATTATGTTCAGGAAATGCTAACGTTCTGAAGTTGATGAAGAAAAATAAACTAACTAAGGCAGCAAAAAAAAGGACACCTAAAAATAATTTTTCCTTTGTTGAATAAAAGTTTTTTATATTCACAGTGGGTTAAATTCGGATTGAGAGTTTTCGAATTTATGTTCCTATTTTAAACTCAATAACATCCCCATCTTTGACAACATAATCCCGGCCTTCCATGCGGGCTTTGCCGAGTTCTCTGGCTTTTTTGCGGCCGCCGAGTGAGATGTAGTCTTCAAATGAGACAACTTCTGCTTTGATGAATTTTTTGATGAAATCTGTGTGGATTGCTCCAGCTGCATGTTGTGCATCCAAATCTTTCTCAATTGTCCATGCCTTCACTTCCTTCTCCCCTGCTGTAAGGAAAGAAATAAGTCCAAGTGTGGTGTAAGCCTTTTGAATAAGTCGCTCAAGTCCTGATGCTTTCAGTCCCAAATCAGCCAAATATTCAACAGCCTCTTCATCTGAAAGTGCAGCGAGTTCTGATTCGATCTTGGCGCAAATGACAACAAGTTTTTCTTCTGGTTGATTCAATGTCGCCGCAAATTTCTTGGTTACTTCAGCAATCCCTTCAGTGTTATATTGATCTTCTGACACATTAAGGACGATGATTTCAGGTTTTGCAGAAAGTAAGAATAAATCAGCAGTCAATTCTTTTTCTTCTTCAGTCAAAGCAATATCCCGAGCGGCAGTCCCGCTGTTCAGTCCTTTATACAATTTCTCAACCGCCACCTTTTTCTTCGCATCAGTCTTCACAGCCTTTGACTCACGGGATTTCATAACAGTCGAAAGATCAGCAATGATAAGCTCCGTCACAATGGTCTCATAATCAGATTTCGGATCCACAGCCCCCTCTTTCACAATATCTTCATCTTCAAACCCCCGCACAACATGCGCCACAATCTTCACTTCCCGAATATGAGACAAAAACTTATTGCCAAGACCCGCCCCTTCAGACGCACCCTTGACGAGCCCAGCGATATCAACAAACTCAATAATCGCAGGTTTTACAGGAGGCAAGCCACCCATCTTTTCCTCTTCTTTCGTAGCTTCTGCAAGTTGCGTAAGCCGTGCATCCGGCACAGGAACCGCCCCCACATTGGGTTCAATAGTAGCAAAAGGATAATTAGCCGCCAAAGCCTGCTGTTTCTTCAAAAGAGCATTAAACAAAGTAGATTTCCCAACATTAGGAAGCCCAACAATTCCAACAGATAGATTCATAAAGGTCATTATACCAAGAAGCCAGAAGAAACGAAACAAAGAGAAGGTGCAAGCACACACAGACTTTATGCGACAGTAATGCTATTACATACTAAGTTTATTGTAAGAAGTTTAGAGTAGCTTATGTGTCGGGGTCATCTGGTTCTGACTTTTGGCAGACTTTCTTGAGCTAATTTTCTATCTGTCAAAATACCCATTGATGACCAAACTTTGGATTCCCCACCTCTGCAAGTATGCCACTGGTGATCTCCTCCAAGAACATCTATTTGCATCTAAAGAAGCAAATTGAGCCATGGCTGCTTTTATATATCGTTGCTAAGTATCACACTTGTGCGGCTTGATCTTTTTTTAAATTCCTTACCCTGGCTTGCTGAATTAACAGAACTCCCTCGTGAGGCACATCCGGCCTTGTTCCCTCAAATCCTTTTCCTTCCTGAAGTAATGGGAAATGTTTATTTTTCGCTAAGAATTCGAGAAGGCTGCCCCATGGGGCTTCTTTAACAGCATCTTTGCCAGTTTGACTTGTATAGGCAATCTCTTCAGGATGAGCATGATGTTCTTTCTGCCCACCAACTTCATCCAGCGTTAACCAACTAAGTAATTTACCAGGTAATCCTGAATGAACAGTGTCTGTTGTCACTGAACCATCTTCTTCATTCAAATGGATATCATATTTTGTTCTCAGTGCAGCCTGAACTAATCTATTTTGATCAAAAACGCCTGCATGCCCCATAGAGTTTGTAACATTGCCCCCCACAAGCTCCAGACCTACACGAGCAGCATTTATTGCTGCACCAGTTATTACTGCTTCAGCGACACTCTTCCTATCAAACTTTCTTCTCGTAAAAAGCACTGCTGCCGCAGGAATAGCAAAACCTGCAATAACATCACGAGCATGTGTACTTGTATTCTTACCATCAGGATGTTGCAAATCATCTGGTTTTCTTTCCGGATGATCAGTAAATAGTGCAGCTGCACGTTGATATAAACCGATATTTTTTAAAGCGATTCTCTTTACTCCATTTTCTCCTCCAGTCAGTACCGGAGAATGCGGATCTGTGAGAAGTATTTGTGCCATATCTTCAGTTGTCCATTCTCCTTTATGATGTTTATAATCGGGGTAAACATAACGCGGGCTATGAGGATTTAATATTTCTCTGACTTCATCCGCAGTATAATCAGTTTTTTCCTGGTACACATCTCCTAATTTTTCTTTAATATGGTCTTTAGCTAAATTTCCTATTGTAACAACTTCATCAAGAGAAAATTCTGGTACAAAGGGGTCAAGATGAGGAAAAGCCTCGGGAACTTCTACTGTTCCGACATTTTCCGGACGCTGCGCCCACTCTATTGCTCCAGCCATTTGGAAAAAAGGAAAGAGTGAAGCGTCAGTCATTTCATGGTGGATTCTGTGAACAGATGCCCATATCGTTGGATCGCCAACTCCAAGTGAGCTTTGCTCTGCTTTAATAAGTGCCGAGACAACTGGATGAGGCTCCAAACTTCGGTGGGTTAAGTTTCGATGATGCTCGATTGTAATTCCTGCAACGCCAATAAACCCTGCTGCCGCTCCTCCACCAATAATTTTCGCTGCTCTGCGCAAACCTTTATGCTTTCCATCTTCTGTGGAAGCTATTCTCTGTTCTTTTGACATATGATCATTTATTATAATGTACAAAAGAGCTTAGTCAAGCTGATAAATAAAGTATAACCACACATGCTTTGAAATTTCTAGAGCTTTAGTAATTCTAAAACCTTATAAACAACAACTGCTGGCCAGAATATAATCGACACGCTCAGATTGGCAGATACTCAGGCTTTACCAAATTTCCTAACATTTGTAACAGTTAAAGAAGCGCGTTTGAAGATTCAAGCATAACTGAAGAATCACCTACTCGATACGAAGCTTCACCATTCTTTCCGGTAAATTCTCTTACCATCTCTACGAGTGTGCCTATTTCTACTTGCTTTTCTTGCATAAACTGCGATTATAACTGCATACTCATCCATAATCAAACAAAGCGCCGCTTATATTATGCTTTCGACGATTTTCTTATGACAATAGAATCAAAAAGTAGAGGTAATTGTTAATTTATATCTTATAGTATATAATCGTGAGATGACCGAACGTTCAGAGGGATTATCTCCGGCAAATGCAGAAACACAAGAATTGACACGAGAGCAATATAATTATCTTTCGAAACAAGCATATTATTTTTTTCCTTTTTTGAGGAAGTACTATGCCATCTTGAGTCGTTCTAGTGCTGAAGATGAACAGTTTCAGGCGGAAAGCATGCAGCGCATGAAGGATATCGTTTTATATTACGGTGGTGCTTTTGCACTTGGAGAATTTGCTATTGACCGGGAACAGAGTCTTATTGATAAGTTAAATGGAACCATTCAGAAAAGATATACCGAAGATGAACTCTATAATAAGTTTTTGATCGTTGGAGAAAATACGGTTGCGAAATCTGACGGAGAAACGGCTGATTATATATATGGCACTATACCATGTAGAGATTTAGTTAATATAGATCTTCCTGGAGCACCTTTTTATTCCTTAGGATTGTCAGGAGGCATTATAGAAAACAGTGGCAATCGTCGCAAAAATTCTGTCCTCAATGCTTTAACAAGTTACATCTCTGAACACCATGCAGATCAACCAGTAGCAGTTTGGGGTAATGTCGCTCGCGGATCAATAGAGGCTGCAGCAATCCATAAAAAATTTGAACAAGCAGGTATTGACTCTTCCTTTCATCTTTTTAGGGCTTCTTCAAAAGCATTTAATGATCGCGAAGCATTTTCAATTGCAGAACCGACTTCTCTTACGAATTCATGGAACATTGCTGTTGATACTATGTCAGCAGGTGGAAATAGTGTTCCAATGATGCGATCCTTTTTACAATCCTTAGGTTCCAATCGATCATCAGTTTATTTAACTCATGGTGGACGCTTTTGGAATAAGGAAATGCCTGTAGAATTTAAATCTCCAGAATATGAGCGCTTTGGAATGGGAATTCTTTTAGAAGCAAAACCAGTTCGGTAGTAAGCGTGTTTCAACTCGCAAATTATAAATTCTTAAAGCCTAGGAAATTTAAAGTTTGAGTAATTCTAAAACCTTATAAACAACAACTGCTGGCCAGAATATGGCCATTATGATACCAATTAGGCCGTCTAGAAATGATGTGGAGGTCTGTAAAAAGTATACAAGCGCTCCAATAACACCCAAGCCGTAAAGCCCTCCTGTTCCCGCGTTACATTTCATGTTACTCACCCCCTTCACACCACTATTCTATACCTGTATATTTACCCACACAATGATCTATCTCACGATATTATTAATTTTCCATACATTAAGGCTATGGTATAATCTATCTAATGAAAGAACATCCATCAGTAGCAGAACGAAGTAATGGTCGCTTTGCTGGAATGTTCTTGGTATTTCGACGCAGAAAACCAGAACCTCAAAAATCACGACTAGATTATCATCAACTCCAAGATACTGTTGCTCGTACCGTATTGTCTATCGGCCTCCAGCAAAACTCACGTAAACGATAGTCTCAAATTTTTCGATATACTATACTGCAATGAAGATTTCTGTTATCGTCCATCCAAATGCAAAACAGCCTAGGGTTGAAAAAGATCTATTGGAAGTGCTGCATGTATATGTATCTCAACCTCCTCTTGAAGGGAAAGCAAATGCAGCAGTTATAAACACCTTGGCTGAGCATTTAAAGGTAAAACGAAATCAAATACTTCTCATTTCTGGTGAAAAAACAAAATATAAAGTGTTTCAAATTAACTCTGCATTCTTGACAAATTCTTCATAAAAAGAGACTATAAATAGAGAAGATAAATATACACACCTATGGATCAAAATATTCCAAACTCTAGCCCAACTGTAAATCCGGTAAAGAATCCCGAACCTCCGGTTAATCAACCACCAGTTGAACATGAGCAATCCTTTCAGCTAAATCAAACGCCAGCCACAACTCCACCACCTAGTAAAAAGCTTTCGATTCCTGTGGTGATTGTCCTTTTAATCCTTTCGTTCTTAGGAGGACTTTTCCTTGCAAGTTGGTATTATCAGAATCAGCTCGTAGATCTTAACAAAGCAAAGAAAGAAGTTGCTCCTGTAACAGCTAAAAATGAACTCATCATCGGAACAGATCCAACTGCGCCACCTATGGAATCATTAAGCGCATCAGGAACACTTATCGGATATGACATAGACTTGGGTAATCGCATTGCTGATGGGTTAGATATGAAAGCAAAATTTGTCTCTACACCATGGGATACGATATTTGAGGATTTGGAAAATGGAAAAATTGACGTCATTATTTCATCAGTCACCATTAATGAAGAGCGTAAGCAGAAATATGGTTTTTCTGAACCGTATATAAATGCAGGGCAAGTTATTGTATCCAGAAAGGATAATCAAATCACATCTGTTGAACAGTTGCGTGGAAAACGAATTTCTGTCCAAAAAGGCACGACCAATGAAAATGAAGCTTTAAAATACACCGCTAAAGAACTTGTCATCAGCTATGACGAGTTCGTAGTTGCTGCAAATGCAGTTTCAGTCGCATCAGCAGAGGCTATGATATCAGACTTAACTATGGCAAAAGGATTTATTGAAAAATATGATAATTTAAAAATTACGACCGATCCTTTTACAAATGAATATTACGGAGTAGTCATACGGAAAGATAATGTAGAGCTGCAAAAGAAAGTTAATGATGTATTATCAGTTCTTCGCGTCAATGGTGTCTTAACAGACTTAAAACAAAAATGGCTTGAATAGCCTTACCTCGAATGAATGAAATTAACGATACGAGCAAAATTACTGATAGGATTTACCTTGTTACTCCTTTTGTCTTCACTAGGGCTCGCCTTTTCATTCACAGCAACAGGTGACTACATTTCCTCACTCACCAAAGATAATCAGGCACAGGAAGCGAAAAAAGGTTCAGTACAAATTCAAAATTTCTTTACCAATATAAATGATATAACTTTTGGACTCGCTCGAACCTACAAAGATACTTTTTTAAATGCAAGTCAGTCGGCAGCATTTACAGATTTTAGTGCAATCAATCGCTATAGTATTCAAAATAATGAGCAGATCAATAAAATAACCTACCTCTTACCTTCAGGACGACAACTCTATCGATTTGATATCCATGGACAAGTACCCCAGGATAGTTTGAATTATGAAGTTTATTCAGACGCTTTCACTAATGCAGCACATGGAAAAACATCCATTTCAAAAGTGTACTTTATAGATCAATCATTAGGTCCACATTTAGATGTTTTTTCTCCTATTTATGACAACAACCACACGGTGCGAAGTATCGTTAAGATGCAAATCAAACTTGAATCTCTGCGCAAGAAACTCGAAACGATTAAGTATGGTGAAAGGGGGTTTTTATATGTTGTCGATGAAGAAGGTCGCCTCATAACACACCCATCCCAGCAATATGTTATACAGCGGCCAAACTTAACATCCCGAAAAATCGTTGCTATGACCGCACAGAACAAAAAGATAACTAAAAACGATGAAACTTATGTGAACGAAAAAAATATACCTGTTATTGCCAAGGCTGAGAAAATTCCAGGTATCAACTGGATTGCAATTATTGAAGAACCACAAGTCGATGCAAATAGCTATCTCATTTTTCTTCGTAATCTTTTTATCAGTACCTTCATTGGAGCCTCACTCTTATTACTGCTTGTTTCACTCTATCTCAGCGAAAATTTCACACGGCCGATTAGACGATTACAGAAAGACGCTGAGAAAATTGAGAAAAAGCAAATGGACACTATGGAAATAATAAAAACCGGAGATGAGATTGAAGCGTTATCGCGATCGTTTAGTTCAATGGTGAACCAATTATTATTACGCGAAAGCTCGATAAAAAATGAAAACCAAAAAATGATGACCTTACAACAATCCCTTTCAGATGCTGTGATTGGCCTTGATTCAGAATATCAAATTATCGCATTCAATAGAGCAACTGAAAAAATTACAGGTTTTAAAGCGGAAGAAGTAAAGGGGAAACATATAAACGAAGTCTTATTGCTTTACTCTGATCACGAGAGAATTATATTTGATACATATAGCGATCAAAATCCATCAATGAAAGAAAAACTCCGCGAAAAAGGCTTAAGAATGACAAACACACGGGGAGAAAAACTTACTATTTCAATTACTACCTCCCCTATTCTTTTTGACGATAAAAAGACAGGTTATATCATAGCATTCCATGATATGACGAAAGAGCATGAACTGGAAGAAATGAAACTGGACTTTGTGTCTATGGCTGCACATGAACTTCGTACACCTTTAACAGCAATTAGAGGCTATGCATCAATTCTTCAGCAACAGAAACAAGATCTTCTGGATGTTGTAGGAAAAGAAATGCTTCGAAAACTTATTATCACCGGTGAAAATCTAAGTAACCTGATAGATAATTTGTTAAGCGTTTCACGTATTGAACGCAATATGTTTAGTCTTGATAAAAAACCGGTAAAGGTAGATATGCTCATTACCAATGTCGTTGATACGCTAAAAAATCAAACGACAATGAAAAAACAACAATTGAACATTAAAGTCCCAGGCGATCTCCCCGAAATTATGGCTGATCCGTTTCGTATCACGCAGGTAATTTTAAACCTTGCCGCAAATGCGAGTAATTATACTTTTGAGAATGGAAGTATTACTATAGAAGCGCAAAAAAAGGACGGCTTTATTCAAGTATCTGTAACAGATTCGGGGCAAGGCATTCCAAAAGAAGCATTATCCAAGCTTTTTACTAAGTTCTTTAGAGTATCGGGCACACTTGAGCAAGGATCCAAAGGGACAGGATTAGGGCTTTATATTTCCAAATCGATAATAGAAATGCATAACGGTAAAATTTGGGTAGAAAGCGAGGTCGGCAAAGGATCAATATTTACTTTCGAACTTCCAACAGCTACTGATGAAGACATCAAACAATACAACGAACGAAACACAGCTCTCAAACTCTCACAAGCAAACACACCTACCATACACCATAGCTAATATACCAATGATGACTGAGGTTAATTGTTTGGGGCAATTGGAATTCCTGCGGTATTGACGTTTGGAAATGGTATATCAGTAGGTTGAGGAACTGACGGTTTTTTCATAGGATTAAACGCCAACAGAAATGCTAAACCTTTATTTCTGTCAGGAGAAATATAATTCTGAAAATCTTTGTCAGTTCGCAATTCTTCAGGCAAACTTTTCCAAAATTCTTGCCAGGTAAAATCATCACCCTTTAACAAGGCTTCAGATAATTTCACCAAAATTCCATCATTAATTTTCATGGTTCCCGTACTCTTGGTAGCAATAATTTGATTCTTCAGCACTGCCTCTAAGTTACCATACCCACCGCAAGATCCTAAAAAAACGAGCTCTACACCAGGTGGGATATGTGAGATAGTTTTCTCAACATGAGTGCTATGTCCGCGATGAGCAGCAACTTTCACCTGCTTACCCGCAACATCTAAAGCAGTCTCTATATCTTTTATACCCTTAACATCTTCAGAAGGTTTATTTGCCCAAATTTCTACTTTCTTTCCATTTACTTCTTGCGTTAGCACAATATAACTTCCTTTATCAACAACCTTTACTCCATTTTTTTCTGTTGTTGGAATTTTGGCTATTATTCCCTGTTCATCCCACACTGCATCAAACCCATAACTATTGAGCATATGCTTAAATGAATTATGACCGTCTAGTCGCTCCTCCCCTTTATCATTATAAAAATAGAATTGTTGCACATTTGTGTTATTAGCATCAAAAAAATCTGCTGGTTTGACCTGATTCAAACTTGGTAGCGAATATTCCAAGCGAAGTTGTTTAATTATTGGATTCTCACTTCCATTATCTGCCAATACAGCTCCCAATAAGCCATATAGCTTTCTAGCATCCTTCCCAGTATGTCTATCCTCTGATACTCGTTTATATTCACTAATAATTAAATCTTCAAGCATCCGACGTTGGGCTGTATCTGAAATTGTTCCGAGAATATCAGCGGCTACCATGCCCTGTTCTGTAGGATTCTCTGCCTGTTCCAATCCCTTAACTGCGGTTAACAAAACCGCTGTCGCGTCTTCTTTTTTCATTGTACCGAGGAATTCATCAAGACGATTAAACTCTACAAGTTGCTTTACAAAACTGCTACGGCGAACATTACCAACCTGTGTAAGCAGTTCATTTCCATCTATGTGATTTGTTTGCATATCGGCCATCATTCTATTAAATAAACCATTAAACGATGAGGTATAAATACGACCGTCATTGTATGCTATAAGTGGGTAAATTAGTTTTGCGGGTAAGCCCTCTACAACAGAGAATCTTTCAGAATCTTCTTGATCATGAAGATTATTTATATAGCTAACTTTATTTTCAGCTATATTTAAAATTTCCCGTTCAACTGCAAAAGCTGCCAGATGATCAGGTACAGACTTAATATCTATAAGTTTTTTTAAGGCTATATTAGGATGATTTAGCTGCCAATCCGCTGTGTCTTCATTTAAATTTCCGTTCATCATATCTTCAAGCAATATTCCTGTAGTTGGCATCGATAACGAGGCTATCTTTTTAACCACAGGGGATGCTTCAGGGTCATTTGCAAGTATTTCATCGAAAAGCTCTCTATAATGATCTTCTGCAATGAGTCGTGGATCTTGTACAAAAGCTGCTTCTAATAACTTTTTATATTCTTCTTTCACTAATAAACCTTTGAGATTTTTTTCATATTTCATATACGTTTCGGGAGACTGCGCAGTCAGATGCTCTATCTCCTTTTTAATTTCAGGTGTTATTTTTATGTATGGAACCATTCGTAGAAACTCGTCAGGATCTTTTTTCCTGAGCATTATGAGATCGCCCATAATTTCAGGGGTTAATACCGGTGGATGCTCTGTTGTAACCATTTGAGGTTCTTTTTTTTGTCCTACCGCATTTATTCTCTCAGTTATACTCTCGATTGTTAAAAATTTTTGTTCCTGCACCTGCTCAATCCCCTGATTAACTTTAAAGGATGATTCATTACCGGGAGATGAATCGATAGTGGATTTTGAAAAAGGATTAACAAGAGTAAGAACTGCAAGCCCAGCACTCATAGCTCTCGTTGTTCTATCAAATCTACGAACTGGTGGTTCTCCTCTTGGTGGTGAGGACCGAGCCTCATGTTGTCCATGACGTGCTGAATGCTTTGATTTTAATGTCTCGTATATACTATCATCTCGTGTTTCACTCATATTCGTGTACTTAAATAATACCATAACATGATATTTATATTTATAACTTGAATTGCTTTTTAATAAAATTAAAAATTCTGGCAGCCAAAAACTATCATGATCTTTATCACGAGGTGAGCAATTTGACAATAAAAATGATTCATTGTACCATGCTACATATCATATGATTAGATGTTTACCTCAAACAGCAAATACATATCGCTAGTCGTTTTTATTACCCTTTTATTTACAATTGGCAATCTTTTTCTGCTATATAAAAACGTGCAAACGATAAGAGCAAACGCAGCCTCAGTCAACCATACCCACACCGTCAAACAAGAACTAGCAGGAATCTTGCAAGCCCTGACCGATGCTGAAACTGGTCAGCGCGGTTATTTAATAACAAATGATGAGAGGTATCTAAAGCCTTATATCGATGCTAAACCTACTATGTTTAGGTATTTAAACGATGTTGAAAATTTAACCCACGATAACCCAATACAACAAGCCAACGTCGACGAATTAAGAGCATTAGTGCAACAACGTATGAACTGGCTTGAAGAAGGTGTTAAAATGCGAACTGAACAAAATTACGAATCTGCACAGACTTTTATAACCACTGGTGTTGGTATAACGACAATGATTGAGGTGCGAGAGAAAGTATCAGCCATGCTGATCGAAGAAGATCGACTCCTGAAAGTGCGTGAAAATCAAACGAATAGCAGTTTTAGAACCCTCAATATTACGAGCGGCATTGGAGGTTTATTTAATATTGGATTAATACTTTTGTCTTTCTATTTAATAAAAGAAGAACTACAACGGCGTAATCAACTTGAGAAGAACAAAGACGATTTTATCAGTATGGCGAGTCATGAATTAAAAACGCCAATTACAAGTCTAAATATTTACACACAAATCGCCGTAAAAAATCTTGAGAGAAAAAAGTATACCGAGACAAAAAAGCTGCTTGAGAAAATAACCAACCAAACAGCTCGACTATCCTCACTCGTTACGGATTTACTGGATATCTCACGTGTTCAGACAGGAAAATTAAAAATTGAACACTCCCCTTTTGATATCGATGCACTCATTCATGAAACGGTCGAAAGTATCCAGCAAACGACAGCAAAGCATAAAATTACCGTAAAATCTACTATAAAACGTCAGGTAAACGGAGATAGATATCGCATTTATCAAGTGTTAACAAACTTGCTAACGAACGCTGTCAAATATTCTCCCAAAGGAAAGAAAATTACCGTACATGCGAAATCAACACGTAAAGAAGTAGTTATTGCTATAAAAGATCAAGGTATCGGTATTGAAAAGAAACATCAAAAAAAGATATTTCAAAAACTTTATCAAGTAACTGACTCTCATGGGAATACCTATCCTGGATTTGGGATCGGACTTTATATCAGTTCACAAATAATCAGGCAGCACCGTGGAAAAATTTGGGTAGAAAGTAAAAAAGAGAAAGGTTCAACATTCTCTTTTAGCATTCCGTTTAATGATAATGCATGAACCTGCATTTTTAAAAAACTCTTGCCAATTGTTGAGTTGTGATGTATTATTACGATAATGAGTGATTTTGAAGAAAAGAAAGACCAAGAACCGGAAGAAAAATCAGAGAAAAAAGTTTCTGGTTTTAAAAAACTTCGCGGTAACCGAAAATTCCGACTTATTTTTATTGGAGTTTTGCTCGTTATAATTGGGGTACTTTTTTACTTCTTTGAAAAGCTTCGTATTGTTCTTGCAATCGCCTTTATCGCACTTCTCGCAGCATTCGGTCTTGAAGCTTCACAAAATGATTGGGATCTCGGAAAATTATGGGAAACAAAATCTTTCCAGGAATCAAAAGTCACTCGTGACGAAAAAGGTAATATTATGTTTGATAAATTGGGTAATATTACTACAGATTCCAGCAAAGGCAAACAAGCAGATGATTATAACTGCAATGACTTTGCAAACAAACCAGAAGCACAATCCTTCTTTACTAAAGTTGGCGGCACTGGAAACGATTTGAATAGATTAGATGGTGACAAAGACGGCGAAGCTTGTGAAAGTCTTCCTAAAACAAGTAAATAATTACCCCTTTTTCTTCATATCTCTACATCCGTGAGGACAAAGAATAACTCCATCTTTAGGTCGACAATCCATACACATAATTAAATGTCTGTGGCATTTATCATTACTACAATTTATATACTCCTCACTGATCTTTCCACATTGAGCGCATCTTCCAACAATTTCGTGTTTACTACTTTCCGTTTCAAAGCCCATGAGTATGCGATTATCAAAAACATATAATTTACCTTTAAAATCTTCGTTGGGATATTTTGCCATATAGGTCACAATCCCATCCTGAAGTTGATAGATATCTTTAAAACCATGTTTGAGTAGTAAACCTGAAGCACGCTCACAACGAATCCCGCCTGTACACACTGTGACAATAGGCCTGTCATTATATTTTTTAAGCTTTGGAAGTACCTTTGGTAAATCACGAAATGTTTCAATTGGCGGTAAAATAGAGCCTTCAAATCGACCACTATTATGCTCATAATCATTTCGCATATCCATTATGTAAAACTTTTTTTTCTGTTTTATCCACTCGTGCAAATCATCTGCTGTAATATATTTTCCGGTAAGTTGCGAGGGTTCAACATCCCACTCTTCAGTCTTATCACTTACCAAATCCTGCCTGACTCTTACTTGGAGTCGTGGAAGCGCATTTCCTGTTCCTTTACTGCGTTTAAACACAATGTCAGAAAACCGCTTGTCTTGTTGCATTGCTTCAACATACTTTTCAGTAGATTCAATCGTCCCCTCCACCGTACCATTAATGCCGTTATGGGCAACAATAATTCTTCCTTTAAGCCCAAGATCTAGACAAAGTTGTCTCTGACTATCACACACTTTTTGCGGCTCATCAAGAGAAACATATTTATAATAAAGGAGCACCTGATATATCATATTTTGCTTAGATGAATTATAACAATATTTTTGAAGAAGTAAAATGTTGTGTGGAATAAGTATAATTGCTATGCTGTATATAAAGCTCAACAATGAAACCTATACTCATTTTCTTTATAGCCACAACCATGCCTCTTGTCATCTTTATTGCAACATTACTCTATGGAGATGTGAGCAATGAACAACTGAAAAAAGCTCTTAAGGAATCAGGAGTTTATGAACAAATGAGCACATATCTCGTTCGTGGAGATATTGAACTCGATGTGCCCTTCCTTAATGTCGTTAAAGACAGGTTCACCGATGAATATTTATATACCAAAACAGAAACGGCATTAGATGTTTCCACAGCCTGGATATCCGGAAAATCACAAACGAGACCCGTCATTTCATTTCCGGAACTTAAAGAAGATTTGAATGAGCGTGACCCTGAACTTCTTGCATCATTACAAAAAATTCCTCAGAAAGAAGATTTAGACAAAGCCGGTATAGAACCAGAGCAACAGGAAGCATATCTCCAACAAGTAAAGCAAATAAGTGAATTCACAAAAAATGACTTTTCAATAAGACTTGATGACCATTTACAGGGTTTCAAATTTGCATATGATGGATTAAAAATAGCCTTACCGATACTTGTGCTCCTCATGTTTGGAAGTTTATTTATGGTTTGGAAACTGGCTGACGGATTGCCGGCAAAATTTAAATGGCTAGGAATTACATTTATTGTTTGTGCTGTCACTGGGTTTAGCGTTATGCTTTCTCATTCGATGATTACCTACGGTATAACAAAAGTAAGTATGCTTAATGATGCTGAGGTTGTGAAGATGCTTACACCAATTCTGCTTTCTATACTTAACCACTATATGAAACTTTACGCATCGTATCAGGAGCTCGTAGCTGCTTTCTCACTTATAGTTGCTGTCTTATGCTTTATATTGATGATTGTTACGAGGAAACAAGCGGCCCTAAGTGTGAAACCCCTCAAAGTTCAGCGCTCCTACTGGGAGAAATCTAATAAGAAGAAGTAAGAGCGCCAAAGATTTGATTATACTTTGAGAATTTTGTATTCTCCAATAAGCGGCAATGGTTTCATTTCACCATTTGCTGCACTAATAATTCCCATTATCCAAAGGACGAGTCCACCTATACTGACTACACCACTTATCAATGAACCAATAACTGGAATAAAACTTGAGATTATATTTCCAGCAAAGAAAATAATAAGTATAATCAGCGATTGATTTGCATGAAATATCGCAAACTTTGAATTTTTTGCTGACGTAATTAAAGGGATAAAAAATAAAATATACGATAATATCGCCATTGTTTTGTTTTGTGAAACATCACTAGATTCAGATGACATAAAAAACACCTCCTTTCTTTTTTAATATTCTTCCGGTGCACTATACTCGACCGGAGGCTGAGAATCAAATTCGGATTGAGCAGTATCTGCCTCTTTTTGATATTGTTCCATCATTTTTTGAACATCTTCATTATTCATATCCGGAGTGCTGCTATCAAAAGTGTTCGGTTCACCTTCTTTAACAGGTGAAGGTTCAGATATCGATACTTTTCCATAAGTATAAACGGACTCATTTACCATACCGCTTTTATCTTCCATTCTCATTTTTCTCATTAAATAATCTTTATCATCAAACCAAATATACATTTTGGTATCTGTAGAATCAGGACTGACCATTTCGTATTTAAAACACGTAAGATCACCACAAGGTTCTTTGGCTATAAATTGATATGTGGTATTGTCCTCGAGCGCAGTATTCTCGTCAAAAGTATTCTTATCAATTAACTCTTCAGTTGAAGTTTGCTTTGTATCGTCAACTTTAAATGTTTGCTTCCACCATTTATTATCAGAATAATCTAAGGTATAGGTAACATCCCCAATTGAGATTGTGTTCATATTTTCCTTGCCGTTCATTTTTGAAGCCATATGAAACTTATCGGTTCCGTCAATTTCATATATTGATTCTGTTGTCATCTCATCGAATTTGCCAGTTGATGATACTGCGTAGTTCGTTTGTGCCGGAAAATTATTTATGAATTTACAAAGTTCAGGATCGTTGTATTTGCAATTGGGATTAAGTGCAGGTTTGACAAATGGCAAAGCTGAGCTTCCAGCTCCTCCACCTTTTTGTGTAAAAAAATAAACACCACCAGCACCCACAAGCACAACGGCAACGATTGCGACAAGTACAATTTTTGAGATTCCTCGGGGTTTAAACGTAGATTTTCTTCTGACAGTTTTCTGTTTCTTTTTAACTATTTTCTTCATTCTATATGTAGCATACGCATTTCACGAATCTATTGTCAATACATGAGTTTTGAGATTTAATTTTCCGGGTTATAAACAGAAAGAAATTCTTTAACCTGCTTATGCTCCTCCAAAGTCTTTTTGGCAAGAATATCAATTGAAGAGAGTTTCTTTTCAAATATCTCTGTTTGCGCAAAGAAAGGATTTCTTTGAAGTGCTCGTCTTGCTTTTGTTGTGTGGTTGAGAATATCACTATAAATTGAAATAATATTTTTTTGCCAAAATTGCTCGTTCGTTTTTGCAACAAGAAGATCGATATTTAATGCTAATTCCTGTCCTTTTTTCTGCAAATCTAATAATGCTTTTGCTGCAATTGCATTGATATGTCCATGTCTTAGATCCTCTTCAAAATCGTGCGCATCATCATTGAGTTGTCGGGCAATTATATAATGATAGAAAAATTTCAAAAGCAACTTTACTTCTGGTGATTTTCTGTTATATCCTAAAGCAAACAAAACGGCAGTAGGCGCAATTGCATGACCCATTGAACGTTTAGCCAGCATTTCATATTTCCCATATTCAGGCACGTGAATATCGCCGATCCTAACAATCCCTGAAACATTTATTCTGCATGTCTTAACCTCCCAACTATTTGCTAATTCTAACTCGTCCATTGTCTGGTGAAAAAATGTAAGAAACTCATCATTGTTTTCTAGAACTGTTGTGAATATTATGGTTAATTCCCGAAGTGCAATGTTTGCAATTGGCAGCATTTTAGCCTCTCCTTCCCCATCCAAAAAATCATCGTAAATTGTATAGGCAATCCAACCATATAAACTTGCAGATCCCAAAATGATTATTTTTTCTATAGGGACTGTTTTATGAGTATTCTTACGACTAGCTAAAATTAAATATGGCAGAGCAGTTATTTCTGAACCCATCGCTCCATTAATTGTTTGGTTAATAATCGAATGGGCATCAGTTTTTAATTTGCTACTCTCTCGAATAAATCTACGAGAAACACGACGAACCACTGCGTCTTGCACACGAACTACTTCAGTTAATTCATCATCAGTTGCGTTTTGTTTACTACTTTTCGTAAGCAATTTGTTATACTTTTCTATTGCAAGTAAACAAAATGTAGTCGTTAATGCTTTCGAACCTGCATAATGCTTTTTTCCATCCATGACTGGATCTACGTAAAATCCAAAAGGATTCCATGCTCCACTTCGTTGTTGTGATACTAAATATTTTATATCTGCTTCAACTTTAGAAGGCGGCATTTTAAAATTAAGAAGCGCTAAAACGATAAGAGCACGAAGCATTGGATTATCAATATGTTTATTCTTTAAATTAAGTAATATATCAATAAGTAACTTTTTTTTCTGACCCTTATACCAACGTGAAATAGAATAAATGACGGGAATTTCAGAATTATAATAAGGTGAGTTTATTTTATTATATTTAATGGCTGTATCGACGAAATTTACGAGACGAGGAAGTTCAATTTCTTGCAACGCAAGGAAATATGCAATGTTGCTATTAACGACAATATCTACATCCTTCCAAACAGATGATGCGTCTTCTGAAACTAACCATGTTTTATATGGTCCCCCTTCTTTGACTTCAAGCACTGTCAATAGTGAAATAATACGTGCTAATGCAGCTCCATCCAATAATTTCGGATTAAATTCGTATAGCGCCGCTAGTGCACAAAAGGTATCATCTAAATCATCAGGATAAGGAAATCTTATCGATTCTTTTGAATTACGTTCCCAATAATTAAATGACCAATTTTCTGTTCTTTGTGAAAGTAAATATGAGGCCGCTTTCTTTTTCATTTTTTTAATTTGCAAATTATCATCAATGTGATTCAAACACGTGAGTATCAACGCCGTTGGAAAAATTGAGTGTAATTTCTTTGAAGAACTAAAATCATCGGGGTTAGAAGATGAATAACTTATAAAACAACCATTTGCACGCTGTTGGCTTTCAAGAAAAGCAATCCCCTTCTCTATCGATTTTTTATACATACAATTACTTTTTTTTAGATTTATTTTTCGTTTTCTTTTTAAGTTTAAGAGACGGATTAAATATCAAGGTAAACGTTGTTCCTGCACCTTCTTTACTTATTACTTCTATTGATCCTTTAAATTCTTTTTCTACAATATCTTTACAAAGCGCGAGTCCTATACCCGTTCCTTTTTCAAAACTTTTCGTGGTAAAAAGAGGATCATAAATTTTAGGAATAATACTTGCAGGAATACCAGAACCCCAATCCTGTATTGAGATAATCACAGATCCTTTACTTTTGTTCATTGTGATTTTAATTTTATTATTTTCATGATCTATTTTATCGTAGGAATCTATACCATTTGAAATAATATTTGTGACAAGCTGATTGAACTTTAAAGGATTTCCAAAGAGTTTCACCTCACTTTGAGACTCATATATGATTTTTATATCCTCATGTGATGCTTTATACGTCAACATTTGAATCACTTGTTTTATTTCATCATTCAGTGAAAATTCCTGACTGATATCTTGGGTTTGGATTTGTTTCCTGGCTGCTCTTAAATAGCTTTCAATTCTTTCAGTTCCTATTTGTGCGCGATTCAAAGACGAATAAAGTTTTTCCTGAATTTGTATATGCTCGCTGTTCCTTCGTGCTTGTTCTAAATTTAAGGAGATAACATTTAATGGAGCCACCAATTCATGAAATAAACCTGAAGATAATCTACCAAATTCTGCAAAGCGATAAAGCTGCATCAGTTTTTCAACCTGAACTTTTTTCAATTCCTGGGTCCTCTCTGCTACCATGACTTCTAACTGATCACGCTGTTTTTTCAAAGCAAGTTCTGACGACCGTGCACGTCTTAAAGCCTTTTCCATTTCACGATTATACAGCCATGAAATGAGTGCGATTATAAAAAGAATGACTGTATACACAGTAACATCCGCTATAGTCGCTGGTAATTGTGTCCATGAAGTATTAAACGTAATAATGTGGTTCTCATAAGCAAATAACAAGACTAATAATGTTAAGGATATAAGAATCGTAGCAAAAAGTGCAAATGATGAACTAATGAGAATTCCACCCATAATAATTACTAGGACATATGTAAGTAACGCAGAGGGAATATCTATTCCCCAGGTATAACTGGTATAAGTCGCTCCTAGGAAAAAAAGCGTTAGTAGAAAATAAGCAGCATATCGGTATTTGCCTTTATGCGAGAAATAATAATTAAGAAGTAATACAAAAAAAATACAGGAAGGAATTATTGATGATTCACCAACGAAAGCACTCCCTGTATTAGAATCTACAACATCCGTAATAAGAGCAGATATAACTGCAACAAAGGTCAAACCTAATGCTGAGGTAAGAAGGATATTCAAAATGAATTTTCTTCTTGCCACATCCTTATTATTTGATTTCGACTCAATAAATACTTTATATAATTTCTTTAATTTATAAAGTACGACGTGAGCTATATCAGATGATGTAAATGTATTCTTTATTATTGCCATGGTCTTGCGACAACTGGAGTTACCAACGCAACTAATGTCAACGCTGTAACACTTCTGGCAGCTTTACTTGTTAGGGTTTTCTTTAATATTTCTTTCATTTTATCACCTCCTTTCTATTATACTATTTGTTCTAGAATAAGTGTTAAGCTTCTAATTTGTAACCCATACCGTGAACTGTTTTTATAAGTTTTTTGTCAAAAGCTTTATCAATGTGATCTCGGAGGTATTTAATGTGAACATCAATAGTGTTCGTTGAGGGCTCCTCGACTGTACTCCATACATGATCCAGAATCATTTCTCTCGTAATAATTCTTCCAACATTCCTAGCAAGGTATTCAAGTAAATAAAACTCTTTCTTTCTCAGTGAAATTCTTTTTCCCTCTCTTGATACCCTCTGATTATTTAAATCAATTTCAAGATCAGCGATCGAAATTATATTTGACTGAAGTGCTTGAGCAGGTCTTCTAAGCAAAGCACGTATCCGCGCTAATAATTCGTCCATATGAAAGGGTTTTGTGAGGTAATCATCAGCACCGGCGTTGAGTGCATCCACTTTTTTTGCAACAGCATCTTCTCCAGTTAACATTAATACAGGGATAGTTTTCCCACCTTCTCTAATAATTCTACAAACTTCCAACCCACTCATGCCTGGCAGATTAAAATCAACAATAATGATGTCATATTCATTAACAAATGCTGCATATTCTCCTTCTTCCCCAGATAGAGCTATATCAACAACATAATTTTCTTCTAACTCTTCTTTAAGAGTCTGGGCTAAAACATTATCATCTTCTATCAACAATATTTTCATGAGTAAAATTCGGTATCAGTATACCAGATGAAACACTACTAAAACTTTATTAAATTTTTATTAAATGATGAATTATTTACATAAATATTACATTTCTGTCATGCTTTTACAATATCAAAGGTATATAGTTAAATTTAAGAATGATACTTAAAGCACAAGGAAAATTTGTGTTTAATTGTTGTTTTCTTTTTAAGATTGTTTAATCTCTTATGTCGAATTCTTATTTTAATTTAGTTCAATTTGTTGTATACGGGGCAATATTCAGTTTTTATTTTATTATACTGGAATCAATATTTAACTAAATATTATAGTCCTGAAAGGTCACGAATTTCTTTTTCGCTAAAAGGAGTTATCTTACTTGTAAGTACCGTATTTAATTTTGTGATCACAGCATTTGCTATAAATCCATTCACAACCGTGCCTGTATGAACACCATCTTCAAGATAAAAATTATTAGGATTATTGCTTAACATTACTCGCTCAATCTGAACTCCGTCAACCGTAAACTGACCACTATCATCCTTTCTGAATAACTCTTTATAGACAGCATTTATATCCACCGTCATCAGATTTTCTTCCTGAGCAAACTTGTCAATTTCTGCATTCGTATCATTTATAACTTCTGTTACAAAAATTCGCTGTTGTGGCAACGGAAAAGCAACCTTCACTCCTAGATGATTGCCCCAATCAGGAATTTTGATAAGTACAATTCTGACATCCCCTGCATCTTTGAGCGTGTATACTATTGTTTTAATATCTGCAAGGATATGGTTCTCAATGCTTTTTTTTGCTGAGTTAGTAAGGTTACCGCTATAAATAGCTTCGTAATGTTCATGTGGCATATAAGGCGAAAAATCAAGCGCCCCTATAAAAACAACGACGACATTAACTTTACCTTCTTTTATTTGTTGTGCAGCTCCTATATGCTGCCCGCTTTCTATCACACTATTCGAAGTCGCACCTGTTCTTGCCCAGTTATATTCATAACCGTCTCGTCTAGGCTCTTCACGCCTCCCCCACTCACCGACGTTTACATTTCTATATTTGGATAACAGTTCAACCCAGTTATATGTCGTAGAAGCATAATTACTCCCCCGCCAGTCATCAGCACGGTATTCGTCCGATTGACTGTCTCCAAGTACCGCCATGCCCTTCATAGTGAGCGGTGCGGGGGTCGCTGACGGAATGAGGTATTGAAGTCTATCACTCACCAAACCAGGATTCTGAAATGTGAAAATCGTAGCAGCTAATGAACCTAAGCTAATCACTGCCATCAAAAAAATGCCGAGAATTTTTATGACTCTTATAACGTGATTAATGTTTTTATTATTTTTCTTCACATATCTATTCTACCAAAAAAAAATTCTTCGTATTGTATGCTAGAATACGATCATGGCCTCAAAGCAGACTACTGTCGATTTTATTACAGAACAAATTGCTGGAGCAGGACAAATTCGCTCAAGGAAAATGTTTGGCGAATATACAATTTATTGTAATGAAAAAGTCGTAGCACTCGTTTGTGATGATAAATTATTTGTAAAACCAACCAAAGCCGGCAGACTTTTTATCGAAACTGTTGAAGAAGGTGAACCATATCCCGGCGCCAAAGCTTACTTTCATATATCTGGAGACTACTGGGAAGACAGACAATGGCTTACTGAATTAATTGCAAAAACCGCCGAAGAACTACCACTTCCAAAACCAAAAAAATAGCAAAAAGGCGGGTGTTACCCCGCCTTTTTAAAAGCTCTAAGTAAAAAAACCCCAAACTATTTCTTCTTTCGTGAACTCAGAAAGAGAGCTCCACCGGATAGCGCAAGTGCAACAACACTGAGTGCTGTTGGCAGACTTGCATCTGTCGAGGCTGGTTTTTCCGTTTCGGAATGACTGCCTTCAGCTAAAGCGAGATCATTAACGATCTTCGTTTCAGAATATGGCTTTACATCGTGATCGTCATGATCCTGGCTCGGTGCCTGATCCCAAGCAACCACTTCTCCATCCGAATAGGTTTGATATGCCTTCCATTGCAATGTTGTTTCTTCAGCAGGTACTTGTGCACTGAATAGAAATTCATCACGCTGACCAGCAGGAATAGATCCGCCCGTCCAGATAATCTCTGTAACAACTGCTGCTTCTCCTTCTCCAGATTTTTTGACTTCAATCGTCCATCCCGGTTTTACATTGGGAGTCACATACTGCAGCCCGCTAGGAATAACAAGACGCAACGCAACTGTAGGTACATCTTTTTCATTAGGAACCCCTGTCGTAAATGTTTGGAATGCAGCTGAACCAACTTGATTTGGTTTTACTGTGACATGCGCTGAAACAAAGGCCGCACTCATTAAAAAGACGCCAGTCAATGCAACACTTACTACTGTTTTTGTTATATTCTTTTTTTGATTTTTCATTTATATACACACCTCCTTTCTTTTCCTCATGTGATATGAGTTTTAGACTCGATAAGTTGTTACTTACCGGTGAAAACCTTAGAGCTTTTGGGAATTACACAATTTCTGGTGGAGACCGAGGAGAATGATGAAGAGTAACGAAAGGAATATATCTTTGCGGCTGGCATGTTAACTTATATCCATTTAATAAATCACTTTGTGAAAAATCTAAAATATTTGTAATAACCGCAAATTGAGGTAAACAACATGCATGCACTTGTACGTGAGATATCGTTTCATCATGAGCCATAAAAAGCATCATCACCGGCACATGATGAAAAGCTATAAAGACGAGCAAGACGCATGAAAGCAAGGCGTGTTGCGTATGAAGTATGTTTATTTTATCGCGGAAAAGCCAAAGAAGTAAAACAGCAGGTACAGCAGAAAAAATGATGTGATAAACGTGTTCGTGCATGTATTATCGTTTTGCCTTTTTTGTGTGTTTTTTGTAGAGTACCAATGAGACAAGTGAAAAACCAATAATTCCCACACTAAAATGAGGCAAATGATCTAAGAACCAGTTACTCTTCTTTTCTGTCACGGTATCACTGTTCCGTTCCACTCGCTGGTTAAAAGAAAGCGTAAAATCATCAAATGCTCCAGCAGACAAAGGCTTACCTGTAATTTTTATAACGTACACGCCTCGTTTGGGGAATGCATAATAAACGCTGGCATTTGTAAGACTCGGCTGTGAATTATTTTGAAACAATGGCTGGCTGTAAAGTTCTTGGCCGTTACTTGTAACTGAAAATGTACATTCACATAACTTGGGATCAAAAGTATTTTTTTTATCTTTGAATTCAAAATAGAAACTACTTTCCTCCCCGACGACTGGATCGTCTTCTGGTTGAATATGCATAACTGCACCAATCGATTCATCAATTTTAAGGACATGCGCTAAATTTGATTGTGGGAATGCCAAGAAAACTGCTAAGAAGAAAACTATATGAAGAATTATTCTTTTCATTACTTTGCCTTATTGTGAATTATTTTACCGTAACTGTAAAGTCTGCTGTAAACAGTTTTGCATCAGGATTAAACTGAGCAAAGACTCGGTATATTCCTGGTTTTATCGGGCCGTAGAGACCGAGCGGCATAAATTCAACAGTTGGGCCGCCATTGGCGTTTGGTTCTGGTGGTGTTATATTTGTCGGATGCACATGCAAATATTCAAATGTCTCCTGATTAATCATCACCAAATGGCCATAGGCAGCTAAATATGGTTTAAGCGTCGTTACTGGTTTGCCAGATTTATCTTGAATAGTAAATGTCATCAGTTGTTTACCTATTGAGAGTTGCGACGCGAGAAGCGGCTTGGGAGCCTGCAAACTGACTTGGTAATCGCCAAATGCTTTTTTAAATGATTCATCAGGCACACTCGTTGCTTTAATGGCAGTCCCCTTCGAACCAACGGTTACTGTGAAAGCCATTTGTTGTTCAATTGCTCCCAATGGTTGAAAATCAAGATAAAGATGATATTCCCCTGCTTTTGGAAATTGCGTCGTTATCACAAAACCATCTTCACTTGCATCAGGATGAATGTGATTAAAATATGTCAGTGAACTATCTACGATAATTAAATGTACTGGTTTATCATAAAGTGTTTTGAAATAACGCACAGGATTGCCGGAACTTGCATCAAAAACTTTAAACTGCAATTGTGTCTTTTGATTTGGTTTGATAGTGTCTTCGTATAGAAAACTTGTTGTGAAGCGTTTTGTTTTGTCACCATCCATTCCTGGCAGTTTGGGGGTATTTTGGGTAGTGTTCCCCTGTTGAGCCTCTTTCGCTAGTTGAATATGCTGACTGTGGACACTAAAAGGAGATTCTTTCTGCGGCATCACAACAGATGTTATATAAAAAGTAAGAACAGAAGCCACTACTATGATTGTTACCATACCAAACTTAGGGATTGATGGAAATTTATTATATAAAAAGGAATCAAATCGTATCGCTTCAAGTATAACTAAAAATGTTAATGCCCCAAAGAAAATCTGTGGGATGAATTCAGAGAAGGACCTGAAATGAGTTCCAAGCATAAGTGCATGGATAACAATAAACAAACCTGCAAAATAGATAATTTGCTCCCACACTTTTGCTCTAAAAAAACGAAACCTCTTAACCAGAATCTCTATAGACAGAAGCGAAACTATCGTAAGAATGGCTAACGCACAAAAACCAAGCACAGCGTTGAGGACATAACGATCGCTCAAAAAGAAAAGGCCCTCCCAGCCACCTAATAACCCGTAAAAAGCGATAGCTGCATGAATGGCTGCAAAATACCATGCTACGGCAATCGCGGGTTTATAAATACTTTTGTAAATGTTAAGCCAAGGAAGTGTGGGAAACGAATAATTGAGAGGTCTATATAGTAAAGCTATGTATAAACTTGTCAGTGCACTTAATGCATAGACTTGCGCAAGTCTGATAAGAAAAACTGATCCATCTGAATAAACTAGCTGCAACAAACCAAAAACCAAGGCTGAATAAAGTACACAAGAGAAGAGCAGAGACAGTTTGCTTTTGTTGAGCATAAGATTATTATACTAAATTTACATGCAATGGTATAATTATTTATATGGTGAAAAGAGTCATATATCTCATCCTTGTCCTTGTATTCATACTGCTGCTGATAATTGTACTGATACCGTGGTTGAACAGGACAAAAAATGCCGAGGCGTTGCCAGCACCAACCGGATCAATAATTACAAAAGACAAAATCTCTGCAGATCTACCGAGAGTTTCAGTCGTTGCATCAGGACTTGAAGTGCCGTGGGCTTTGGCCTTTCTACCGGATAATAGTTTACTTATAACCGAGCGCCCGGGAAAAGTTCGCTTGATAACTAGTGACGGTAAATTGCTCGCTGATCCCTTATTAAGCTTACCAGTCGTTCAAAAGATACAAGGTGAAGGTGGACTCCATGGAATTGTCCCTCATCCGAATTTCACTGAAAACAACTATATATACCTCTATTATACGTATGAAAACACGGGGACAGGTTCACTTAATAGGGTCTCACGTTTTACTTTTGAAAAGAATAAACTCGTTGATGAAACCACTATCGTAGACAAAATACCAGGAGCACTTTTTCATGATGGTGGAAGAATAAAATTTGGGCCTGATGATTTCCTCTATATTACAACCGGTGATGCTCAAGAGCCATCATTTGCTCAAGACAAAAATTCACTTGCCGGAAAAATTCTTCGTGTCACTGACGACGGCCGCCCTGCACCTGATAATCCTTTTAAGACTATGATTTATTCATACGGACACCGCAATCCCCAAGGGATCGCATGGGATGACACAAACAAACTTTGGCAGACAGAGCACGGAAGATCAAATCCTTCCGGATACGATGAAGTCAACCTCATTCTCGCTGGCAAAAATTATGGCTGGCCTGAAATTGAAGGCGATGAAACAAAAACCGATATGGAAACACCGAAAAGCCAATCAGGACAGTCATTAGCATGGGCTCCTGGAGGCGCGACGTTTATAAATAATTCATTCTTTTTTACTGGACTTCGGGGACAAACACTCTATGAAGCAATAATTCAGAAAGATAACGTTGTCTCTTTTAAAGAGCATTTCGCTGGAGAATATGGTCGATTAAGAGACGTCATAACAGGTCCAGACGGTATGTTGTATATGACGACAAGTAACAGAGACGGCAGGGGTATACCGGCAGGAAACGACGACAAAATTCTGAGAATTAACCCAGATAAATTATAGCCTCCCGTTTATATTTTTGAGCTACATCAAACCTAACACAACTCCCATAGCAAGCATTGATGCGAGTTGATAACCTGTATGAATAGCAAATAATGCCCATTTCTTTCCACCAAAAATAACATCTGTTGCCTGAACTGGCATGATAAAACCTATCCACATCCAGAAAGCTGAACCAACTCCTGCGAGCAACATGTTATATTGATAAAAATTTTGTGAGAGTGCCATGACATGGGATAAAACATATACTGTAAGTAACGAAAGAATAAAACTGACACCATACATCGGTCCCATTTTTTTCTGTGCTTCTTTCAAGCTTTCTTTGGTGTAACCCATGAGTTTCATCCAGGGCTTACCAAATAATGCATACGAATACCACAAAAAACCAATTGCCATACTCACAACGCCAGCGAGAATAACTGCCAAATAATTAACCTGAACATCCATAAAACCTCACCCCCTCCCAAAGTGAAAAACACTTCAACTTGAGAGTAACATACTGTGCTAGAAAGAAAAAGTGTGAAATATATATAAATGTAGTCTCAGATTATTACTTGATCAATATTTGGTGAGTTTGAGGAATTCGTTGAGGTAGGTAATGAGCATGGTTTCGAATTGTTTTTTTGTTACTTCTTCAGGCATGAGAAGCATGAATTTTTTGAAGAATTCATATTTTGCTGCCATAGGCTTATTAACTTGTGTGAGAAAAGTTCGTACTGCTTTCTCAACATGTCCACCTTTGTCGGCGATATTATGGCGCTGCAGATTAGCTTGTGCAAACGCAGTACCCAGAAGTGCATCAGCATTTTCCCATTGTTGCACCTGAGTCTTAGGTTTTTTATGTGGCGTATGAATCCAGCTTAAGAAAAATTCATTGAGATCGATCTCCGGAGAATTCTCGTTGAATATCTTAAATGAGATATCATCTGCGTAGAGATCTTGTAAATGATTAAGAATTGAATGCAAGATTTTCTCCTGATATTCTTCAACTGCTTGTCCATGCATTACCCAAGCAGTGATTGCTGTTAACAATTGATAATCGTGGGATGGATGATTGTGTAATGAATGATACACATGACTGAGTTCATGAATGAGCAAATTTATCGCAGCGCCTGACGCAAGCGCATCACCTGACACAACGATAACTGGTCTGCCATTTTGTTCTGTTGTATATCCCATATATGGGAGATTTTCATCCAAAATAACATCAACATGCTCAGGGACAGGAAAGCCAGCATCGTCCATCATCGCAAGTGCCTGTTCTTTCACAATCAATAAATCTTCGTTAATAGATGTTTTCTTTTTCATAGAAGTGGTGTGATTATAACAAATGTAGCGAAAAAATGGCGGACGAAGACTTTTTTACAAAAAAAAGAGCATCGCTTTCGTTATGTTAAAGATAAGTTCAAAATACGAGAAGCAATGCTCTTAGGGTAAAGTACTTAATCCTTCAGATAAGAGAATAAAATTAAGTACATATATATTAAATCAAATTTTTCACAGCGCTGTCAAGGTAAAAATCTGAAGCTAAATAACACGAATTGCATTGCTAATCCAACGAAAATTTTCACAACTGCAGAGTTACGCACATAAGACAATTTTCTTACAATAAACTACTTATTTCTCCTTCAAAAATGTTAAAAAGTCTTTTTGCATCTTCTCTACTTTTTCAGTTCCCATTTTATGTAAATCCATAACAGCTTCGTTTGATTCATTTATAAACTTTCGGTCCATCTCAGCAACATCCTGATTCACCACAAGAGCCATTTGGTTCATGCCCATGAGTTTGAGACCATTTAAACTCCGTACACGTGAGAGTGCGACATATCCCATCCCAGGAACAAATGAACGACTAAGGTCAATTTCTGCAGCGTCCAAACTCATACCCTGACTTTTGTGAACGGTAATCGCCCAAGCAAGCCGCAAAGGCAGTTGAGATATACCTGCAAGTTCTTTATCATCCTCTTTTACTGTCCAATCCTCTTTTGAAACAGTAATTTCAGCACCATCAAATGTTCGCACTTTTGGCAAACCACTATCATCAAACCCAATTACCTCGCCCAATGTTCCATTTACATAACCCGCTTCCCAATTATTTTTAACAAACATAACTTGCGCATTTTTTTTGAGGATCAATGTTTCAGGTGCAAGACAACTTCGACGCAAACCCTCAGTTAAACCCAAACTTCCCCTCCATGTCATATAATATTCCTTTACCTCCCCTTCAATCTGCTCCAAATGTTTGAGATTAATCGCATCGACATCGGTATTATGACTAAAAAGTCGTGTCGGCTTTGAATACCCTTGCACATCTTTATCCAAGCGCTCGGATAAATACTCAACAGTCATTTCAGTTACATCACTATTTCTAATGTCGTTGAGAACACGTAAAAAAGCGCCATCATCTTGTCGATGTTGCTCATCCAAATAGCAAATTCGCAAATTCATATCATTCCAAATATCTGATTCAGTGACAAAATCAGCTTTGGGCTCTTTGGGTGGTACTTGCGATTCAAATGAATCATCAAATGTTTGCTGGTTAGTTTGCACGGGAATTTTCTTTTTTGTAACTGGCGGCAGTTGGAAAAAATCACCACACATAATGACCTGCAAACCGCCAAATGGCGCACTATTCCCACGAAACGCTTTGGTAAGCATATCAATCATATCCAACTGATGAGCATGCAGCATTGAAATTTCGTCTATTATTAATACTTTTGTTCTTTGCAGATTTTTACGCAGATACGGCCGTTTCATAAGTTCTGTTACATCGTGTTCATGAATCACATCTCGTATCCCAATCCCCGACCAACTATGAATAGTTGTACCGCCCATATGTGTCGCAGCAATGCCTGTGGATGCAGTCACACCTACTGGGATTTTGTGTTCTTTCAGATACTTTATATATTGATTAAGTAAATACGTTTTCCCAGAGCCAGCAGGTCCTGTGAGAAACACATTGTTGCCAAGTTTTAAAATATCAAGGGCTTCTTTCTGGGTCATAAAAAGTAAGGGTATCACGGGTACACCGAGTATCACAAGTAGCACATGCCATTAAGCTTTATCCGAGAACAATTATCACCACACCAATAACCATAATTGCAGCTCCAAAAAAACGCTCTTTAATATTATCCTCTTTAAATAATAATTTACCCCAGAGGATACCAAACAAGGCGCTCGTACGCTTTACTGCTGTAACATGTGGAACCATAGTCAGTGAATAAGCTAACGAATAAGAAAGCATCGAAAGCCCTGTAAAGATACCAATTGGCACCAAAATGTGTATTTTTTTAAACACCGGCTGAAAAGAAACTCTTTTGAAAAGGATAACGCATGTTAACAGAATGCTCGTCATACATGCTGAAGCGAATGCATAGATAAAAGAGTTTGCATTTACTATTGCCATTCTGTCAAAATTTGACGAAATACTCCAAGTAAAGGCAATAATCAGCATCATCCTTGACCCTTTATCTTTGACTAAACTCAATAATGGCTGCCATACACCATCTACTCGTTTACTTAGGTTAAGAATATAAGACCCAACCACGGTAATAACAATCCCAAAGACACCGAAAACACTTGGGAACTCTCCAAGAATTATCGGTGAAGTAATCAGTGCAAATATAGGTACAAAAGAAAGTATGGGCAAGGTGAGTGAAATTGGGCTTTCCTTCATCGCCTTAAAAAAGAGAATAGATGTGTATGAATAGAGAATCGAAGAAATAACAAGTGCTGTTAAAAATGTTGTATTAACAGGCTGCATGGAATGTGTGAGCATACATAAGGGAAAAAGGATCAGTAAAGAAAAAATATATTGAGACCATGCCATAAGTAAAGGATCAATTTTTTGAGTACCCCTTTTGCCAAAGATTGCAATAATCGACTGACAAAAAGCAGATAAAAGTGAAAAGACAAACCACTGCATAGGCATCATTATAGCAGTATAAATAGAAAAAAATTTAGCGGACGAAAAGTACTCCAAACAGACTTGCAACGATGATAAGTGCCATACTGATGCCAAATTTGATCGTAAACTCTCGTGTTCCCATTGCATAGCTATACACTGTCTTTCCTGCGAGGTTTACAAAGTTTGCGAGAATAAATGCCCAAACAGCAAGCTGTGTATCAATACTTTTACCTACAAGTTGTGCAGTGTTAATAATAACTGCGTCCAAACCAATCAGCGCGCCGATACCCGTTGCAACTAAAAATCCGCTGTTACCAAAAAATTCCAAGGCAATTTTTGAAAAGATACTTATCACGAGAAACAAACTCGTAAACTTCAATGCGCCTTTTAAATTAATAATTTCTGAACTCTTGGCAGTTTCTTTTTCAGAAGCACTACTCTGTTTCGTCTTTTCTTTTGACCTGAGAAAATAAATCAGTGTTATCAAAGCTGCTGCAATCATCAAACCTAAAACCGGCAGTAAAGAAATAAGAAACATGCTGCTTAACGCGGCGATGATAAAAGCAATTTGGAAAAAACTGACCATGTTGGCAAGAACCGCTGCCGCCACAAGATGATTGACTCCCCTATTTGAACGGCTTTCCTGCGCAAGTGATTGCGTCGTTGCAGTAGAAGAAATAAACCCACCTGCTGCACTTGCGAGTAACCATCCACGTTTTTGTCCAATTGTTCGCTCAAGAACATAGCCAATCAAATCAACTCCTGTGACCAAAGCAACAATGAGCCATAATTTGAACGGATTAAAAAGTTCAAGTTCGGCAATCTTTTTTATATTCACACCAACATTTGCAAGAAGATCACGCATGACTGGGATATCTGCAATTGAATAACTCGTGTTAGGCAAAAACGGCAAAATAACAAGCGCAATAATGGCAAAACTTATAAAAGCGTTTAGCTCGGTTTTTTTGATATCTTCAACGACATTTTTAATTCTCGCTTTTTGTGAGAGAAGAAGAATAATAAGTACAGTCAAAGCCAGTACCAACTGGATTGGCACGACTTCTAACATTAACAGAAGACCAATTAGAAAACTGTAAAGTACTGCAATTTCTGTTGTAAAACCATGATCTTTTGTTTTTTGTACATCAAGAAAATAAAACAGCAGAAGCATTAATATAAATCCACCCGCGATTAGAATTGCTAATGGTAAAAATTTGAGATACAAAAGTCCCGCAATTGCTCCCAAACCCGTAACAAGAGAAAACGTCCGAATACCTAACACTGCCGAAGGTTTATTGTGGTAATTGCCTTCCTTCTCATTTATTTCTCTTTCAAGGCCGATTACGCCGCCGAGAATAAACGCCATAAATAATTTAACACCTTCAGAAATATTTTCCATGGGGCTATTATAGTAAAATTATTGAGAATTGCAAATCTTATAGGGTTTATTGCAAATCTAGGACTGCTGATGTATAAATAGCTCACATCAATATGCGTAGACTTTTTTCCTGGACTGTCATAGCTGTTTTAGCTTTTAGCTTTTTCTTTGCGTCCAGTATTATCAATTTCATCACTGATTGGTGGTGGTTTAGTGAAGTTAAATTCACAGAGATTTTCATTAAATCTTTAACAACCCAATTAATCGTTGGAGTCGGAGCTGGGCTTTTTGCTCTCATTTTTCTCCTGACAAATTTCCTCATTGCAGCAAATTCTCGAATTCCCTGGTTTGCAATTTTGCCAGAATCGCTTTTTGGCCGACCTCTCACTATCAATGATCGTGTAGTAAAGAGAATCTTTATACCGCTAAGTATTATCTTTTCTTTTCTCATTGGTTTAATCGTTTCAAGTTTTTGGCCTGAATTCCTCAAATTTTTCGCAGCAACCCCTTTCACTCAAAAAGACCCGCTTTTTAACCAAAACATAGGTTTTTACGTTTTCACTCTCCCCGTTTATTCAATTATCTTAGGAATCCTTAAAGTGCTAATTGTCGTTTCGCTTATTGGCTGCGCGCTTATTTACGTCTTACGTAGAATATTTAACTTCAAAGAAATTTTCGGCAAACTTTCATCAAAAAATGGCTTTTCATCCTTGCATGATTCAGTAAAGACGCATCACGGTGCACGTTTACACCTGGCACTTCTCCTCTCACTCTTTTTGTTAATAACCGCAGGGAGTACATACCTTTCAATATACGATTTACTTATCACACAAAGCGGACCAGTTTTTGGAGCAGCATTTACTGACTCGACAATTCTCATTCCAATTCTCAAAGCTTCAGCATTTATCTATGTACTTACCGCAGTATTTGCATTTCTTTATGGTATTAGCGGAAGAATTTCTCCACTTATCGGTGCCTTTGGGCTTATCATTATTACCAATGTGATCTCAGTAATAGTTCCCCCAGTTGTCCAACGATTTATCGTAGCACCAAACGAACTCGTTAAAGAAACACCTTTTATCAAAAATAATATAGCGGCAACACGAGAAGCATATAATTTGAAGAATGTCGAGGTTCGTAGGATTTCTGCGGATCAACCGCTTACTCCTGAGGATATCGCAGAAAATAATCCCACTATTAAAAACGTCAGACTGTGGGATCGTGATCCGCTTCTTTCTACATTCTCTCAGATTCAGGAAATCCGTACCTATTATGAATTTGCATCAGTTGATAATGATCGTTATATGCTAAATGGAGAACTTCGCCAAATCATGCTCTCACCGCGCGAACTTCAATCAAATAGTCTCCCAAACAGAAACTGGATAAATGAACACCTGACATTTACTCATGGTTACGGCATTGCGGCAGGTCCTGTAAATCAAGTGACACCAGAAGGTTTACCTGTACTTTTTGTTAAGAATCTTCCCCCGGTCACTGATGTAAAAGAACTTGCGGTAACAAGACCGGAGATCTATTTTGGAGAAATCACAAATGACTATGTCATAGTCAATTCAAGCTCGAAAGAATTTGATTTCCCCAAAGGTGAAGAAAATGTGTATGCAAAATATGCAGGAAAAGGCGGTGTGCAAACAGATTCGTTCCTAAAGCGACTTCTTTTTGCGATTCAGTTTAATGAATTAAAAATGATTCTTTCAAGTGATGTGACCAACCAAAGCAGAATAATTTATAACCGTAATATTAAAGAGCGCGTCGAAAAAATTGTTCCATTCCTCACGTTTGATCGTGACCCATATCTTGTTGTTGCTGACGGCAAACTTTACTGGATACTTGATGCGTATACAACAACTGATAGATATCCCTATGCTGAACAAACTCAAACAGAGAAAGGCTCTGTTAACTACATCCGCAACTCAGTCAAAGCAGTTGTTGATGCGTATAACGGAGACGTTAACCTTTATATAGCTGACGATAAAGATCCGATTATAAAAACATACAGTACTATTTTCCCAAATTCCTTCAAGCCTCTTAGTTCAATGCCTAAGAGTTTGCTTTCACATTTACGTTATCCTGAAGATATTTTTACACTTCAAACACAAATATATACAACCTATCATATGGATGATCCACAGATTTTCTATAACAAAGAAGATCAATGGGAAATTCCTGGAGTTTCTCCCGCTACTGGTTCAACTGAAACCACAGAAACTGCTATGACACCACGGCACATGATTATGAAGCTTCCAAATGTTGAAAAAGAAGAATTTATTCTCATGCTTCCGTTTACACCACGGGCTAAAGATAATTTGTCTGCTTGGATGGTTGCACGAAATGACGGCGCTGAATATGGAAAGTTGCTCGTTTATGCATTCCCTAAAGATAAACTTATTTTTGGCCCCAAACAGATTGTCGGGCGAATCAATCAGGATCCTGAAGTCAGCCGCCAAATTGCACTTTGGGATCAGCGAGGTTCGCAAGTCATTCAAGGTTCCCTTCTTGTTATCCCGATTGAAGAATCACTCGTCTATGTGCGTCCACTTTATCTTAAGGCAGAAAGTGGAAAAATTCCTGAACTCAAACGCGTCATTGTTGCTTATGAAAATAAAATTGCAATGGAAGAAACGCTTGAGAGAGGTTTGGCAAAAATCTTTGGCGCAGGAGCAAATGAACCAGCACCGACTGTACAACCTGGTCAAGGGACACAGCCAACTCCAACACCAGCTCAGAACACCTCCTCAACTCCTTCAAATGAAGATTTGAGTGCAGCATCAGATGCATACGATGCAGCTCTTGAAGCGCAGCGAAACGGTGATTGGGCAAAATACGGAGAAGAAATAAAACGCCTCGGAGAAATTCTTCAGCGACTAAACTAAACGCTATTTGTCCTCAATATAATAACGAATTTCCTCTTTTTGTGGATTGAGTGTATTAAAAAGAAAGGTTATATCTTTATCAGAATGACGTATACATCCTGAGCTGCCTGGGTTTTCTTTTGATAAACGCGTCTCATCACCGTTTACCCCATGAAGACCAAATGCGCCCGGTAACACCCAATTACACTGCCCACTACATTCATTATACGGTGAAGGTCCAAACGGCTCTTCTTCAATACCTGGCACATTAAGTGTTAAAAAATATGGAGCTGTTTCAGGGTTTTCTTCAGAAGATTCTTTTTTTATAAGAACCCAATACTCTCTTCCAACCAACTGCGGCAACGGTGTCGGTCTTTCACCCGGAATCCCAGTTTTAACTTTAAATGTTTTTAAAAGTTCACTTTTTTCTTTGTCCCCTGCCACACCATAATAAAAGTATTCAACATTTGATTTCCTGTGTAACACAAACCAATGTGTTCTCTTTTCACTTATAGTCACTCTTTCAGTGTCTTTCAAATTTATAAACAAATATGCGCCAAGAGAAAGACATGCTGTAACAAATAATAAAATCCAAACACTCCATTTTTTCATGATGCAATTATAACATTTAAGCTCAATTCTGCTATTAAACACATTTGCCGATTTTGATTTCTCCTGCTACAATATTGCTTCATGATTATTCGTCCCTTTATTATTGTCGTTTTGATTGTATTGGCAGGGTTTATTGTTGAGTTTATTCCCCAGGAAAAGCACGAAGTTCTTTCAGCAGCACGCAGTATCACACCTACACTACCAGTTCCAACAACCACACCAATACCAGATAAAAAAATCTTATCCAACAATTATCATATTTTTCAGTCATTTAATAACTGCGGACCAGCTTCACTTTCGATGGCACTTTCCTATTTCGGCATTAATAAATCACAAGAAGAATTAGGGCAAGAACTCAGACCATGGCAGCATCCCGAAGGCATACAAGATGATAAATCAGTAACGCTTGCAGAACTTGAAAATAAAGCTAAAGAATATGATCTCATTGCATATCATCGCCCAAACGGCAACATAGAAATAATGGAACAACTTATTGCAGCAGATATTCCAGTCATAACTCGAACATGGCTTCATGCAGATGAAGATATTGGCCACTACCGTGTCGTTAAGGGATACGATAAAAGTTCGCAAACTATAGTGCAGGATGATTCTTTCCAAGATAAAAATCTTGTCTATACCTATGATGAATTTAATGAGATTTGGGAAAAATTCAACTATGAATATCTCGTAATCTTTCCAAAAGAAAAAGAGCAAATCGTCTCATCAATTTTAGGAGAAAATGTTAATAAAGAATATTCATGGGAGCAAGCAAAAAATGCAAGTTTGAATGCTACTCAAAAAGATCCGGATAATATTTATAATTACTTTAATCTATCAGTCGCATATTTCAATTTAAAAGAATATAAAAATGCTGTTGATGCATATGAAAAAGTTTCAACACAACTTCCCTTCCGCACTCTATGGTATCAAAGTGAACCGATTATGGCATATTATGAAATTGGAAATTTCGACAAGGTATTTGCAATAACTGATGAAATACTAAACGGAGAAAATAGCGCATACTCTGAATTGTATTTCCTCCGCGGAAATATCTACAAAAAACAGGACAATCTCGAAGCAGCAAAAGCTGAATATGAAAAAGCAGTCTACTACAACAGTAACTACAAAGAAGCACAACTAGCTCTTCAGTCTCTTTCTTCTCAGTGAAGTTCTGAGTTTTTCTTTTGAATATTCTATAACTTTGTGGGTAAAGAAGATATAGATGTTGAAAGTTTGTAGTCCCAATTAGTATCGCCTATTTCTTTTTCGGTTCCAGGAATATTTATTCTGTCAGTTGTCAGGAGCCAATCTTGCATTGGGATGATGACTATTTTAGAAGGTGAAGAAATAACTTCATTTCTAAGATTTTTGGCAAACGATATATCATCTGTATACTCAATATTAATCGAAGTACCAAGTACCGTTTTTTGTTTTTGGGTTAATGACTGTATATACCCAAGGAGCGTTTCAGTATCATGGGTTGTTGTGTACGCGACAGAATTCTCAGGATATGAATTAATAATGGAATATCGTTTATTTACCTCATCCCCTTTTATCGCAAAACGAAAAATTCTCAGTCCAGGAATATGCATCTCTTCCATCGCTTTTCTAAGTACTTTCGTTTTATCACCGCTGTCTTCTGCAAAAATAGAAATTCCGTGATGCTGAGCATAACATACGAGTTCTGTGAAGACATCCACGCCCGGACCATTCACATATTTATCGTGCAAAGGATTTGCCATATCTATGACACCGTATGCGAAAAAGGCTTTTGCATGATCAAATCTGAGATGATCAAAAATTGAGGCGAGGTATTTTAACCTCAGTTTCCAAAATGAAATCACCTGCTCTTTTTGCTCATCCCAATTATAAAGTGGATGCCCCCATACTTGCCTTCCAAAATGTGTGTTAGGCGTATCAGGAATGCCTGATACAAAAGGCATTTTACCATCCGCAGTAATCTGAAAAACTTCCTGATGCGCCCACACGAGCGAACTTCTAAATGATGGATAATAAGGGATATCCCCAATTAAGACTATCCCCTTTTCAGAAGCCCTTTTATGTAACAAAATATAACTTTCATGCAATTCCCATTGCTCTTTGATATATCTTAAAATTTCTGATTTCAATTTTTCATTCCAATTGGCAACAGCATGTTCTTCTTTTTTGCTAATCATACTATCCCATAGTGTCCAGTCGTCAGTATCAAAATGATCTCTCAACGCGCAAAAAAGTGCATAATCATGAATCCACTCGCTATGCTTCCGGACAAATAATTCGAATTTCTCTTTATCAAATGAAATTTTAGAGGCGGCATGATATTTGGGATCCAAACCTATACCATAACTTTTGTAAGGTGATGGAACATGTTTGGTTTTTGATCCCTGTTCAAGTTGCGTTTCATGCAGTGGGAGTAGAAGCCAAGCATTTTGGTTGGTTTTTTCAAGCCAATCCAGAAAAGTCTGTGCTGAGAAAAAGTCAGACTCTGGTAGAGCAAACAGCGGCATCAGTGTCCCAACAATTTTATCCCTTTTTTGCATGAAGCTATTATACTAGAGTTGAAGGAATACGATAATAGGTAATCTCATTGACAAACTCAAGTGAATCTCGTTATTATGAAAGGGTCTATGAAAATCACACTGACCTCACGTGCACTTTTTGGAATTCTTTTCGTCCTCGCAGCACTCGTGGGAACCCCAATTGCAATTTTCCAACTTCAACAACAACAAGAAATCAGACAACGTGCTGATACTGGCATTGCTTGGTCCACAAGCCAATCAGCATCATCAAGTTGTCCCACAACCGGATCAGGAGCAATCATTACCGCCACTTTTAACAACACAGAACCTGACAGGTCAAACTATGCAATGAATGTTGTTGCGAAAGATAGACAAACTGGTAAGTCAGTTAATTTGGGTAGTATAAGGGGCGGCCAAAGTAAGTCAGGAGTTATTCAGACTGGAAGGACATCACTTAGTGCTGGCACTGTTGACTTTGCACTGACCTGGACTGATGGTCATAGCGGTATAGATAGTAGATCTGCAGGATATCAAACAATCAGCAATTGTAATACACCAACTCCAACACCACCACAAAGTGAACCTGTTTGTCCAGCTGGCACTGATCAGGTTGACGTCATAACTGGAGGTCCACTCCTTGCTAATGGGACTCCGTCGAGTAAAACACATACATTAACGCTTGATAACGCAGCCAAACTGATCTTTAGCGGATTCTTAAAAGAAGGTCATCCCGAGGATTGTCCAAATGGTCCAAGCTGCAATCAAGGCCAACTCTATGAGGAAATTACGCTTTCTGTTAATGGCACCAAGATCGGCGAAAGCACAGACACAGGCGGACCAGTTGACGCATGGGTTCCTATCGGTCCATGGGAAACATCATCAACAATAAATAAAGGCTCTGTTTCAGTCGTTATTAATCACCGTAAAAGAAGTACAAAAGGTCCAGAATCAGTAGATTACAAATTGGCAGTATGTGCACAAAAACCACAATCAACGCCAGTTCCTTCGGCTTCGCCTACTCCAACGAAGCCAAATGATCCTACGCCAACCGTTTGCCCAACGCTGGCACCAGTAAAGAATGTCCGGATTGATTGTCCTAATTGTCCTTGAATAATGCGTGAAGACTTTGACACTACATAAACTATCACCGAGAACATCACTGATAATTGTTTTGGTACTCCTTTTACTAGGAATACCTCTTGCATTGTATCAATCTCAAATCCAGCAAATTTTTAAACAATTTGCATGGCAAACATCTCAATCAGCAGCAGCGGTCTGTTCTCCTCAAAATGGTAAGATTTTTATCAGCGTTCAATTTACAAATAAAGAGACATCACGAGCCATGGATGTCACCGCTAAAGATGTGCAAAGTGGACAGGAAATAACGTTAGGAACTGTTAGACGTGGAGAGACCAAAACCGGAGATATTATTATTGAGAAAACAAAAATCAATGCAGGCTCTGTCATTTTCAATCTCGCATGGACTGATGGCTCAAAAGGAACGGATTCTTTTACTGCCAATTATAAAGCAGTCGATGGATGTAGCAGCCCAAGTCCCACACCCTCGGCTCCTTTCTGTCCTTCAGATGCTCCAAAAAATCAAGGTTTTTGCAGATGGGATCCTCAAAATAGCGCGGTAGAATATAAAGTTGTTATTACTGATGTTGAATCTGGAGAAAAAATAAAAGAAGAAACAGTCAAACATCCAGCTGCGGAAAGTGACTTTATTATGGAACCAAATAAAGCTTACCAATGCAGCATAACTGCGGTAAACGCATGCGGCAATAGCACACAAGTGGAAAGTCCAGAAAAAGTATGTACAGTTCCTACGCCGACGCCTTATTGTCCAGCTGAGCCACTTAAAGAATCGTCATGCGTCTGGGATCCACTGCCTGGAGCAATGTTTTATAAAGTCGAAATCCTCGATGCAGATGAAAATGTGCTTAAAACAGAAAAGGTAAATCATCCTAACAACCGTGTGACATTCCCTTCAGAACCTGGACAAGCATACAGCTGCCGTGTTACACCTACCGGAAAATGCAGTGAAGGCAAACCTACCACTAGCGAACCTAAAGTCTGTGTTAATCCATCTGGGACACCTGCTCCTACAGTCACACCAACAGATGAACCAACGCCAACTCCTACTGAGGAGCCAACGCCGACATTGACACCAACAGAAACTCCTACTCCAACCATGACGCCGACACCGACGTTAACACCTAGCCCAACACCAACAAATGCACCAACGCCAACACGTGCACCAACGCCAACACGACTACCGACGCCAACACCGCGCATAGTGCAGCAGCCGGGACAAACAATCGTGCAGCGTGGTGGTGTAAGAGTTGTACAACAACCAGGTCAGACAGTCGTACAACAGCAACCAAACAACGTTGTCGTCGTCCAGACAACACCAGGACCAACTGTTGCCCCTACTGGGGATAACACGATGCCAGTCATCGCAGGTGGAATCACACTTATCATGGCTCTCGCCGGAGCAATCCTCTTCTTCGCACTATAGTGTCTCACAGGGTGTAGTGTTGTATCGTTCTTTTAAGAACCCTATGTCGTTTTTGGTGTGGTTACTAACTTCGAATACACTTTGACTATTTTCCCATTCATTTCTTCAGGTGTAACTCCACCGCCTGCATCCCGTACAACATTCGTAACCTGCGTGACCTCAGCTGTACCGATACCAACTCCTCTGGTTATAACTGGTGATATACTAATTCTTGCACCTTCTGGGCCTATATCTGATCCCTCTGGTATAAATTCAATTCCCATCGCTGATCCAGCAGGCATGCGAAGTAATCCTCTATCACGCAAATCATAAATTCTCCGCAATACTGTGGGATTTGTAATATAGTTTTCATTAACCTCACTTTCCCTGCTGTGTTCAAAATATTTTTGGAATATTACATCAGAAAATACACCTTGAGCACATGCACCTTGCATGTATCTAATAACATCTTGTCTTTCAGAGTGAAACGCTGTTCTATGTACCCTATCTAACTGACGATCAGTCTCTACATCAATAGGCTGCAATAGGCCGTCTATAATTGTTTTCCCTTTCTTATTGTCTAAAAGATGTTCTGGAGTAAACCCTGGCAACCAGATTGTAGTCCCCATATTATCTGCAAATACCTCTGCTGTGTCCCAATATTCAGATGCAGGTGCACGAAGATCATATGCCATCTCTTGCCCAAGATAAGCACTTACCCCACCATCATATCCTTCTTGTTTATCACGCAAATCAAGTGCTTGTTCAGGTGAATAGTTATGCCCATTTCTCCACGAGTGGACATGCAATCTATAAATAGAACGCAAACCACCATCTTTTACTGAATATGAACGATTAATTCCCATTTTGACATCTCTCTGTTCTCCATCTTCTACACCTTCTTCATTTAATTTCTGCAAATGTTGCAGCATATTAACTTGCTGTTTTAAATAGAGATTCTTTGCATAATTCGGCAAATTGGGTAAACCATCCACATCCTCTTTAAAATACATATACATCATATGATGAGGTCCATAAGTACTTACTGGAACAATCCATGCTCCATCGATGCTGTTAAAGAGTGTTTCATCAACTGTTTCTTTCTTGCGACCGTCAGCAGCAGTTGTCGTTTCTCTGAATTTTGTGACTCCTTCATCTGTAACGAGATACTGCGTGACTCGATTTTCAACCGATTCTGTTACTAGACCAGCAACAGTTCCTTCTCTATCGTGCACGGCAACTGCGTTATTGAGAAGACTTAATTTTGCTTTTCTTGCACGTTCAATACTCTCTGCTGGTGTTACCTTTTCAGATGTAAATCCTGTGGGGAAAATTTGTGAGGGAGTCACAATTGAGTCAGTAGTAATAAGTAATTTTTCACCTATATGACTCCCTAAAGGAGGCATGCCATCCCGCTGCCGTACTGGCGATTGCTCTTTTGATCCAACTTCTATTCTTGTTGCCATAATTGTCTATAGGCCTATATTATAGCAACTCTTCAATAAAATACCTGACAATCCTGACATTATTTGCTTAATTTTTGCATATGTTATCTTCCCAAAGACCCCTTTTATATGTTTGGGCTTGCTGTTGTGCTCGTTTGTATTCAGTTTGATATCGATAGGGCAAATCGTAAGTATACTCATAGCCGAATCCCTCCTGAATTGCCACCTTGCCATAATCTGAATTATCTTCTAAAAACACAAATCTTAAAAGCCTTCCATATTTGTCACGTTCAGATTGGCTTGCATCTGGTTCAAGATAGACTGTTTTTCCGCTTAGTGTTTGTTTTGCAAACGCTGAAGCTTCCCGCCCAAAACATTCTACCCCTTTTCTTGGATCAACTGTTTCAGGCGTATTTAAACCGATAATTCTAATGGTATCCGTTGTTCCATTTATCGAAACCGTAATCGTATCGCCGTCAACAACTTTTACGACGTGAGCAATTTGCCTTTCAACTTTTGCTCCCTCAACCTTTTGATCAGCTTCTTGTTGTACTGTTTGATCCTGGACGCTTTCAGCAACTGTAGGTACGAGGGTTGGTTTTGGAGTTAAGATCTTTGACAGAGTACTATCAGCAGTTTGTAATGAAGAATATACAAGAAATAGTAATGCGACAAGCAATGCCAAGACGATATTTCTACCGTTGAAAAAAGTACGGACAGTCATGATAGATTATTTGAGTGAGCGAAGTTTCTTGGTAAGTCGCTCTTGCACATCTGTTAAAGGCGCAAGCGAAACATGTGCAGCTTCTTTCTCATCTTCATAATAATCAAACGGATTATCAAGATCTTTAATAAGTGCAATCATGTACAGCATCAAAAATGTGGCAATACCGACAAAAAAGACAGACTCATAAAATGGATCAAACTTCGCAAGAAGGAAGCCCAACGTTAAGAGAAATGTTGTGATTTCAGCAATGGCATAGCCAACTGATACAAAATTAGTTTCACGGATTGTTCTCACTCGTATAATCATATTGCGAAGAGCATGTTGTTCTTGTTTGAGACGAACAATAAAGTTAGGCTGAGTTAATTTTTCGAAAGCTAAATAATAGGTATTCAAACCATTAAGTTGGTCAAAAAGTTGATTAGTATGTGCTTTTTTATAAAACCATTTATGTAGAGTACCGAGAAATTCGTTGAGATGTATGAGCGCAGCTTTTGCTTCTTTTGCCTTTTTATTTTTATAGGTAATCTCCATTTCATCACTGATTGTTTCAATACTTGCTGCAAGCTGTCCAGGAAGACGTTCACTTTCTTTATAATCTGATAATGTGCCGGCTAAGAGAAAACCTAAGAGAAAAACATTCGCTGAAATAATACTATTAAAAAGCGAGCTTAGTGAAATAATTTCCCATCCAAGTTCATGAACAACTAATTTCAAAACGAGAATAATGATAATAAGCGGCAAAATTTTAATTGCTAAAGTCCATTTTCGCGCGATAATATTTTTCATAATGATTTCGGTTTCCACAGTGACAAAGTAAGATCTACTTTATCGTTGTGAAATTTCACTCCTTCCTTTTGCAGTATCTGCTTCTTTGTCACTATTCCCTCCCCTGCTGAATAACCAGTTAAATTTCCATTTGAAGCGACTACTCTGTGACACGGAATGATTTTCATATTAGGATTTGTCTTCATACACATCCCCACAGCGCGGGCAGCGCCAGGACTTCCAGCTAAAGCAGCGAGTTGTCCATATGTTACTACTTTACCTTGGGGAATTTGTTTTGCAATGTTGTAGACACGATCTCTAAACGTAGATTGCATGCAAGTATTGTAAAATAACACCTTACATAATGCAACCCAAAAACCGAGCTATTTTAAACTAATAACTGTGTAAACTTTTTTACCTGCAGGGATTTCCATAACAACTTCATCACCAACTTTTTTGTTGGTAACAGCTTTGCCAAGTGGTGAGAGTAAAGAAATTTTACCTGCTGAAGGATCTGCTTCCCAATCTCCTACTATTTCATAAACTCGTTCTCTCTCCCCATCAGAAAGCGTCACTGTTTTTCCAATCTCAACAACTGGATCAGCACTGCTTTCAATAATTTGTGCATATTTCAGAGCATACTCCGTCCTACGAATTTGACCATCGATAAAATTGAGTTTTTGACGTGATGCTTTGTAATACCCATTTTCACTCAAATCCCCCATCTCGCGAGCTTTTTTGAGTTCTGAAACAGCATGAGGCCGCTGGTCAATCAAATCAGCATGCTCTTTTTTAAGTTTCTCAAATCCTTCCTGCGTAAATCGTATTGGGTCTGGTTGTAGCCTAACTGCTTTTTTCATAATTAAAAATTTTTAATTCGCTCTATAAAGGAAATCACTTTCCCAATTTTTGTCTTCTGGCGTATAGTATACGCTATTGCATCTTGAATTTGTGGAAGCATTTCCTGAGCAGCTTGCTCCCCAGCTTCAATAATCGTTTTAGCCTTATCGTTACTGAAAAAATAATTCCATCCCAAGAATCCTACTTGAAGCACATCTTTTGGAGAGATAACAACGTCCGCAGTTTTAACTGCATGCAAAGCCAAATTATGCCGCAATATATTTATCGAATAAACAGGTATTTTTGAAAGTGGTGGAATCACCGATAATTCATTTTCATAATACACAGTATCCAAATTCACTGCAATGACAATATCAGCACCCATGCTCCTTACAATATCACCAGGAACTGGGTTTGAAAGTCCACCATCTGAAAGCAATCTTTTATGAAATATCACGGGTTGAAAAAAAGCTGGAGCTGAGATACTAACACGAATTGCTTTTACGAGATCGCCGTCACTCAAAACTACAGCCTCCGCAGTATTTAAATCAGTGGCAACTGCCGCATAAGGAATTTTAAGATCTTCAAATTTTGCACCCTCAAGAATTTCTTTTATAAACTCTTCAGCTTTTTTACCTTTAATTAGTCCACCTTTCCAAGTCGGATCAAACAGCTGAAAACCCTTACTTCTATTAAAGCCAAGGATCAGCTCTTCCAATTTTTTCGTATTCCGATGAGCTGCATAATGAGCACCTATAAGTGAGCCAATGCTTGATCCTGCAATGTAATCAATGGGTATGTTGTTTTCCTCCAGAGTTTTAAGAACGCCAATGTGTGCAAGTCCTTTTGCTCCACCGCTCCCCAACGCTAAACCTATTTTTGGTAACAAACTAATAGCCATATTTTTATTATACTCTTTTAGTAACCGCTGCAAAGTAGACAGGGCGTGCTATAATAACTCATATGATAAACGTACTGAAAACATTTGTGCTCCTAGGAATACTAAGCGTTATTTTTATCACTATCGGTGGCTATTTTGGTGGGAGAAGCGGTATTTATACAGCGTTTTTCTTCTCGCTTCTGATGAATGGAGGCATGTACTTTTTCTCAGACAAGCTGGCACTTAAAATGAGCGGTGCAAAACCTCTTGATCCGCATAAGTACAAAGATCTTTATACAATGATTGAGGAATTAACTCACAAAATGAAGCTACCGATGCCAAAGCTCTATATAACGCCGGAAAGACAAGCTAATGCATTTGCAACAGGTCGTGACCCATCACATGCATCAGTTGCTGTGACGCAAGGTATTCTTGATACGCTGTCTAAAGACGAACTTCGAGCGGTTCTCGCCCATGAAATGGGACACGTCAAAAATCGTGATATTCTTGTCGCCTCAGTCGCTGCTGTCTTAGCAAGCGCAATTTCGTTTATCGCCAATATGGCAATGTGGGGAGGCTTTTCAAACAATAATGAAAATAGAGGAAGCGGTGCACTTGGTATTGTTGTTGCACTTCTTGTTCCTATTGCAGCATCTGTCATTCAAATGGCAATTTCCCGCCAACGAGAATACGGTGCAGATGAAACAGGTGCAAAAACCATTGGTGACGGTGAACCTCTCGCAAAAGCATTACTTGCAATTCATGACACAACGAGACGCGCACCTATGAAAACCAACCCAGCATTTTCATCGCTCTACATTGATAACCCACTGGGTGGACTTGGCGGCAGTATGGTAAATCTCTTTTCGACCCATCCTCCAGTTGAGGAACGCGTTAAACGCTTAAGAAAAATATAATACAATTTCTCCTTTGAACTGCTAATACAGACTTGTAACAAAAAAGAAAATTATAAGAACTACCGTAAAGAGGGCAGTAAAAATGCTTGCCTTGACTAGTACACTGATGTTTTTAGGGGGATGTATATCTGTATCTTCTCGAGAAGAAAAAACACGTACCAAATATATCCAGTTATAAAAAACGATGATAAGAGCTATAAAAAGGGATATGAGTAAAACTGAAAATTTTATTCCTTGCGTTAATACTTCGCCATTTATTATATTCATACACGGTACTCCCTACCTGACTACATAAAGTCCAACGTTGATTGTGAACTCTCGCTCAAGTATCGTGTAACTCTTTTTTAACTTTTTGCCACACTCACATCTCGATTGTAAGATTTAAACCAAATTGGCTGAATGTTAACATTTTGTCTTTGTGAACTTCGATCAAGTAATTTCTGGGTTAAAAAGACTCCTAGTTTGTAAGATTTACTGATATCTCCAAAGACGAATTCTTCCTGATGTGTCGGTCTGTCAAAAGTCAGAACAACATCTCCCATATCAATCAGCTCATTTAAGAAACCGCTTCTCCTAAAATCTATCTGCGTGCAGTTAACTTGGTCTAGAAGAACGTCATTCATAACGTGTGAATAAAGCGGCGCATACCATACCTCAAGAATTTTTCTGCTCGTCAAAATGTAGAGATGGAAATGCCAATCCATAATGCTTTTGGTAATAAAGGTGAGCAGCAGACTAATAAAAAGCAGCACTGTTGTAATAAACAGCGAAGGAGATGGGAATAATGTGGTGAAAAGAATTGCCGAGCAGAAAATCATCAGGCAGATAATAAATGTGATCAGTAATATAGGGAAGAAAATGGTGAATGGATGTTTTCGTTTGACGAGTAATAATTCTTCTCCATTAAGTGTAAGAAATTTGTCCCAGTTACCTTGTGTTATCATTGATTTTTCGTCGGTATCCATAACTGTTCCTCCTTTCTTTTTATGAGAAGTCAACTGCCTGGTCTTTTTGATATTCGCCTTGGTGCAGTTGACTTTAAGTTTATTTATTCTGGCATCATTACTGTTTTGTCTAATTCATTTTCTTTTCTTTCATCGTATCAAGCATGCCGGAATTATATAAGGATTATATGAAGATATTGTGAGAAAGAGATAAGAAAAATATCCGTTTGGACTGGTATATCAAGAAAATCGTTGTCGCAATTTGACAAAGGGGTTTAAAGAATGTCGCTGTTCTTCTGGATCATGTGCTTCTTCATCATATACTTGTCCCTCGTCACGTAACCGCAAATTTTCCAGTTCAAGCTGATGATTTCGCTCTTCGAGCTTGTGAATCTGTTCTTCTGCACTGTGGATTCTCCCCTCGTTTCCTCGTAATCTCATTGATGTAGAAACAAACCCAACAATACTAATGAGCCAACTTACAAAGATACCGATCAGCATTGCACCTAAAACGACTGCATATAAAGGAATATCAAAAAAACCATATTGCCACAAAATAACCGACGTTGGTTGCGTATTTTGGGTAGCGAAAAAGGCTACGCCAACACCGAATAGTATTAATATAAATAAACTAATCATATGAATATATCTATTATGTGATATGTGTTTGAGAAATACTTGAGTATATCGTTAAAGAAGTGTAAGAATATTTGCGTTAATATGCTTGTCAGCGCATATTAAAGTTGTTACACTTATATTACTGTCCATGGGATACATTAAAAATTACGATTCTCTCGCAACAAGTGTGCAGCGTAAAATAGTTTTGGAACTCGTTGAAGCTGCATTTGCTTCGGTCGCGCCTCAAGAGGTCTTTAAGAATGGCTTTTCATTTGAAAACAAAATTCTTAAAATTCAGGATCAAACATTTGACCTAAATAAGTATGAGCGTGTGTTTCTTGTTGGATTTGGAAAAGGCAGTGCGGGAAATGCAAAAATGCTTGAAGATAAATTGGGTGATGTCATAACAGACGGTTGGGTCAATGATGTCGTTGAGGAGCAATTTGCCAAACTGCACGCTACAAAAGGCACCCACCCACTTCCCTCTCAGGAAAATTTTGATTTTACAAACACTGTTCTTGAAAAACTCACTGGCTTAACTGAAAAAGATTTTGTCATTCTTATCACTTGTGGAGGCGGTTCTGTGTTGTTTGAAGCACCTAACTCATTTACGCTTGAGCAAATGATTGCAGTTAACAAAGCACTTCTCCAATCAGGTGCAAACATCACTGAAATGAATGTGATCAGAAAACATCTCTCCAAAGTAAAAGGTGGAGGTCTCGCAAAACATTTGTACCCGGCAACCGTTGCCAACCTTATTTTCTCAGATGTACCGGGTAATGATTTGTCAGTTATCGCATCAGGTCCACTTGTGAAAGATAAATCATCACAAGAAGAAGCAACTGAAATTTATAAAAAATATAACCTCGAATCCTATCATGCTTTTACCCCAGCAGATTTTGTTGAAACACCCAAAGAAGATAAATATTTTGAGAAAACATCCAATATTCTTATGCTGAGTAATTTAACAGCCATCAACGCTATGGAAAAACTTATCAGGGAAAAAGGTTATACACCGTATGTTATGACTGACAGACTCCAAGGTGATGCACGAAAGCTTGGTGAGCAATTGATAAACGAAACGTTGCCTGGACATATTCTGGTCGCAGGTGGTGAATCAACAGTTAAAGTAACCGGTAAAGGATTGGGAGGCCGCAATCAGGAACTCGTTCTTAGTGCACTCCCCTTTATCAAAGAAGGCACAGTTCTTGCAACATTTAGTACAGACGGTTGGGATTTTTATTGGTTCTGCGGAGCAATTGCAGATATGGAGACTATTAAAAAAGTGCAGGAAAAGGAAGTTGATGTAGAGTCTTACCTCGCTGATGATAACAGCTACGGTTTCTTCGAACACATCGGCGACGGTATCCAAACCGGCAAACAAGAATCAAACGTCTCAGATCTGTTTATCGTCCTCAAAGACGAACGTCCATAATAGGCTACAAACGTTCTCTCCTCCACGATTTTTGTCATAGCGAAAAATATAGTCGGTGGTATAATAGTACTTCATTTTACTATTGTGAATTCTTTACAAGAGTTAACAAAACTCATCCGCTATTATATTTTGCTCTCAACTACTGAGGCAGGATCTGGACATCCGACCTCATCCCTTTCTGCGGTCGAACTTATGACAGTACTCTTTTTTGACGGTATCCTCAAATATGACCTAAAGAATCCTGACAATCCGCTCAATGATAAAATTATCTTTTCCAAAGGCCATGCCTCCCCGCTTTTTTATGCACTTTTTGCTGCAGCTGGAAAAGTAACAGAAGATGAACTCAAAACCCTTAGAAAATTCGGGAGCAGACTTGAAGGTCATCCAACCCTTGCCTTTCCCTACACACTTACACCAACAGGATCGCTTGGACAAGGTCTATCCGTGGGAATTGGAACGGCACTTAACGCTAAATATTTAGACAAAACTATGTATAACACCTATGTACTGCTTGGTGATAGTGAAATTGCTGAAGGATCGGTTTGGGAAGCAATACAACTAGCAGCTCATTACAAACTAAACAATCTCATCGGTATTTTGGATGTGAACAGACTCGGACAAAGTACCCAAACACTCTATGGTCATGATGTAAAAACTATCGCTAAAAAGGTCGAGGCATTCGGCTGGAACGTTATAACAATCGACGGTCATTCGATCCCTGAAATCCAAAAAGCATTTGCGAAAGCCAAAGAATCAACAGACTCGCCTGTTATGATTGTTGCCAAAACATTTAAAGGCAACGGCGTCTCACTTGTCCAAAACAAAGATAATTGGCATGGCAAAGCACTAAACAAAGAACAATTTGAAGAAGCACTGAAAGAACTTGGAACTATTAATAAAGATCTCATAGGCAAAGTACTCAAACCAAAAACGACTTCCATTGCAAAACAAAAAAGTACACAAGTCCCCCAGCCTCATTATGAAAAGGGCATTAACGTTGCAACGCGCAAAGCGTATGGCGACGCCTTAACAAGGATTCTCCCACAATATCCTGAAGCCGTTGTGCTTGATGCGGAAACAAGCAATTCAACATATTCAGCAAAAGCACGTGATGTCGACCCAAACAGATATTTTGAAATCTATATAGCTGAGCAAAATATGGTAGGTATTGCGATAGGATTATCACGCGTCGGTAAGATACCATTTCTTTCAACTTTTGCTGCTTTCCTCTCGAGGGCTTTTGATCAAATTAGAATGTCTCAATATGCAAACGCCAACATAAAAGTTGTAGGATCACATGCAGGAGTTTCAATCGGTGAAGACGGCGCCTCACAAATGGGACTTGAAGATATCACGATGTTTCGAACACTCATTGGTAGTGTTGTTCTCTATCCGAGTGATGCAGTATCGTCTGAACGATTACTCGAAGAAGCAGCCAAACATACTGGGCTTGTTTACATTCGTGAAACTCGCAGCGAAACACCAGTTATTTATGACAATAATGAACTCTTCTCTATAGGCGGAAGTAAAACTTTGAAGAAAAGTCCTACAGATGTCGTTACGGTAGTTTCTGCAGGTATCACCCTTCACGAAGCTCTCAAAGCATACGAAGAGCTTAAAGCGGAAGGTATTATAATACGTGTTATTGACCTTTATAGTATTAAACCGCTTGATGAAAAAACACTGAAAAAAGCAGGTAAAGAAACCCAAGCACTCATCGTCGTTGAAGATCACTACGAAGCAGGAGGCATCGGTGAAGCAGTTGCGAGTGCACTTTCAGAAGAAGCAATTCCCGTCTATTCACTCGCAGTTCGCAAAATGCCAAGAAGCGGTAAACCGCTCGAACTCCTAGACTACGAAGACATTTCAGCCCGCGCAATTGTTAAAAAAGTAAAAACTCTTCTGAAAAAATAACTTGACTCAAAACGAGTTTTCCCGCATGATAAGATAAGTGCTGCAAGATCTCTACGAAGACAAATTAAAAGACTTAGAAAAGAAAGCTGAAAAAGCTCGTGAACTGCTGATAAGTACATTACTTGAAGCTGGTTCAGGCCATTCTGCCGGCCCACTAGGCATGGCTGATATTTTTACAGCTTTTTATTTTCATATCCTCAATCACGATCCGAAAAACCCGGAATGGGAAGATCGCGACCGACTCATACTTTCCAACGGACATATATGCCCTATTCGATATGTTTCGATGGCGCAAGCTGGATATTTTCCAGTCGATGAACTTAAGACACTTAGAAAAATAAATTCACGCCTCCAAGGCCATCCTCATCGAACTGTTCTTGCAGGTCTTGAAACAACATCAGGCCCACTGGGGGAAGGATTGGGACAAGGTATCGGCATCGCGCTTGCTGCAAAGATGGACAACAAAAAATATTATACATACGTCATAACTGGAGACGGTGAGCTTAACGAAGGCAATATTTGGGAATCGGTTATGTTTGCAGGTAAAAATAAAATGAATAATCTCATCATGGTTGTAGACCGCAATAATATTCAAATAGACGGGTTTACTGAAGATGTTATGCCGCTAGAACCTTTGAAAGAAAAGTTTGAAGCATTTGGCTGGCATGTTTTGGAATCCGACGGCCAGAATATTAAACAATTCGTCGACGCAATCGCTGAGGCACATGCAATTTATGAGAAACCGACAGTCATTATTGCTCACACAATCCCTGGCTTCGGCGTTGATTTTATGGAGAAAGATTTCCATTGGCACGGCAAACCACCAAATGCCGAAGAAGCAAAGATTGCACTTGATGAATTGAGAACGCTTAAGGGAAAAATTGTTGGAGAACACAAATAATCTATGCTTAACCCGAAACTTAAACTCAATCCTAAATTATTTGATGAAAAAGTTGAAACTGCGCCAACTCGAGCTGGTTTTGGCACAGGGCTTTTGACATTGGGCGAAATTAATCCCAATGTCGTTGCGCTTTCTGCTGATCTCACCGAATCAACACAAACCCATAAATTTGCAGAAAAATTTCCTGAACGATTTATCCAAACAGGAATTGGAGAGCAGAATATGGCAACCATTGCAGCAGGACTTGGGGTTACAGGAAAAGTTGCTTTTATCTCTTCTTACGCAACGTTCTCTCCTGGCAAAAATTGGGAAACACTCAGAACAACTGCTGTTTATAACAGAGCCAATGTCAAAATTGCAGGCCATCATTCAGGTATTATGACTGGCCCTGACGGTGCAACGCATCAGGCTACTGAAGATATCGCCATCACCCGCTGCTGGCCTGATATTCACATTTATGTCCCCTGTGATAGCATTGAAGCTCACAAGGCAACTATTGCCGCAGCAGATATAGATACGCCAGTCTATCTACGGTATTCTAGAGATAAAACTCCTGTCATAACAACAGATAAAACACCGTTTGAAGTTGGCAAAATGCAGGAATTCTGGACACATGAAAGTCCCCAAGCAACGATCTTTGCAACCGGATATATGCTCTACTACGCACTCGTTGCAGCAAAGGAGCTCGAAGAAGAAGGATTCCCTGTGCTGGTTATTAATGTTGCGACAATCAAACCACTTGATATGGATGGACTTATGCGTTTTACTGGGCATACGAGAGCTGTCGTCACCGTTGAAGATCATCAGGTAACAGGCGGACTTGGCAGTGCAATTGCCGAAGCTCTTGCAAAGACCAATCCCCTTCCGATAGAATTTATAGGCCTGCAAGATACATTTGCCGAATCCGGAACTCCAAAAGAGATTCTGGAAAAATATCATATGGATCCAAAGGCAATCAAAAAAGCTGTAAAAAAAGTTGTCGGACGGAAAAAATAATATGAACGCTGCCCTAATCGAAGAACTCAAAAGCATCCTAGACGGTGATGTGGCTACTGATGAAGAAACTCTCATCAAATATAACCATGACGCTAGTATTTTTGCGGTTAAACCACAAATTGTTGTTTTCCCAAAAAATGATGATGATATAAAAAAACTAGTAAATATTGTCGCGAAATACAAACACGCATTTCCAGATCTCTCACTCACCGCTCGTGCTGCAAGTACGTGCATGTCTGGAGGCGGCCTTACTGATTCAATCCTTGTTGCCTTCCAAAAATATTTTAATCACAAACCAAAAGTTGACGTTAAAGCAAGAACAGCAAGCGTTGAGCCAGGAGTTTTTTATAGAGACTTTGAAAAGGAAACCGTCAAACACAAACTGCTCTACCCTGCTTATCCATCATCTCGTGAACTCTGCGCGATTGGCGGGATGATTAACAACAACGCCGGTGGTGAAAAATCCCTCGAATTCGGAAAGGCCGAAGACTATGTCCATTCATCAAAAATGGTGCTCGCAGACGGCAACGAATATACTTTCAGCAAACTCAACGAAACTGAGCTTCATAAAAAAATGAAGCAGCAGGATTTTGAAGGAGAAATTTACCGTGAGATTTTTAAACTTATCGATGACAATTACGAAATACTCCAAAGCGCCAAACCAGATGTGAGCAAAAATTCAGCGGGCTATTATCTCTGGAACGTTTATGACCGTGAGAAAAAAACATTTGATTTGAATAAATTATTTGTAGGGGCACAAGGAACACTCGGACTCATGACAGAAGTGGAACTCAAACTTGTCCCGGTTACCAAACACTCAGAAATGCTCGTAATCCTTCTTAATGATTTTTCTCACCTGTCAGATATCGTTAATGCGGTACTCCCACTGAAACCAAATAGTTTTGAGACCTATGATGATAAAACATTGAAGCTTGCGCTGCGTTTCTTCCCGGAATTTGCAAAAAAACTTGGTACAAGAAGTCTCCTTACAACCGCACTTAAATTCTTACCTGAACTTGAATTGTTTGAAAAAAATAAGCTGCCTAAACTTGTTCTACAAGTTGAATTTACCGGAGATGATAAAAAAGAATTGCAGGATAAAATTTATGAACTGCAAAAAAGACTTGCGCCTCTTCATCCTGATACTCGGGTTGTTCTTGAAGAAGATGAGAAAAAATATTGGCTTATCCGCCGCGACAGTTTTGGACTTTTACGAAGCCATATTAAAGACATGTATTCATCACCTTTTATTGATGATATTATCGTCAAACCCGAATTTCTACCCGAATTCCTCCCACGATTTAACAAAATACTCAAGCGCTATCCCTCATTCATTGCGACATTCGCAGGCCATATCGGAAACGGTAATTTCCACGTCATTCCACTTGTGAAGCTAACCGATCCAAATCAGCAGCGCCTCATTCCAAAATTGAGTGAGGAAGTTTTTGCGCTTGTTATGGAATACAAAGGCTCAACAAGCGGTGAACACAATGATGGTCTTATCCGTACTCCCTATCTGCCTATGCAGTTTGACCACATCATTCTTGAGCTTTTTGAAAAAACCAAACACATTTTTGATCCGCACGGCATCTTCAACCCTAGAAAAAAAGTCAAAGGCGACCTAGCTTACGCCATGCGCCACATTAGAACTTCCTGGTAACACATGCCGTGATTGATATCACAGCGCGTAGAACACCTTTTCATATATGCTAAATTCTAGGATGAAAAAATGGATTGCGATTATTGTTTTAGTTTTGGGGACAATCGGGATAGTTTTTTTCTACTTTCAAATAGGCAATAATACAAACACTATGCAAACAAACCAAGCGACATCAGATCGTTTACAACCTGCGGACTTTCAAAAAGCCCTTGCCAGCGGAGAGTATACATTGCTGGACATCCGCACAATCGAAGAATATAACGAAGGCCATTTGAAAGATGCCATTCAAAAAGACTTTTATCTAACTGACTCATTCACACAATATCTTCAGTCACTTGATAAAAACAAAAAATATTTAATTTATTGCAGGTCTGGAAATAGATCAGGTAAAGCACTGACACAAATGAAAGGCATGGGCTTTACCAACGTCGCGGACTTAGAAGGCGGTATTGGTGCATGGACAGCCGCGAATCTCCCCCTCGAAAAATAATAGAACCTCGCTTGTAGTATAATCAAAAGCATGAAAAAGACTGTTGTCCTTGGCGTTACAAGCGGCATTGCCGCATTTAAAAGCGTTGAGCTGGTAAAACTACTTAAAGAGGAAAATATCGATGTCCACGTCATTCTGACTGAAAAAGCAGCAAGTATTGTTTCACCTGCAGAACTTGAGACTATTTCTGGTAATAAAGTTCACCGTGAGCTGTTTGAGAAAGATTTCGATTATAAAAAAATCCTCAATACTCGAAAAGTTGATCACATAGCACTAGCCGATTCAGCCGATGCTTTTGTGATTGCACCAGCAACCGCTAATACACTCGCAAAAATCGCTCATGGTTTTGCTGACGACTTCCTCACAACAACTCTTCTCGCGGTGACCAAACCCGTCATCATTTGTCCCTCGATGAACGTGCATATGTGGAACAACCCGATAGTCAAAGAAAATCTGGAAAAAATAAAAAAGTTAGGCTATGTAATCGTCAAACCCGCATCAGGCATGCTTGCTTGTGGTTATGAAGGTGAAGGCAAACTTGAAGAATTGGAAGTCATAAAAAGCGAAATCATGTGCCAACTTGAACGTTCAACCGCTTTGAAAGGTAAAAAGTTCATCGTCACTGCCGGTGGTACAAAAGAGAAAATTGATGATGTGAGGTTTATTACCAATAGAAGTTCAGGCAAAATGGGTGCTGCTATTGTAGAGGCATTATTTCTCCGCGGTGCCGATGTACTTCTCATCAGGGCAAAAGATGCCGTAAAACCTCGCTATGTTGTAAATGAGCTCACTTTTGAAACATCTGCAGAACTTTCGAATTTAATACAACAAAATGTACCAAACTATGACGTTATCTATCATGCTGCTGCTGTTTCAGATTTTCAAGTTGCTGATCCGCACGCAGGTAAAATTTCAAGTAAAGAGGGCTTCACCCTGAGAATGGAACCACAAGCTAAAATCATCAATATAATCAAAGAGTGGAATCACAACATAAAACTCGTAGCATTTAAAGCAAGTGATGAAACAAACGAAGAGAAATTAATTGAAATTGTAAAAACGAAACTTACTGACAGCAAAGCGGATGCTATCGTTGCAAATGGGATGAACGCATTTGATAATGACACCAACGAAGTACTCATCGTACTCTCAAACGGAGACATAAAAAAACTGACAATGGCATCCAAACAAGAAATTGCAAAACAACTTATTGATCTCTAATTGTCTGGTTTTTGTCTTGCAAAAAAGTTTGGTAACCGCTAGTATAGGTAACATACTATGGCTCTTATTACACTTCGCAAACTCCTCGACAAAGCAGCAGAAGGCAATTACGGCGTTGGCGGATTTAACGTTAACAACATGGAGCAAATTCAGGCAATTATGGAAGCTGCCAAAGAAACTGACTCTCCTGTCATTCTCCAGGCTTCACGCGGCGCAAGGCAATATGCCAATGATAAATTTCTCTATCACCTCATGCTCGCAGCAGTTGAACTGTATCCCGATATACCAATCGTCCTTCATCAAGATCATGGCAGCGTTGAAGCGTGCAAATCAGCAATTGATATGGGATATACCAGTGTCATGATTGACGGCTCCCTCAAAGACGATCATAAAACACCAGCATCATACGAAGAAAATATCGCTGTGACCAAAGAAGTTGTCGCCTATGCACGAGATAAAGGAGTTTCTGTCGAAGCAGAACTCGGTGTGATTGGTGGGATTGAGGACGGTGCAGGAACTGGCGATATGAAGAGCGAATACCTCACTGACCCAGACCAGGCTGTTGAATTTGTAAAAGAGACAGGCGTTGATGCGCTCGCTGTTGCAGTCGGTACAAGTCACGGTGTCTATAAATTCTCAAAAAAGCCAGATCGATCTGTTCTTGTGATGGATCGCATTGTTGAAATTCATAAGCGTTTACCAACCACGCATTTGGTTATGCACGGCTCATCAAGTATTCCTCAAGAATTATTACAAATCATCAATCAATACGGCGGACAAATAAAACCGACGTTCGGCGTACCCGTTGAAGAAATCCAACTTGGCATCCAGCACGGCGTTCGCAAAGTAAATGTCGACACAGACACTCGCCTTGCGGTTACCGCTGCAATACGAAAATTCTTTATCGAACATCCTGAAAAATTTGATCCTCGCGAATACATGACTGAAGCACGAGAAGCAAACAAACAAATGATCCTCGATAGAATGAAAGCCTTCGGCCAAGCAGGCCATGCAGGAGATTTTAGATAAATTAAAGAGTTTTAACTGAGGAGTTCCTTCATTTCGTCTTTTTTGAGAAGTCCGGCTTGTGCACCAATGTGTGACACGACTGATGAAGCATTAATTGCGCCCCAGAGCATAGAATCAGGAAGACCGATGCCTTGTACAGCAGCAGCCAAAAATCCAGCTGAGAATGCATCACCTGCACCAGTTCGTTCCACGAGTTCACCTGGATACATTTCTTGAAAATAGATTTCTTTTTTCTCATCAATCGCATACGAGCCATGTCGACCATTTGTCATCACAATTGTTTTCGGACCAAGTTTTTGAAGCTTTTGCATAAGTTCGACCATATATTCTCTATTATCAGGTGAATCAGCAGCTACTTTTTGATTAATTAAATGTTCGCCTTCTTCTTTGTTGAGAATTAAGATATCGGTCGACTTCATCACATGATGCACCGTTTCGCGACCTTCATGAATTTGTCTTGAGCCTGGATTAAAAACGAGACATGCTTTTTGCTCTTTTACGAAATCAACAATTTTCCTATACGGTTCCTGCCACTTATTACCCATACTTGTCAGATATACCATATCTGTTGTTACGTCATTCAGCTGAAAATCATGTTCTCGCTCAACATTTTGGACAAAGACAGTACGTTCGTTATGATAATTGATAATAACTGAGAAGTTTGAGGCTCCGTGCACTTGATTAACAAATAGTCGTTCAACTTGCTCACTGGCGAGAAGATTACGGATTTTTATTGAGAATTCATCATCACCTGTTTCTGAACATAACGTTGCTTTGACACCAAGTCTATTTAAACCAACAGCAACATTGGTAGCATTACCGCCAATCGTGAAATCATATCGCTCAACATCAATTTTATCTCCGTGGGAAAAACTTAACAAACTGTGCTCAGCATCATATGAAATACTGTCACTTGAACGAGGCAATGTCATATACGCATCAATCGTTGACTCGCCAACTGTTATTACTTTATAGTGTCTTATGACACGTTGTGAATCCATACTTCTAGCATAGAATATCCGTGAAAACAAATGCAAGAAGGAGAATTTCTGTATAATAGAAAGTATGTTCAAAAAAGTCTTATTAGTACTCGCTATTGTACTAATTGCAGCATCCGCCGCTTATTTTTATCTTTCACAAACCTATCCTGGAACTTCACCATTTCTTACAGGTTCGTATTATATTGAAAGCATTATGAAGCCACATAGTAAACTTAACAAACATGTCATGGGATTTTTGCCTTATTGGCGTGTTGATGATATCGACAATATCAAACCACAGCATCTTTCAGAAATTAACTATTTCAGCATCTCACCAGATACTGATGGAAAAATTACCAAACAGATAAACGGTGAAACAGAACCAGGCTTTCGCGAATGGAATACTGAAAAGATGAAAAACTTTAAAACGAAAAGCCAAATTATGGGCACCGACTTCACAATTACTGTCGCAGCACTAAATAATGATCTCCTTGCCAGTCTACTTGAAAATCCGCAGGCACAAAAAACGCTTGTGTCAGAGATTATTTCACTTATCAAAACCAACAAACTTGATGGTGTGAATATCGACTTCGAATATTTCGGCGAGCCGGCTCCTGAGTATAAAGAAACGTTTACAAGCTTTAGCAAACAACTCTCAACAGAAATGAAACAGGAAACACCAACGGCACACCTCAGCCTCAGTATTATGCCTCGTGCAGCAAGGGATCCTGATATTTATGACTTCCCAGAGCTCGTAAAGCTTTATGATCGATTTATCGGTATGTCGTATGACTATTACGGAATTGGCTCAGATATTGCAGGTCCAGTCTCGCCGATGCAGGGTTATAAAGATAAAAAATATTTTTTTGATGTCGAGACCACATACGCAGACTACCGTAAATATATCCCCGCTGAAAAAATTGTCATGGGTGTTCCCTATTATGGTTGGGACAGAGCTGTTGAGAACGGTAAAGAAATAAAGAGTCTCACCTTTCCAACTGATGATGAAAAAAACTACGCAGCAGTCATTTCCTATGCCCGCGCAAGAGAGACCAAAGATTTCAAAAAAACAGACTGCAAATGGGACAGCGTAGCTCAGGAGACTTGGTGCTGGTACACCAAAGACGGCATTGACCATCAAGTATGGCTTGCAGATAATAAATCCATCCAAATTCGTTTTGACTATGCAAACAAACAAGATTTCGGCGGCATTGGTATCTGGGTTCTGGGGTACGACAAAGACTATCCAGATTTATGGGAAATGATACAAACAAAATTTGCCTCAAACTAAGTTTTGCTCTGCTATACTAACTGCATGTGGTTTGAGCTCGTATTGTTATCAACAGTTTTTATAGCTGTTGCGCGTATTATCCAAAAAACACTCCTCACTTCAGACAAAGATGATCCGATCACCTATGCAATCATTTGTCAGCTGGGCGTCGCGCTTTTTTTACTACCGATTGTACTTTTTAATGGATTTACATTCCCGCCTCTTGAAACAGTCTGGCCGTGGCTCTTGCTCACTGCGCTTTTTTATACCGTAGGAAATATCTTTTCATTTCGAGCCTTTAAAGCCATTCCAGTTTCAGAATTCATCATACTTGAATCGACAACACCCATCTGGACAGCAATAACCAGCAGTATGTTTCTTGGCGAAAGTACAAACTCGATCAAACTTCTCGGCATAGCATTAACTATTGCAGGCATTGTTATCGCTTTTTATAGTAAGAAAAAGATAAACTTTGGCAAAGCACATATCGCGACACTTATATCAGCTGTTGCCTTTGGCTTTGCATTTACCAATGATGCATATCTTTTGCAAAGTTTTGATACATATACATACAGTTTTATCTATTGGTTATGGCCGGGGTTAGTTTTGGGCGTTATGTATCATAAAAAACTTAAGGGCGTTACACATTTTCTTAAAAAGGGTCTTTGGAAACTTTTTGCACCAAGCGCACTTTTTGCAGCATATTCACTCGCTCTCAATTCCAGTTATAAATTAGGTGGTGAAATATCACAAATCGCAACCATCACCCAATTTTCAACCATCCTTACTATTTTTATGGGCGCTGCTCTTTTAAAAGAACGTACCCGTTTAACACAAAAAGTAATTGGTGGAATAGTTGTCGTTTTAGGCGTAATCCTCGTTCAAATAAAATAATACTTACATCACAAAGATCCAGAAGGCTATAGCAAGAAGAATGCGGTAGATACCAAACGCGACGAAGGTATGTTTGGCAATGTACTGAAGGAAAAATTTCACCGCAAACATGGCAGTGATAAATGCGCCGATGAAACCAACCGCTAAGACCATCCATTCGTTGGCACTAAAGCTAAATTCACTTTTTATCAGGTCCAAACCGGTTGCGGCAACCATTGTTGGGACTGCGAGAAAAAATGACATTTCAACGGCAGCTTTACGAGTCAGTCCAACAGTTAGCCCACCGATGATAGTTGAAGCTGCACGGGAAACGCCAGGAACAACTGAGAATGATTGAAATACTCCGATCAAAAGTGCTTTTTTGTATGTCAGCTTTTCGACTTCATTAATATGATGCGGTTGCTCTTTATAGAAGAACTCCCAGATGATAAGCACAATACCGCCCAAAAATAACGCCCATAACGTTACTTGTGTATTTCCAAGCAGAACCGATTTGATAAGCGGATAAAGCGTAAAACCTACGATTGCTGTGGGGATAAACGCTAAAATGATAATCGGCCACAGTTTGCGACTTTGCAGGAGACGTTTAAAATATATCAAAACAATTGCCAAAATTGCCCCCAACTGGATAATGACTTCAAAACTTTTTACAAACTCTGTTTGTGGGATTTTTAAAAGTTCAGCGGCGAGTACCAAATGCCCAGTGGATGAAATCGGCAGGAATTCGGTAATCCCTTCAACAACAGCTAAAATGAGAGCTTGAATAATATCCATTATTTTTTAGGTTTAAACGCTAAACTGCAGGAATTGATGCAATAACGCTTCCCTGTCGTTTCCTTCGGGCCATCGTCAAATACGTGACCTAAGTGTGAACCACAGTTTTTGCAGACAACTTCTGTTCGAGTCATACCATGTGAGTAATCTTCTCGTAACTCAACATGCTCACGATTTACCGGTTGGTCAAAACTCGGCCAGCCAGAACCAGAATCAAACTTCGTATCAGAAGCAAATAGTGGGTGTCCACACGCAGCACATTCATACATACCTGTTTCATGGTTATCTACGTATTTCCCCGTAAAAGCTGCTTCAGTCCCCTTCTCGCGTAATATACGATATTGCTCCAAAGTCAAATTTTTCTTCCAATACTCATTAGGCTTGTTTCGCATATCACTCATGGTCAAATCATTGTATCAGATAATTGTGCTACAATAAATGTGCCTCATATGAGAACTCGGCTTCGACAGAATGATTTTGCTCGCAGTAAACAAGCGCCAACCAAGAAACGCTTTCATCCTAAAACTCTCTTTTTGGCGTTTCTAAAACGTTACAAACGCCAACTGTTTTACGCGCTGATTCTTCTTATCATTTTCCTTGCCCTTGTCCCCCCAGCGACTTATTTATACTTTGCAAAAGACTTAAAAGATAAACAATCAATCATGAGCCGCAATGATACCGGCTTGACGCTTCTTACTCGTGACGATGAAGAATTCTTCACATTTTATGCTCCAAAGAAAATTACCTATGTTGCGTTTACTGAAATTCCCCAAGTCATGCAGGAAGCGACAATTGCCTCCGAAGATAAAGATTTTTACGAACATCCTGGTTTCTCAATCAGAGGTATTGCGAGAGCTTTTATGACAAATCTTTTTGCAGGCAAAATTGTTGAGGGTGGATCAACGATTACACAAGAACTTGCCAAAAATGCATTTCTCAGCGCCAATCGAAACTATTTGCGTAAATATCAGGAACTTGTCCTCGCTGCGGAACTTAATCGAAGATTTTCAAAAGAAGATATTTTGGAAGTCTATTTAAATTCTGTCTACTTCGGTGAAGGTGCATTTGGCATTGAAAATGCGGCGCAGGCATACTTTGGTATTCCTGCCAAAGAATTGAGTCTTTCTCAGGCAGCTCTTTTGGTGGGACTATTGCCAGCTCCGTCAGCCTACTCCCCTCTTTCAAATGATCCAGAAATCGCGCTTAACAGACGAAGCATTGTCTTAGGAGAGATGGTTGAAGAGAATTATATTACGCAAACAGAAGCAAACGAAGCTGCAGCTGAACCTCTAGAATTTAATCCTTCCCAAATAAGTGACGGACTCAATGAACTGGCACCGCATTTTGCAATCTACGTAAAAAATGAACTTATCAGCAAATACGGAGAAGAACGAATTATCCGTGAGGGTTTTAAGGTAACAACGACACTTAACAAAGAGTGGCAAGAAACTGCTGAACGAGTCGTTAATAATCAAGTACTCAGGCTGAAAAGCAATAAAGCTGGCAATGCAGCTGCAGTCGCCATTGATCCAAAAACTGGTGAGATTCAAAGTATGGTCGGCAGTTTTGACTGGAATGATGAATCTTATGGAAAAGCAAATATGGCCATCTCTCCTCGCCAACCCGGATCATCTTTCAAACCTCTTATGTATGCTGCTGCAATTGAGGCCAAACTCATAACGCCCGCTTCAATTCTCCAAGATAATGAAACAACGTTCCCGGGAGGCTACAAACCGAAAAATTATGACAAACGTTACCGCGGCGATGTCACGGTAAGGCGCGCACTTTCAAATTCTCTTAATATTCCGGCAGTCACAGTTATGGAAGAACTTGGCGTAGCAAAAGGTTTAAGTACTGCCAAGAGACTCGGCATCACAACACTGAAAAATGAAGCAGATTATGGATTGTCACTTGTTTTGGGAGCAGGAGAAGTCAAACTGCTTGAGTTAACGAACGCATACGCAGTGTTTGCTGATCAAGGTGTTTATCATACACCGAAATACGCATTAAAAATTGTTAATAAATATGGACAAAATGTCGATGAAAAACAGAAAAGTCTTTGGGACTTTTTTAATCCGTTTAAACTCTTTCAATCTGATCCTGACGCAAAGAAAGTCCTTGACACTGGAGCGGCATTCCTTATATCAAGTATACTTTCTGATAATAGAGCTCGCTCAGAAGTTTTTGGTGGCTCATTGACCCTTACACGCCCAGCAGCGGTTAAGACAGGAACGACTGACGAATACCGTGATGCGCTGACTGTCGGTTATACACCAAGTCTCGTCGTCGGTGTGTGGGTTGGTAACAACGATAATACTGCTATGGACAATATTGCTGGATCTATGGGTGCTGCTCCTATTTGGCGAAATCTTATGGAATCCTTTTTATCAGGCGAGCCAATCGAACAATTTAACCCACCAGCATTTATTGTGACACAAACAACGTGCCCGCCTGGAGTGGCATCGTACAAAGAATACTTTTTGGCAGGAACACCAGAATATGGCTGTGCTGATCCAACGCCAACAAAACAACCTAGCCCTACCCCACTCAATTCGCCAACACCAACTCCATCTCCAACTCCTGGTGAAAATCCTAACCAAGATGCACCAGCTGCAACACCTACTCCGATAGGACCAACAACCGCAATTCAGCCACTTCCAACAGCAATCCCGACTTCGCTGCCAGTCTTTAATCCCCCACAAAATCCGCAGGGTCCAGAGCTATAAATTCTTACAAAAACATCATATGAGTTATTATAGGTTGAGAAAAGGTTGATATAAAAGGAAAATAAACTCAACTATTTATCATGGAAACTCTTCTATTTGAGGCTAACTCGCAGAGCTTGACACACTCTCAGAAACATTATACGCTATGTTAAGTATCAGTAAGTTTTTAGTAAGAACAGCCATATATGAACTTATCTCAGTTTCTGTCCCAAGATCAAATTATTGATAATCTTTTCTCTCTCAATATCACGCAAAAAAATAGCTCTACAAAAATAATCATGCAACTCTATGGGACTGAAGTAAACACTTCGAATATCCCTTACATCGTAGATTTGTTGCACATGAAACTTCCCAATGTCCTTTTAACAAAATGTTTTAATGATGATAATCTCCCTTTTCGTGATGAAGTGAGAAATACTGAAATCGGCCATTTGTTTGAACATATCCTGCTCGAATATCTATGCCAACTCAAAATTGCCAAAGGATATAACAGAGCATCTTATGCTGGACGAACCCGTTGGAATTGGGTGAAAGACCCCAAGGGCAAATTTCATATTCATCTCACATGTGGAGTAAAAGATGCTGATATTTTACCACTGGCAGTTCAAAAGACGGTTGACCTGATGAAAATTGTGATGATAGATGCACGGGATCAATTCTTCTCAGCAGCAGAACTTCCAGGTGCACAATTCAGATTTAGTAGAAGAAACGGTTTAAAAAACGGCAAACGAGTGAGGCCATAAAATTATTTGCCAAATCTTCTTTCTCTCTTCGCAAATTCTTCAAGCGCTTGGGTAAATTCTTTTTCATCATAATCAGGCCACAATGTCTCAGTGAAATATAATTCACTATAAACTGACTGCCACGTAAGAAACCCACTCAACCGCTCTTCTCCACCTGTCCGGATAACCATATCAGGATCAGGCAATCCAGCTGTATAAAGATGTGATGCAAAATCTTGCTCTGTTATACTTTTTTGTTTTCCATTCTGTTCGAGTGCATTTTGTACTAAAGCATTTGCGACTCGCAGAATTTCACCTCGCCCGCCGTAATTTAACGCTATATTTGCTGTTATTTTTGTGTTGTGCTTACTGTCTTCCATTAACTTTTCCAAACCCACAACAATGTCTTTAGGGAATGCTTTGTAATCACCCATAATTTGCAGTTTCACTCCGTTATTGACCAATCGTTTTACCATAGGGCCCGAAAGGACATTTCGAAAAACGGTAAAAAGCATCGAGACTTCTTTTTTCTCTCGTTTCCAGTTTTCAGTTGAAAAAGCCCAGAATGTAACGTAAGGAATTCCGACACGGGCTGCTGCATCAACGATAACCTCAATCTGCTCCGCTCCCCTATTATGTCCCATCAGCATTTCGAGCTTATGTGCTTTCGCCCAACGTCTATTGCCGTCCATGATAAATGCTATGTGTTGTGGTGTCATACGATGTAATCAATCATCTCTCCCAGTAAATCTTGTAACTGTTCTTCTCTTGTCATGTAAGGAATAACTTGTCTTGCTTTCTTACCGTACTTGCGAGCAAGCGATTCAGTATACGCAAGTGCTCCAGTCGTTTTGAAAATATTTTTAACAAGTGCAATTTCTTTTTCACCAATTGTACTGTTTCCATAATATTTTTCCAATATTTCCAGTTCTTTTTTATCAGCAAGTTCTTTTGCTTTTTTTATAAGCAGCGTTTGTTTTCCTTCTAAGATATCGCCGGCAACCATTTTTTTAAGCGACGCTTCTGTTCCAAAAACATCCTTTATGTCATCCTGTAATTGAAATGCAATCCCTATTGCTTCACCAAACTCATTGAGTTGTTCGAAAAACGAATCCTCAGCTCCAGCAAGTATCGCACCAAGTGTCAGCGGTGCGACAAACGTATAATATGCAGTTTTTAAACGAGTAACAGCAAGTATATCTGATTGAGTCACTTCGTCATTTTTATAACTCAACTCAATATCAAGCATTTCCCCATAGGTGGTTTTTATGATGCTCTGTGTAAAAAATGTCGTGGCTTTTAGTTTGAGTCCATCATCAAATGAACTTTCTGTAAGTAATCGATATGCAAGAAAAAATCCTATATCGCCTAAACAAATTGCTTGTGATGTCCCGTACTCTCCACTCCCCAGTGCCATATGCAAAGAAGGTTTTCCTCGTCTTAAGGGACTGCTGTCGATAATATCATCATGGACGAGGATCGCAGTTTGAAAAAGTTCATAAGCTGCGGCAATTTTAAGTAACTCTGGATTTGGTGTTTTGGAAACCAACGTATATCCGAGGATTACCAATGCTCCGCGAATTCTTTTGCCATCTTGTGTCGCTGTTTGCAGAGCTTTTATATGAGGCACAAGGCGCGGAGATAACTGTTTGGTTTCTTTACTCCATTCTGTAAATAAATCTTGTATTGAAGAATCAATTTCACCTGCAGATTGTGTGAGGAAAGTTTTAAAATTCATATGCTTAGCCCTGAGCGACCGAAGGGAGTCGAAGGGTTTATTTCTTAGAAACTTTGGGTCCTGTTTCGCTGTCTTCAACGGAATAACCGAGTTTTTCTATTTCTGCTCTCAACTGATCTGCAGCGTTATACTTTTTCTCTTTACGGAACCTTTGCCGTTCAGCGATCATTTCCCTGATGTGAGGAGGCACAATCCCCTTAACTTGCTTTACGCGTCTACTGAGTTCTTCCAAATTTAATCCAAGCACTTCATCAAATTTAAACACCGTTTTCAATTTTGTTTCTTTCGGCAAATCAGATTTCACAAGTTCCCATAATACCCCAAGTGCTTGCGGCGTATTGAGATCATCATCGATTGCCTGGATAAATCTTTTTTCAAATTCTTTAACGCCATCTGCTGGCAAATCTTCAGGATCAGGTTTTTGGCCTTCCCATCTGCTGATTTCCAAAACTAATTTTTTAAATGCGTTTTGCGCTGAATCAAGCGCTGGAAATGTAAAATTCATTTCCTGGCGATAATGTGTCTGCAGATAAAGATAACGAAGCGCAAGCGCGTCATAACCATCTTTTTCAATATCATAAAGTCTATAAATATTTCCCAAACTCTTACTCATTTTTTGTCCAGCAACATGCATAAAAGCAGTATGTACCCAGTACTTCGCAAACTGTTTTCCAGTTACTGCTTCTGATTGAGCAATTTCATTTGGATGATGTATTTCCTTATGATCAATACCACCTGTATGGACATCAAATGATTCACCCAAGTATTTCATACTCATTGCAGAACATTCGATATGCCAGCCTGGGAAACCAACTCCCCACGGAGATTTCCATTCCATCTGTCGGTTTTCGTCTTTCGGAGAGAATTTCCAGAGTGCAAAATCCCGTGCATTGCGCTTTTCATCATTTATCTCAACACGTGCGCCTTCTTTTACCTGGTCAAGAGATGACATGGCACCATATCCTTCAAAGCGTGAGGTATCAAAATAAACGCCGTCTGAAGTTTCATAGGTATACCCAAGCAGTTCAAGCTGTTTGATAAGTTCAACTTGTTCTTCGATGTGGTCTGTTGCTTTGCATAGGATTGTCGGTTTTGAAAGATTGAGAGAATCGTAATCCGTTAAGAACGTATCTGTATAGAACTGAGCAACTTCCCAAACACTCTTCCCTTCTTTTTTTGCAGCTTTTTCAATCTTATCTTCTCCACTATCTCCTCCACCCACAGCGTCCTGCGTCATGTGGCCGACATCTGTGATATTCATCACGAACTCAACATTGTATTTATTAAACCGCAATGCCCGTACCAAAACATCCGCAGTCGTAAAAGAACGAAAATTTCCAATGTGTGCAAAATCATACACCGTAGGACCACAAGCATACATCCCAACATTACCTGCAGTAATCGGCTTAAAAACTTCAACTTTACGTGAAAGAGAATTAAAAAGTTTCAACATATGCATGCATTATACCGTGAAACCTCTAGAATGGCAAAAGTGGATTATATTATTGCGTTTCAGTATCGTTGTCTTTAGAATCTTTTCGATCAAAAATAGTGGTACCTCTATCCATGAAAAAAATGTCCCAGTTAATCTCTATGTTGTCTATGCTGCAGTTCTCTTCACAGGTTCTACCATTCGCTGTCTACCTGTAGAAGTGACCCTTGTTGCTTCAGGATTCTGCTCAGGTTTTTTTTCACTCTCTGATCCTCCAAGATTTTCTACAACAATAGGAGTTCCAGTATCTGTTTCAGCAGTTTGGTTCTCCTCGATTTGGTTTGAAAATAATTTTTTGAAAAAGTCGAACATAGTTAGCCGCTAAATCCTGTTTTGTTTTCTGCTTTGTTTTGTTCTCTTTTTAGTATATCAGGTGCGACGCCAGTTTTCTTGCCGGATGGCGCTGCGAGCTGCTGGCTTCTTGCTTCTTCTTCCTGCCTCTTTCGCTCCTCTTCTTCTTCCTCTTCCTGTTTTCGCTGCTGTTCCTCTTGTTCACGCTGCTGGCGAGCTTTGGCTACTTGTTCTTCAAGTGTCCCGATATCATCAAGTTTATTCCCCATCGTGTAATAGTTACGGATATGCAGCCTATTTTTCTCACGAGCTTCCAGTTGTTCTTCAGTTAACTGCGCTTTATCTGCTTTTGCCATTTGTTGATCTGGATCATTTACCTGTTGAAGTTTTGCAAGCTGCTGAGGATCCATCTGTGAACTTTGTGCGAGCTGTTCAATTCCAGCATCCTGAGCACCTCCACCAGCGGCAGCTGTTGCCTGATCCGTTGAGTTATCTGCCGAAGGTGCAGAACCTGAACCGTAGAGAAAATCAACGATTGCCTGATCAGAAACCTGTGCAACTTGATTTGCAACGGGTTTAACAACATGTTTCATCGCCGCATTGCCAGCTTGCTGAGCTGCTTGTTGAGCGAGATCCTGAGGATCTGTTCGATCTATGAAATCTGTTTCGTCTTCAAATGGATTGCCTATTTTGGGTATGCCCATAATCTTATATTACTATAAAAGTAAAACGGAAACAAATAACTGCAGGAGTTAGTGGTTAGTACTCAATTCGCCCTTCCATCGCTTGTTGAAGCGTTGTAGGATCAGCATATTCAATATCAGCTCCTGTTGGCAAACCTCTGCCTATTCTTGTAATTTTAAGTGCTGGATTCACGGCTTTTAATTGTTTGGCGATATACATCGCGGTTGCTTCACCTTCCATGGTAGGATTGGTCGCCAGGATAATTTCTCGTATTTCTTCTTCGTCACCCTGCAGGGTTTTTCCTCTGGCAATCAATTCATGAATCCGGATTTCGTCAGGTCCAATGTTATTAAGCGGATCAATCCTCCCGTGCAACACATGATAGACTCCCAAGAATCTTCTGCTTTTTTCAAGTGCCAACACATCAAGTGGCTGCTCGACAACACAGACAAGACTCTTATCACGTTTCGGATCGCTGCAAATTTCACACGGATCGGTTTCACCGACACCATTACAAACAGAACATATAATTGTTCCAGTTTTAAGATTTTGGACTGATAATGCAAAACGATCAAGTTCGCCTTGCGGCACGTGTAAAAGGTAATACGTGAGTCGTTCCGCTGATTTTGGACCAATTCCGGGAAGTCTTTCAAATGATTCGATGAGATTTTGGATCGCTTTTGGAGTTTTCATGTACCCTATTGTACTATTCCTTGATATAATTTGGAAGTCTATGAATAAGGCATTTATCTTTGATTTTGACGGTATCATTGTTAACAGTGAACCTGTTTGGCAGATTGAGAATGAAGTAGTTTTTGAGCAGGTATACGGTAGTAGAATTAAAAAATTACTTACATCAACAGTAATAGGCCTTAGTATGGAAAAAATTCATCAAAAAGCTCTCGAGTATGGCAGCACTGCAAATTATGCTGATTTTGTAAAACATGTGAACGAGCGCTGTGTTGAAGTATATGGAAATGCGCCACTTACCCCAGGACTACAAACATTAAAAGACGAACTTGATAAAAACGACTTTCACCTCGGCATTGTTTCTGCATCTGCCAAAGCATGGATAGAAATCGTTCTTCAGCGACTCAATTGGAATCCTTCTGATTTTAAAATTATCTTGTCGCTAAACGATACGACAGATATAGCACATAAACCAGCACCTGACGGCTATCTGCATGCCATTAAAGCCCTTGGTGCGTCTCCAGAGACAACATTGATCCTTGAAGATTCAAACATCGGCATCCAGTCCGCTAAGGCTTCAGGAGCAACGGTCATTGGTTTTAAGGAGAATTTAGTGCAAGGTTATAAACAAATAGGTGCGGATTTATATGCTGAGAACATAGAAGACGTTTTGACTCTGGTTAAAAAATTTAATGTGTCGTTAACTAAAGAATAAGTTTGCTGATGGACTTGCCGTTTTTGATACGAAGAATTGCCTCAGCAAGCAGCTCTGCAACTGAAACAACAGTTATTTTAGGATTATTGGTAATTTCTTCTCTATGCTTCACGGTATCAGTTACTATCATCTCTTCAATCGCTGATTCTGCAATTCGCTTCAGTGCATCGCCTGAGAACAAACCATGCGTTGCAACGACCCTGATACTCTTCGCTCCTCGCTGTTTCATATGATTTGCTGCATTACAGATAGTACCTGCAGTATCAATCATATCGTCAACAATGAGTACATTTTTATCTTCAACATCACCTATCATCGCCAATGTGTTTGAAACATTATTTAACTGGATATCACGCTGTTTATAAACAACGGCAATCTCTTTTGCGCCGAGAAGTTTGGCGTAAGCAGTCGCTTGAAGCATGCCGCCTTTATCTGGAGCTGCAATTACAAGATTTGTGAGATTACGTTTCTTTATCTCTGGAACCAAGGAATAACTGCCAAATAAATTATCCCAAGGTTTGTGAATAAAACCTTCCTGTTGTTCTGAATGAATATCTACCGTGAGAATTCTATCAACACCGCTTGCGACGTACAGCGTTGCGACTGCCGAAGAACTAATTGGAACTCGTGACATTTCTTTGCGGTCCTGACGTGAATAGCCATAATATGGGATAACTGCGACAACTTCTGATGCAGAAGCACGTCTTGCAGCATCAGCCATAAGGATAAGTTCCATAATGTGATCATTGACCGGTACTGATGTGGGTTGAATAATAAAAACAGTTCTGCGGCGGAGATTTGATTGGATACGAACTCGAATTTCCCCATCTGAAAATTTTGTAATAGGATTTGTGGTTTCGATTCCAAGAATCTTGCCGATTTTCTCAGCCAATTCCGGATTTGCCGATCCAGTTAACAAAATAAATTCGTCGTGTTTTTGTTCTGTCATATCGCGAGTGTCTAAAAGTACCAAAGGTATCAAACGCACCAAGTATTATATAAAATTCTTCGTACTATTGATACCATTGATACTTTTTACTTTCCGCCTCCAAGGAGACCTCCAAGTCCACCCATACCGCCAGCCATCGACTGGAGTTTTTTTGCAGCGACTTCCTGAGATTTCTTGATAGCTTCATTTACCGCTTTTCTGATATCTTCGTCAGATTTTCCGTTACTTTGAATTTCACGGATTTCCTGATCACCACTGATTCGGACATGCACGCCATGTTTATCAATTGCAACTTCTTCCATCTTCAATTGCTTTTGGATGGCCATAGCCTCATCACGCATTTTTTTCAGTTCACCTAATTGTCCAAATGGATTAAATGCCATATATATAAATCACCTCCTCTTATCCGCTTTATGGCGGATTATTTCTTTAATTCTATCGCAACTTCAATAGTTTTTCCAGTGAGCAGTTTACAACTTGCTGCAAGTGCGTCTTTTGTTTTATATTCCTCAAGCCGTTCTTTATGGAAAGAATAAGCTGTTGAAATTACTAAAACTCTTTTATCATACGATTTTATCGCACAACTGCGTAAAACTCCAGCGGCAGTATGATTATGTTTTTTCATCTCATTAATAAGACTATTCCAGAAATGATCTAACCATTCTTTGGAGATTGAGCCATCACCGCTAGTATGTTCAAGCTCAACCGTTGTCGTATCAACGGTAACTTTTTCCTCTTTTACTTTTTTAGGAACTCCGTAAAGCGCATGCGTTTTTTTTATCGCGCCTACTTGTTTTCTGAGTGAAGAAACAGTGACTCCCGAAGTTGTCGATGAACCGTTTGGTTGATGAGACTCTTCCTGCTCACTTTTCGTATCAACAGCACACCACTGGATAATTGCAAGTTCAAGCGGCAGCTGGGAAACGACAGCAAATTTTGTATCCTGATAGGCAACTGAGAGTAAACCAACTAAACCCTGAATTTCATCACTGCTTAATGAAATATTTTTAAACTTCACTTCTTGCTCCTTCACACCGTGCTGAATAAGAAGCATGTTATGCAATGCTTCTATTAACTGCGCCATAAAATATCTCATATCCATTCCTTGGTTTACAATTGTTCCAACAATTTCCAAACCTTTTTTGGCGTCATTATTTTTTAACGCAGTCAATAAATCGACGCCGTGACCTGAAACATTGACACTTTTGTGCGATGATTCTAATAGTTCAAGTGTTATTTTTTTATCTCCAGCTAGCAGAACTACCTCTTCCAGCAGCTTAACTGCATCACGAAAACCTCCTTCGGCCATATGCGCAATACCTCTTAGCACTTCGTCTTCAATCTGCAATTTCTCTCCAGCAACTACTCTTTTTAGTGATCTCATAATCTCATCGTCTGTTGCCAAACTAAAATTGATATGAAAACATCTGGAAAGAATCGTTGCGGGAATTTTATGAGGCTCAGTTGTCGCGAGGACAAACATAGCATGAGACGGTGGTTCTTCAAGTGTCTTAAGAAGCGCATTAAATGCTTCAGTTGTTAACATGTGCACTTCATCAATAATATAAACTTTCATTTTTGAAGAGACTGGCGCTAAACGGATTTTCTCTTTCAAATCACGAATCTCATCAATTCCCCTATTGGAAGCTGCATCGATTTCAAGCACATCCATGTTCGTTCCATTGGTAATAGAGACACACTGTTCACAGGTACTACATGGTTCAATTTCACCTTTTTTCTTTTTTTCACAATTAACAGATTTTGCAACAATTCTAGCTGTTGAAGTTTTACCCAAGCCTTTAGGACCAGTAAATAGAAATGCATGGGGAATATTTTTGGAAAGAACAGACTGCAATGTTTCACGGACTGCCGTACTGTCTAAATCAGCAATATGTTGCGGGCGGTATTTGCGATAAAAAACCATAAGGAAAAGAAAACGTACTTATTGATGGTGCAGGCCAAGCAAATGGAGCATGCCATGCCTTACGAGCTGATCAACTCTCTCGTCAACCATCATATCTTGAGCTGCAGATTCTTTGATAACCATAGGATAGGATATCACAATATCTCCAAGCCTCATAATATCTGAGGGCAAATTGGTTTGTTCACCTTCCTGCAGCGGAAAACTGAGAATATTGGCTGTTCCCTCTTTGTTACGATACTTTTTGTTAAGAGCAGTCATTTTACGATCGCCAACAATTGCTATTGAGACCTCAACCGGGCTTTGCACACTGTTTTCACCCAGCACGTCAGCAACTGCAGTTTTAATCAGTTTTCGGTTTACTTTATATCTGCTTTCAACGTAGATGAGAATTTTGAGTGATTCCATTAGAAAATCTTGACTCTTGCGGCTTCTTCTTGCTTGAGCTTTTTTCTGAGTTTTTTGGCAAGTGAAGGCTTAAGATAAAACTTTCGGCGCTTTGCCTCTTGCACGATACCTGCATCCATCACTTTTTTAGAAAATGTGCGGATAACTTGATCATCTGATTGTCCTGGTTGTTTTTTAACGTATACCATAATAAAAAAAGAACACCTCCTAACTAAAAATCTTATATAGTATTGTACTCTAAAAAGCGAAATATGTAAATCTCTGCGGCAAAAATCGTTTTACAGTGTAGCGGTTTTATTGATGGGTCCCATGAGATGGATATGCAAATGATTCACAACCTGAGCACCACCGCCGTTTACAACAACTCTATAACCTCTATCTTTTAACCCTTCCCGGGCTATCATATTTTGTACAGTCGTAAAGAGTAGCTGGAATAATACGGGCTCAGTGACAGTAATAAGTTCAGAGACATGTGTTTTGGGAACTATGAGTAAATGTATTTCACGAACGGGGTTGAGGTCTTTAAACACCATTACATCATCATCTTCATAGATGAATTCTTTGGGTACTTCTTTACTAGCGATTTTACAGAAAATACAGTCCATTATATTCTCTCAAGCACTTTTATTATATCACTAACACCTAATTTTGAAGGACGCATTTTGGGATTTTTTGGTGAACCATTGAGCAGCATTTTTTTTGAAACATGAAGAAACCACGTTGCATCTGGATCTTTTTTCTTAAGCTCTTCATAAGCAAGGGTGAGGTCTGCTCCTTTATTTTCACCTTGTGCAGGCAGTGTTTTTATTCGCACGTACCCTTTTCTCGGATCTTTACGCAAAACAAGCACATAACCCATTTTTTGCGCTAATTTCAAAACAGTGTCATTTATAGTGTCAAAACCAATACCTTTGCCATATCGTGTATCAAATTTAATTCCCTTTTCATTAATTTCTCTTTCTGCCCAAATCCTGTTTTCAAATTGCGCTGTGAGGGCATTGAGGCAAAGAATTCCAAAATCTAAATATTCTAGATCTTGGTTAGGTTTGATGAGCTTGAGGCCATCAAGTAGACCTAAATATGACATCTCCTGATAATCCTCAATAGCATCTTTCCAAAAAACTTCTTTAAAATGGTCTGTTGAAACGACAACTTTTACAATACGTGATATAGCTTCTTTATGCTCAGTAGTTAATTTATTGCCGTCATGTTCAATTTTTGACCGCACATAATCCCACACTCGAGAAGCAGCGGAAACATTTGTATCTTGTGTCTGATGATGGTCAAGGGGTGTTAAACCGGTATCAACATGTATCACTTCATCCTCACCAAACATTTCAATTGGATTGGCATCCTGATCCATTACCTTTGCTTCCTGGTTTCTCAATTTATTCCCTGCAGGCACAAATTCTACTCGTGCGTCGTTCCAGCCAGCGAGAAACTTTTTCAAAAGCCAAACAGAAGTAATCGCATCCCAATCCGGAGATGTGTGCGTAACAATTATTTTCATGCGTTAAGTATAACATTCATCGATACCCTTGACAAACTTTCTAAAATCCTTGAAACTAGAATTAGGGAAACATATGGATCCGAAATCGATTGCTAATTTAGACCCGAAATTGCGTGAAACTTACGAGCGTGTCATGGGAAATACTTCCACCACACCTTCAGCTTCACCTGCTTCTACAGACAATCAACCTGCGCAACTCAGTTCTACACCTGGTGGTTCTGAGCTGTCAGCAACGCCGCCTACACCTGTTGCGCCACCACCAGACTTTTCTACACCAGTTTCGCCAGAACCTCAACTATCATCAACGCTCTCAGCACCTGCCAGTCCTCCGTCATACGGAGCGCCTACGCAGCCCGCACCAGCTTATTCACCAGTAGACAATGGACTTTCCGCAGCTTCTCAACCAAGCCCTATAGAACCTATGCAGCCGTTATCATCACCTGCAGCAGTAGCTGCGACACAAGGCACAAGTTCAGTTGTGAAGCTTCTGTATATTTTTGGAGGATTTGTCTTCTTTGTAGTTTACGTGTTCTTCTGGATAAAGATCTTCAATTACCAACTTCCCTTTTAAAAAAAGCTTGTTTTAGCCAAACATTAACCACTCAGGTTTAAAAAGAAGCAGAATCGCAATAACAAGCATCAAGATACCTCCGATAAGATGAGTAAACCGTGAATATTTTGTGGTTATACCGGTCAGTTCGAGAGTCTTCATCGATACAAAAAAAACAATCAAGTCATCAAGCATAAACACAAAAATATAAAGTAGCATATAAAGGTAATATTGCCAGATTGGCAAATCACTCATCACTAGTACTTGCGTATAGATAACTGGCAAACCTGCAGAACAAATCAGTTCAACAATATTAACCGCCGCTGCGAGTAATATGATTCCACCTAACGCAACCCAGAAGTTTTTCTCTCGTGCATAGTGTTTAAGAGAGCCAAATACACGTCGATGCTCTTCAGTTCGAGAAACTTTGCACGCATTCTCTTTATTAACAAAATATTCACGAAGATTATAAATCCCTCCTCCAACTCCCAAAAGAGCAATTGCAGCGCGTATCCAAAAAATAAAGCCAATAAAGAGAATTAAATGAAGCCACGCAGCCATGAAAAGAAAATAAACGAGTGCAGATGTAAAAATAAATGTGCCACCCAAAATCCACATCCTTCGCCTATCATGCATTCCCAAAAGGAGGCTTAGTAAAAAGAGTAATGCCCACATCGCACATGGATTAAATCCATCAAGTGCGCCAATGAGTATTGTTAAAACAGGTAGGGAAAGATTTTTAATTGGAATGTTACCAAGTACAGGAACAGTTATTTTTTCAGGAACTGCTTGTGTCTTTTGCGGATTTTGAGAATTATTTGTTACAACATCTGAAATACCTAACATGTGTCCAATAGGATCAGGACATGTTTGTTGCAGACAATAGGTAATTACATCCTCTAACTGCTTGCCAGTCGTTTCGTCATTTAAATAACCTGAGAAGTGCTTGTCACCGATGACAGTAAACGGCACACCGCTGATATTTGCGTTCAGCTCAGAGCCAACTTTTTTTAAGAGATCTTTGTTTGATTGGTCATACCAGACTTCATATTTATAGACCTTAAGTGATGGATACTTCTTTCCAAGACGTTCAAGAAATGGTTTTTCTTTGGCACAATGCGGACACCCTGAACCCCAAAAGAAATAGACATTTACGCTGTTATCTGCGAATGCAGAACTTGGAATGAGGAGGGCGAGGAAAATCGCAGTAACCAAACTTAAAAGCAATTTTTTGAACATGACAGTAAAACTAGTATAAAACTAAACAGAGGTTTGGTAAGTGATTAGGAACACACCTAAGCGGCTTTTATGAGGTCCACTTTACCGAGTCGTCGCAACACTTTATCAAGCGAAATTAATTCTGACGTTTCTTTATCTCGTTCTTTCCACTCAATCTGTTCCCCAGTTTTTGGAGAAACAACCAATCTCACAGGAATCCCAATCAAATCCGCATCGCCAAATTTAGCACCAGCGCTCATATCTTCACGATCATCATAGAGAACTTCGATTCCTGCATCTTGCAGTTTTTTATAAAGTTCATCTGCTTTATCAACAGCATTAATTGCTACTAAATGAGCTTGGAACGGCGCGACTGCTTTTGGCCACACAATTCCTTTGTCATCGTGAAATTTTTCAACAATAACACCCATAATTCTTGACGGACCGATACCATAACTTCCCATATAAATCTTGCCTTCTTTCCCCTCTTGATCAGTAAATTTAAATTTGAAAGCGTCTGTGAATTTGGTATTTAGAGGGAAAATATTGCCAATCTCTGCAACTTTATAAACTTCATACAGCTCACCATTTTCTGGGAATCTGTCTCCATCTTTTGCAATTTTGAAATCGTAAAACTTGTCAGGCAAAGGTAGATCTTTTTCAAAGTTTACATTGATGGAATGATAATGAGTTTTGTTGGCACCCATTTCAAAATTCTTCCGTCCTTTCATCGAATCGTCCATGAAGACTTTCACTTCCTTAGGTAAATTCAGAAGACCTGCGTAGCCGACATCAGCTTTTGTGACGCGTTTAACTGTTTCAAGAGAAGCAAGTTTGAGGCTTTTTGCTCCTGAGATTTTTTGCAATTTTTCTTCGTTAATATCGTAACCACCACGGAGTGCTGCTGCTATAACATCTCCATTTTCATCTTCAAAAAGCATTGTCTTGGTTGTTTTTTCAACTGGAATCTTAAGAAATGCTGCTAACTCTTCAACCCCAATAATTCCTTTACCTTCAACTTCCTTCATTGGTTTTTCTTCTTCTTTGCTATCATCAATCTCAGGTGCAAGAGATGGAGCAACTTCTCTGTTAAATGTTAGATTCATGCTTTTGACATGGAAAATAATATCTTCACCTGCGTCACAAACTGTCTGATATTCGTGAGAATATTCTTTGGTAAAATCGCCACCTGAGGCAAGTGTAAGATAACTCGTATGACGCCCAAGACCTAAACGTTCAAAAACCTGCCAATAGACATCTTTCGCGTTTTCGTAAAAAACTTTCAAATCTGCTTCGCTTGTATGAAAGCTATATAAATCCTTCATACGAAATTCACGACAACGAAGGAGGCCGGATTTCGCACGAGGTTCATTACGGAATTTTGTTTGAATTTGATAAACAGAGACAGGAAAATCTTTATAACTTTTAACAAACTGTTGAAGAATTGGTGTCACCATGTCTTCATGCGTTGGACTGAGCACATACTCTGTGTCATTTTTTGCAAGCGCTTTTTCATTTGCTGGTGTCGTTTTCATCAGCACATCAACAGAATCATATCTTTTGGTTGTCATCCAATAATCCTTTGGTGCAAGTGAACTCATGAATATCTCAACACCAATTTTGTCCATTTCTTCACGAATGATTGTTTCAATTTTATTAAGAACGCGAAGACCAAGTGTTAAATAGGTATAAACACCAGCAATTTCTTGATGGATAAATCCCGCTTTTGTCAGTAAACTTGCGTTTTTTGACACTAGTTCTCGACTGACAGTTTTGTTTGTTTTAAAAGGAATTCGTGATAGTCTCATAGATTATAATAGTGTAAGTATATCATTTTCTTGTTGTACTTTTGTAGGTTTTTTAAGTGCTGCTATAAGATCTTTTGCATCAGTAAGCACTGGTGTCATGGTAAGTGAATCACCAATGTGATACTTGTGTGCAAGTTCATAGGTTAAGCGCAGTGCTGAATAATCTTCGAGTCCAATCCCCACTGCGTCAAAAAGCGTTATCTCTTCATCGCTTTTGCGCCCCTGTTTAATACCGTTTACCAGTTCATGCATTTCGGCATGAACAAGCCTCTTTGCTTCTTCTACTGTAAACCGCTGGATTTCACCTTCGACAAATGATTGGTCAAAGTATTCGACAACGACACGACACTGTTCTACGATCCTTTTTTCTAGTTCTGTTTTCCCAACAGTATCGCCACCAAGCGCATTAATATGCACTCCTTTGGTAATCCAATCTTTTTTCAATACATCGATGTGTGCTTTGCACGCTGTACAAACTGTCACAATATCTGCACCTTGTACAGCATCCTCTGCATTATTGCATCTAACAACCTTAAATGACTTATGTTTCATATTAGTTTCAAATTTATCCATTGCTCCTGAGTCAATATCAAAATATCTCACCTCTTTTATATCCCGAACCAGTTCCAATGCTTGCACTTGAAACTCACTTTGGGCCCCTGTGCCAATGATTGCCGCCACATGGGCATTTTTGCGACTCATAAGGTCTGTAGCTAGTGCTGACGTCGCTGCAGTACGAAGTGCGGTAAGTATAGTCATCTCACTGAACATAACTGGATAGCCTGTATCAATCCGTGATAACTGACCTGTTGCGACAACTGTTTGTTGTCCTATTTCTGGATTTTTTGGATGGCAATTAACGTATTTAAACGAATAATATTTTTCATTGTCACAAATCGGCATGAGTTCCAAAACCCCACCTGGCACGTGCATGGCAGGACGAGGCATTTTCGTAAAGGTTTCCCAGCGACCAAAATCACGTTTCAAACCTTCCATTAGATCAAGGAGATAGTTATCTAATCCATGACGGCTTATGAGTTCTTGTAATGATTCAACAGATATTATTTTCATAATTTTTCCAATAAAAAAGCCCTTGCAAATTTCTTTCCATAAGATATGGATAGAAACTTACAAGGGCCCTTCGATAATCTTAGGACGATACCACCTTGCTTCCGATGCTTACAAAAAATCCACCTTTCGGTGGAGCAAACGAGATGTAAGCAATCGCTTATTATCTGCGCTCCGTTGCCGACACGCTTTATCGAATTTTACGGGTGATTTCCGTAGTGCTTATCGCACTCAGCTCGTTTGGTAGGATGCCAAACTTCTTATCCGCCTCTCAGCGGATTATCGCTTTATACATAATATTGTAGTAAATAAAAAGAACTTTGTCAAATAATTCCTTTGGAGGTTAGGATTCCGCTGTAGTTTCAAACTATTTTTGTGGTTCTTCGTGTTTCATTGTATGACCGCCGAATTCGTGGCGGAGGGCGCCTACCATTTTGGCGGCAAAGGTTTCCTGTGTTGCTTTATCATATTGAGCTTTTTTACGAAACTCCAATGACTGCTCGATTACATTTACAGGTAGTTTATCTTCTTTCGCTTTTTGCACAGTCCATTCTGCTTCACCAGTTGCTTGCAGATACCCGTCTGACTGGGAAAGAGTTGGATCCTTGGACAATGCGAGATAGGCCATATCGACGAGAAAACTTGCAACAATACTTCCACCTTGCCAATTACGAAGTACATCAAGCATATTAAACCGGTAATCACTATGTGCAATAACACCCATACCTTCGGAAATTGACTGCATCATACCGTACTCAATGCCGTTATGAACCATTTTCACAAAATGTCCAGCTCCTCCCGGACCGAAATACGTGTGAATACCGTATGGTTTGGCCAAACTATCAAGTACTGGTTCTATATACTCATAAGCTTCCTTATCTCCGCCGACCATCATAGGATAACCATTTTCAAACCCATGAAGCCCGCCAGAAACACCAATACCTAAAAATCTAACACCCTTTGCTGAAAATTCCTTTGCCCGCGTTTCTGTATCTGTGTAATGTGAATTACCACCATCAATCACAATATCGCCCGGCTCAACCACTTCATCCAGCAGCTGCTTCATCACTTCACTTGTAACGTCTCCTGCAGGCAACATTGACCAAATAACACGAGGTTTTCTTAAGGTATTGCGAAGTTCTTCAAACGAGCGTGTTATGACAAGATTACCTTTGATGATAAATTCAGACTTTTCAACCCTGAGAGTATCTAACACTGCATGTGATCTATTCCACACCACGACTTCATGATGATCCCCCATCAACTTCTCAGCAATATTTCGCCCCATCTTACCAAGTCCCAGAAGTCCAATCTGCATAGCGCTAAGTAACACTTTACCAAAAATACCCCTTCGAATACAACAGAGAAGTTCCAAATTTAAGAAATTTCTGCTAAAATCAAGTCTATACTATGGGTACAAAAGAAAATCCTTCGATGAGCTTAATCGAGCAAACTTATAAGTCAAAAGCGGCAAGTATTGGAGCTGTTCTTCAAGGCAAATTGGATGTCTATTTTGCAACATACCTCGACGCAGAAACATTAACGCTTCTCGGAGTAACTAATTATGCAAGCGACCAATTTATTATTGACCCTCCTGATTTATCAAAATACAAAAACCATTTGATTAAGAATATGCCCGATTCGTTTAGTTTGCCTCGAACTCGCTGGAGCAATATCATACACGACCTGCTTGGTACAAATATGAAAGACGGGAGAGTACATTATGCAATAAGCGATGCTTATGAGAGACTTAGAGAAGATGGGGCTGACACACTCCAAGACCAATTTGCAGAGCTATTGGCATATCAACACAAACTTGATCCAGATTTTAATTTGGGACAACCTGGGATACGCGTTGACTATGAGGCAAACTTAATTCGAGGAGTTGAAGGGGAAGAGGTATATAGAATGTCTCAGTCACCCAAAATAATCGTCGAATATGGACCTGGTCTTGCAGCAGCTTCAAAATCTCTTACTGAAATACCTAGAGCAGATACGACTGTATTCATTGATACAAACCCCTATGTAAGTACATTTCTTAAAGAACGAGCCCTCCTGAATGGATTGACTCCGCCACAGTTTATTGTTAAAGCTGAAAGTCTTGGAACTGCAACAAGTGATTTATTGCCAGATTTTGAAGGACGGGCAGATATTGTTATCGCTTCAAGAGTAAGACCTGCAGATCATGAGGATCTTATTGAAGGTATAAATAGGGGTCAGCAATTGTTACGACCTGGAGGATTGTATATTATGCAAGATTATGTTCAAACAGAATTCCCATCTGGAAAACCTTTCTATCCGCTTATAAAGGAAGCTGTAACAGTTTTTGGCCCACCAGATAAATTTGCTGAATTTCCATTCAAAACATACGGGAATCATTTTCCAGCGTTTAACGCAGTTTTTGTCAAACGATAACTTATAGCCATTTGCGGCCGTCTTTTTCAATTAACGTAAATGCTTCTTGTGGTCCCCAGCTTGATTGTGGATAAACTGCTATCTCGTCATTTTCCTCTTCCCAGCCCCTTAAAACATCTGAGATAAGCTGCCAGGAGCTTTCAAGTTCATCAGAGCGGTTAAAGAGCATTTGATCGCCAACCAGGATATCCATAAGAATCTTTTCGTAAGCATCAGCACCATGGCCGCCAAACGATTGATGATAGGAAAAATTCATATCAACTGTGGCAAGACCAAGTTGGCTGCTTGGCTGTTTGGCGATAACCCGCATGGTAATTCCTTCATCAGGTTGAATACGAATCGTGAGAACGTTGCCAACTTCAGGACATCCGTATTCTTTAAAGAGCAAATGACATGTTTGTTTGAAAACAATTTTGATATCCATCATTTCTTTTTCCATTTTCTTACCCAAGCGCAGATAGAACGGCACATTTTCAAAACGAGGCGTATCAACATATAATTTCATGGCAGCAAAGGTTTCAGTTTGAGAATCCGGAGTGATGTTTTTTTCTTCTCTGTAGCCTTCATATTGTCCACGCACCACAAACTGCGCAACATCTTCTGGTTTAATATGTCTGATAGCTTTTATGGCTTTAGCGCGGGTATCCCTCACTTCTTCACGAGTAAAACTTCTGGGCATTTCCATCGCAACTGTTGCAAGCATCTGGAGTAAATGATTTTGTCCGACATCTCGAAGTATGCCAATGCCATCAAAAAATTTCCCTCTTGTCCGAATCCCCTCTTTTTCAGCGAAGGTGATCTGGACATGATCAATATATTCTTTGTTCCAAAGCGGTTCAAAAATGCTGTTTGCGAACCTAAATGCAATCATATTTTGCAATGTTTCTTTACCGAGATAATGATCAACTCTGAAAATTTGTCGTTCTTCAAAAATGTTAGCAATTTTTTTATCCAGTGCTCGGGCGTTATCTAAATCTTTGCCAAAAGGTTTTTCAATAGAGAGTCTCGTCCACTTTTCAGAACCTTGGCCACAGCCTTCTGAGAGTTTGGTTTCTGTTAAATTATGAAGAATTGTTTCGTAGTTATCTGGAGGCGTTGCGAGATAAAAAACACGAGTGATACACGCACCAATTTCCTCGTCAAACTTCACCAGTTTTTCAATTAATTTCTCATACCCAACACGTTCATCAAACATTCCCTGCTGATAATACACATTTTTAGCAAAACCTTCCCATGCCGGATCTTTATCAACTTCAAGTTCATCCCCTATCATATGTGCATAGGCTTCATCACTAAATTCACGACGAGCAAAGCCAACGATATAAAATTTCTCTCCGAGCAGATTATTTTTGTAGTGATTAAAAAGCGCCGGAAGCAACTTATGCTGAGCCAAATCCCCTGTAGCACCGAAGATAACAATAACAAAAGGAGACATCATACTATTCTAAACGTTTTGATCAGTAATGAAAAGTGTTTTCTTTGCAATGTCAATTCTTTTGAAATATCTGGCGGGGATTTCTTGTTCACTTCCTTCCGAAAAGACCTTTTCAAACATTTCTTGTTTAGCAGAACCGAATGCTGGGACGATGAGTAGATCAAGCATTGAGAGTGCAAGGAAGGTCATACCTACTCGTTCCTTATAATGACTGTTTGGATCGTTAAACTCTGAGACCATAAGATTTTTATGGTCATCATCAAACCATGGATTATGAAAATCAGGTCTGTTTGGAATAATGCTAGAGGTGTGTCCATCAGGCCCGATTCCTAAAAGGCCAACACTCTTTGGAAAAAGAGCTGTGAGTTCACGGAATTTCTCATCGTATGCCGCTGCTGTTTCCTCACGTGATATATTCTGAAGTATGGGATGAAACGTGATATCTCTTGCATGCAGATAACGTAGAAACTGTGTATCTCTAATCATTTTTTCATTACTCATTTCATGAAACTTCTCACCAAACCGTTCATCAACAAGCCCCACTGCTGCCGGAGTAATGCTTTCTTCCTTTGCGAGTAATTCATAGAGGGATTTTAAACTGCCTCCTGAAAGATAAACAACTGTTTTTGTATCGACAATTTCATAAAGAATTTCTTTTGCCAGTTCCACACCATCACGCGCATCCCCCACTCTTGCAATGGTTATACCCTGGTTTTCGTGGGCGAGGATATTGTTTCTAGCGAATAGCTGTTGTAGTAATTGCTTCATAGAGTAGGCTCTGGTTATTTTACCAGACCTATGAAGAGAGTTTCAACGTGTGGTAATTGCACTGACTGGCCAGGCAACTTAACTTGAATAGGATTTCCGAGATCAGATGTGTAACCTTTAGGCAGCACAGCAGCGACAATATATTGTCCCTGACCGGGTACATTACAATTAAAAATCCCTGAAGAATCAGTTTTTGTTTCGCATACAACTGTGCCTGCTGCATCAGTTATTTTGATCGTTAATTGTGAGGGCGCTTCACTATTTTCATCTCTTTCTCCGTTTTTATCCAGATCATAAAAGATTTGTCCATTAATCGCGTATTGTACATTCTCAGGCGCAACGAGTTGATCTTCTGAAACTGTGGGAATGGAAGACGAATCATCTGAGGTAACACATCGAACAACCTGCATCTCAAAGTGTATACAAAATTCATAGTTATTATTAACAATTTTGTATTCATAAGCAGTTTTCGTTTTAGGATCAAGGGGTTCAACTGGTAAATATTCGGGTACGAGGTTTTTAATGACAGTCGGATAGACGTTGTTATCACCATAAAATTTCTCCAGTGCCACTCGCATAGCAACAGCTGCCTGTTCACGCTGTTTATCACGATCTGCCATCCTAAAGCCTAACGGATCAAGGAAATAATATAGTGCCGCAACTCCGGCAATAAAAATAATCGCAATGACAATAAATATTTGGACAAGAACTCGAGTTGGAAGTTGTGCTGTTTTTTTATCAAGAGATGACATCCAGTTATGCATTTTCGCATAAAGAGGAATTTGTAAAAAAGCTTCATGTCTGATTTGAGCAAAAGCGGCAGAGATATCACCATCAGACCATCCTTCGTTCAACAATGCTTCTCTTATTTCATTCGCTTTTTCACCCTGCTGGAAGCGTGCTTTTATATTGCCTATAAGCTCTTCGTTTACCATAACATGAACTACCCAGAGAAAATTTGGGGTATAAAATAATACAAACAGAACGCGCAAAAGAAGTCAAGAATTCTTAAAGTGAAGATTATTTGAATTGTTGGAAGATATCTTTAAATGTTACCAATATAATAAGCCCTATTAACAAAACCATTCCGACTGCATGTGCATACCCTTCAACTTTTTGGTTTACCTTGCGGCCTATGACCGCCTCAATAAGGATAAAGAATAATCTTCCTCCATCCAAACCTGGAATTGGCAAAACATTAAAAAATGCGAGTGATATTGAGAGAAGTCCTGCCAAGTTTAAGATTTGCAGAATTCTTTCTTTCACATCAGGGATATCGACAATCGTACCTACAAGTGAATAAATACCAACAGGCCCTGATACACCTTGACTGAGCGGTTCAACAGTTTTTTCTTTGACTGATACGTCAATCAAACTGCCCATCACCGAAAAATTATATGCCATCAGATTTGCCGGATGAATAATACCTGAAAAGAGTTTTTGTGCTGGCGTGTCATAAGAAAGTGTGACTGTCGACATCGGGAAGAATGAAACACCTAATGCGCCTTCATTTTTTGGAGGATTAACTCGTGGTGTCATTGGAGCTTGTGCTCGTTTCATCGTTTGCACATCTTCCCATTCGACTACTATTTCTTTTCCTTTATTCTCACTAATAAGCCTGGCGAATTCGTTAGGGTCTGAGACACGTTTGCCATTAATAGAAATAATTCTGGTAAACGGTGTTAAACCTGCCTTCTCAGCAGGAGAGTTTTGTACAACAGTGCTCACAACAACACTTGTAGATTTTTCCTGAGTCACGAAAAAGAAATTATGATTACCGATAAGCGGAAGCTCCGTTTTAAAGCCACCAATAAACATAAAGACATAATAAATAACAATAGCGAGAAGTGTATTCATTACAACACCTGCGATGACTACTGCAGCACGCTGCGCTATTGACCGACTATAATATGCTCTTTTTTGATCTTTATCTTTTGCTTTTTTCTTTTCATCTTCACTTTTGGTGGGTGCAATGCGGCCTGCTCCTGCTTCATCTTCACCATAAAGTTTTACAAATCCTCCAATTGGAAGCCAATTGAGTGAATAAATAGTTTCCCCTCTTTTTTTACCCCACAGACGTGGCGGCAAACCAAATCCAAATTCTTCAACCTTGATACCGAATTTTTTGGCAACAAAATAATGTCCAGCTTCATGGATAAGAACCAACACTGAAAGAATCAGAAGAAAAACGAATCCTGTAAATAACGCGGCGAGAATGTCCATTTAATGATTATAGCATTTTTTTAAAGTTGCAATGAAGGGATTTTAGATTTGAAGCAGTTCTTGCTCTTTTTGCTTGCCGATACTTTCTATTGTTTCGACAGAATCATCAACAAGACGCTGAACGTCTTTTTCTAAGCGTTTGATGTCATCCTCTCGACCTTCATACTCCTTCTTAATCGTATCATACGAGTCATGACGAACCTGTCGAACCATAATTTTTCCGTTTTCGAGTTTGTGTTTCATTGCTTTTATCAATTCCTGCCTGCGCTCTTGTGAGAGTGGTGGAATACTAATACGAAGCAAGTTGCCATCAATTGACGGATGAAAACCAACATTTGCTGCTTCTATGCCTTTTTGCATTTCATGAATGATAGACATATCAAATGGAGTTACAGCAAGTGTTTGATTGTCCGTAATTGAAATAGTAGCAAGTTCCATAACCTTAAGTTTGGTTGTGCCACCATAAACATTAACAGTGATATTTTCAACAAGTGACGGGGTTGCGCGGCCGGTGCGGATGGTCGAGAGATCTCCCTTGAGTATCTCTAAGACTTTATCAATCTTTTTCTTTATGTCTGCGACAAATGGATCCATAAATTAGATCTCGTATCTTACGAATTTTTTAATAGCGATGTTCTCACCGAGTTTGCCGATTGCATTCTTTACAAGTTTTTCTATCGTCAAACTACCGTCTCTAATATATTCCTGTTTAAGCAAACTGTCAACATCTGAAGGATTCATTGCTGCAATTTGCATAGCAACTTCTTTTGCAAGATGTTTGAATTCGTCTGTTTTTGCAACGAAATCTGTTTCACATAGAATTTCTATCATCACACCAACTTTGCCGCCGCCGTGAATGTATGCTTCGATAAGTCCCTGACCGGTTTCTCTGTCTGCTTTCTTTGCTGCAATTTCTTCGGAGCGCTTTTTAAGAAGCTCAAGTGCTGCCTTTTCATTTCCCTCTGCCTCATCAAGAGCACGTCTGATATCTGCGATTGACGCAGCTGTTTCATCTCTGAGTTTTTTAAGTGCTTTTAAATCAATTTGTGACATATATTTTAAGAATAAAGAATTATGATTTAAGAATCAAGTTACTTCTTTTTCTCAGTTTTTGAAGCTGGTTTTGATTCTTGCGTTTTTTCAACTTTTTTCTCTGCTGGTTTGGCTGCTGCTTTTTCTTCTTTTGCTTTTTCTTTTTCTTTGGCTTTTTCTTCTTTGGCTGCCTCTGCTGCTGCTCCTTTTCTCATTTGTTCTTTTCCTTCAATCCATGCATCTAATATATAAGAAACAATGAGTTTCAAACTGCCGACTGCATCGTCATTTGCTGGGATTGGGTAATCAATAATTGTTGGATCCGCATTTGTATCTGTGATACCAATTGTTGGGATACCCATTCTCTTTGCTTCATGTGATGCAACTCTTTCCTCATGTGTATCAATAATAAATAATGCATCAGGAACTTTGGTTAAATCTGCTGCATTGCCATAAAATCCAAGCAGCTTTTGGCGTTCCTTTTCCCATTCACCAATTTCTTTTTTGGTGTATTTGGATTTCTCATAATCATTTTGAAGTTTTTCGGTCAAATCTTTAAGGCGCTTAAAGTTCTTTGATACTTCTGAGAAATTGGTAAGTGTTCCACCAATCCAGCGTCTGGTCACAAAATGAATACTTTCTGTGTTGGCATCTTTTACCCGTTTAATTTCGTCACGAAGTAAACCTTCTGCCTGTCTTTTAGTTCCAAGAACGAGCAACGTTCCACCGTTTTTGGCAAGCTCTTTCGTAAATTTACCTGCATCTTCGAGGCCTTCTTTGGTTTTTTCCAAATCAATGATATGAATACCATCACGAGCTTCAAAAATATACTCGCGTGCTTTGGGGTTTTGGCGGGTTACCTGATGGCCAAAATGGCATCCGGCTTCCAATAATTCTTCAAGAGTAATTGTTTTCATAGTTATTCCCTTAAACATCCACCTGAACTCTGTAAAAAGACAGGGAATAAATTCAGATGTGTAAGATAGTAGCTATTATAGCATCTCTACTGCTATCTTGACAAGCATGTGTATTTTAATTACGCTAAATTCATTCCTCATATAATTATGAAAAAGAAACCTGTCCGAAAAGTAATCAAGCATAAAAAATATAATAGAGGCGCACTTGGAGCAGGAATGGCTTATGCGATACTCGCAATGCTTGTTATTGTAGCTGCTGGAACAACAATGATTGGAAGTATCGTCCCTAACGGTAAAGGCGATGGTGGTATGCCAGTTGTAGTCATGACACACTCTCCAAATGGACAAAAGAATAATCTTCAACTAGAGACATTTCCTGGCGCTACATACACACCGACACCAACGCCAACAGCAACGCCAACACCAACAGATCCCCCACCTCCACCAAATTCAGGCGGCGGCGGCGGTGGTGGCAATAATGCTCCTGATAAAGGTGGTGGAAGTGCACCAGCTGGACCAGGCATTGGTTATTCACCAATGGACAGTATCGGAGCATTTCTTCTTGCAATTACAGGAAAATCTGAATAATAATTATGGCAGACGAACTTAAAATTGGTCCGGCAAAGACTAACCCCGATAAATCAGAAGATACAAAATCAGCAGGCACCCATTATTCTCCTGATGCCCCGGATGCTGACGTGGAATCACGCGCTGGCGTTGGGCAGGCTGGAAGAACTGCTACAGGTCCTAGTGCGCCCTTGCATCATCTCAAAGGAGCTAAAATCAGCGGTCGCCCAAATCGTGGCACAATATCACCTGGAATAGGTTATCTGTATGTTTTAGGAGCAATGTTTATGATGATTGGTGCGGGCACACTTCTGAGCGGTGGATTCGTACCTGTTGATCCGAATGGACCTGGAGGCCCACCAACACTTGACCCATATTTTAATCCGGAAGACTACGGCGAACAAAAAAAGATTTACCCTAGCAACGCAAATAGACCTGAAGATAATAATCTTCAGCTTAAGACGTTTAAAGTGAATACCTGCGGTCAAAAAACTGCAATTGATTTTCTTATCGACACATCTGGATCGATGCAATACGACGGCAAAGTTGGAAAACAAAAAACGGCCTTGAAAGCCATAGTCAAAAAATTGACAGCAAAGTCAGTCGTCGGCATCCACACATTTAGTAAAAGTGCAAAAGAAGAAGTTCCCATGGGACTATATAAAGACAATAAGGCTGATATTGATAAAACAATTGAGAGTCTGAAACCAGATGGTTGGACAACAACACGAGAAGGTTTTAGTTTGGTAAAACAAAAACTGACTGAATTAATTACTGCAGATAAATATCCCGGATACAGCTATGCAGTCATTTTATTAACTGATGGAATCCCAGAGCAACCAGCGCCAAGAACATGTTTCCCTGATAATAGTTTCCAGCCGTTTGACCCGCAATATCAGGCGAACCGCTGTTTCTCAATTGAACAGGATCCAAGAAAACCAACCGATTTAGCAGGAGATTTGAAATCGATGGGTGTCAAAGTCTATTCAGTTGGTATTTTTAGCCAAACAACAACTGATAAGCTGTTTTATCCTCACTTAAGTGGGATGCTTAAAGACGTCGCCTCAGGACCTGGAGAGCCTTATTATTATGAAAGTATTGAGGGTGGAAACCTGGAAAAAATTCTTAACGACGTGCTGAATCAAATTTGTGAAGAACAAGGTGCTATTTAAACTCTAGAAACATTATTTAAGGAACGGGGAACTTCGCACACAGTAATTTTACTTCTTTTGCGATAGCGACAAGGTTTTTATTTTTTTCAATTGCGGCGCGATATTCCTTCATAAGTTCGGCTCGTTTTACTTTGTCATCCTTTGGTAATTCCATACCTTCAACTTCCTTAATTGCTTTGTCGTACCAAACTGCAACTTTTTTCATCTCGCGCTCTTTCATGCCGCGGGTTGTGATTGCTGGTGTACCCAGCCTTATACCAGATGCAAAAAGAGGCGGCATATCATCTCCCGGAACACCGTTATAATTCAGCACAATCCCCGCTTTTTCAAGCGCAATCGCAGCGACACGACCATTTACCTTTTTATTTCTGAGATCAAGAAGAATTAAATGATTATCTGTTCCACCACTGACGACTTTAAAACCAAGTTTTTTAAGTTCTTCAGCGAGTGTTGCTGCATTGGCAACAACTTGTGCACCGTATTTTTTAAACGAAGCGGTACTTGCCTCTTTTAAGGCAACGGCAATCGCTGCTGTTTGGTTGTCATGTGGTCCACCTTGAAGACCAGGAATGATTGCTGTTTCAATCTTTTTCGGAAGATCTGGGTTTTTCTTAAGTCCTTTTTCTGTCACCATAATCATCGCACCTCGTGGTCCACGAAGTGTCTTGTGTGTTGTTGTGGTAACAATGTGCGCATATTGAACTGGTGATGGATGAACTCCTGCAACAATAAGTCCGGTGATGTGAGAGATATCAGCCATCAGATAACAATCTGCTTTCTCTGCAATTTGTGCAAATTTCTTAAAATCAACTTTTCGTGAGTATGCTGTAAAGCCACAAATAAGCAGTTGTGGTTTTTCTTTCATGACAGCTTTTTCAATTAAGTCGTAATCAAGTTTTTCATTTGCACCGAGTTCGTAATGCGCAAACTTAAATAATCTGCCTGATAATCCTAATTTGTGACCATGCGTGATATGTCCACCCATAGCCAGTGACAATCCCATGATTTTCTGCCCATTTTCAAGTGTTGCGAAATAGACAGCGGAATTTGCAGGGGAACCTGAAAGCGGCTGAACATTGACATAAGGAACACCAAAAAGTTTTTTTGCTCGTTCTTGTGCTAGTGATTCAACGGAATCCGCAACGGCGTTTCCCTGATAGTATCGTTTGCCTGGGAATCCTTCTGAATATTTATTGGTCAATACTGTGCCGAGAGCTTCCATAACAGCTTGAGATGTGTAATTCTCTGAGGGGATCATTTCGAGGACTTCTTTCTGCCGTTTTTCCTCTTGTTTAACAAGTTCGTAAATTTGCGGATCGACTTTTTTCAGATTCTTCATCAGAAAGACATGTTCAATATACCTTATAAAGACAACCTTTGCAACTACTATTTTTCAAGAGTCAGAAAAGTATACTGATATCCATCCCCTTCTTTTTCTTCTTTCTCTACGACTTTTGAATAAGCACCATAGTCAGGGAAAAACGTGTCAGCGTCATAATCGCCTTTAACAACCGTCAAATAAATTCGATCAACCAAACCTTTTTCGATTGATTCTTTAAATAATTGACCACCACCGAAAATGAAAATCTCATTGTCTCCTGGTTTGCCCTGAGCTTTTTCAATCCCCTCTTCAAGTGAATGTGCAATTACGGCACCTTCAAATGTAAAATCGGTATTTCTAGTAACAATAATATTTGTTCGATTCGGAAGGACTCGACCAATTGAATCAAAGGTTTTTTTACCCATGATGATTGGATGACCGTTCGTGATTGTTTTTAATCTTTTGAAGTCTTCGGAGATTTTAAACAGCAGATCATTATTCTTTCCAATCCCCCGCTTTTCATCAACTGCAACTATTATACTTATCATAATTTACGCGGCCATTTTGCCGGTTTTGGGATCATACAGACCTCCAGCGACAGTGAGTTCTGCTTTGAGCATTGGATATGGATCATAATTTTCAAGTGTTACGTGTTCTGGTCTGAAATCGTCAAGTTTCTTGACGGATTTGTCGATTGAAATGGTTGGAAACTCGCGTGGTTTTCTTTTTAATTGTTCCTTTGCCTGTTCAATATGATTCTCATAGATATGGACATCACCAAAGGTATGCACAAATTCTCCAGGTTCCAACCCTGCAACGCGCGCTAAGATAATCGTAAGTAAAGCATAACTTGCAATGTTAAACGGCACGCCGAGGAAAATATCTGCACTTCTTTGATAGAGCTGGAGTGAAAGTTTGCCGTTACGATTTGAAATCTGATACATATTGTGGCAAATTGGGAAACGAGAAGCGTCTTCATGTGTTGCCATAGTATAGAGATACTCTGGATTCCAGGAATTTACAATTAAATTCTTAGCATCAGGATCATCTTTCATTTCCTGAAGGACAAATTTTAACTGATCTACTGTTCTCCCCTTTTTGCGAGTTGGCCAATGTCTCCACATTTCTCCATAAATTCTGGGAAGATTACCATACTTTTTGGCAAATCGTGGACTTGTGGCAATGTTATTTACAAATTCTTCTTGTGTGAGCGGTTCAACTTCCTTACTCTCTGCTTTTTTTGCATACATCTTAAACGGATATGCATCCCAAATGTGAACATTGTTATCAATTAGATATTTAATATTGGTTTGCCCTGACATAAACCAATACAATTCATGCAAAACACCTTTCCAATACACGCGTTTTGTCGTCAAAAGTGGAAATCCTTTAGAAAGATCATAACGAGTTTGGCGTCCAAACAAACTATACAAAACAATATCAGTTCCCCGATCAACTTTACGCTCACCGTGATCAAGAATTTCTTGAAGTAAATCTAAATACTGATATTCGGGGTGTTTTAATGGGGATTTCATAAACACATTTATATACCTTTTATAAAGAATGAATCAAGTAGTAAAAAACTAAACCTGCTTTTCTTTTTTAGTTGCGGAGACTCTTCCGCCTTGCCATTGGCCTCGGTATTGGCTTCCTTCGCCTTTTATTTCGTGGAAGATGACGTGGACGAAGCGGGCGCCCATTTCTATTTCGACGGTGATTGGACCTTCGTTTTTAAGACCAAAGGTGAGTTCACCTGAATATCCTGGTTGAATGGGGCCTGTTCTTAGGAAAAGACCTGAGCGGAATGTTGTCGTTCTTGGCAAGATTACTGCTGATAGCGTGAGTGGAAGATTGATTTTTTCAATTGTCTTCACGAGATAGAAATCGCCAGGTTTTATTTTCATTACCTGCTTTTTCTTTTTGTTATATTCCATCACCGTTTCGATATCTGGTGTTTTTCTGTGGGTTTCGCCGAGGAATGCTTCACCTGAGATTTTTATCACTTCACCCAAACGCAGATCAAAACCTGATCCTTCAGGATTAGTAAGTTCTCGCTCGCTGAGACCATCAACGAGTTTTATTTTTTTGACAAGTTGTAATAATTCTTTTGGACCAAGTACCATATTATTTTTTAATTTCTCCCAAAATCTTTTCCGTTACTTCGTCAACTGACTTTCTCGCATCAACAATAATAAGCTCTTTTGGAAATTCTTTTAACACCCATTGATACCCGTAAATTACTTTTTCCAGTTTTTTCTCGTCTTCGTAAATTTCCTCAGCACTGTCAGCCCGTTCAATCCTCTGCATCGCAACAGCGAGTGGCAAATCCAGATAAAACGTGTAATCAGGAATGGTAAATTGATGATACATCGACAAGATACTTTGTGCAACCATATATCTATCAACTGTCGCACGATTTGGCTCTTCTTCTTTGTCTAAAATGCCATACGGAATCGCTGACCAAAAACATCTGTCCGAAATGACAACATCTCCTTTTTCAAGCGCTGGCAGAATCAGTTCCTTGTGATGCATCTCACGATCTGCTGAAAAGAGATATTGAAACGCAACTGATGGGACTTTGGTTTTGCCAAGGAGAATTTGTTGAATGAGTTTTCCAATCAAACCTTCATCCTTACGTGGCTCACGAGTTTTTATGACCTTTCTCCCCTGCTTTTGGAAATATTCAGCTAAAAGATCTACTTGGGTCGTCTTTCCGCTTCCGTCTATACCTTCAATTGCAATATATAAACCTTCGGTTTTATTGCGCTTAAAATCAATATCAAATTCGATATGGTACTTCATGGGCTGGAATGAGAGACCGTTTATTTTTCTTCGTGAATTCTGCTCTCTTCAGGAGCTTGTTGGAATTTATACTTGGCAAATTTTTTGCTCGTGTAAGGCACATCTGCTGGGGTTGATAATTCTTCAAACGTCATCGCACAAATTCGCATACCAACGGTGAGCTTGATAGCCATTCGTCCCAAGTTGCCAAGTTCCAAAACTGGTTTTCCATCCCAGCCTGGATCAAAAATTGAAGCGGTTGAATGAACAACAAGTCCCAAACGTCCGAGTGACGATCGCCCTTCAAGACGACCCATGAGTGTTGGTGGAATTGTTACAGACTCAAGCGTTACAGCTAGCACAAAATCTCCCGGTTGCATAATAAAACTTCCGTCTTTTTCTACTTTAATGACTTTGGTGATTTCATTACTGTAATCTTTCTTTGCTGGATCAATGTAGGGGTATTTACTGTAATCAAAAACTCTAAAGGTATTTCCAAGACGCAAATCGATAGAACATGCTCCAAGCTGCTTATCGAAGTCAGGAGCGGGCTTGATGACGATTCGCTTTTCTTTAAGGGCTTTTTTAATATCTCTGTCTGACAAAACCATATCATAGATATTATCAAACAATTGAGCAATTGACAATTAACAGTTATGTATACTACGCTGATTGAGACATGAACAAACTCAAAAACCTGCTTCTGACTGCTTCATTACTACTCTGCGGGTTATTTATTGTGCAACCAGTACATGCTGCGTCATACACGATGTTTGGGGTCTCAAATATTCCTGACGGCCTCCCAACAGGATGGACCAATAAATCAATTTTTAATGGTGTTAACACATGTAATATTATTGACACAGAACAGGTCTATGCAGGAACGCATTCACTTTCCTGTATTGCAAGCGGACCTTTTGAATTTGCATCATTTACTTCCCCCACACTTATTAATGTTGACGCCTATACATATCTTAATTTTTATGCCAGTGCATCACAGGATGGACAGCGCTACGAAATAGGATTTGTGGATACCTCAGGTGCCAAAATTGGCACATGGGTCGCACTCAATACAGGAGGCGGTCCGTTGCAGGCAAAACGTTTTCAACTATACAGCTTCCCTTTAACGGTATTTGGATTACCAACACCAACTATTGGCGGTTTTGGTCTAAAGGATTCAAATGGAGCTCCTCAGCCGAAAGTATTTTTTGACGAAGTGCAGCTTTCAGATGCGCCGGGGACACCAGCTGTCGTAAATCCAGTATTGGGACAACCTGCAACTCCAACACTCGTTCCAAAACCAAAAGGACCTTATTATCCCAATATTTCTCCATGGGTGTTTATTATTCCAGCCATTATTATCATGCTGGCAATCTTCTTTGAATGATTGATGCTTGACACCGCGATGACCCTTCTATTACGATTAAAGTACGCGCACTTAGACGTTATTTATGATGCTTTTTACAAAAAAGAATGTATTTTTAGGACTTGTCGCAGTACTGGCGCTTAGTATCCCAATTACCGTCGGCATATTACAGCAGCAACAAGAAACTCGAGGAAGGGCTTCTGCTTCAACCTCTCTCGCTTTCACACCCACAACATCAACAACTGCCCCTATACAAAAGAAAATGGGAGAAACTATTTCACTCGATTTAATCGTCACCCCAAGTAACAATCTCGTTACCTTTGTGAAATTTGAACTAAAATATGACCCTACCAAACTTGAACCTGTGGGTACTGATCCGTTTACGCTCAACACGAGCGCTTTTGTTTCAAAAGACGGGCCAGTGATCACATCAGGCAGACTGATTGCTTCAGCTTCTGTCGGTTCAGATCCGACAAAAGCAATTCAAAAACCAACAAAAGTAGGGACCATTCTCTTTCGGGCTATTGGAGGAACGGGTAGTTCTCCGACGACGATTACCTTTGAGAATCTCACCCAAGCACTTTCTTCAGCGACAACAGATCAAGCTTCTGAAAATGTTATCTCAACAACATCCCCTGCGCATATCCTTATCGCAAATAATATCCAAGCATGCACAAGTAATAAATATAAAGCCGAAATGACAGCAGGACAGGAAGTCCCTACCAACACAAGTTCTGCTAGTGGAACGACAACACTTTCTCTCCTTGCTGAAAGCAAGGCAGATGCTACAACTACTGTCAAAAATCTACAGCCTGGCGATGTAACTGGTATGTTCATCTATAGCCCTGCATCAGCTAGTGCTAAAGGCGCACAAAGAGTAACGCTTTATGCCACTGGGACATTTGCGAATCCTCATACAGCTAATGACGTTTTTATTCCTGAGGATGTACTGAATGATATTAATAGTGGTAATGCTTATGTTGGAATTACTACCAAACAATACGCAAATGGGGAGATTCGCGGAAAACTGACATGCGTCACAGGAGGTGGCAATGAAGAAACAAATCTTAATTTCGAACTTCTACTCCATGGCATCGGTTCAGCCGGAGATAATCCTAATCCAAGCGGGAGTTCTCTAAGCAATAAAAATCCATTACACCCTCAACGAAATCTTCAACTCGAGATATATGATGTTGATAACAAACTTGTGACAAGTGTTTCTGGAGACCTTTCTCTTAATTACGAAGTTAACGGCGGAATCTTTAAAGGGTCATTGAGCCTTGGAACCAATTTCCAGGAAGGAAATTACAATTTGAAAGTAAAATCAGACAGGTATCTTAAACGACGTGTCCCCGGCATTATTCAAATTAAACCAAAATCAGATACACGTGTTCCGAAAATTGATTTAGTAGCGGGTGATATTAATAGTGATAATACGCTTAATGTTCTGGACTACAACGCACTTCTTGATTGTGGTTACGGCGAAATTGAACCACTCCCAATGGCAGATCCAAATGCAATTTTTAACAAAACAGAATGTCAGGCACATACACCTGCTGAGCTCATTGATCTTGATGATAACGGCATCATAAATGGACCTGATTATAATCTGTTTATACGTGAACTTTCGGTTCAGAATGGTGACTAGTATATGAAATATTTCCAAAAAAGAAAAAAACTTATTCCCTTAGCTATTTTTATAGCCCTTTATCTCCTCGTTCTTGTGCCGCTTATCGTATTCAACTTGCAGCAGCGCCAAGATATTCGCAGCAAAGCACAGGTCGATCCAACACCTGGTGTGCAGCTTGCAGCAGTGTGCGGCAATGCATCTTCAGATATCGTCCTTGTGATTGATCGATCAACAAGTATGACCGGACAGAAATTCACTGACGCAAAGAATGCTGCAAAATTATTTGTCGATATTATCGATCAAGATAATAACAATTCCCGCATAAGCCTTGTGTCATATGCGGGGAACTCAACAATTAATACACCTATGACAAATAACTTTACTTCTATTAAAACCGCGATCGACGGGTTACAACTTCAATCAGGAACTTGTATTCAATGTGCTGTTAAATCAGCAATTCAAACAATCGCAAATAACCCTGGAGCAAACAAAAAAGTAGTTGTTTTGTTAACTGACGGACGTGCAAACCGTGTTGATGGCAATTCAACGAGCGAAACAGTCGCAGAACAAGCTACATTAACGGCTGTGACAAACGGTCCAGCTATGCCCTACTTTACCATCGGCCTTGGATCTGACGTAAATACAAACCTTCTTCAAAATATAGCAGCAAAATTTGGAGCAAAGTACTACTTCCCTCCTACACCTGAGCATTTGAACGCAATTTATAAAGAGATCTCTGAAATTGTAGGCAAAGGTTCTGTCTCAGGGTTTGTCTTTGAAGATCTAAATGCAAACGGAGCGTTTGAAAGTACAGAGCCCAAACTACCAAATTGGCAGGTACAGGTCACACAACAAGGCACAGGGACAACGCAAACTGTAACAAGTGATAACCTCGGTAACTATTATGCTGCCGGTCTTTGCGATGGATCACACCAAGTAAAACAAGTTGCCCAAACCGGTTGGAGACAGACATTGCCAACTGATGTTAACGGACATGTTATTACTGTGACCAATGCAAACGCGGTCATAGACAAGAACTTTGGCCAAACAAAAGCGACAAGATGTTCAGATAAGATTGATAATGACAATAACGGATTTATAGATGAAAAAGATTCAACCTGTCACACTGATGGTAATCCAAATAATCCGAACTCATACGATCCTAACAAAGATGGCGAACGTGGTGGAAATACTTGTGCAGATTCAAAAGATAATAATGGGAACGGTTTAATTGATGGTGCAGATCCAGTATGTCATCCAGGTGGCGATATCACAAAGCCTTGGGATCCAAACCTTCCAGAGGTTAATCCTACGCCTACGCCAACATTAACACCGACACCAACAAAAGTGCCTACTGGTACGCCAACACCAACTCCAACGAAAGTCCCAACGGGCACACCTACGCCAACACCAACTGCTGTTCCAACTTCAGTGCCAACACAAGGCTTGACGAGTTTTCAATTGACAGTTTTCCAGCACGGTATCGGATCAAGTGGTGATAATACAAATGCAGCAAGTTCGCTCAGTAATAAAAATCCTCTCAGAAAAACTGTCCCAGCAGAATTGCAATTATATGATCTAAATAATAACCTGATCGGCGCGGGAACAGGCAAAGTGAATTATAACGAACAAACAGGCAATTACATCGGAACTATCAGTATTACACCAAATGTTTTTACAACTGGAAAATATACACTTAAGGTAAAAACTGAGGGACATTTGAGAAAACTTATGACCGGTATTCAAACAATTGTCGCCGGACAGCATAACACTTCCCTACCTGCAGTTTCACTGGTGACTGGAGATATCGACAATAATAATGCGCTGAGTATTCTTGATTACAATCTATTGCTTGACTGCTACAGTGATTTGACTGTTGCATCAAATTGTTCTGATACCAAAAAGAAAACTTCATCAGATCTTAACGATGACGGTCCTGTTAACCAAATTGACTACAATCTCTTCTTAAGAGAAATTGCAACGCAACCTGGAGAATAAAACTTAACGAGTATGAAAAAGGTGAAAAAAAGAACAACTCATCAAATGAAACAAATAAAAAAAATAAAAAATAAGGACTCATTTCTAAAGCAAATGATTGGTTTTCGATGGCAAATTGCTGTCGTAGCGCTTTTTGCTATTGTCGCTTTTGTTGCAGTTTACTTCACTTTCCAAACCAAAGCTGCAACGGCATGGCCACTTAAAGTGAGTCAAAATGGACGCTACCTCGTAGATCAAAATAATAAGCCATTCTTTTACACAGCAGATACCGCATGGACGCTTGTAAACAAACTCACTGCTGCTTCTGCAAAAAAATTAATTGATGTACGTAAAGAGCAAGGATTTAACGCAATTCAGGCAAGTCTGAGCGGATTTGGAAGAACAATACCAGGCCCACAAGGAACTCCTTTCCAAAATGGTGATTTAACAAAACCCAACGAAGAATATTTTAAAGTAGTTGATGAAATTGTGAAATACGCAGAATCGAAAGATATGGTGCTCGTGATGACACCATTTTGGCTCGGAGACAATGGCGGCAAATTTGGTGGAACATTGCCATCAGATGCAGAAATGCAAAGTTACGCTGCTTTTCTAGGGAACCGATATAAAAATTCTGGTAACATCATCTGGTTTGTCGGTGGAGACGATGCAGCAGACAGCAATGAAGCAGCAATAAAACTTTTGGGTAGCGCACTAAAAGCTGCTGATCCTAATCATCTTATAACTGCTCATAACGACGCTAAGACTTTCCAATATAAAAATGAATCTTGGTACAGTTTGTATGCATTCCAATGGAATGCCAATAGTCCGCCATACAGTTATAAAGATGTTGACGATGGCTATAACCAAACTCCGATAAAACCTGTTTTTAACATGGAGCCTGCGTATGATCCTTCTACGTGTTGTGGAACTGATAAGGATACGACACCACAAAAAAACAGACGAAGCGGCTGGTGGTCAATACTTTCTGGAGCTATGGGTGTTGTTTATGGCGGACCACGAGAAGCTTGGAATGCAAGTGAACCATTAAATCTAGATGCTCTTAACAGGGTTCCAGCTACTCACACAGCAAACATTCAAAAAATTCTTAGTGTTTATCCATGGGAGAAATTAGTTCCGGATAACAATAAGGATAGCTTTACCGTAGTAACTGGCGGCAGAGGGACATATGACAATGATGATTTTGCAACAGCTGCACGCGCAAGCGATGGCAGTCTCATTGTTGCGTATATACCTACTGGAAGAACATTGACTGTAGACATGTCCAAACTATCAGGTCCAGCAACTGCATCCTGGATAGATCCAACAAATGCTGCAAAAACTGATGCAGGTGCCAATTTGCCAAATAGCGGAACAAAAGATTTTGCTCCACCAAGTGCCAACGCAGGTGGCGATAGTGACTTTGTCCTTATTCTCACAACAGGTACCACTACCATATCTACAGTCCCAAATGTATCTCAACCGATAACAAGTCCGCCATATGTATGTCTTGGTCCATGTGTTCCTTCTGTATCACCGGGAGTTTCTATAGTACCAAGTAACGCAGCACCTGTTCCGTCTGAAGATCCACTCGATCCCGATAACCCGACAGATCCAGATATTAACCCTTCAACACAGCCTAATCCAATAGATGATGGCGACAACAATCAAAAACCGAAAGGCCTCTTTGCACTCATCCTGGAGTTCTTCCGAATACTACTCGAATTTCTTCTAAGCCTTTTTAGATAAATAGTTTAGGAAAACTCATCTTGACAGTCTAAGCCTAAATTCATTATGCTTACAGTGATACTGTCTTATGTCTTTTTTTACAAAAAAACGATTAGTGCTTGGTGGATTATTTTTACTCGCTATCGTTCTGCCGGTTACTATCCTTTTCTTTCAAAATCAACAAAATATAAGATCCCGTGCTGATAAAACTGTCGTGCTATCTTATGAACCAGGATCTACGGCAGGCGCTCCCCTTCAAATCCCAGCAGGAAGTACATTCTCGCTTGATGTCTTTGTTGATCCTGGAGCAAGTGCAGTATCGTATGTCAAAGCAGAACTTGTGTATGACACTGGGAAATTTGAAGCGGCTGGCGGGTTTATTCCTAACCAGGAAGCATTCTCTCAAGTTATAGAATCAACCGATGCTCCTGGGAAAGTAACTACCACACTTTCTGTAGGATCTGATACATCCAAAGCACTTAAGGCTAAAACAAAAATTGGCACAATCTCATTGCGGGCATTATCAACTGTCGCGACCAACTCAGAAGGCACGATTAACTTTGGTGCAGGTTCACAAGCACTCGCTATAAGTGCCAACAGCTCATTTAACGAAAATGTTATAGCAAATACAGTTCCCGCAGTTATTCGTTTCAATCAACCTTCAAATGTCTGTGGTAATGCATCAAGCGATACGATGCTTGTTATCGACAGATCTGGAAGTATGGCTGATAAAGAAGGTACGAGTGGTACCAAAATCTCAAACGCAAAAACTGCAGCCAGTAACTTTATCGATATCGTTGCAAGAGACGCAGCCAATAAATTCGGCCTCGTTTCATTCGCTACTACCGCTAGTTTGAACAGTCCAATTGCGAGTGATGCAAACAGCGTAAAATCACAAATAAATTCACTTTCAACCTCATCATATACCTGTATTGAATGCGGGATACTCAAGGCAAATCAGGAAATAGCCGCAAAGAAACGGGCTGGAACTAAAAATATTGTCATCCTCTTAACTGATGGTCGTGCAAATGTTGTTGAAGGAAATACTGCAACTGCAGCAGAAGCAACAGCAGAACTTAAAGCGACAAATGCTGCCATAAGCGGATATAATGCCAACGGAACAATCTTTTTTACGATAGGCCTCGGGAAAGATGTTAATTCAGAATTCCTTACCAAACTTGCAGAAAAAACGGGAGGTCAATACTACTACAGCCCAACAACAGATCAGCTCAACGGCATTTATAATCAAATCTCTCAAATAATCGCCAAAGGCAGTGTCGCGGGGAACGTCTTTAATGATACCAATGCCAATGGGACACTTGATCAAGGCGAAGAAAACCTCCCAGGTGCAATTGTGCAGCTTCACTCCTCTACCCAATCACCTCAATCAGTGACATCTGATAGCACAGGGAATTTCGCAATTACTAATCTCTGTGACGGAAACTATACCTTAAAGCAAGTTCTCCAGTCAGGCTGGAAACAGACTTTCCCGGCAAACAGCGGCGACCATACAATTGCAATCGCAAATGGCAGTGCAATAACTAACAAGAATTTTGGCAACAATAAAGGTACACGCTGCTCTGATGGGATTGATAACGACGGCAATGGTTTTATCGACACAAAGGATTCTACCTGTCATACAGATGGCGACCCAACGAATCCTAATTCCTATGATCCTAACAAAGATGGCGAACGTGGTGGAAATACTTGTGCAGACTCAATTGATAACAACAATGACGGCAAGATAGATGGTGCGGATCCAGTTTGTCACACGGACGGCGATCCTACAAAACCTTGGGATCCAAACTTGCCTGAGAATGCCAAACCAACACCAACCCCGACTGCGGCACCAACAATTCCTCCACCTGCAAATGCTGCTCAGTTCAATTTGGATGTCATACTGCACGGTATAGGATCTGGCGGAGACAATGCAAACCCAACTGCAAATAGTTTCAGTAATAAAACGCCACTCAACCCTATACAACAAGCATCTATCAGAGTCTTTAACGCAAGTAATCAATTGTTTGCAACAGCTTCAGGCGTTGTCACATACAGTAGTGCAAGCGGCAGCTATAAAGGTGTGTTAACAGCTGATAAAGCGATCAGTGCAGGACCATATATTATCCGTGTAACTATTGATAAACATCTTACACGCCTTGTCCCGGGAATCCAGTCACTTAAAGAAAATGTTGACACATCGATTTCTTCAATTCAAGTTGTAGCTGGAGATATAACCCGCGATAACAGACTCGATATCCGTGATTATAACAATATTCTCGATTGTTATAGTGATTTATTGCCGCCTGTTTCTTGTGATGATCCGCAAAAGAAAAAAGATACTGATATTAATGACGACGGCAATGTTGGACAATTTGATTACAACTTGTTCCTGCGTGAACTTTCTACACAACCGGGTGAATAACGTATGTCAAAAAAAACGCTTCTCGTGATCGGTCTTGTAGTCGTTGCACTCGTAGGTATACCTGCTGCGCTGCTTGTCTCTCAACAGACACAAAATATCCGTTCAAAAGCATCTGGATCAACAACGCTTGCTATTACTCCTGGCACAACTGAATCAACACCGTTACAAAAAGGTATTGGTGAAACGGCTTCATTTGAGGTTTGGGTAAAGCCAGGAGATAACATGCCTTCGATGATCAAAATGGAGATTAATTATGATGCTACGTACTTTGAAAATACGCCAAATACCTTTACGGTAAATAATGAGGCCTTTCCCGTGACCGTTGAGGGTCCTGTTGTAACTGATGGAAAAATACTTGTTGCTGTATCGATTGGCTCAGATAGTACAAAAGCAATTCAAAAAGAAACCAAAGTCGGCACACTCACTCTGAAAACAAAAGCAGTCACTTCTTCCCCCACGAAAATCTCATTGGGTACAATTTCTGAAGTTCTTTCAGTCGCGACAACCGATCAGGCGGCAGAAAACGTGCTTGCGACAACACTCCCCGCGTTTGTCATCGTTGCAGAAGCCCCGACACCGACAGCAACAACACTCACTTTCACAGCTTTCCTTCATGGCATTGGCAAAAGCGGTGATAATGCCAATCCAAGCGCTCACAGCATGAGTAATAAAAATCCCCTTCACGAATCACGGCAAATCTTTATTGAGGTTATTAACGATCAAAATATCGTGACAGCTACAAAAGCAGGAATCCTTACTTATAATAAAGACAATGGTAACTTTACCGGCACTTTTGATTTTGGACAATCATTACCTGAAGGCGACTATATCATAAAATTAAAAGAGCCAACTCATCTTCGTAAACTTGTCGACGGAATCATATATATTAAACCCCAGCAGAGCAATCAAATTCCGGAGGTCGCCTTTGTTGCAGGCGATGTGAATAACGATAATACACTCAATATACTTGATTATAATATCATTTCCGGCTGTTACAGTGATTTACTTCCCGCAGTTGCCTGTGACGATCTCAAAAAAGAAATCTCAGATTTAAATGACGACGGGAAAGTAAACCAATACGACTATAACCTTTTCCTCAGAGAAATCATTGTCCAATATGGCGGATAATATCAATAGTCTGCTCGACAAAACAAGCTCCTAGATATTACAATAGAGGCATGTCAAAAACCTCAGTCGCGCTTATTGTACTTTTTTTTATCTCTCTAACAACACTGCTCATATTGAATGCAAAATATTCTTCAAACCCTGTCTTACCGTCATTTCCTAAAATGTTTCCGACCCAAACAGTTATTTCAGAAAGTACGCTTTCTCTTTCTCCAACAATCCTTAACGTACAACCAGGCAAGCGAACATCGCTGCAAATAATAATTGAAAATAGTGGACAAAAGCCCTCACTTATCCAAATGGAACTCGCGTATGATCCTTCCGTTATCAGTAACGTTTCATTTATCCCAGGATCGTTTTATCAAAATCCAGATGTCCTACTCACAACCGTTAACGCAAGAAATGGCAGAATTTCTTATGCTATCGCTCCAAGTAAAGGCCAAGAAGATACAACGGGTTCAAATGTCGTCACAACGCTGATGTTCACTCCCCGACTAACCACGAGACAAACAACTATCTCCTTTATGCCAAAAACCCTTGTGCAAACTGAAGAGACAAAAAATACGTTAAAAACAACATTTGGAGCAACAATAAAATTACAATCTGGATTTGAACCTGTTCCTGCATCTCCTTCTGCGATTATTCAACCTGAAGTACCGTATCAATTACCTACTGCGTTTTGATTAGTTTGTGAGTGTGGGTTTGTGAAGTCTGTGGGCAAATCTTTGGAGTTTACGTAGGGTGAGCCTCTTGAGTATTGGCATACGTGAAGATTGCGGCTTGGGGTCAACATTGCCGACATGCATAACTTTTGGAGCTTCCCCATCAAAAGAAACTGTATAAATCGGCAAATGTAGGGCTAACAGCTGCAGTGTCGTTTGGAGCTGCAAATCTGACTCAGTTTTCATATCTTCATACGTGACACCTTCTACGTGCATTTCTTTTACCAATTTTTTAAGGAATTCATTATCACGGGTTTCATCATAAATAAAATACATTTGCGAAAGTTTTGGATTATCTGCTAGAACAGTATGTGAGGTACTTTGTATAATCAGCACTCCTTGTTCCTTATGCTCTCCTTCGAGTTTGAGCATGTGAACTCCCTTTGAAATTTCTTTTACGTTTCTTGCGTACGCAATTACTTTTTCAACGTCTTCACACTTCACGTCATAATCGTCACAAAACTTACGATTCGCAGCCTTTGCCATATGCCCACATCCGATGAGCCCGATATGGGTTGTTGCATCGGGATCAGTATGATGATCTGTGTGCATACAAAAACCGCTGTCATCTTTGACAGCGTTATAAACAGCGTTGAAACATTGTTCTGGTGTAAGTCCAAGGTTCTTCTTCCTATTAACCGCCATGAGGGCCATGACATAGCCACCGTCTCCACCGGGTCTGGCAATCATACCTGTTGCTTGTTCAGGTAAATATCTACCATCTACACATTTTCGTCCCTCTTTTGCGGGTACAACGCTTGCTTTGACGTATGCTTCAATATCCATAAAAATTAAGTATACCATACTCTAAAAAGTTGACAAGCAGTGCCTTTATTTGTTGTACTAGAAGTGTATGCGTCAATTGAAGAAACTTTTTGGGTCAAAAACAGCAGTCTTAGGTTTCTTTGCGGTACTTACTTTACTTCTCGCCATTCCACTTATTGTCATGATGATGCAGGAAGAACAGGATCCACGACAATTTGCTGATGAAATTACAACCGAAAAGAATCAATCGAAATAGTTATTATACTTTCTTTTCGTCTCCTGAAGTTTTAGAAGATTCATGATGCCATGTTGTAGGCTCTCCCATCAAATATGTAATAACAGTCAGGAGTGCTGTAAAAATAAAGAATCTTGGGAAAAAGCCGATAAATGTGTCACTAAAAGTTTTGCTCTCAGCGTTTATTTGCAGAAACGAGTGGATAAGTAAACCTGTGTAAACTGCGAGTACTGCCCAGCCTTGCCAAGAACTTGGTACCCAACCGACACTATTTTTTCCTCGTGCCTTAAACCAATATTTCAAAGCAGCCATATAATTAGTATAGCATAACTCAACGATAACTGATTTGCGTTGCAGTATCGACAATCTCTCCCTCAATTACTCCCTGTTTCACATGACGTTTAAGTATTTTGACATTTTTCAAATTGGCATGATTGAAAAAATCGACAGCATCCCCGATTACCGGCAAAAGACCAATTAAAAAGTTAATAACGACATTCGCAATCATTTCAGTAATGGCAGCTGTTGGGAGTTTCATTTTAACGCCAATCCAAACAATATAAAGTGAAACCGCAGCAACAATAAAATCTCCAGCACCCGGAATAAGTCCCAGAACTCCATTCAAACCAAATTTAACGCCCAAAATATTAAACTGATTGTCTAGAAGTCTTGCTAATCGTTCAGCTGCTTTAAGGTGATTTTCCATAGTGGTTAGTATAAACTACTTGCGTAAAAGCGGTGTAAGAAACTGCTTAGTCTTTAAAAATACCCTTTGATGAATCCAAAAATTCGTCATACAGTTTCATAAGCTGTTTTAGTGCTGCTGGGATTTCTGGAAACTCGAATTCGTCAATTTGTTTGATTGGGATCATTTTGGTGCTCGTACTGGTCAGAAATGCTCCGTCGTACTCGCCTATTTTGGTAAGTGGAATATCTTGCTCAACGAGTTTAAACCCATTTTTTAAAGCAACCGCAATGACTGTTTGACGGGTAACTCCTTCCAGCACTTCCTCAAGCGGCGGCGTGTATAACACATTTACTTTTAACGCAAAGAAATTCGTTCGTGTGCCTTCTATGATATTTCCTTCACGGTTTATAAGCAGCCCGTCATAACAGCCTGCGGATTTGGCTTTTTTATAGGCCATGTAGCTTGGAAACATATTTAGTGTCTTTGCATTAGGATATAAACGTTCATAGTGGACAGTAAGAGTCTTTGCTCCGTCTGAATACAATTTGCGATCCGGAAAAAGTGGCGCGAGTGCCATAATAAATAACTGAGGCTCTTTTCCACCAATAAGTAGCATTTTGATGTTACAGGCATCAACTTCCAGTTTGGTTACTAATTCCTCAATATAGCGCTTTACATCTTCTTTTATAAATGGATGAGGCAGATCGATAATGCGAGCCGACTGAAACAACCTTTCAACATGCTGATCCACAAAATATAAAACCCCATGCCTGACCTTGAGTGATTCATACACGCCAAAACCATAAGAATACTCAATATTACTAAGAGGAATCACCGCCTGTTCAATAGGAAGAATCTGCCCATTCTTGGAGAAAAACAGAAATTGTGTGGACATGTGGGTGCTAATAGAATCGAACTATTGACCTCTTTCTTATCAGGAAAGCGTTCTAGCCACTGAACTAAGCACCCTTTTGAGTGAGTATCTATTATATCAAATTTCTTCTTCTTTTTGTGCCTGAAAAACAGTTTGTGTTTTTTTCTTTGGAGCAAAGATATTTCCCATCTTTAAAGCTTGCTTTGATGATTTCCCTTGATCGAACTGGAGAGCTAATTTTTTTTCACTGTAACCGTCGTCTGTATGCTCAGAAGCACCCTTCCCAAGCTCTCGTTCATTTTCCATTTGTATATTATACATTAACTGACTCAATTTCTAAACCGTTTAGGACCCCAACGACGAAGGACTTGCCTAGCAGCTTCATTGGCTCTAACTCTCGCTGCATACACAAAAACATCGATAGCTCCTTCCCGCCCATTCTCGTTATCAGGTTGCCGCCCTGTCTCCCATACTGCGCCAGCAGTTGCCGCGACAACCCCAGCGCCCCAAGCAAGCTCGTTTGCTCCTTTTCTTACTGTATGGTCTAGTGTCAGTGTTTCACTCATATTTTATCTCCTTTAATGCCCTTCTGGCTTGGGTCTTACCCATCTTCCAGCGATATGAGCAGCACCGCCTACGAGTGCTCCTCCTAGATCAAGTGTTATAAGGTTATAAAATCCATAAATGCCTCCACCCCAAAATAATGTTTCCCCCGGGATTCTTCGCCCCCACTGTTTATCACCTTTTTCAAAAACGACAGTTTCACCATTTTTTGCTTCTGCAAGTTGTGCCTTTTCTAGACTATTATTTTTCGCTCTCTTTTCAACGATATGCGACCCAACTCCTTGTGCAGTATCAACGCCAGCTCCAACTGCGCCTGCACCGATAAGCACTGGATTCGCAGTCGCTACCCCTACGCCGGCAACTCCAAGCCAGATAGGCGCAGTTATTATATTTACCTTCTTACTAAGTCCTGCCACTTTTTCCGTATTACTTTTTTGATCTTTATGTGGCATGACGAATTCGCCATGCTTTACCGATGGCCCTACAGATTTATCTCTATAATATTCCTGCATTGCTGCATTTTTAGTGATGATTTGTTTTAAAATTGGTCTTGTTTCTACAGGCATAGTTTTCTCTTTTCTATACCTATATTATATACCCGGAGGTCAAACTGAGCTTTATTGTAGCCTTACAAAAAGTTAACAAAATGAGGGTTTTTGAGGCGCGAACGGGGATCGAACCCGTGCATGGAGGTTTTGCAGACCCCTGCGTTACCGCTTCGCCACCGCGCCACAAAGACAATCTTACCACAGGCTAGCCTCACAGGCAAGCTACTTGTGCTTTGAGTTTCCTTGTCCAATGAGCCACCAAAGTGTTATGAGAGAAACAATGCTTGCGGGATTAAAAGATAAAGCAGCAAGTAATCCCAACAAAATAACGCTATTTCTCGTTTGCTTTTCAACGAGAAAAGCCTTAGCTGTTTTATAAAGCAGAAAAAGAAAAACAAAAAGTCCGACAATTCCTGCTTGAATAAACCAGTCAAGAAAAATATTATGTGCACTATCGACATAATAACCGGTAAGTTTGTTTCCCAGCGAGATATTGGCTGTATGAAGTTCATATTCAGCATTTCCGAATCCAATCCCAAAAACAGGATGTGCAATTCCTGCAATTGCCGCCGCCTTCCAAATTTCTCCCCTATCTTCATATTCAGTTCTCGGACCAATAAATGGAGTGCTATAAGAAATAACAAGGAGAAGTAGTGAAACTATAAAGGCAATGACAGTCGATTTTCTGTTTGATTTGCCTTGTGACATACTTATTAACCACTGTATGAAAAGAAAACTCAGCTGCACTCCTAAAGCAATAACGCCAGAACGTGAACCTGTTAAGAAGAGGATACTCAAAGCAATTATAAGGCTTATAGCTATTGCAATTTTTAGACGAACTGTTTTCTTTTCTCCGAATAATAGCCAGGGCCAAAGGATAATAATAGTCGCAGCAAGCGCGTTTGGCTCCCCCAATGTTCCGACCGGCCTATCAGTCCCCATACCGATAAATAACACCGTACAAATAAACTGCACAAAAAATACAAAAATGAGCAAAAACGGTTTGTTTTTTTGTTCAATTGAAATACACGACGAGAGCGCTGCAAAAAGAAGTAACACCCATAAAAGGAATGTCCCCTGCTGCCGAAAAACATTTCCAAAAAAAAGCGTTTCTGTTTGATGAAAAAAGAGATGATAAAATGTGAGACCAATAAGTAAACCGGAACACCAGAGAAGCGTTCTGTTATATCTTTTGAAAGAGAATCCTTCTTTTGAAACTATTTGCAGAATAAACAATATAAAAATAAGTATTTCCCCGGCATACACCTTCGCTCCTTCAAAAAAGCTCATACCCGCCGGGAAATAAAAGAATTGAAGCAAAAAAAGAAGAAATAAGACAATGTACGCTTGCACTTAGAATTTAAATGTATGTCCTGTGAAGTTTACCTTTGTTTTTGTAGGTTTCTTTTCAGTTAATTGTACAAAATGCAGCGGAGGCATATAGTGTTTGCCATTTCCGCCTGAAACAGTAACTCGATAGTGACCTTTGTCGTTTGTCGTAATGACATAATTCCCGTTACTGTCTGTTGTCGCGGTTGCGCTGCTTCCATTGAAAAGACCTTTCGCTTTAACTGTGACGCCAGACGCGGGCATCAATCTACTTGCTCCCCTCTTGAAAAGCCCCCAAACGTGATAGCTCACATTACCACTTATGGTGAAAAGCTTGGCAGGACTTGTGATTGGACCGGTCACCGGACCAGTTACAGGACTCGTTGTGGGTGTCATTGTAGGCTTTGGTGAGTGATGGAAGATGTTGAAGTTAGCGTAACTAACTTGTGCCGAAAAAACAAGCGTAAATGCAGCGACAAGACTTAGGGCAGTTAAAATTTTTCGTCTCACTATATTTAACATTAGACGGCCTAGAATTGTTTGTCAACTGCAGACTATTTATAGACAATAAGGTGCAGAGAACCTATGTACGCAGTCATAAACAATTGACACATTTTTATTGAACATGCCTGTTTCCACAAAAAAACCCACCTATAAAAGATGGGTCTAAAACGTAAATACACAATATACTTAAACTTCAACCAAGACGTGGTAGGAAGGCGAGAGTAGATTTGCTTATCTCTAAGTGTTCCTCGATCGACCAAAAGGCCAATTTTGGAAAGGTCCTGCTTGCGCAGGGTTGCGAGATATGCCAGGTGCTACTCACTCCACCTGTTGTCATACATTTTCCTAGCTAGTCCAGTTATTGCTAACTGTCTAACGTAGTTATATGTCTTCCCCCGTCCGTTCAACAAAAGGTAAGAAATTATTACTGTTCTCTATTCTCTGAGCGACTATGCGATACGAGAGGTAAATACCTCTGTGTCGACTTATAAATCGGTTCACAGTTTTAAAACAAAAACGGTAATCCTTTCAAACTTTAATATGTTTAATTAGAAAGGAGGTGATCCATCCCCAGCTTCGGCTAGGGATACCTTGTTACGACTTAAGCTTCATCGCCAAGCTTGGACTCGTCCACCTTACGGTAGCCTTCATCCACTCCCGACTTTGCTGCCTTGACGGGCGGTGATCGCAGTAAGAACTATTCTGCTCCCCACTGGACGTGCGGATTTCCCGCATCCAGCGAGTCTCTTATAAAAGCCTCTTTGAGAAGTTTTATCTTCTCAATGCCAGAAATGGTTAAATGATGCTTTTGAAGCATGAGATTTGCTACGATACAAAATAGAGCAAAACTCTGCTTTTTCTTTGCTTGTAGAGGATATTTTGTAAAGAATGGAATAATTTTTGTTGTAATATCTTTTAAGTTTGAGACCTTATATTTGTAATGCGGTCTCCACTTTTTATACCTCTCATATTTGAGATGGTAGATATTGCCACAAGCAAACGATTCTTTAATCCTTTCTAAAATTTCCAAATCATCTTCTCGTAATTCTATTTCGAAGATGAGTCTTACTTCAAGCAAACGATTGTTTTTGTGTTTGTTAAAACTAACACTAAAACAACCTTCACCATCAACTAATCCAACAATATAATAAGGATTTAATTTTGAGTTCATCCCTTCCTCTAAAATCATTATACATAATTCTAAAGTACTATGGAATCTGCTGACTTCCTATAGCCGATTATAGTTCTGATGCATATAGGATCTCCTTGGGTCACTTAAAAGACAATTTCAAACATCCTAAGAAGCTTTTCTAGTCTCTTCCTCTTAGTACACGTAAGAGTCGAGAAGCTTTGTTTATCTTAGGCTGCTCTTCGTTTCATCGAACCCTTCAGACTTTCCCTTACGGGAGAAGTCCTGTTCTTCAACTACAAGAATGGATTTTCACCATTTTGTCGGTTAAGCTGCCAAGCGCATTTAATTTGTACAAGACCCGAGAACGTATTCACAGCGGCCTACTGATCCGCGATTACTACTGATTCCTCCTTCATGCAGTCGGGTTGCAGACTGCTATCTGAACTGAGGCGAAATTTCTGAGATTTGCTTGCCGTCGCCGGCTTGCTGCTCTTTGTTCTTCGCCATTGTAGGGTGTGTGTAACCCAGGGCATAAGGGCCGTGCTGACTTGACGTCTTCCCCTCCTTCCTTCCCGATATGATCGGGACCGTCCGAAATGAATATGTAACATTTCGCGGGGGTTGCGCTCGTTTCCCCACTTAAGGGAACATCTCACGACACGAGCTGACGACAGCCATGCAGCACCTGTGGTACCATCCTTACGGATCTACCAATGTTTCCAAAGGTATTAAACGGTATCATGTCAAGCCCTGGTAAGGTTTTTCGCTTTGTCTCGAATTAAACCACACGCTCCACCAGTTGTGCGGGTCCCCGTCAATTCCTTTGAGTTTTAACCTTGCGGTCGTACTCCCCAGGCGGTTCGCTTAATGCGTTAGCTTGAACCTCTGCAGACAAGTCTGCAAAAGTTAGCGAACATCGTTTACGGCTAGGACTACACAGGTATCTAATCTGTTTCGCTACCCTAGCTTTCGTGCCTCAGCGTCAGGAAAAACCCAGGAGCCTGCCTTCGCCCTTGGTGTTCCAGTTAATATCAACGCATTTCACTGCTACACTAACTGTTCCAGCTCCCCGATCAATCCTCAATTCCGTGAGTATCACCACCAGTCCCAAGGTTAAGCCTTGGTCTTTAAGTAATGACTTTACGGAACGCCTACGCACACTTTACGCCCAATGAATCCGGATAACGCTTGCCTCCTACGTATTACCGAGACTTCTGGCACGTAGTTAGTAGAGGCTTATTCTCCAAGCTGTGAAAGGCTTGGCAAAAGGAGTTTACAACCCGAAGGCCTTCATCCTCCACGCGGCGTCGCTGCGTCAGACTTTCGTCCATTGCGCAATATTCCTGGTTGCTGCCATCCGTAGATGTATTGCCCGTGTCTAAGTGCAATTGTGGCTGATCGACCTCTCAGTCCAGCTACCCGTCATCGCCTTGGTAAGCCTTTACCTTACCAACTAGCTGATGGGACGCAGGCTCCTCTCTCGGCGGACCGTTAAGTCCTTTACCCTTGCGGGACTATAGTGAATTACCCGACCTTTCGGCCGGCTATGCACTACCCAGAGGTAGATTCCTACGCGTTACTCACCCGTCTGCCACTTGAATATTACTATTCCCGTTCGACTTGCATGCCTAAGGCACGCCGCCAGCGTTCATCCTGAGCCAGGATCAAACTCTCAAAAAAAATTTGGGTTTCAGATTTCTTTATTTGTATAAGGAATAATCTGAAAAAAATTCCTACCACATCTTGATTGTCAAACGCATGATTATCCAAATCACACGCTTGAACTGTTGCGTGAATAAGTGTGTTGTGTATTTCGTTTTTAAAGAGCAATAGTATTTATTGTAGAGCGTTTTGAGATAAAAAAACCCCGCCGCAGGCGAGGTATAATCTCGTATATTCCTTGGCTTAGGCTCTACATACTGTCTATCCATTATAATGATTTTCAGCCTGGTGTCAAGCCCGATTAATTGTCGTATAAGCAAGTCATAGAATGATAAGTGAAGAAACATTCTGGGAGACCAAATTAATCTTTAGGAAGAATGCTATAAAGCTGCGACATAATTGACAAGCTGTTGATTTTTAACTACGCTTAAATTGACCCTATATATGAAGAAAAGAAAGCCTGTTAAAGCTCGGGTTAGCACAAAAAAACATCCTCTTGCAAAGAAATGGCTGCGTGGAAAGATTGATCGCGGTACTATTTTTATCGTTGTTATCATGATCACGCTGATGTTCTGCGGCTATATTTTTGTTGGCGGGACTATTCCTGAAACCATACCAAAACCTCGATCAGAGAACATTATGTCAGTTGATTTAAAGCAAACATTTCCCCAGGAACTCGGGTTGCAAATGCATACATTTCAAGGAGTGACAAATACACCATACCCAACCCAACAACCTGCAGCTCCACAGCCCAATTCTTTGCAGTTGACTGAAGTAGCATGCGGAAGCAGTGCGCTCGTCGGAACAGCAAAACCAGAACTTATTTGGGCATATCGCGTAAGCGCTACAGCCGCAAGCGGCAATACCCAATCAGTCCAAGTCTTTTTTTCAGGAGCTGATTCCCTTGCTGCTGGAACCAGAGCAATGACACAAAGCCCAACAGAACACATTGTCAGTCCTCCAGTTAATGCAGCCAATAAAGACGCAAACAAATTCCCTATCTCCCCAGCTGTTTTTTTAACGGATATTACAGCGAACGCAGCTGATGTCTCAGGAGATGCACAAAATAACGGAGTAGCTCAATTCCCGACTGATATCTATGGTGCATGGCGTGTTGAGAACGGCTTGAGTTCAAATGTAGCTAACGGACAGAACCTCGGTCAGGGAGCAGATTTATGGCCGCCAGCAAATGGCCCTGCTGGTGGATCTCGTAATTCTGCGTGGACCGCTCAAATTATTTGGAAAATGCCTAATTTAAAAACCAATACAGGAGCAGCACTTACCGCTGGAAATACGTATCGAATGCAGCTTGTGCTTCATTCTGGAACACAAAATAAAGAAATAGCAGAACTTTGTACAACTTTTAAACTTTAGTTTGAGAAGAATGCTCCATTACTTGGTATAAGACAATCCCCAAACTTACCATTACATTCAGACTGATATTTACACCCCACATAGGCATCTCGGCGATATAATCTGATGCTTCCATCGCTTCTTGTGAAACACCATCAGTCTCATGTCCGACAATCAGGGCGACCGGAAATTTATAGTCTACTTGATCATAAGGAATACTACGCTCATTTTGCTCAATGGAAACAATTTGGATATCTTTAATCTTATCTCTTAAATCTTTAATCGCTTCGACCGCAGTCGAAGTATATTCCCAATCAACCCACTCTGTGGTATTTATTGATGCTTTTTTAATCCGATGATTTGGAGGTGTTTCTGCACCTGCACATAAATAGACTTTTTCAACAGCAACCGCATCTGCGAGCCTAAAAATTGAACCAATATTATACGTATCAAGGACATTATCAACGATAATATAGACAGGATTCTTTTTCAGATGTTTCTTCTGGTGTTCCTCAGCTGTTGCCAATCTCAGTGCTTTTGCATCAAGTTTCATGCTCACATTATACCAAAGATTGAAATTGGGAGGTAAATCTGGAATACTTGATGTATGCCTGACGATCAGCCACTCGGTGTACCACCTTCCGAATTTCATCCGGAAAGACCTGATGCGCCTTTTAAAAAAAGAGGTAATGTCAAAACTGCGATTCTTGTCGGCATTCTTATTGTGGTTGTTGATATCCTTATCTATTTCTTTTTGATAAGACCTGACGATTCACAATTATTAAAAGCCATTGAGCCGCTTAAGCCAGCTGAGAATGTCGCACCAAGCATGACAAATCCCGAAGTAACACAAGGAATAGTTCCTTCTCAAGTCGTAACGAGCGTTACCGATCTTGCAAAAGAAGATCTGGCAAAAAGATTAAACATATCGACTGGGGAAATTAGTGTTGTGTCTGAAAAAGAAATAACTTGGAATGATGGTAGTCTAGGATGTCCCCAGCCTGATATGATGTACACACAAGCACTTGTTGAAGGATCGCAAGTCGTTTTATCTGCCAAAAATAATAGTTATGACTATCATGCCGGACCAAACGATAAACCGTTTTTATGTAATAAATAATTATGGAACAACATTTACCACCAGCACATGAAAAAAAACCAGTCCAAAATACTCGTTCATTACGATTCTTAATCCGAAAATACTTTTGGTATATTGTTATTTTTTTCGTGATTGCGATAACAAGCGGCGTACTGCTTGCAGAGCATGAGGCGAAATCCACGGCAAATTGGGAAACATTCACTAGTAAGGATGCTGGTGTAACATTTCAGCATCCAAAAACATTTAATGTTATTGAGGATAAAGGTTGGAGAATCACAGCGTACACATCTGAGGAAAACCCTGAAAACAATATTAAAATCCTCTACTCTCACAACGAACTACCTGATGCGTTATCCACCGAAGAACAGTTTTTAGCAAACTGTCAGGCAAAACGCGTGAGCGAAATAACAGCAAAAGGCGGCCGGATGAAGGTGTATGAAGACAGCACCTGCAGCGGACAAGTGGTGGAAAACGCCGTTCTCGTCTATGCAGAAAACGGCATGACCTATGATATCAGCCTTTTTGGCAAAATTGACCGAACACAACTCTACCTCTTCCTCTCCACATTTCGTTTCGAACCAGTCCAATCAGCATTGACTGTTAACCCGAGTGAAGGAGTTTTGCCAACTGGCATGTCTCCAAAGCCGAGCGTCGTGGACATAACTGAAGCTGTAACAATATGCACGATGGACGCAAAACAATGCTCAGATGGTTCATTTGTAGGAAGATCTGGACCGAATTGTGAGTTTAAATGCCCCGATGGAAGTGTTTCTCGTTGAAGTAACCTGAAGCTTTATTTTGATTTTTTCATAAACCTTCCCCTTTTGGGTTTTGGGTTTTTTGCGTCTGCTTCTGCGAGTTCTTTGCATTGCGCGTAAGTCAGGGATTTTGGATCTGTTTCTTTTGGAATCTTCACATTTTGTTTGCCAAATTTGATGTATGGGCCATAACGACCGTTTAAGACTTGGACTTCTGCATCTTCTTCAAATGATTTAATGTGTTTGTTTGCATCTGCTTCCCTTTTTGCTTTGATGATTTCAATTGCACGCACTTCGTGAATGGTATTTGGATCTTCTGGTTTGGGAATTGAATAAAACTTTCCTGCGTGTCTGATGTACGGGCCAAATCTACCGATATTGGCTTCCATATCTTCTCCTTCAAATTCACCAACACGTCTGGGAAGTTTAAAGAGTTCAAGCGCTTCTTCGAGTGTGATCGTTTCTAACATTTGACCAGTTCTGAGTGGCGCAAATTTTGCCTTTTCTGTTTCGGTTGTATGTCCAATTTGTGCAAGCGGTCCAAACCTGCCGACACGAACCAATAATTCCTTGCCACTCTTTGGATCTTTGCCCAAAATTCGCTCTCCACTTGCGCGTTCTGCATGTTCTTCAGTTGATTCGACATGTTTGTGGAATGGTCCGTAAAATTTTTTAAGCATTTTTTGCCATTCGAGCTGTCCTTCTGCGATATCATCAAATTCTTTTTCAACTGTTGCCGTAAATTCATAATCCATAATATTTGGAAAATGTTTACTCAAAAAATCAGTCACAACCATGCCGATATCCGTTGGAAATAATTTGCCTCGTTCAACGCCTGTCATTTCAGCTCGTTTTTCTTCTTTAATATGTCCTTTATGCAACGTCAAAACCTCATAATCACGAGAAGAACCTTCTCTGTCTTCCTTTACAACATATCCGCGTTTCAGAATTGTTGAAATAGTCGGAGCATACGTTGAAGGTCTACCGATACCATGTTCTTCCAGTTTTTTAACAAGTGTTGCTTCTGTATATCTGCTTGGCGGACGCTGGAATTTTTGCAGCGCCTGCATATATTCAAGGCCAACTTTTTCACCAACAGTAAGTGCAGGTAAAATGCCCATTTGTTCTTCTTCGTCTTCATCTCGTCCTTCAAAATAGACTTTGAGAAACCCGTCGAACTTGATGACCTCACCTGTTGCTGTAAGGACATCTGGAACAGTTGAGATGCCAACAGTCACTGTTGTCTTTTCAAGCAGTGCATCTGCCATCTGAGAGGCAATCGCGCGTTTCCAAATCAGTTCATAAAGCCGTGCTTCTCCAGCATCACCGGTTGAAATGGTATGATGGTCAAAATGTGTTGGACGAATTGCCTCATGCGCTTCTTGTGCTCCTGCTGTTTTGGTTTGATATTTGCGGATTTGGACATGATTTGCACCGTATTTCTTGGTAATTTCTGCCTCAGCTGCTTTGATGGCTGTTTCTGAAAGATTGACAGAATCAGTACGCATATACGTAATTTGGCCTGACTCGTAGAGCTTTTGTGCAATTACCATCGTTCGGGAAACTGAGTAGCCAAGTTTGCGGCCAGCTTCCTGCTGAAGTGTTGAGGTTGTAAAAGGCGGAGTTGGAGAACGTTTACCGGGGCGAGTTTGGACATCAGTAATTGTATAGGTTGCACCAATACATTTTTCGAGAAATGTCCGCGCATCAGGAAGCGATTTAAACTTTTCATTATGTTCTGCAATAAACTTTTTGCCTTCTTTGGTTTCAAATTCCGCTGAGATTTTATAAAAGGTCTGTCCTGCAAAATCCATGATTTCGCGTTCCCGCTCGACAAGGAACCGAACGGCAACAGATTGGACGCGACCTGCAGATAGTTGCGGTTTGATTTTTTTCCAGAGAATTGGTGAGAGTTCAAAACCAACTAATCGGTCCAGAATACGTCTTGCTTGTTGTGCATCTACCAGATTGGTATCGATATCACGAGGTGTTTCAATTGCGCGCTCAATTGCGGTTTTGGTGATTTCATGAAAGACAATTCGCTTTGTATTTTTTGGTTTTAAACCCAAAACTTGTGATAAATGCCACGAAATAGCTTCTCCTTCACGGTCTTCGTCACTTGCAAGCCAAATCATATCAGCTTCTTTGGTAAGTTTCTTAAGCTCTGCAACAACTTGTTTTTTCTCGTCCGGGACAACATACGTTGGAGTAAATCCGTTTTTAATATCAATCGCATCTCCACCCTTTGGCAGATCACGAATGTGTCCAAACGAAGATCGAACATGAAAATCTTTCCCCAAAAATCCCTCAATGGTTTTCGCTTTCGCCGGTGATTCAACAATAACAAGGTTCTTCATAAAGTCAGCAATGGCTAATATTGTAATCTAGATTATACAGGAGGTGTCAAGTAGCAGAAAATGATTTATATTATTGAGACTATAGAAAAGTAGAAATAATTAGACCCCACATGAATTTATCTTGCACCATCAAATACTATTATTTCCCTTCTTGTTGCCTTTTGTTCTAAATAATAGTTTCTGTTAGCTTGCTCTGTAACAGCTCTCGTAACATCAAAAATAGGTTGTATAGAAACATGTGTTTCATCAGTAACTCTACCATTATGTCCCAACACGTCCACAGCACTTGCAAACATCGCTTGTACTTCAACAAAGTTTTGTCCATCAGGCAACCCCGTATCAAGATATCCACTTGAGCCACCTCGTACTACAAAGTTGCCTTGACCTATTTCAACAAGATTAGGCACTAAACCATTTTTTGCAATAACGGGCTCACCACCGTCAATAGATACTGAAAGATATGGACTAGTAGCAATTCCAGGTTCTGCTACTAATTCGCTAACTGTTATGTTTGACTTCAAATTATCAGTACCATCTATCGCCACAATCGCACCTTTGCGTGGATCTGGAATAGCCTCCACATCAAGTGAACCAGAGATATGATCTGTCCCTCCACTCAAAACATCAAAAGCAACCTCAATAAAAGGGCCTCTTGAAAGGAATTGATCAACACGATGACCATCCAGTACATGCCCCTCTACAATATGTGGTTTAACATATGAAAGATTACTGCCCCTATCAACTGTAAATAGATGCGTGCCATTATCAAGGCGTGCATATACTAACTCGTTAGAATTATCTTTACCAGTCCAACTTCTATTATCCCCAGGACTATATCGTGAATTGGTATTAACATACCCAACACGAGTACGTCCCTTATGATCTTTATTAACAAGCGCTTGCCATGTCTGATAACCAGTATTTTCTGTTGCGAACTTATCATTATGTCCTGAAATTACATGCGCAACTTCTAATCCATATTCTTCTGCCACTGCTGTCAAATTGAGGTCTACTTCAACATTTGCAAAATCATCTCGCCCATGTCCACCTCCAAAATCTGTTATCCGGACAATATCAAATGGTCCCTTTACAAGTGCACGATCAGGCACCAACAAGCCTGTTTTTCTATCAGGCCTAAAGCTACTCGTGTCAATATGCGGAGCCTTACCATTTGCAGTAGGGAGAGCTCCTTCCACAAGAAAAATGCCACTCGGAGTAGCAGCTGTTGGGATTGGTAAACCGTTTCTTGAAATTTGTTCTAGACTTGGTCGTGCCATATAAAACAAAAAAACCTCCCGGAAAGGAGGTTTATTACAAAAAAATTGTTTTCCAGATTTAATCTGGACTAATCCTCCCCCTACGGGATTGGGTTTGGCACCGTGGTATTTACTCGGTTGCCGGATGGGTCTTCGGAGCCAATTCTCCATTCGCCATCACTCTTGATTAGCAATATAATAGCATAGAGCACATATGATGACAAGAGGTTTTTTGTGATTAGTGCGGGGTCATGCACGCACCTGTTGACTGATTCCAAATTGGTTTCGGATCGACAGTGAGATTTGCTGGTGGATCAATAATAATTTGTGTGTCTCCACTTGGAGTGATTGAGTTTTCGCATTCCACAACCGCCTGTGCGTCTGAAGGATTTCCAACATAAAGATCAACCATTGTCACGACGCCGCAACCTTTAGGCGCTGTCCATGAAACAGCGCATTCGTCCTCTTTGATGAAATATTTTTGAACACGCGGCACATAAATAATTTGTCCAACTTTGTATGCTCCAGCACCCGCTGGAGATGCAAATGTTAATGGATCTGCATGTGTTCCTGTACCGCCTGCTTCCTGATGGATAACGGGATTTGCGATTGCTTTTGAACCTTTTGGATCATTGTCGTAGGCACCATAAAAGGTAATTTTCACATTGGCAGTTGTGCCAGCGCCACCTGATGGGACAACTGAAAGCACTGTCGAAGGTACCGGTGGTGCTACTGAAGTTGATGTACTTGGCACAGGTGCTGTTGAAGGATCAGGACATGGAACTTCTTCTTCCTGCTCTTGTTCTTCATCTGGTGTTGTATCTTCTTCATTTGGAACGTTGCTTGGGGCTGGGACAGTATTTTCGTCGGGCAGTTTGATCGTTCCTTCCCCCAATAATTTATTGATAAGTTCAATAAGCCATTCAAGTATCTGCTTCATAAATTTACTTACTTCCCCATCGTGAATTTTATGTTTGCTTTTGTGTTTACTTTTCTTGCTATGTGCAGTTGACGCCCCTCCCGTAACACATGGATCTGCTGGAGTTTGACTCATACTTGTTGAAGGAGTTTGCGCTGTGGGTGCAGGAGCACTACTTGTTACCGGTGATACTGCAACAGATGTGCAGGACGGACACGGTGCTAATGGATAAAAGCTTGGTTTTATCACAGATGATGCTTCTGTTCTCACGTCCTGCTCTTTTTGGACGAGGAAAATAGTTAGAGGCATTAACATCGCGAGCATGACCGCATATGCAACAAGACTAAGTTGCCTCACATGTTCCCTTTTATGATTGAATTCGTTCATACTATTTAAGAGTAACTTCTCGCTCAGAGAGAGTCAAGTATGATTAGTCACAAGTACCTGGATCGTCAGGGTAGTTTGGATTAATGTTATGGACGCATGCATTGGTACAACATTTCCGTGCACCTGTTGCATCACATTTTTGACCGCTTGGAATACATGCAAATACTTGCGTAGGCGCTGCACTTGGAGCAACACTAAACGGCTGCGTAATTGAAGGCGCGACAGAGACTGGCGTTGATGGAGCAATGATAGGTGCCACTGACGGTGAGACGACCGGAACAGATGGATTTATTGTAGGGACAGGTGCACTTGTTGGAGCACTTGTCGGCGCGCATGGATCAGGTACTGTGGATGGAGTTGGCTGCGGGTTTGGAAGAGGTGTTGTCCCACCACCGATAAGTCGCAGAAGCAGATTTAAAAGTTCAATAAGAAACCTGAGCAGTGCGTCCATAAATTTACTCACACCACCGCTTTTCTGTTTATGTTTGCTTTTCTTTTTCTTATTGTGAGCAATCGACGCTCCTTCGGCTACGCAAGGTTGCGTTGATACACTTGGAGTCGTAGTTCGACTTGAAGGTTGAGGGTTTGTACTTGCGGAACTCGGAATTGGTGAAGTTACGCCACAGCTGGGACAAGGAGCAATAACGCCGTAGGTTGGTGTTATGAAAGCAGATGTCGGTGCTGAATTAGCGGCAAAGTTGACTCGAATAATTTTATCATCCTCCGCTTGAGGGGTTCCCCTGCCGTCTCTATTTGAAGTTGTGATGTATAACTGATTATCAGGACCAACGATTACTTCACGAATACGGCCAAACTGCCCCTTGAAGTGCTGATTAACGATACTGGCTGTTGTGCCTTGCACTTTTGCTTCATACAGAGCTTGTCCTTTGAGTCCTCCAAAAAAGATCGAATCATTAAAGAAAGCTGTACCCGCAGGTGCCCACGTTGTTGTTGCATCATTGCCGCTATGAACAAGCGGCGTTACCATACCTGTTTGCTGAGCATCACCTTCGATAGTTGGCCAGCCATAATTTTTGCCTGCTTCGATAAGATTAAGTTCATCAGACCTTGATGGCGAAGAATTACCATGCTCTGTTGCATAAAATGTCGAACCGTTCCAAGTAAGGCCCTGTGGGTTACGATTACCATATGAATACGTTCTATTATTAAATGGATTTCCAGGTGCAGGTTGACCTGTATCAGTTACTCTCAATATTTTCCCGGCCAAAGAGTTTGTGTCTTGTGCAGATGATGGATTTCCTGCATCACCTGTTGTTATATATAAAAAGCCATCCGGTCCAAATTTAATTCGACCCCCATCATGATTTGTACCTCCTGGTATCGCATCTACAATAGTTGTCGGGCTTGTCATTTGATTATTGGAAAAGACATACCGAACAACACGATTCAATGTGTTTCCGCTTGTTTCCTGATATGTGTAATACAGGTATACAAAATTATTTGAAGCAAATTGCGGATGAAGCGCGATACCAAGCAGACCTCCTTCACCGGTAGCTTTCACCCCGGTTATTGCAACTATATCTGTCGTTTGTCCATTTGCCGGAGCAATGAGTTTTACCGTACCTGGCCTTTCAGTAACCAACATATTCCCATCCGGCAAAAAAGCTATCGCCCAAGGAATGTTTAAATTCTTGGCAATTATTCTTGTTGCCGGTGTACCAGACGGAAGATTCTGCGCTTCAGTTTTCAGAGATTGATTGGTATTTATATTGGCTGTAAATATAACTAAAACTATCAGTGGAAGAACAAGAAGTAACAGTAAGAAGAGATGAGATATGTGATGTCTGTGCATATTTTTATTGTACGTACGCACAACAACTTTTTGCAAGAGGTAGAAAGACGCTGTGAGCTGATCGGTTTAAAAAAATGCTAAAAAATGATATAGTGGTCAGCAATAAGCCTCGCGCTCTTTTTGAAATGAAAACTTTTTTCACTTACCTTTTAATATTTCTCGCATTCTTTGGAATGCTTGATGCGGGATATTTAACATACGAACATTATCAAAACGAAATTCCACCATGCAGTGTAAGTTTTCTCGCTAGCGATTGCGGCGCGGTATTAACCAGTGAATATGCAATTGTTTTTGGCATTCCACTTGCACTGATTGGGCTTGCACATTATTACGTCTCAACAATCGCCCATATGTATGCAGCGATAGGCAAAAAAAGAAAGGCACGTTATCTCACGATTATACTCGCCTATGCTGGCCTTATAAGCTCAATTTATTTTGTATATTTGCAGCTAATCGTTATCCAATCAATTTGTTTATTCTGCATGGGTTCTGCACTGATTAGCACACTTATCTTTATCTTTGTCCAATTCGCATTTCAAAAAGAACAAAAATTACTTTTTTCGTTGGTATTTGGTTATTTCTACCGAAATGTTGCAAAGCCAATATTATTCAAACATGATCCTGAAATCGTGCATGAAAGGATTACTTCATCGAGTGAAATGTTTGGTAAATTCCCACCGATTAAATGGTTTGCAAAACTGTTTTTTCACTACAAAAATAACGCCTTGAAGCAAACTGTTGCCGGAATCACTTTTCAAAATCCCGTGGGCCTTGCAGCGGGGTTTGACTATGACGCAAAACTGACACAAATTCTACCAAGCGCTGGATTCGGATTTCAAGCAGTTGGAACAATTACCAATTTTTCATACGAAGGAAATAAACGCCCAATGCTCGGACGACTCCCCAAATCAAAATCACTTATGGTAAATAAAGGTTACAAAAATCTAGGCGCTTTGAAAACTGCAGAAAAATTAAACACACTTCACTTTGCCTATCCTGTGGGAATCAGCATCGGTGCGACTAATTTTCAAAAAAAGATAACCTTAAAAGACGCTATCAACGATGTTGTTGACGCTTTTAAGGTTTTTGAAAAATCACCTGTGCGGCACGCATATTATGAACTAAATATCAGTTGCCCCAATTTATATACCGATATTAGTTTTTATCCGCCTAAGAATTTACGAGCACTACTTGAAGCTGTTGATAAACTTAAAATTAAAAAACCAATTTTTGTCAAAATGCCAATTGATCACACTGACAAAGAAACCCAAGACATGCTCAAGGTGATTGCGGATCATTCACCGGTAGGAGTTATTTTTGGCAATCTCCAAACGAATAGAAAAGATGCTTCACTTGTTCAGAGCGAAGTAAAACAATTTAGTGTCGGTAATTTCAGCGGTAAACCTACATTTGTTCGTTCAAATGAATTAATTGCACTTACATATAAACAGTATAAAAAGCGATTTGTAATCATAGGCTGCGGGGGCATATTTAGTGCTGAGGATGCATATAAAAAAATTACATTGGGTGCAACACTTGTACAGCTTATTACTGGAATGATTTTTGTGGGTCCGCAGCTAATTTCAGACATCAATATAAAACTTGTCGATCTTATAAAAAAGGACGGATTCACCCACATCTCTGAAGCAATTGGTTCAAAAAACACCTAATCCAAACACACCCGATGCATGAAGTAAATTCTCACTCGCGAAGAAAGATCACTGGAAAAATGAAATAGATCTGCTACAATAATTGTATGAGCGACCCTGCCAAAACACCGCCAGTTCTGCTTGTTACTGATAAAACTTCACACGATGGAAAAGTCTGGAGTGACACTGCAAAAAACCGTTTTATTAAACAACATGGAAGTGTTGACGATATTCCAGAAGGAGACGCGCACGCCGTTCCTGTTTATAACAGCCCCGTCCAACCACCACCAGTAACACCTGAAGAGCAAAAAGCTGCTGTGGACAAACTCACTGAACAAATAAATGCACTAAAAAACCAAGACACAAAACCCGAAGAGCCAGTACCCGCAGAAAAAAAAGGCAGTAATTTCTACGATGAGTGGGTCGATTAATTATTTATTTCGAAAATACGCTTCTAAGACTTTCTTTGCAATCGGGGCTGCTTTTTGAGAACCTTCTCCGCTTTCTTCAACTAAAACAGTGACAACAATTTCAGGTGCATACGCGGGAGCAAATGAGGTTATCCATGCGTGCGGCAGTGTTTCTTCACCGCCGTGCTGTGCAGTTCCTGTTTTACATGCAACAGGTATTTTAATCATTTTTGCTGAACCTGAAGCTGTTTCTACATAATTTTTACCGTCAATTTGAATATTTGTCTTTCCGTCTGCGGGTTTTTTGATGCCAAAGTTATAGAGAGGATAAGCTACTCCACCGGGACTGCAGCTGTCAATCATTCCTTTTCGTATCAATTGAGTCGTTGAATCACTCAAAAAATCATATCGTATTGTATTGATTGATGCAGTGTTAACCTCCAACAATAATCGTGGTTTAAAAAGCGTTCCACCGTTTGCAATGACTTCTCCCCACGTGTGTACCTGAAGCGGTGTTGCAAGCATATAGCCTTGCCCAATGCCATAATGATACGTATCTCCGAGATACCAGCTCTCACCTATAACATCTTTTTTCCAATCTTTTGTCGGCACGGTACCTGAAACTTCACCACCCAAATCAATTCCTAATTTGCTACCTGCGCCAAATGTTTTTGCCATATCAGCGAGTCTGTCGACATTTATTTTTTCAGCCAATTTATAATAAAAAATATCATTTGACCTGGCGAGTGCGCGCGTCACATCAAGTTTGCCTTGTTCTTTTCGACCATATTGTGTGTAATACCAATTTGCGTAAGAAAATTCACCAACAGTGAGAACTCCAGTGTCTTCAACTCTATAACTTGCATCAATAATTCCTTTCTCAAGCCCAGCTGCTGATGTGATAATTTTAAAGGTAGATCCAGGCGGATAGACACCACCAATTGCACGATTAAGAAGCGGCTGCGCTGTTGTATCAGATAATACAGCTTCTAAGTTGGAATAGGCACTTGTAGACGATACTTTATATGTTTTATCAAGTGTAAAAAGATTTGGATCAAATGTTGGACGCGAAATAAGTGAAAGGACTTCACCATTGGGTTTGGAGACTATCACTACTCCCCGCTTCACATCTTTCGTCGCATCATAAACTGCTTCCTGTAATTTGCTATCAATGGTAAGCGTTATGTCCTGACCAGGTATGGGATCTTCTTTGCCCAGTGAGCGAATAGGTTTTCCTGTTGCATCGACCTCAATAAGTTGTCTTCCGTCTTTGCCTTTTAAAATACTTTCGTATGACCTTTCAATACCGTTCTTGCCAATCCAATCTGTACCAAGATAACCTTCAAACTTTTTACTTTTCAGTTCTTCTTCTGAAATTTGACCAATATACCCAAGGACATGCGCAAGCGTATCTTTAAGCGGGTATTCTCGAAAAGAATCAACTTCAATGTTTCTCATGCCTCGTGCGATAAGTGGTATTGCTTCCTCTTGACTGAGTGGTTTTGTCTCACAAATTTTTTCTTCTTTGTTACAATTTATTATTTGCCTGAAACCTGGAGTGTTGAGAACCAACGGAACTCCATTTCTATCAAAAATGATGCCTCGTGGTGCATGAATTGTCTGGGTTCGTACGCGGTTTGAATCTGCAAGAGCACGATATTCTCCGCCCTTTATTATTTGCAAAGAGAAAAGCTGCCAGAGAAAAATTCCACCTACAAGTAGAAGTACACTAGGAAAAAGAAAACCCCGCAGTTTAATTGGAGTGGGAGTATCATCGTACTTTCTCCTTTTATATTTTCCTGTTTTGATATGTTCACCAAGAAGATAAGCGTATTTCATATTAAGAAAGAGGTAAAAACTTTTCTTTTTGCTTCGTCAATTTTGTATCTAAAAAAACTCTTATCCCACTAAATAAAATGAGTGCAACCAGTGCTGCTATAAATGACTGCTGTAATATATTTTCTAAGCCAAAAGTCAAAAGGAACAAAAATGAACCAAAAAAGGTCGCGATGAGTACAAAAGGGGCAGAATATATTTCATATTTCTTTTTATAAAGTAATATAAATAAAAGAAAACAAAGATAAAAAATACTTGTAGCTCCGGCTTGTTGCAATCTGAAACCATCAATAATAAGCCCCGATGCAAATGCTAGCAAAAAAACACTTGTATCTCGCTTTATTATGGTAAAACAAATGAGACAAAGGAGCGTTAGTGGAAGTGTTGTTATAACACCCTCAAGCAGTATAGAAACAATGAGTAAAGCGACTAATAAAATTATCATAAAGAAGTTATTCTAACAGGATAAAAACCGTGTCCATTTTCCCCAAATCAACTAATGTTTCTATTTCAGCAGATTGAAACAGCGAACTTGCTTTTTTATTTACTGCAATTATTTTTCCCACAACCAAATCCTGAGGAAAACCTTTACCGCTTTGATCGATATCTCCTTTTGTCATAACAATATCATTTTTTTCAAGTTTGTCAGCGAGCACAACGTTAAGGAGTACTACTTTCCCTTCACCTTTTCCTTGAATTATTCCCAATGCCGTCGTCTTTGTCGTTTTGGCAGTAAAAGTTAAACCGTTTTTCGTAAGCAGTTCCCCCACTGATCTATGCTCGGAAACCTTTATTATTCTGCCAATGAGATTATCTCGGATAATCATCACACTTCCCGCTTTAACTCCATCTTTGGTTCCTTTATCAAGGATGATTTCATCATTTTTCCCACCGATAATTTGTGCTGGAACTAATTGTTTAGGAGAAGGTATTGTTGTTCTGAATTGATCACGCAGGGCATTGTTTTCTTTTTTCAACTCTTCCTGTTGCGCAAGTAAAGTTTGGAGCTTCACATTTTCTTCTCGTAATTTTGCCTCCGGTGTAAGCTGTTTTGCTCCTGAACCAAAGGAAAGAAAAAGTGTTTTTTGCACTGGCAATAAAAGGCCTTCAAAAAAACTACTCGTACCCTTCCCCAACTGTGTGCCTGAAAAAATGTACACGAGGATTGCTAAAACAAAAAAAAAGGAAAATATAGGAAGAAGACTGCGCCTACTCTTCATGAGCCTATTGTAGCCGCTTTAAACTAATCTCGCAACCATCACAGCATTCAAACCAAATTGTGGTTTTGGCTATTTAATTGCTTTGTAAATATCAACACCGTTAAGTGCCATATGATAGAGAAACAGCGGATGTAATAATTTTTCAGGGTGTGGAAATGCACCGAGTTTTTTGGCAGTTTCAACTGACATATCATATGTACCAACGGCTTTTGCAGGTACTACTATCTTTTTCTGTTGATTTGCTGCGTTTGCAGATAGACGAAGATGCATTGCCATGGAATAGACACAAAGGTCTGTGCAGTCACCAATTATTATAAAGGTATCTATTTCCGGACGGTTTTTGAAGTAAGTATCAAACTCTGTATTATATGCAGGACTCAGAGAATTTTTTTCAATAAGATGAAACTTATCAGCAAATGGTAATTGTTTTATTTCAGGAATAGTTTCCGCTTCGTCACTCCCCTTTTGACAATGTGGTGGATAAGCCGCAAATTCAACTGCTTGATCATGATGTGCATCTTGGACAAGTAAAAAATGCTCAACTCCAGAATTATATGCACTCTCAAAAACTGCAACGACATCCGGAATAATACTTTTTACTTGCGGACTTGCAAGCGGCCCTTTATGGCAAAATCCAACCACCATATCAACGGAGATTACCGCAATTTTTTTAGGGTCTTTTTGTAGCGTCTTAAAGGTAACTGATTGTAAATTTTGTTCCCAATCAGTCAACCAATCAAAGAAATCATTTTGTTTCATTTCTTTTTGAGAGCCCTAAATAAAGGAATGTCACAAACACCATTGTTGGGATGGTTGCCGTTACAGAATGTCTTACTTCAGGAAGCGCATAACTGCAAATCCAATACATAACCGTTCCAGAAATAAGCGCAATCACCCCGCTATGATTCCAACCGTTTTTGAACCAATAGATTCCACCCTTTAATTTAAAGAGATCATCAGTATATTTTTGTTTGTGTATGAAGAAATAATCAACCAAAATTAAGGTCCAAAGCGGCACGACAATTGCTCCCAGGAAATCGAGGAAGAAAATATAAAATCCTACAAATGACGTCGCAATCAAAGGAGTACATGCAAGTGGTATAAGAGCAAGTGAGACATAAAGCAATAATTTGTTAAGAGAAACATGTTTTTTATGAGCAATAATATTGGCAACGCCGAGCGATGTTGCATAGATATTCCCGGCATTTGTCGTTACTGTTGCAAAAAGAACTATAAATGCAGCAAGCCAACCAAGACCCAACGCAACAGTCGTTGATGATGGGTCAGCAAGAAGCGGTGAATATTCTCCCGTTGAAACTGCGAGATAGACAACGGCTACTGCACCAACGGTAAACCACAATAGTTGAGCAGCAACTGCACCGGTAAACGGTCCCCATGTTCCTGCTTTTTTGGTTTTCGCAAAGCGAGAAAAATCGCCGATAAATTCCCACGTCCAGTTATACGCAATCATCAAATCAACAAGGAGTGCAAAAGTGACAGGAAATGTGTATGGTCCAATATTGGTTTGCAAAACTTCTGAAGGTCTCCAATCAATCAGTGTCACCACATCCCAATGAGAAAAAACAACATAGGTTTGATATATACCAAGAAGTACAAAGCCAATTGTCGCTGCCCATTGAATTTTTTTCAAACCCTTACTACCGGTGACCGCGAAGAATCCCTGAATAAGACATACAATAACAATATACCCCACCATATACTGTGCATTATTTGGATCCAGATATGAAGGCAAACCTAACCAAAGTTTGAAGATAAACGACAGTGCAATTGCACCGAGAAACACATTAACAACGCCCCATCCTGCACCGAGGATAAGATAAAAAATTGAAGGGACAATTGAACCGCGAGTACCAAATGTAGGACGGGCAATAGCAATCGAGGATGCGCCAGTCTCAGCTGAAATTTTACCCAAATATGCCCATGGAATAAGTGAAAGAATATTGACGACAACAATAAAAAAAGTAGCGCCCATAAGCCCCTGCCATCCTGCCATTAATGCACCATAGAACCAAGCTGCCGGTAAACTTGTACTCCCAAACCAGAACGCCACTAAATCCCAATAAGAATACGTGCGTTCTTTCCAACCTACTTTATCAAATGCTGAATGTTCCATCGCTTATTACTTAGTGTAATATTTACACTAAGTCAATATATTTAATGATAGTCCAATTAAAAATCGTATGCAAGAGGCAAATTTATTATTTTATGATAAAGCACGCATTTGTTGCGAGAAAAAGTGTATTTCAGATGCAATGAGTAAGTTATAGTTTAGGAGAAAATTTTCACCAATGTAGGGCTTCTCTTCTTGAATGTATATACTTGTGCAGGACGTGAAACCCCAACTCTTCTTTTTCCTGTTGGCTCCAAAAAATCCAGTGAGAGAATCTTTTTTCTGAAGTTTCTTTTATCAAGTATTTGTCCCAATATTGCTTCGTACGTTTTCTGAAGGTCACTTAGAGTAAATTCTTTGGGAAGCAAACTGTACACGACATTGGTATATTCAATTTTCCACTCCAGCCGTTGAACCGCATACGAAATAATTGTTTTGTCTTGTGCTTGAATTGCTGTACTCTTTACCTTTTTCCACGCATCATCATACTTTTGATTTTGTGAAAGCGGTACCAACACATAGTACACAATTGAAATCGTATTATCTTCAGCCGCAACTGTATAAAGTTGTTCTGAATAGTTATTACCCAAAGGAAAACCAGTTGCGGTAGTAAATAACGTATCGACTTGTTCATCAAGCGTTTTTTGTGATTGCACCTCTGTGGACGGTAGTAATCCTTCGTTTATAAATACAGCAAGTGAATTATCAATAACACCAAAAATAACAATTTTTATGTTTACAGTGATTTGTTGCATAAGCGTTTATTGGGAATAAATGTTCGGCCGGTTTTTGCAATTTTCTTTCCATCAACTTCTACACAATCTGCAGTAAAATCATTACTGCCCTTTAAAAGTGATGATCCAACTCCATATATATCAACAGGAATATGTGCATTTTCAAAATCAACTATTTTTTCTGCTGTAAAACCTCCGGACACAACAATTTTGACATGATGAAAACCCTCAGCATCCAGTGCTTTTCGAACAGCAATGACAAGCTGTTTATTAACCCCTCTTAACGAAGCGTCATCTTGCTGAAGTGATATATCAATCATTGTTTCAGAAGTATCAAGCCGTACTCCAAATAATTTCTTACCAAATTTTCTCGCAACAGTAAGTGCAGTTGTCACACAATCATTATCAAAATCAACAAGAACAATAAGTGGAACTTCAGGAAAGTTTTTTGCAAAAGATTCAGCAGCTTTTACTGTCTCACCATCATGAATCGCAATAAGCGAATGAGGTAAGGTACCCATTGCTTTTCCTTCGTATAAAAAAGCTTGAGCTGGGGTTGCAACGCCGTGTACTCCTCCTCTATTTGCAGCATAACCATCAATCTCCTGATTCAAAAAATAATCAAATCTATCGGCAAAAAACATGACTTGTTTTCCTTTTGCTGCTTTTACAACAGTATGAGCATTTGTCGCTATTTTTGTTTGACGAGCCAACATACCGAGATATAAAGATTCTAAATGTGCGAAATGTGCATAGGGACCTTTAATATGCATTACTGTTTCTCGAGGTTCAATTGTGTCACCATCAGATAAAGATTCAATGCTTATCTCACCTGATTTATCAATCCATTTTTCATTTTCAAAATAACCAGTACCAATTTTTAACAGTTCCAAAACTTGATCAACACCGCAAAGTATCCCATCATTTTTTTGAAAAATTTGCATGGTAATAGGTTTGAGATTTTTCTCATTCAGAAGCATCTGCTTTGTGCGGTTAAAATACTGCGCAGAATAAAACCCTTTTCTAATCTTTTCAATTGTCTCTTGATCCCAATAGTTCATCTTATCTCAATCCACCAATGACTTTGACTCGCTCGAGAAGTTCTTCTTGTTCGAGAACTTTTCCTGTTCCTCTTACAACTGATGTCAGTGAATCTTCTGAAACAACTACTGGCAAATGCACCCGTTCGACAATGAGTTGATCTAAACCTGAAAGTTTTGCCCCTCCACCCGTGAGCAAAATTCCGTGTTCCAAAATATCTGGCAGTAGTTCAGGCGGAGTTTCTTCCAAAACATCTGCAACTCCTTGCACAATTTGTGTAAAAATTGGGGTAAGTGCTTCTCTCACTTCTGATTCCGTAATTTTAAGACTACGCGGCAGTCCTGTCTCAATATCTCTTCCTCGAACAATAATCATTTTCTCAGTTTTTTCCTTTTCTCCTTTTTCGTCATTTTCTATACCCTCTTCTCCACTTTTTATTTTCTGATTTTTCATCTTTGGTCTTTTCTCATACGCGCTGCCAATTTTCATTTTTATTTCTTCAGCAGTTCTTTCTCCCAAAAGTAACCCGTGACGCAATCGAATATAATGTAAAACTGCTTGATCCATGTCATCGCCTGCAAGTTTGAGAGATCGTCCAACGACAATACCACCCAGCGAAATAACTGCAATTTCTGTCGTTCCGCCACCGATATCAACTACCATAACCCCTTTTGACTGAAAAACCATAATGCCTTCACCAATTGCAGCTGCCATTGGTTCCTCAATGAGATATGCTTCCCGTGCCCCAGCTGCAAGTGCTGCCTCCCAAACAGCACGACGTTCAACTTCTGTAACTGCTGAAGGGATACCAATAACAACTTTAGGGCGGGCAAACAACCTTTGTAATGGTTTGCCTACTTCATGCACTTGTTTAATATAATGCGCAATCATAGCTTCTGTTGCATCAAAATCCGCAATTACTCCTCCTTTAAGTGGGCGTATTGTCAAAATCGAAGCTGGTGTCTTTCCATGCATTTTTTTTGCTTCAGATCCGATAGCGATTATTTGTTTTGTTTTCCTATGACGGGCAACCATTGAAGGTTCTCTAATAACAATTCCTTTACCCTTTACAAAAACCAACGTATTCGCAGTACCTAAATCAATACCAATATCATAAGAAAAAAGTGAGAATAATTTATTAAGTGGAGAAATATTCATTTTAGAATTCATCTTGCGGCAACTTACTTGCGTCGAGAAGATAAGCAAAACTAGACGCTCAACGCTAGAAGCTAGACGCTCAAGCTATTCTATCAGCTACATATCTGTATGTAAACAAAAAGAAGATCTTGCCTGAGTGAGTATCTATGTGATAGCATTTAATTTAAATCATGAATTTCGTAAAATTCTGCACCAAAGTCATTGAATATTCCATCTATGCAATCATTTTTCTTGTTCCTTTAGTTTTTGCACCTGATACTTCTGAACTCTTTGAACTTAATAAAATGTGGCTCACCTGGGGCTTTGCAATTGTTGTTGGGGTTGCGTGGGGTTCCAAAATAATCGCCCAAAGAAAATTTCATTTTCAAAGAACACCTCTAGACATTCCTATATTTCTTTTTCTTGTATCACAAATAATCTCGACCATGTTCAGTCTTGACCCTCAAGTTTCATGGTGGGGTTATTATTCCCGTTTTAATGGTGGACTACTCTCCACAATCACCTATATATTCCTTTACTACGCATTTGTTTCAAACCTTGAACTTAAACACGTAATGAGATCTCTTTCGATCTCCCTGCTTGCTGGACTTATTACTGCATTATGGGGTTTTCCTGCTCACTTCGGTTATGATCCAACATGTTTTGTCTTTAGAGGAACCCTCGATACAACTTGTTGGACGGAGGCTTTTAAACCTACCATTAGAACATTTTCAACCCTTGGGCAACCAGCGTGGTTTGCAGCATATCTCGCGCTGCTTATTCCGGTCGCTATGGCCGGAGCACTCGCTTTTGCCTTGAATAAAAGTACATTAAAATTTTGGCTGTTTTTCGCTTTTGCAATGTTTTTATATATAAATCTTAATTTTGCAAATACAAGAGCAGGATTCTTAGCTTTTTGGGTAGGTAACTTTCTCTTCTGGGGAATAATTTTCGTTAAACAGCTCATTGAAAAGAAGTTACTACTTCGGTCTTTTGCACTATTTAACATTTCGTTTGTTTTATGCAATTTCTTGTTTGGAGGTCCGTTAGGTAATTATTACCAATATTCTCTTCCTGGCATACAAAGCACTAAATCAGCACAACAAGCAAAGACTCAACCAGTTGAGGCAGCGCCAACAACTTCGACAGAAGCATCGCAAGCTCAGGTTGATCCTATTGGAGCCGGAGGTACAGACTCAGCAATTATTCGTAAATATGTATGGCAAGGTGCAATTGACGCATGGAAAGCAAATCCAATTTTGGGCACGGGAGTTGAGACATTTGCATTTGCATATTATAAATATAAACCTGCAGGTCATAATCTCACTACTGAATGGGACTATCTTTACAATAAAGCACATAATGAATACCTCAATTATCTAGCAACAACTGGCATCTTCGGTTTTGGAACATATGCTTCATTTATTGGACTCTTTCTATTCATAACTTTCATGTGGATTCTCAAAAAAGGCAAAGCTGAAGATAATGTCCAGGAAGACGGAATTGGTTTACCATCACATTATCGAACTTTGCTGGTCAGTGGTTTGCTTGGAGGTTTCATAACTATACTTATTACAAACTTTTTCGGTTTTTCTGTTGTTATAACCAATCTTTACCTATTCATATTCCCGCTATTCATCTTAATGATTACAGGCAGTATCAAAGAAAGCAAAGCATTTACTTATAGCTTTTCAGAATCGCACTCTCGCAATCTTGGAGGTGCTCAATGGGCAGGCATTATCGTCATAGCAATAATTGGCTGCTGGCTTTCTTACGGATTGCTTGTGTATCGAATTGCCGATATTGATTACGCACTGGGCAATAATCTTGATAAGGTTGGCGACTATCAAAATGCCTTCCCCAAACTACAAAGTGCAGTTAATACAGTGCCAAGCGAATCGGTTTATAAAGATGAATTCGCAATAAACCTCGCAACACTTTCAACTGCAGGTCAACAACAACCAGAAATGGCAGCACAAGCTGCAGAAGCAAGAACCAAAGCCCTTGCGCTAAGCGATGAAATAACAACCGAGCATCCTAACAACGTCACGTACTGGAAAAACAGGGTGAGAATTTTTTACACACTTGCACAAACTGATCCGCAAAATCAAAACACCTATCTCGCCGATGCTGCTGCCGCAATTACCAAAGCAGCTGAATTAGCCCCAAATGACGCCAAAATCCTTTATAACCTCGGCGTTCTTTACGGACAAACTGGTAATATTGATAAGGGTATTGAGGTTCTCAAGAAAACTACTGAACTGAAACCTGATTATAGAGATGCTTTATACGCACTCGGACTCTTTTATCATGAAAAAGCCATCGATCCTCAAGGCAAAGTGGTAAATCCTGAATATCAACAACTCGCAATAGACACATACGAACATATTCTTGAGAAAGTCTCCATAGGAGATAAACAAGTACAGCAAGCACTTAATACCTGGAAAAACTAATGACGCCAGTTCTATTCCATACCTATAAGCATGTGTTATAATCGTTTCTATGCTTAAAATCGTACAAGCACCGCAAATAGTTCTATCCCAAAAAGCGAAATCTGTTTCAAAAGTTGACAGTACAATTACTGACCTTTTGAAAGAAATGGAAGACACATTGAACAACGCGTCAGATCCTGAAGGCGTTGGCCTTGCCGCGCCCCAAGTTGGCAAATCGCTCAGAATTTTTATTATCAAACAATCACCGAGATCTCCGCTTCTTACCTTTATTAATCCTGTAATTGAGAACTCTTTTGAGAAAGAAAAAATAAAAAATACGAAGTCAAACAAAAAAGACGGCGTACAGCTTGAAGGATGTCTTTCTCTCAAAGATATTTGGGGTGTCGTAAGAAGAGAACATGGTGTTGTTATTTCGTATCAAGATGAAACTGGCGTAAAACATAAAAAAACATTTGAAGGATTTATTGCGACAATTATTCAACATGAAGTAGACCATCTTAATGGTATACTATTTCCTGTCAGGGTTATTGAACAAGGTAATCGTCTTTATCGCTCAAAAGTAAATACAAAAGGTGAAACTGAGTTTGAAGAAATAGAATTATAGTATCTGGCACGTTGTATATGAAAATTGTTTTTTTTGGCACTCCCCAATTTGTTACTCCTGTTTTAGAAGTATTGCTGAAAGATTTTACAGTTATAGCTGTCGTTACAGCACCAGATAAAAAAGCAGGACGTAAACAATTACTAACATCCTCTCCTATTAAAAGTTTTGCAACTGGTGATAAATTACATTTACCCGTTTTAACTCCTGTCACGTTTGATAAAAAAGCTGTGCAGGAGCTTAAAGCAACGCAGCCTGATCTTTTTGTCGTTGCGGCATATGGATATATTTTGCCGCCAGAAGTTTTAGCAATTCCCCCTTTTGGCTCAATTAATATTCATCCTTCACTTTTACCTAAATTTAGAGGCCCAACACCCGTTCCTTCTGCATTACTAAGCGGAGATACCACAACAGGTGTCACAATTATCAAAATGGACGATAAAATGGATCATGGCCCCATACTTGCTATGCAAACATACAAGGTGCACGAAACAGATACCACAGAAACATTACTCAAACATCTATTTAAACTCAGCGCAGAGATGCTTCCTGATGTCATTAAGCAGTACACCAGCGGAAAATCAACTCCTCAGATACAGGATGATGAAAACGCAACGTATACCAAACTGATTTCTAAAAATGATGGAGAGATAACAGTCGACAATCCACCAGATAAACAGTTTCTGGACCGAATGATCAGAGCTTATTATCCCTGGCCAACTGTTTGGTCAAAAGTAACTATCAAAGGAAATGAAACCCGAATGAAACTCTTACCAGGCGGAAAAGTACAAATGGAAGGTAAAAACCCAATCGCAATAAAAGATTTTATAAATGGTTATCCTGAGATGAAAGACTTGTTGAATAAACTATTCTAGCTGTTAGAGGTATTATTTATCCCCAAATTATGCGGAGGCTTGTTGTTGTGATTCTTCAATTATTTGTGTTAATTCAGGCTCTGGAGCTGTTAATTTCTTAAGAGTACGCTGACATTTGGTACAAAGTTTTAGTCTCATACTTTGCCCATTAATAATAACCCTCGTCTGGTGAAGGTTTGGTTTAAAGATTTTTCGAGTGCGTCTTTTTGAGTGTGAAACGTTATGTCCGTACATAACACCCTTGCCGCAACTACTGCATTTCATCGCCATAGAACGATATGATATCATATCAACAGATATATCTCAATAGCATTGACAAAATCAATGGGAAATTATATACATTTATAATAAAATTCAAAACCCTAAAATGGAAATTATTCTCAGCATTGCCATACTCATATACTCATCAGTTCTGCACGAAATAGCCCACGGTTATTCTGCCTACAGACTTGGAGACCCAACAGCTAAATTGAAAGGACGAATCACTCTTAATCCAGTGAGTCATATTGATCCTTTTTTTAGTCTTCTTATGCCGCTTCTCACATATATCGCAACAGCAGGAAGTCTTATCTTTGGAGGTGCAAAACCAGTACCTGTTGATCCTTTTAACTTGAAAGACGGACGAAAAGATCTTGCGGTTGTGTCTCTAGCTGGTCCCGCAACAAACTTGGCACTTGCTTGTATTGCAGCTGCGCTTATCCATACTATTTACCCTGGATATTCATTTGGAGAGGTTGGCGGAAGCGGTTTATTAGGTTTTATTCTGGCAACCACAGTGAAATGGAACCTGCTTCTGGCAATACTTAACCTACTCCCCATTCCTCCACTTGATGGTTCAAAAATATTCTCACTACTTTTAACACCTAAAGCAGCTGCAGCTTTCCAGTCGCTTGAATACATGGGCTTTATTCTGGTGATCATGTTTTTCTTCTTAGGAGGTTCCACTTTGTTGGGCGTTCTTATAAATTTCTCACTGTCACTTCTCGGTTTTTAGCCTCAATAAAATGATCTATTGACAAATCTGTTCATTTGTTACAACAATAGATAATACAATAATTATTATGGCCGCAAAAATAAAAAAGACAGTAGCTACCCGTAAGACAACTCCAAAGAAAAAACGTAAATTCCTTGGCGAAGCAAATGGTGGTGCTCTCTATGTTGTAGCTATATTAGGCATCGTGGCTTTATTTGGAGGAGTTATGGCTGGAGGAGCTGTTCCTCAAATTACTAAATTAGCTACTCCCCCAGCACCTGGTAACTTGTACACATGCTGTGATACTGGAGACGGCACTGCGTGCAAACCTATTCTTGAAAAACAATTTCAATATCAAGGACAGACGTATGCACTTCTAAAATCAAATATCTACCAAGGAGAATCTGGCCATATAGTCCCTACAAATGATAACACTCCCGATGGATTTAGAATTTTTCTTAACAATTCAGATAAGACTGCTGACTACAGCGGCAAATATCCAGGTTGTGAGAAAGGCAAAGATCTAATCGGCGTTGATAAATCAAAGAATAACGGCCGTCCATGTTTTGGCCTAAATAATGACCAAATAATCTATGTATGCCGAGACACACAGGCACAATGCGGTAAACAAGTTAACTGGGATACTGTTCCATTTGATGTATATTACAGAATTGGTGATGGAACAGTCCCTCCAGAAATTGCAAGCTACTGCCCGAAACCAGATGTTGTCGTAAGCCAGGGACCTCAACAAGTTGTTGTGCAGGTATCACCAGACGGCAAACAGAGACTCCAGCTTGAAACATTTAAAGTTGAACAAAAACAAACGAAATCAGAATGGCTTGGTGCATGGTGCAAACCAGCAATCTATCTCTACCCAGAGAAAAAGACGCAAGTTAATGTAAAAGTCGCTCCTAAAGGTCCATTTACGCTTACCATTCCACAATATCCAACCAGTGGTTGGGATGTCACAGCGTACCCAGACGGACGTGTCATTGACAACAGTGTCAATGTAGAATACCCATATCTCTATTGGGAAGCATCAATCGAAGACAAATATATTAATGAACCAAAAGAAGGTTATGTTGTGACCCGAGGTGAACTCGCAGGACTATTCAGTAATGTTCTCCCCTCACTTGGCTTGAATAAAAAAGAAACAACTGAGTTCAGTGAATATTGGCTCAAAGCACTGCCAGAATCAAACTACTATTTTGTAGGAGTCATGCCTGAACACGAGATTGATACACTTGCACCACTTGCGATCCAACCAACACCTGATAGTGTCTTAAGAGTAACCTTATTCTTCAAAACACTTGATCAGAAGATTGATGTAACGGCACCACAGCTCTCAGGCTTTGAGAGAAAAGGATTTACCGTTACAGAATGGGGCGCATTCTTCAAAGCAGACAAAGCACACGAAGGCTTCACCTGCCTGATGTAAACTCCTTACTTGTTCTCATTCACTTCCCTTTATTTTCTTACGATAAAAGTAATTGACTTTTCACGCTAGCAATTTTATACTAAATTTGCTCTTTGATATTGGAATTAGTTGTATTATTTTTCTCGACAATTTCATATTTCCTGAGGTATCTCGATTTAATCGGGAGACAGAGTTTATTTTGCTCTACCGAGGTAGCGCAAATAGCTTTCCTAATTACTAGGCTGGGGAAAGTACCAACTAATCCCATATCAAAAGAGCACTGAATTTATCTTGTAATATCTCTATTCTTCTTCTATTCCTTACCTGAGGTGTCTTTTTGACTCTTTTCAATGCTTGCTCCAGCTTCCACTCTTTGATAAAATCAAAAATACTGTTTGATTTGCCGACATAGCTCAGTGGTAGAGCAGTGCTTTTGTAAAGCAAAGGTCGTGGGTTCAAATCCCTCTGTCGGCTCTTATTTGTGATAAAATAGATTTAACGCTGGATTGGCGGAGTAGTCAATCGCACCTCGCTGTAGACGAGGCGGCCTACGGCCTACGGGAGTGCAAATCTCTCATCCAGCACTGATTAGTTCTGCTGCGCAGAACGCCTAGATAGTTCAGTGGCAGAACGCTTTCTTGGTAAGAAAGAGGTCTCGGGTCCGATTCCCGATCTAGGCTCATTATACTCTTCCAAAGCTGCTCCAAATAGTGTATAATATCTCGTATGGCTAAAAAGGGCGAACACAGAATAAAGATAGGGCTCGTTTGCGTGGTTTGTAAGAACCGTAATTACATCTCGCAAAAAAACAAGATGGAAACACCTGAGAAACTTCTTCTGCACAAATTCTGCAAACATTGTAGAAAAGTAACCGATCATAAAGAAAACGATAAATTAAAATAAATATTAGCCAAAATGCTAGTAGCGTATGGTAAGTAGCTTACTATACGCTTTTTTTGTATAATGGGTAAATCTAGGGGTGTGGTGAAATGGCTATCACAGCAGTCTCCAAAACTGCTTTTCACGGTTCGAGTCCGTGCGCCCCTGCTAGCGATGATACCGTTTCAAAACGGGCGCTTTTTAAAATAATTTAGCCTCAGGATTGAGATCATTTCATCAGTTTTCGAAGCTTAACTGCTGTTGAAGGGAACCTCATGGTATGTTCAAGCGCACAGGTTCCG
>JBPOIT010000022.1:0-3946 GCA_052034235.1 Candidatus Levyibacteriota bacterium
GTTGTGGTTGTATTAAACCCAACATTTCCGTTCTCATCGATACGCATTCGCTCATTGGCAGCCAAAGTCCCCGCTGTATGGAATTTCAGAACTTTTCCAAGGGTTTGTGTGCCGATTGCTAAATTGCCGCCGTTATTATAAAGGTAGCCATCATTTGCTCCAACGATGGTGTATGACGCATTGTTGTAAGCTGAACTATTGATACCAAAATTAATGTAGTTAGCAGTATCATTACCATTATCAGCTGTTGCAACAAAGTCACTTGATGCTGCGTTACCATTGCTTCTGTTTTGAACGTTTACCTGACCATAACTGTTTACGTTCCCTGAGAAGTGTGCAAGCGTATTTGGTAAAACGAGATTGTTTCTAATAGTTCCTCCAGCATCAGGACCAGCAACGAGAGCTCCATTATTCATAATTGCAAACTTAGTGTCTCCTGATTTCGATGCTGTGAACAATGCACCTGAGTTTATATTGTCTACGATAAGACCTGCCACCAATGAATCTGCCGATATTGAGGCTGTAGGCTGTGATTTACTCATACTGACTTTCAATTTGGCTGATACGGAGCTAGTTCCACCGATTGCAAAATCAGTTGTGAGGTTACCGTTGTACAATAGTCCGTTTTGCAATTCCCAATACCCGGCACTAGCACCAGAGCATGCACCCCATGTAGGAGTAGCACCACCTGCTGATTTCAAACATTCACCACTATTTCCAGCAAGCGTTTGTAGGACAGTTCCCGTTGTATTGGTGTACAAAAATCCTCCACCAGTTGTGTAATTTGCAAGTCGCAAGTCACCACTATTAAGTACGGTAAATTTGGTAGCACCGGATTTCGAAGCAGTGAAGAGATCACCGGTTCCATTATTGTCGACCACCATCGCAACTGCTGTTGAAAGCCCAGAGACAGACGCAACCGGGAGGTGTGGTGATAGTGAATTTATACCTACTCCTCTGATATCAAAAAGTGCTCGATTCGTTACATTCGTATTGAATCCAAAGTTACCGTTTTCATCAATGCGTATTCGCTCATTGGCTGCTAACGTACCTGCAGTATGAAGTTTCAAGATTTTTCCTGCTGTTTGTGTACCAATTGCTAAATTGCCGCCGTTATTATAAAGGTATCCATCATTTGCTCCGACAATCGTGAATGCTGGATTACTATACCCTGAACTGTTGATACCAAAGTTGACGTAATTTACCGTATCGTTTCCGTTATCTGCTGTTGCGACAAAGTCACTTGATGCGGAATTGCCATTGCTTCTGTTTTGAACGTTTACCTGACCATAACTATTAATGTTGCCTGAGAAATGAGCCAACGTATTAGGTAGTACGAGGCCATTTCTTATTGTACCTGCCGCATCTTGTCCCGCTATGAGCGCTCCGTTGTTAAGGATTGCAAATTTCGTTTCACCTGAACTTGAAGCAGTAAACAATTCACCTGTTCCTCTGTTATCAACTACCATAGTTGCATATGATGAATTTGCAGAAATCGAGGCCGATGGACCAGTGTGAAGTGATGTACGAACATCAAGCGCAGCAAGAGGATTTGCAGTACCAATGCCTACATAATTTATTCCCTGAGGATTGATCAGGACATTGCCAGTCGTATTACCACCAAGTGTAAGTGATTGATTGGCAGTGGTCTGAAGAAGCCCTGCTGCCGTCAGATATGCTCCACCAGAGAGTCCAGCAGAGAGTGATGCAGTGGGTATACCAGATGTCGGATTCATATTGAGAATTGCAAATTTTGCTGAACTACTCGCAACTCCTCCCATAAGCACATCCGCAGTTGGAGAGTTCTGCACATACACTCCATTGCTTAATGTCCAATTTGAATTGGAATTACCAAGTTCGCTGAGTGATATTTCAACTGCCTCTGGAGTATCGGTGACTGTTCCAACTGAAAGCGCGCTCGTACAAACAGAATATCTGACAAGTCCGCCAACGCCAGGTGTATGAATGAATGTACCATTCACTTGCCATGGATGTGTCGTGTTTGTGGTAAAACCGCCAATCATAGCTTGTCCAGCTTGCGGACTTGTTGAACATGATGGGGCTGAACCATCAGTTGTATAGACGACACGTGCAGCTAAAAACACATCTGCTGTTGTATTTGAAACATTACCGCGGATTTGTACGGCTATAAGCACTGGTGCCGTTGTTGAATCAGTTGTAATATTCGGACGTGGTGTGTCATTAAAAAGCTCGGTCGTATCGTTATCTGCAAAAGCTGCCGGATTGACATCAACAAAGGTTGCTGTATCAGGCGTCGTTGAGCCACCCTGAGAACATGCACCCCATGTCGCGGCAACACCATTGCCTCCAGAAAGCAGACAATTACCGGAGCTTCCCTCACTCGAGCCGAGTCTTAAGCCACCCACATTCGTGACACCAAATATTGCTGTTCCAGCACTTGATGCTACAAAGATATCTCCTGAATTTGTTTGGTTGACGATGAGTGCTGCGTTCGAACCAATTCCCCCTGAAATAGAGAGTGGTGCTGGTGTGTTACTTGAAGAGCCGATTGCAACTCCAGAATCAAAGTCTGAATTTATAACTAAATCTCCAGAGCCATTGAGAGCAAATGTGAAATCTTCATTTGTGTCGGTTGTAATATCTGTTCCTGCTCCTGAGAATGTTAAACCAGTGGATCCGATGGTTTTGTTGGTCAGCGTGTCCGTTGTTGCACGTCCGACATAGGTGTCTGTACCTTGGAACGTAATCGTTGTTGAGTCGGTGCCAGCAAGTGTGAGACCGTTACTGATAGTTACCGTTTTGCCCTCAGCAATCTGCAATGTGGTAGCTGAGGCAAATGGATTACCTGAGGTATTGGTGACATTCAAACCGTTTACCTTTTTTGCGTTGAATGCATAAGGCACTGCTGTGAAGCGAATGCGCGGGGTCATTTCTGCATCCGCTCCAACTTTGATCCCTAGGTACAGGAGATCACTGTTGAAGTTGACGTTTCCCAAGGTTGTGTCGACAGATCCGAGCTCTACCTGGAACACGCCGTCTACCGTTGAAACCGTTTGTGTCTCATCCCACAAGTTGGAACCAGCAGATGGATCGTTGTAGAGCGTAAAGACAACTGTGTAGTTGTTATCCGGAACGTTAAGACCATTCTGATCTACCAGCTTTCCCTGGAAATTGATTGTCTGATGGATACCATCAGCTGCCATGACTGGCATGACTGTTTGAAAGACAAATACAATAGCAAGTGCCACAGATACCCAAGGGATTACAGGCAAACGATGCAACGCCCGTAATCCCTTCGAAATCTCTAGCAATGATTGTATTTTTGTTTTATTAACCACAGTACCCCCCTTTCCCCCTCAGGATATTTATCATATCTGTGGCTAAACAGCCTCGTCAATAAATCTAAAATTTTGTATACTATTGCATACGATTGCATAAAATTGTATACTTTTCACAGCAGAGATTTCCTGTGTTTTTTTTGGAATAACAATGAATAATTTACTAAGCGTTAAACAGGTTGCTTTCATTCTCAGAGTGCATCCGCTGACTGTTAGAAGATATATTAATGAGAAAAAATTAAAGGCCATTAAAGTCGGTGGGAATGTCCGTATTGAAGAAAATGCCGTCCAGGATTTTCATAAAGAAGTCACACCGCAGGAGCAAACAACCAAAGTTTTCAAAACACCAAAAGTCGTTGATAGACAGTTTAATCACGAAGACCCGCTTTTGAGATTGCAAGGTCGTGGAGCGGGTATTGTGTTTGCTGATAAATAAGTATGGTAAGTAAAAAAGTATATATTGCTGCTGATGGGTTTGCTGCGTTCATTGATAGAGCACATACAAAACATGTGCATACATCTGCGTTTTTCAGGTACTTTGCCCAAGAGCACTTTCAGCTGTATACTACTGTCGTGTCACTGAACGAGACCTATACGACTATTTATAACACTATCTCCCCTTCTCT
>JBPOIT010000006.1:0-3868 GCA_052034235.1 Candidatus Levyibacteriota bacterium
CTGACAGTCAAGGACGAGGAGATTGTAATTATTGGAACACTTGGTGCCGCGATATTAATTTCCATAATCGCATTTTATAAAGAACTCGTGTTTGTTACGTTTGATGAAGAAGCAGCAAAAGTGAGCGGAATTCCAACGCGTTTCATCAATATACTGCTTATCATCCTTTCCTCGTTAACTGTATCGCTTGCAATCCCCATTGTTGGCGTTTTATTGATATCTGCATTAATTGTGATCCCCGTTGTTACAGCATTACAATTTAAACGCAGTTTTTTCCACACATTAATCCTCGCTGAAATCTTTTCTTTTTGCTCAGTATTTGCAGGAATAATTACCGCTTACTATTTCAATTTAGCAACTGGTGGAACAATAGTACTCATAGCACTCAGCATCTTTATTGTGGCGTTTATTACACAAGAAAAGAAGTAACACTACGTTACCACCAAATTCTTACTCAAAAAAATTACTTAGCTGAGCATGTTTTACAATCTGATGTATGTGTAATTGCGAGATAAACGGCTGAGATACCAACTAAAACGTAAATTATCTCTGCTACTGTTTCTGCTCCTGCAAATAATACTTCTACGAGATCAAGACCAAAAAGTCCGAACAAACCCCAGTTAACACCTCCTATTATTACGAGCACAAATGCTACCATGTGGATCCATTTTTTGTTCATAAAATCACCTCCTCTTTGTCCGCATATGGCGGATCACATGCCCCTCCGTAGCACTTCTATTACGGAAGGGTCATATTCAGTGTAGACAAAATTTTTATCTGTCGTCAAGAGATCATAATGATTATTTTTTGCTACAATATGACTCAATGAAAAAAAGTGAGCGAGAAAAAATAAGTGCATTTCAAAAGAAGATTTTACTCTGGTACCGTCTCAATCAGCGGGATCTTCCGTGGAGAAAAACACGCGAGGCCTATACCATCCTTGTTTCAGAAATAATGCTCCAGCAAACACAAGTGACAAGAGTCATACCGAAATTTGAAGCGTGGATGAGCGCTTTTCCAACAGTGCAAGCGTTAGCGAACGCTTCTGTAGCTGACGTGCTCGCGCTGTGGTCAGGGCTTGGGTATAACAGACGTGCGCTCAATTTAAAAAAGGCTGCACAAGCAGTCGTTGATCATTTTGGAGGCACATTCCCGCAAACTGAAAAAGAGCTTTTATCACTCCCAGGCATCGGACCGTATACAGCTCGTGCTGTGCTCTGTTTTGCTTATGATAAACAAGTAGCTGTTGTTGATACCAATGTGCGAAAAGTCATTCTCACTCAGTTTTTACGAGATCACTCAGATAGTAATGTGCGATTAGGAGGTGCTCCTTCCCGTTTGCCTGTTGATGAGAAACACATCGCGAGCCTTGCAGATGCATTACTCCCTTTGGGAAAAGCATACGAATGGAACCAAGCGCTTATGGATTATGCAAGTGTCGTTCTTAAAAAAGAAAAAATACCCGTGCAAAAACAATCAAAATTTTTAGGCTCACACCGCTATTACAGAGGACGGGTACTGAAAGTTTTACTGGAAAAGAAAGCAGTTCCGATCAGTGAGCTTGGCACGTTAGTAAAAACTAATTTTTCGGACGACGAACAGCCTTGGCTCGAAAAGCTTTTGGAGGAGTTGGTGAATGAGGGATTTGTTATTAATGAAAAGAATACTATTTCGCTAACCAGCTAAGCTTTGCTTATCACTGAGAATTTTTTCATAAAGCGCTACATATTTTTTCGCCATTATTTCAGCCGTAAAATGCTGCTCAACCCGTTCTCGTGCTTTTGTCCTGGACAGTTTATCTACTTGTGTTATTTTCTCAGTCATTTCTTCAACTGAATTCACGAGATAACCAGAAACACCATCTTCAATAATCTCAGGCATCGCAGCCCGATTCCAGGCAATCACAGGTGTGCCACATACCATTGATTCAATAGCAACGAGGCCAAACGGCTCGTCCCATTGAATCGGCATTAATGTTGCTTTTGCTTTTTTATAAAATTCTACCTTTGCTTCGGGCTTAAGGATACCGACAAATTTTATTTGCTTATCATCTATATATGGTTTAATTCGCTCCTCAAAATACGTATGTCCCCGCGGATCATCTTCCCGAAGCGATCCTGCGATCACTAACTTTTCGTTTGTTTTTAAAATCGCCTGTATCGCCTCAGCAGCACCTTTATCAGGTGTCATATAACCTAAAAAAGCAAAGTACTCACCCGATTCTGCAGAATAGGTATTCCAATTTTCAATCGGAATACCATTCGTAATCACTGTGGATGGTCGTTTTAATATGTTTGCTTGAAATTGGCTCACAGTCACGGTATAGGTATGAGCAAAATGTTTTTCCTGAATCGTTTCGAAATAGTGCAGATATTCCGGAGGAAATTGATTAAGAAAATCATACGACACAGGATTATGGATTGTCGAAACAACAGGTGTTGGAATCGCTCCCGCAAAATGACCTGCCATAAAACCGCCGGCATGGCTGTGGATAATATCAAAATCCGTATGCCTGATAAATGCTTCAGAAACTGACCACATTGCAAACGTCTGTGAATCCATGGTTTGTTTGAACGAGTCGCGGCTAAGCGCTTTGGGCCAAATGGGGACAAGGGTTGCAGAGGTTTTAGAATCAGAGGTTGCAAACAGTGTGACTTCATGCCCCATCTTCACGAGTTCCTCAGTAAGGTCAGACACCACCTGTTCAAGCCCGTTTTTTCCCTTCGGTGGTACTGACTCCTGAAGGTTTGTTACTTGTGCAATCCTAAGCTTTTTCATGTTTCTATCATACCGTTTTACTATTGCAAATGAAACCATACGTGGGTAAATCACTTGCTTTTCGGGTAGCTTAAGCGTTTTACTTACTCTTTTTTGTATTCTTCTTTTATGTCTTCATTAAACTCGTGCATGAGTTTTCTAATTTTTGGATCGATTATAACGCGGCAGTAATCAGGACGGTTGCCGCTTTCATAGAAGTTTTTGTGATACGCTTCTGCTTCATAAAAATTTTTAAAAGCAGTCACTTCAGTCACAATTGGATCTTTAAATGTGCCTTCCTTTGTAAGTTCAGCAATTTTTGCATCAGCAATCTTTTTTTGTTCATCAGTATGATAAAAAATCGCGGATCTGTACTCAGGCCCAACATCGTACCCCTGTCTCTCAACTGTCGTTGGATCATGGGTTGCAAAAAATATATCTAGTATTTTATCAAAGGAAATAACCTGAGGATCAAACTGCAGTTGGATACATTCAGCATGACCTGTTACTTTGGTAGATACTTGCTCCCACGTAGGATTTTCTCTGTGTCCTCCTGAGAAACCTGAGACAACAGAGACAACTCCCCTCACCCGATGAAATATGGCCTCGGTACACCAAAAACAGCCACTAGCAAGGGTTGCTGTTTGGAGTTTTTCAGAATTTGTCATATGTCTATTATACGCTTATGACACAAGAGGGGTACGCTTCTTTTTTCTTGTATTTTACATTCCTTCGATGCCAACTATTGGACGCGTGGGGCTAAACCAAAATTCGCGGCCAGCAGCATCAACCGCGACAATCTTATGATCGTAGTCATCACCCTTGGTGAGATACGAAATGGTATACGATCCAGTACCTACGGGGATATTTCTGACTGCATGGTCATAGCTGTTCGCACTGGTTTTCTTATAGTAGATGTTATAGGTAACTGCTCCGTCAACTTCCGGAAGATCAATCGTTGCTTGAGAGAAAAGCCCTTTTGCGACACTCATCCCAGCGACTGACTGCGTTACAGCTGGCTTATTAAAAAGCACTGTCGCAACCACCGCAAGGACAATGCATGCACTAAAAATAACGATACGCTGATACGTGACCACTGCATCTTGTGAAG
>JBPOIT010000033.1:0-4167 GCA_052034235.1 Candidatus Levyibacteriota bacterium
GCAATTTAGCAATCGGCACACAAACCCTTGGAAAAGTTCTGAAATTCCATACAGCGGGGACTTTGGCTGCCAATGAGCGAATGCGTATCGATGAGAACGGAAATGTTGGGTTTAATACAACCACAACTAATCGAGCACTTTTTGATATCAGAGGTGTTGGTACAAACACACTTTCACCGCATCTTCCTGTCGCATCAATATCCGGCCAAACTGTCTCCGCTGCGATGATCGTTGACAATAATGGCACTGGCGATATCTTTCATGCATCAAAGTCAGGTGCGACAAAATTTGCCGTTCTTAACAGTGGAGATGTACGCATAACTAACCTAAATTCAGCAACCTGTGACGTTAAATCTGGTACAAACGGCGTTCTTTTCTGCGGAACAGATGCAACGGGTGCGGGCGGTGGCACAAACTTCCTCAATCTAAATAATGGCTCATTCTCTTTTATAAATAACACGGCGGACATACTTATTGGCGGCCCAGCAACTTCAAGTGCAAAATTTGCATTTATGAATTTAAACAGCAACAGTGGCTTGGATCCATTAGCATCATTCGCAGGTACACTGCGACTTGGCGCAAAAAACAATTCAACTGTAACCCAACAAACAACCTGGACAAAAATCTCTCAAACGACTCCAGGTACGATTGCAAATGGCGGCACTGCCAATATAGCTTCAATATCAGCGATGACTTCATACAACGGGAGTCTCTATGTCGGCACCTACGGTACCAGTGCCGGCACAGCGGAAATCTATCGATATGATGGTACCAATTCTAGCTGGACCAAAGTTTCTCAAACAACCCCAGGTACAATTGCTAGCGGTGGTACGTCAGCTATTGCTTCTGTTTCAGCCATGACAGTTTATGATGGACGATTATATGTTGGAACATCAAAGATGAATGAAGCTGAAATTTACCGCTATGAAGGGAGTACTTCATGGACACGCGTCTCAGCAACTACGGTAGGAGATTTTGGAGCAAATGATCTCAATCAAGATGGTGTTTCAGCAATGGGTGTCTATCAGGGCAAGTTGTATGTAGGTACTCGTGAGGTTACAGGTACCACAGGTGGTGCTCGACTTATTCGTTGGGATGGGGGACTTACATGGACTCCCATTAACACGACTGCGGGTCAATTCGCCGCAGCGACGAGTACGACGAGTGTTCGTGCTGTCACTTCCATTGTTGGGACATTTGGTGGTTTATATCTCGGTTTATCTAAACCAGGGGATTCTGACGTAGTCAAATACACAGGAGGTACTGGTGCAACTGTCTTCTTAGCGCTCAATGCAGCTAATCTTCTCGGTTCATACACGATAAACGGTTCTGTTACACCTACAACAGCCTTTGACGAAGTGACCGCTATGACAGTTTATAACGGCAATTTGATCATAGCGATGCAGAAGAATAACGGTGCTGAGGTTTTGGCAGCCAACATGCAGGTTGGGGAGACTGGTATCAATACCTTTAGTCGTCTCAACAATGCAGCAGGGCAAATGACCAACGGAGGAACCTCAAATATTGATCAAGTTGCTTCGCTCGCTGTCTATAACGGACTTTTGTATATCGGTACTCGTGAAAACAACAGTGCTGAAATTTATCGATACACTGGTGGAGATCAGAAATTCATGAAAGTTTCCCAGGCTGCAGGAACAATAGCGAGTTTAGGAACAAGCAGTATCGATGGTGTGGTAAAACTGATCCAACATAATGGAGATTTGTATGCTGGGACAATGGAACTTGGACGTGCAGAAGTGTATAAACACACCTCAAGTATTGATAGATCATATGGTTTGGAATTTGTAGCGAATCCACAAATTGCTGGTGGTGCGCAAAACGGCAATCTGAATACAGCATCAATCTTTTATCTCGCATCAGCATCAGCGAATCTTGGTTCCAATAACGGGAACACAGGTGCATTTATCTTCTCACACGGGATACAGACACGTAATGGTTCATACGACGTGGCTGAAGATTATCCAACACGTGATGATACGTTGGACGCGGGAGATATCGTCAGTATAGATCCAAATGAACGAGGGTTTGTCAAAAAATCTGAAAGTGCCAATGACTATACGGTTATCGGCGTCTATTCTGCAGATCCTGCTCTTCGATTATCCCAAGCAGATGCTTCTATAGAAGGTGCACGTGCTGTGCCTATTGCTCTTGCTGGACGTGTAGCGGTAAAAGTTATAACTGAAAATGGTGAAATTAAACCTGGTGATTATCTCACTGCTTCATCAAAGCCAGGCGTTGCTATGAAAGCCGTCAAATCAGGTGGCGTTATCGGTCAGGCGATGGAATCATATGACGGTGAAGATGTTGGGAAAGTGCTTACTTATATAAAATCAGCCTCTTATCAGGGAAGTATTGCCTCCAACTTTGCAGGATTCCAAGTGCGTCCTGAACGTGAAGGACAAGATTTATTGGCAGCTATAGCAACCCAAACACCGAACGCAGCAGTATCAGAAATAGTTACTGACAAGCTCATTGCAGGTTTGAGAATTGTTTCACCTGAAATAAGCGCTGATAAACTTCAGATACGTACGATTGAAGCTGTAAACGGCAGTGATATAGGTATTATTCTTCAAAATGAAGGCACTTTGTCTGTAAAGAACGCTAGCGGTGAAGCGAGTATGACCTTTACCGGAACAGGTGATGCATATTTTGCAGGCCATGTTCAAGCTCGAACGATCAGTGCTGATAAATTACTTATCAATGATATTGTTATTGATGCGAAGGCATGGCAAGCTGCATTCTCTGAGGGTGGCCTTGAATCAATCGCATCTAAAGTCAAACAACAGGAAGAACTGCTCAAGAGTCAGGAATCAAGGATTGTAAGCCTGGAGAACCTTTTTGCAAGTCAAAGTGCAGCGATTGTCACTCCTACACCTGTTTCTTCTGAGGCAGCAACCGTAACCCTGCTTGCAACCATGCCTGCGATTGAAGATTTTGAGAGAACAAAGGCGAAAGAGTTTGCCTTTACCAACATGCCGACAGATGGTCTGGCTACCTTCTCGGGTAAATTGGCAGCAGACAGGCTGCAGATTACCGGATCAGCCATAATTGAGGGCATTCTGCATGTCGTTGAAGTACTCACAGCCCGTACACTTATTGTTGATGATCTCGCATCGTTCCTCGGCAAGGTTGTCTTCAGCGGTGATGTCTTCTTCGAAGGTCGCCCAACCTTTAACAATGACACTGCAGGTATTGCTGTAATCAAAAAGGGGACAGATAGGATTGCAGTTCGGTTTGAAAAAGAATATACAAGCTCGCCCATGGTCAATGTCAACCTTACTTTAGATGAGGTAAGTCCGATGCCAAGTGAAGAGATTGAGAGCCTCACAAAGCGACAGGAAGCCCTTGAGCAGCGTGTATTTAACTCCAACGTGCGATATCTCATCACCAAACGCACAAGCAAAGGATTTGTCATCCTGCTGGATAAAAAGGCCGATGAAGACATAGCATTCTCCTGGATAGTGGTTGCTGTGGATAGCCCCCTAGTACATAAAGAGATTGGGGATAACTTCAAGTCTGTTTCTGGCACAGACAGCAAAAATACACAACCTATAACAACAAGTATACCGACAATTATACCAACCTCTAGTATGGAAAAACGTGAAGCACAGATTCTTCCTTCCCCCAAGGAGGTCTCAGATGGAGATCCGCCTCTTGATGAGGCAAAGGAAGGAGGTGATGCACCATGAGAGAACTAAAAGAACTTAAATCACGCCTGCAAAGGACGATTGAAGACATAATGATTGTATTTAGAGCACCTGTGTATTAGAAAGCACAGACAATAAAAACATAAACATACATAAAACTGTTGTGGCGCAGGAGCAGATGCGAAATTGAAGGGTAATCTTTCTCATATTGCTCCTGCGAATCCCTCAGTTAACTTATAATTAATTATTGTTGTGTATGGTAGGAGAGTGTAGTTTTTCCTGCCATAACAATGAAATATAAACTGCTTGTCCGAGTCATATTAGGTATAAGTTTATGTGCAAATGTTTTTTTTGGATTTATTGTGGCTCGACAAGACCCAATGGTGCAATCTGTTCTTGGAATAGAAGATCAGGAAAAGAGGTATCCTTTGTTGTCCAAGCGTATTTTGCGTGAGTTTCCTCAGGATGTGCTGATAAACTTCCTGCAATTGCGTAAACA
>JBPOIT010000032.1:0-4042 GCA_052034235.1 Candidatus Levyibacteriota bacterium
CTGCCATGTTTTTTCGGCAGTTCCATGTTTGGCAAGTGGATTAAAAAGAAATAAGGTGCTTGAAAAATTTTTCATATAATAACTTTATTTTTTATTCTGTTAATCGCCGGACACAGAAATGACAAAAACGGAGCATAGTCTTTTTTCAATTCTCCTTTTCGGAGCAATTTCTTCAATCGTTTGGACATTGGCTCTCCTCTTATCATACTATATGTTTTACCTATTCCAATTCTGCAATGAGCATCACTGCTTGCTGCTACGGCTAACTGATGTTGAGACACAAATTGTTCTGTGATTCTATCTCTATTTCGGAAGCGTCCGCGTCCATTGAAAAGTTCGACGATGTCTATATCATTTATAATTCTTTTCAAGGTAGATACCTGCAACCCTTGACGAACTGTTTCAAAAGGATGAGGGATGTAAACCAGACCATTTTGTGCTTTGATTGCCTGTATCGTTTCCTCAGGGGTTAATCCTCCAGGGATAGTTTTTTGTAGAAATAGTCCAATAATTTCACCTTCACTCGTGCGAATTTCTTCTCCTACAATAATTTTATCACCGAGTTTGCTATGCATAACGCGAGCAAAACTTGTTTCGTTATGATCAGTTATCGCAATGAAATCTAAAATTCGATTATCAAGCAGACTGACGTACTGAGCCTCGGTAAGCCCGCCATCATGTGATATGATTGAATGAGTATGGAGATCAATTTTATACTTATTCATTATGCTCAGTCACAAAAAATCAACAATTGAACGTTATTTGGAACCCTTGGTCAATAGACTTTCGAATGTAAACCCAAATTCCGTAACCCTCGTAGGAAGTATACCATCTCTTGTTTTTTTTGTCTGTATGATTCAACACTGGTATATTGCCGCACTTGTCACCTTTGTTGGAAGTATCTTAGATCTGCTTGATGGCATGGTCGCTCGCAAATTTGGCAAAAGTACAGCCTTTGGTGGTTTTCTTGATTCATTTATTGACAGAATTTCTGATTTTTTTATCATTACAGCCTTTTCATTCAGTGGGATTGTCCGATGGGAAATAACGGCGCCGCTTTTACTGTTTGCATATCTCACTAGTTACGCAAGAAGCCGAGGAGAACTTGCAAACACTTCTGTAAGTTTTGCAGTAGGCTTTGTCGAAAGGACAGAGCGAATTATTCTCATCGTCATCGCTCTACTATTCTATATACTCGTACCCGGATTATTAGTTTTTGGTTATAATGCAGCCGAGCTGGTTCTCATTCTCACAACAGGGTTTTCACTAATAACAGTTTTCCAACGAGTTTTATATGCGTATAAAAATTTATAAATTAACTTTTACTTGTAGAATACTTATTGATCTCTCCTAAAAACAATTCTGCATACTTTTCGAGTTTCTTTTTTCCGACACCTTTTATATCTGCAAATTCTTCTTTTGTTTTTGGCAAAGTATTTGTCATTTCTTTTAGTGTGACATCAGAGAAAATTATATATGGAGGTACTCCTTGTTTATCAGCGAGTTCTTTTCTGAGTGTTCGCATTTTTTCAAAAAGTTCAGGGTTTTCACCATGATACACTTTTATTTTTTTCTCTTTAACTTCTTTTGGCATATAGAGCATAACTGGTTGTTTATTTTTTAATATTGTCATGCTTTTTTTCGTTAACCGAAGTATTGGATATTGGTCCTGTGTTTGTTCGAGAAATTCCAGATGTATAAGCTCTTGTATAAAAGTTCTGAGTTGATTTTTGGTATATTCATTAATAATATTAAATGTAGAAAGTGTATGGTGATTATTACGCTGAATTTTTGGATCACTTGAACCGCAGAGTACATCAATAATATATCCCGCGCCAAAACGTTGTCCGACACGATACACACATGAAAGAATTTTTTGCGATACAATTGTTGCATCGAATTTTTCAGCAGGCGTTACACAATTGTCACAGGATTTACAGTCCTCCTCGTCCCAAATTTCTCCAAAATAATTCAGTAAAATTTTTCTTCTGCAGGTTTTTGTTTCGGCGAATTGAACCATTTTTTTTAAAAGTTGTCTTGCCACTTGTTGTTCCATAATATTTTTTTTTGCAATGAAATATTCAGTTGTTGTTTTATCTGCATAGCTATAAAACAAAACGCATTCACTTTGCAAACCATCTCTCCCTGCTCTTCCTGTTTCCTGATAATATCGTTCCAGATTTGATGGTAAATCTGCGTGGATAACATAACGCACATTTGGTTTATCAATTCCCATGCCAAACGCAATTGTTGCAACAATGACATCAATGTCTTCTTTTATAAACTGTTCCTGATGTTTTTGTCGTTCTTTATCACTAAGGCCTGCATGATACGGAAGTGCTTTCACACCTTCCTTTTGCAACATTGCAGCAGTTTTATCAACGTTCTCACGTGAATTGCGATACACTATTCCTGAAACTCCTGGATTTTTTGATACATACGAAAGTATTTGTGATGAAACTCCTTTTTTTGGATAAACTGAATAGGTGAGATTTGGACGATTAAAACTTGCTGTAAAGGTTTTAACATTTTCTAATTTAAGGCTTTTCAAAATATCTTCTTTTACCCGTTCTGTTGCTGTTGCAGTAAGTGCAGCTATAGGTGTTGCGGGGAAAAGTATTTTGAGTTTTTTTAATTCTTTATATTCAGGTCTAAAATCATGTCCCCATTCAGAAATACAATGTGCCTCATCTATCGCAATGAAATTAAGCTTCACAGTTTGAAGTATTTGTAAAAAAGCATCCAACATCAAACGCTCGGGAGCAACATAAAGCAGTGATAATTTCTTTTTCGTAAGCATTTCCAAAATGGAATCCTGTTCTTTTCGCGAAAGTGTACTATTAAGATATGCACACGCGACGCCATTCTCTCGAAGACCATCTACCTGATCTTTCATTAATGAAATAAGAGGTGAAACAACAATCGTCACTCCATCGCCCATTAACGCAGGTATTTGATAGCAGACGGACTTTCCAGCACCAGTAGGCATTAATACAAACACATCCGAACGATTATGAATCGAGGTGATTATTTCTTCCTGTAGAGGACGAAAGGTAGAATAGCCAAAATATTTTTGAAGGACAGATTGTGCAACCATGAATACTTACGTATGATACATGGATACTGCTGGTAGGTAAATAGCGAGGTTTGTTCTTATAAACCTGAAGTCACACTGACATTTTCAAACGTGACTGTGCTGAGGACATTATTGTCGTGAGAGGTGACAAAAAGTCCAATTCGCATATCGGGATTCATAGGTAACGTCGTTGAACCGACCTGATTCCATGTGACTCCGTCAATAGAAGTATATGAATTAAAAATATTACCAGCTCGTGTCAGTTTCACCCAGGCATTAGGGAAAGTATATGTGCCACCATTAATATCATTGTTGAAATTATATTCCATTGTATACCCATTACGTGGAGTGACTGACATTGAAACATACTGAGAGCCAGCTATATTTGACTCCTTTATCATTACACCTGCTTTTGCCCATTCATGTGTGTCCGTTTGTGATGTAACTTTAGCAACAATTGTTGCATCACCTGATATTGCTTTGCTTGCAAAATGAAACATATCATAAATACCCCAAATATCAGTTCCTGAGCCCTTCAAGGTATAAATGTTGTTTGTAAAAACTGTTGAGCCGCTAATACCTGGCGCTCCGACGTCTTGACATATCCAATCCGCAGGACAATTTGTATTTGGAGGTGGTAACTGAGTACTTTTGGCAAAATTAAACTTTGCAACTGCACCACCACCATTTTCGTAATATTCAATTACTATTATATGATCACCTGCATTAAGATTTTTTATCGCTTTGTATGTTGTCGGTCCTTGATCAATAAATTTATCAATAATTACTTCATTATCAATTTTCACTCGAATTCCATCATCCGCTGTAACGGTAAATTCGTAATCACCAGCTTCGACAATATTTTCTGTCTTTGACCATCGCGCTGAAAAATTGTTTGCATTGATTAAAGGATCTGGAGATCCACCTGCCCAATCAAAATCTATTGTAGCATCTGTACGAGTTAAG
>JBPOIT010000004.1:0-6739 GCA_052034235.1 Candidatus Levyibacteriota bacterium
TTAACCCAACCACCGTTTTCTTTAATTTTTTGAAGAAGTTCTTCTTTTAGATTGAGATAGGGGACTTTATTGGCCATTTTTTCAGTATTAATTATAGTTTCCTTAAAAATGTAAAGCAATAGGTCAAACTCATACTTCTTTTTTACAATATTTCGGCTATAATAAGTAAAATGAGTTCTAAGCTCTTGACACCATTTTACGACCCAGAAAAGAGTTATGAGGCCAATTTTGAAGAAGGGCCATTTGGAGCATTTACGGGGAGTGAAGTGTTTGCACAAAAAGGTGAACCGCAATACGATTTCCTCGGACATAAAGTTTTTCTTCCCTTTGGTATCCCAGCAGGACCACTTCTCAATGGGAAATTTGTCAAAGCTGCACTCGATAAAGGCTATGATATCCCCGTCTATAAAACTGTCCGCTCCAGAAAATATGCCTGTTCACCATGGCCAAATGTCCTATCGGTAACTGTTGAAGGTAACCTCACACTCGAAAAAGCTGAAAAAGGTCTCATCGCAAGTCATGAGTATACACAACCGCTCGCAATTACCAATTCATTTGGCGTACCATCATTCGAGCCAGATTTTTGGCAAAAAGACATGAAAGATGCTGCACTTTATGCAAAAAAAGGACAAATCGTTGTGGGCAGTTTTCAAGGAACCACCAATGCTGAGGGAAACATTGAAGCATATATTCAGGATTTTGCAGATACAGCAAAACTTGTAAAAGAAACTGGCGTAAAAGTAATTGAAGTAAATTTAAGCTGTCCAAATGAAGGAACAGCACACCTCTTATGCTTTGATATAAAAAGAACCCAAAAAGTAGTTGCTGCTATCAAAGAAACAATTGGAAATACACCTCTCATAATCAAAATAGCCTACTTTAAAGAACAAGAGCACCTCATTGAGCTCATCAATGCTGTGGGTGGAATGGTTCAAGGTATAGCAGCAATTAACACCATACCATCAAAAATTTTTGATGAAAAAGGCGAACAAGCCTTGCCAGGGAAGGGCAGACTAATAAGCGGAGTTTGTGGCGCTCCAATTAAATGGGCAGGCCTCGATATGGTAACACGCCTAAAGAAACTTCGTGAAGAAAAAAATCTCTCATACAACATAACAGGAGTTGGAGGAGTAACCATACCGGCAGATTACAAACTTTTTATAGATGCAGGAGCTGATGATGTCATGAGTGCAACTGGTGCAATGTGGAATCCGCTTCTTGCGCAGGAAATTAAAAATGAAGTATAAAATAATCCTCTTTGACCTCGATGGAACACTTATTGATCCCAAACTTGGTCTCACCAGTGCTATACAATTTGCACTTGCAAGAATGGGTATTGAGGAAGATCGGGAGGTGTTAACCCCGTTTATCGGCCCACCACTTTCAGAATCTTTCAAGAAATATTACAATTTTGACGAAAAAAAAGTTAATCAGGCAATTGCACATTTCCGCGAATATTTTCTTCCAAAAGGAATCTACGAAAGTACTGTTTATCGCGGTATCCCGGAACTTCTATCAAAACTGAAAAAGGCAAAAAGAAAACTCTATATTGTGACACTTAAACCCGGACATGAGGCAGAACGGGTTGCTCATTATTTCGAGCTTCATAAATATTTTGATGGAATAAAAGGCCCCAAACCAGACCTAACAGATTCTGATAAAACAATTCTTATCCAGGAAACACTCTCACTTATCCCAAATGATAAAAATCACCCAACTGTCATGATAGGGGACAGAGAACACGATATTATCGCCGCTCACGAAAACGGCATCGACTCTATCGGTTTAACGTTTGGTTATGGTAGTCATGAAGAAATTGCAGCAGCCAATCCCACACATAAAGCACATTCAATCAAGGAACTAGAATCATTGTTGTTATAAAAAGAACTACATATTGACCAGTGATGCGTTACTTGCTATTGTATGTGATAATTAGCAGTATGAGCTTTAACGACAAACTTACAAATAGTATTCAAAAAAATAATTCACTTGTATGTGTCGGACTAGATAGTACGATTGAAAAACTCCCTGAAAGCTTCAAGCTGCGCGATAATCCTCAGTTTGAGTTTAATAAAGCCATTATAGACGCAACTCACGAATTTGCCTGTGTGTATAAACCAAACCCAGCTTTTTATGAAGCAAACGGCGACAAAGGAATTCGAGAACTTAAAATGACTTGCGATTACATAAGTGGTATTTATCCTGAAATACCAGTCATTATTGATGCAAAAAGAGGGGACATAGGCAACACAAACGAAGGCTATGCAAAATATGTCTTTGAGTACCTAAAGGCCGATGCGATAACTGTCATGCCGTATATGGGTATTGAATCACTGACGTCATTTTTCAAATATGAAGATAAAGGCATTATCGTCGGCTGCCATTCTTCAAACGCTGGCGCTAAAGAATTTCAGGAATTAAAAATTGACGGTGCTCCACTGTATGAAATTGTCGCTAAAGAAATTGTTAAACAACATGGAGACAATCCAAACACGATGATGTTTATGGGAGCAACCTATCCGGAACAATTAACTGAAATCAGAAAAATAGTAGGGGATATGACCTTTCTTGTTCCAGGAGTAGGCGCTCAAGGAGGAGACGTCGAATCATTTGTAAAAGCGGGCCTTAATAGTAAAAAAGCAGGATTGTTGATTAATTCATCCCGAGGTATAATATTTGCATCAAACGGTGAAGACTTTGCACAAAGAGCAAAAGAAGAAACAAATAAATTAAGAGAAGAAATAAATAAATTTAAAAACTAATCATATGGATAATAAAGCTTTAGCATTACTCAAACAAACAAAAGCCATCCTGACTGACAGTCATTTCGTTGGAACTTCTGGAAGACATTTTGATACATATATCAATAAAGACGCCCTCTATCCACATGCAGAGCAAACTTCTGAAATGGGGAAACTTTTTGCGGAACAAAACAAAGACATTGCTATTGATGTTGTAGCTGCTCCTGCACTCGGCGGTATTATCCTGTCAACCTGGACTGCCTATCATTTATCCAAACTTCAAGGTAAAGAGATTTTAGGAGTCTACACAGAAAAAGACGCGGATAAAAATCAAATTTTTACCAGAGGTTATGACAAACTCGTTACAGGGAAAAATGTTCTTGTCATTGAAGACTTAACAACAACCGGCGGATCAGTTAAAAAGGTTGTTGATACGGTTAGAAATGTAGGAGGAAAAGTTGCAAGTGTGTGCGTTATGGTAAACCGTGAACCTGAAAGTGTTAATTCAGAATCAATAGGCGCTCCTTTCAGCGCACTTGCTGAGCTTAAGGTGATTTCCTATGATGAAAATGATTGTCCGCTTTGTAAACAAAACATACCGATCAATACTGAAGTAGGCCATGGAAAGAAGTTTCTTGAAGCAAAAAAGAAGTAAAAAATTTCCTCTATTTCATACACAAAACTGCAAAAATTAGTCTATAATCTTTTAAACACTTAATAAAAACTTAATTTATGTTTAATAACACTACGACATTTCTTTCAACCCAAACCCCACGTACCATTGCTGACCCTGACAATACATCATTCCAGCTGACAACACCAATAAAATAAGATACTTTGGGGATTTTTGGTTACCTGAAGTTGATAGTTTCATTGGTGTATTGTCAGTTCTACTTCTAAAATCCCATAGCAAATTCTATCTTGACTAGCTCTTCTTATTTCATTTAGAATCATTACTCAATGTTCAAAAATCTATCTGCCTTAGTTTTTAGTTTTCTCCTTCTTGCCACAGTTGCACTTTTCCAACCAACATTAGCATCTGCAGCGTTAAGCATCGACAAAAATGTGACGACCAATCAAACAACCGCAGCCAGGACAATTCAATCGCCGCTTTTCACAACTACTCAGACAAATGAGGTACTGTATGCATTTATAACATCTGATGGACCAAACGGAACAATTAGCTTTAGCAGTGTCACCGGTGGAGGATTAACCTGGTCTTTGGTACGAAGAGTAAATACACAGCGCGGAACTTCAGAAATTTGGAAAGCAACAGCAACCAATATTTGGAATAATGCACGAGTTACTGCCACCAGAAGCGGTACTAATTCTTATGTAGGTTCAATTACTGTTATTTCATTTATCGGAGCTGACCTAACAACAACAGGAGCGAATGGCGGCGGCAATGGAGCAACAGGAGCACAAACTGCAAGTCTGACAACCACACGCAATGAATCATGGGTCTTTGGTGTAGGTAATGATTGGGACGGCGCAACAACTAGAACAATTGGATCAAATCAAACAATGATTAATCAGTATCTAGCAGCAGTCGGCGATACTTTCTGGGTTCAGCGCCAAAACGCAACAACTCCAACTGCTGGTACAAATGTCACAATAAATGATACTGCTCCTACAAATCATCGCTGGAATCTAGCTATAGCTGAAGTTATTCCTGCAGCAGCTGCACCAACAGCTACCCCCACACCGACAGCAACTCCTACACCCACGGCAACACCGACTCCTACCGATACACCAACACCAACTGCTACGCCTACACCAACGACAGCTCCCACAGCGACACCCACGCCAACTCCAAGTGCAAATACAAATAAAGCAGTTCTTGTTGTCACAACAGAATCAAATCAATTCAGCAAATATTATCCTGAGATCCTCGAAGCAGAAGGATTGAATGCATATGAAACTTCTGACTTATCAAGTGTGACAGGTACCTTACTTGCTGATTATGATGTGGTCATATTAGGAGAAACCTCAATAACTGCACCTCAAGTAACAATGTTGACAGATTGGGTAACAAATGGAGGCAATTTGATAGCCATGAGACCAGACAAACAACTTGCGGGCTTATTAGGTCTCACAGACGCTTCCGCTACTCTCGCCGATAAATATCTTCTTGTAAACACAGCTTCTGGGCCAGGAGCAGGAATAGTAAACCAGACAATCCAATATCACAGCACAGCTGACCTTTACACACTAAGCGGTGCGACGAGTATAGCTAACTTTTATTCCGATGCAACGACAGCTACAACCAATCCAGCAGTTACAATAAAAACTGTTGGCACCAATGGAGGAGAAGCAGCTGCATTTACTTACGACCTTGCAAAATCAGTCGTATTAACTCATCAAGGAAACCCTGATTGGGCTGGTCAAGAGAGAGATGGCGATACAACTATCAGACCACATGAACTTTTCTATCCTGATTATGTCGACCTAAATAAAGTGCAAATTCCTCAGGCAGACGAACAACAACGATTACTGGCAAACATGATCACAGAGATGAATCTTGATAACAAACCTTTACCAAGATTCTGGTATCTGCCTAATGGCGAAAAAGCTGCACTTGTCTATACGCTTGACGATCACAATACTGCAACAGGAACGAAAGATATCTTTACGAAACTAGCTGCTAACAGTCCTGCAAATTGTTCTGTTGCCGACTGGGCTTGTTTCAGAGGTACTTCATGGTTCTTCCCGGGCGTAAATCTCACCGATACTGAAGCTGCTGGATATCTAGCACAAGGTTTTGAAATGGGTACTCACGCGGAGAATAGTGGCTGTACCAATTACACGTCACTGTCACAACTCAATACAATATTTGATAATTCACTTGCACAATTTGCACAAGCCTTCCCATCACTTCCGGCACAGAACACGCATAGATTCCATTGCATCGTATGGAGTGACTGGAACTCACAGGCAAAAGCTAACCTTGCACATGGGATTCGATACAATATGGACTATTATTATTGGCCACCAGCTTGGGTAAATGGACGTCCAGGCCTCTTCACCGGCTCTGGAATCCCCATGAAGTATACTGATCCCGATGGAACAATTGTAGATGTCTATCAAGCTCCATCACATTTAGTCAATGAAAACGGTATTAATTATGACACTGCAGTCAGCACACTTCTCACCAATGCAACGGGATCTAAAGGGTATTATGGTATCTTCGGAACTCATGACGACTACAGAGACACAACATTTTCAGATTCGATTATTAATGCGGCTAATGCATTTAACGTACCAGTCATTTCAGCAAAACAAGCACTAACTTGGCTCGACGGAAGAAACAATTCATCGTTTAGCGCATTCTCCTGGAATGGTAATACCTTAAACTTTACTGTAAGTGTTGGTTCAGGGAGTACTGGTATACAAGCGATGTTACCAACAGCAAACGCAACAAATAATGCACTTAGCACACTCACACGTAATGGTACACCTGTAACATTTACAACTCAAACGATAAAGGGAATTAGTTATGCATTTTTTCCAGCAGCGGCAGGTGATTATATAGCTACATATAGCGGCACTGTACCAACCGCAACACCAACTCCTGCAAGTACAACACATAGTCTATGGACAAACGATATAATACCTGCAATTCCTGCAGCGAATGATCCAAGTGCCGTTGAAGTCGGTACCAAATTCAGAGCAGACGTCGATGGACAAATAACCGCTATTAAATTTTATAAAGGCACAACAAATACCGGCACACACACAGGACACTTATGGACAACAGCAGGACAGTTATTAGCAACTGTCACCTTTACCAACGAAACAGCATCCGGCTGGCAACAGGCAACGCTTGATACTCCTGTTGCAGTAACAGCTAATACAACATACGTCGTTTCATATCATGCTCCGAGCGGCAATTACGCTGCCAACGCAGCATATTTCACAACTGACTATGATAATGCTCCATTACATTCTCCAGCAAGTGCAACAAGCGGAGGCAATGGTATATATAGCTACGGCCCTAC
>JBPOIT010000035.1:0-12700 GCA_052034235.1 Candidatus Levyibacteriota bacterium
GCTTAGAAACAAAAGGAGATAATAAAAGTTTTTTCCCTCTTGCATTTGTCTTAGTTATTTCTGTATAGTATGTAATTATGAACGATAAAGATGACGTTATTGATGTTGACGAAGTAACACCCGTTGATGGTGATGATACTGAAGGAACTGACGAAGAAGAAACCACATTTACCATAAATGAAGGCGCCCAAGGTGCTCCAGGCATGCTTGATATCGAGAATTTAATCAAGAACCACATCGACGCAATTGATAAACTTAGGGATGAATTAAAGGTTGCGAGGGAAATGTTTGAAGATTCATTTGCCAATAATCCAACATACCGTGAACACGTAGAAAAAGTAAAAGAAGTTTCAAAACTTAAAAATTCAGTACGACAGCAAATTGCCAAACAACCATCAGTTGCATCACTTGAACAGAAAGTGAAGGACCTCCGCTTTGATATGAATGAGCAAAGTAAAACCCTTTCAGATCTATTGCAGGATTATAAAGAACAAACAGGTGCAACTTCAATTGAAACAAATAAAGGGAAAGTTTTAGAAATTGTCAGTGTCGCTAAACTCGTTAACAGAAGCAGCAAATAACCGCCCATTCGTTCTTGATTCATCAGTAGTGATTCTTTATACTTCGCTTACGCACTATGCTTCATAAAAATAAATTTTTTGCTTATTTTCTCAATCTTCTCCCCTACCTTACCGTTTTTATTTTCTCAATGTATACGCCAAGTGATCCCGATTTAGGGTGGCATTTAAAATATGGAGAATACTTTTGGCAACATGGCAGTGTCCTGCGTGACAATACTTTTTCCAGACTAATGCCTGAGTATCAGTGGGCAAATACTTCCTGGTTAACGGATGTTATTACGTACGGTATATTTTCAACATCAGGATTCTTTGGATTGACACTTTTAGGATCACTCATTGTTACACTCACTTTTTTCTTTTTCTCACGAGTTGCTAAATTGACACTTTGGGATCAAGCGTTTCTTTTTCCGCTTTTACTTTATCTCGTCCAGCCGATCAACGCTATCTCTTTTCGTGGTCAACAAATATCACTTCTTTTTATTGGTATTTTGTTTTATATCTTTAGTTTCTATCCGAAAAAACCGAGAGTGCTTCTTTTAACAATTCCTCTTTTTCTGCTTTGGGCAAACCTTCACGGACAATTTATTTTTGGTTTGGCACTTTTTGATGGGTTGATATCCCTCTATCTGATATCAAATCTTTGTAAAATCGATACAAATAAAAGCATAAAAAAGAACGTAGCACTCATGATGCAACATATTAAAACCAATCTTTTGGGTAAAAGCGTTTTTTTAGGAAGTGTATTGGTAGCATCTGTATTGGTTACGGTAATAAACCCCTTCGGAATCGGTATACATATAGCGGCAATTTCACATTTTGGCAGTCCGCTACTTAAAAACATTGGTGAGTATTTACCGTTTGAAATGCTCTCTCAAGCATGGTGGAATCAGATCATTGTTGGGATTGGTTTGGTTTTGGGCAGCATCTTTTTATTTTTTAACGGTAAATTGACAATGCGCATTCCTCATCTGGGATTAAGTCTTATTATTTTTATTCTTTCATTTAGTGTTCGTAGATATGCATGGCCGGCATATTATATGATCTTGCCGCTTCTTCAACCGCTTGCAAGATTTCTCAAACCAGATGATAAAAAAGTCGCCACTATTATGACCACGATATTTCTTTTTGTTCTTTTTGGCATTGCTCTATCATCACGTTTTCCCTTTACAAAATACACGACATATAATTGGAATGATTATTGTAAATCTTATTCAGTTGAATGTTCTCCAAAGTCAGCAGCATTTTTAATAGAGCGAAAACTCACCCAGAATGTCTATACACTTTACGGATGGGGCGGATGGTTGATATGGCAATATCCAGAGATCAAACCGCTTATCGACGGTCGTATGCATTTGTGGAAGGATAAAAATGGGTATAGCGGATTTGTTGATTATTATGAATATGAACAAAACATGAAAGATATAAATACATCTTCCTATAACGTCGTTTATATTCCTCCGGAAAAACCTCTTTATAATAAAATGGAAGAACTCGTTGATGATGGTTCTTGGGATAAACTCTACGAAGACGACTACGCTGGAATTTTTGTAAGAAATTAATAAACTAACCACTTTTTTTCTTTTACCTCTTTACAGACAAGAAAAGTTTTGGTATTCTACTATTCATGAATAGAATTTCATTTGTTATTTGTTGTTGCGCAGATCTCTTGTAGGGAGGCTGTGCTTTTTTTGTTTATGTAGCCTCCCTTTGGGAGGTTTTTTTGTGATTATGAAATACGCGCAAACAATTATACATACAATCGGCCAAACGCCGCTTATAAAATTACATGCTGTAACGACAGGCATTTTTGCTAATATTTTTGTTAAATTAGAATATCTCAATCCTGGTGGAAGTATCAAAGATCGAATGGCACTGCAGATAATTTTGGATGCTGAAAAAAACGGAACGTTAAAAAAGGGTGACACTATTATTGAAGCAACAGGATCAGGAAACACTGGTATTGGTTTGGCAATGATTGCAGCAGCTCGGGGTTACAAAACTATTTTTAGTATGCCTGATAAAAATAGTCAGGAAAAAATAAATATTTTAAAGGCATATGGTGCTGAAGTTATTGTGTGCCCGACCAATGTTGACCCTGATGATCCAAGGAGTTATTATCGGGTTGCAGAACAATTGGCAAAAGAAATTCCACATTCATTTCTCGCAAGCCAGTATAGCAATCCAAGTAATCCAAAGGGCCATTATCTTTCAACTGGTCCTGAACTTTGGCAGCAAAGTGATGGAGAAATTGATTATTTCATAGCTGGCATGGGAACCGGTGGTACGATATCAGGAACAGCGAAATATTTAAAAGAACAAAAGAAAGACTTACAAGTAATTGGAGTTGATCCAATAGGAAGTCTGTATTACGAATACTTTAAAACAAAAACAATGAACAGCAAACCAAAAACATACAAAATTGAAGGCATTGGTGAAGATTTTGTACCGGAAACAATTGATTTCTCACTTATTGATGATGTTGTCCAGGTGACAGACCGAGAGGCATATCGAATGGCAAGAAGACTTGCAAGAGAAGAAGGTATACTTGTCGGGAGTTCCAGTGGTGCAGCAGTTGTCGGGACTCTCAAATTTGCTAAAGAAAACGCTCTAGCAGCTGACAAAAATATTGTTGTGCTGCTTCCTGATTCAGGACGAAGTTATCTCAGTAAAATTTTTAATGATGAATGGATGATTGAACAAGGATTTATCGAAAATGAACAGAGTATGCCTACTGCGCAAAAAATAAATGTAAATTAATATGAAAAACAAAAATAATTTTTCAACAAAAGCAATTCATACCCACTACATTCCAAATGATGATGATGGGGCTATTACTCCACCAATTCACATGACGACAACGTTTAAATTTGGCAATAATGGCGGATTTTATGATGGATCAATTCCCAAGGAAGAATGGGAAAAAGAAAATAAATTTAAATTCAGTAATGACTATACACATTATGATTATTCTCGTACTGCAAATCCTACAAGGATAATTCTCGAACAAACAATGGCTGCACTTGATAATAATAGGTTTGGACTTGCGTATAGCTCTGGCTCTGCGGTTCTAGCAAACATTGTGGCACTTCTCAAAAAAGACGAAGCAATGCTTTTTTCATCTGATGCATACGGCGGTACATATCGATACATTGTCCGTGTGGCTGGAGCTCAGGGCATTGGGTATCACATTGTCGATTTAACAGATGCACAAGCAACGGAAAAAATATTAAGCACTCGTCCCATTAAAATTATTTGGGTGGAAACACCAACAAATCCGCTTTTAAAAGTTGTCGATATTAAAAGACTTGCAAAACAAGCGCATGCACACAAAGCACTTCTTGTTGTTGATAATACCTTCGCAACACCAATTTTTCAACAACCCTCATCACTTGGTGCTGATATTGTGGCGTATTCAACGACAAAATATATTAACGGACACAGTGATGTCGTCGGAGGTGTATTAACAACTGATCGCGAAGATCTCTATCCGCAACTTAAATTTTTACAAAATTCTCTTGGAGCAATCCTCTCACCATTTGATTCATGGTTAACACTTCGGGGTCTTAAAACACTTGATCTACGAATGCAAAAACATGCTGACAATGCGGAAAAAATTGCTCGCTATCTGAATGAGCATAAAAAAGTGAAAAAAGTTCACTACCCTTCCCTTTTTACCGGTGAGCAAGGAAAGATTGTAAAAAAACAAATGAAGCGTGCTGGAGGTATTGTGTCTGTGGAACTTGATGACAAAACAAATGTGCAGACATTTTTAAAAACACTTAAATATTTTCCTCTTGCCGAAAGTCTGGGAGCAGTTGAATCACTGATTGACCATCCTGCATCTATGACACATGCATCAATCCCTAAAAAGGAACGCGAGAAAATTGGTTTGTCAGATGGACTGTTCCGGCTTTCAGTGGGTATAGAAAATAGTGAAGATTTACTTGAAGATTTGGCAAATGCATTAAAGCGGGCTTAATTTTATCTACTAAAGATTGTAATCACTCTTTTAGCTTTAGGATTGGGTGTGACGGACACTATTTCAGTAAAACCAAGTTTGTGAGCTTGTTGCCCAGTCCATGTCGCTCTGGCTGCTAACCTTCGTGCCTCCTCGTCATTAAATCTTGATTGAGATAATGTTTCGGAATATGCAGTGTAATTATCACTCCCTGCCCGCCAATCTCCACGTAAAAACGGTACAACAAGTCCCTGATCTTCAAAATATGCTATTGATGCTTTTAAAAGACGTCCTGCATGCAAATCAGGATGTCTCGTTTGTGGACCATTCCAATCTTTTGTTTTTACCGCAAAGCCCATTGTTTTTGTACTAGGGTCATAATCCGCCCGAAAAACATATGATGGATTATGTCTATCTCTTATAATCAACGAATCACTCGTAAAACGGCAGTCTAAATGTGTCATGCCAGAGAGACCTGGATAATTTTTATCTGTAAATCCTGGTCTGAATATCTCCTGCGAAACTCCTCCTCCTGCCTGTCCTACGATAAGTATTGTTTCGATCGCCATTTGGGTATTATAGGATATAATCGCAATATAATAAAGAATGAAAATCCTGTATGCTCAAGACTAATAATAGTGTATAATAATCTTCATGGCAAAGACGACTGATTACGATGTTTTGGATCTCTCCCTTGCAAAGGCAGGCAAACTCAAAATCGAATGGGCTGGAAAACAAATGGCTGTTCTTAAAAAGATTGAACAGCGGTTTAAAAAAGAAAAACCTTTAAAAGGGGTAACGCTTGCCGCATGTTTACATATAACCAGTGAAACAGCCAATCTGTTAACGACTCTTAAAGAAGGTGGGGCAACAGTTATCGCAACAGCATCAAATCCCCTCTCCACACAGGATAGTGTCGCGGCATCACTTGTAAAGGATTTTGATATTCCAACATATGCAATTAAAGGTGAAGACAACAAAACATATTTTAAACATCTCAATACCGCTCTTGATGCCAAACCAACGATTACCATGGATGATGGTGGAGATTTAATTTATGCACTTCATACAACCAGAAAAGAACTTCTTAAAAATATCATCGGTTCAAGCGAAGAAACGACAACAGGTGTTATTCGTTTAAAAGCAATGGAAAAAGAAGGAGCACTGAAGCTTCCTGTTATTGCAGTTAATGATTCAGACACCAAACATCTGTTTGATAATCGCTATGGTACAGGTCAATCAACAATAGACGGTATTCTGAGAGCAACGAATATTTTGCTTGCGGGGAAAACGTTTGTTGTAGGTGGTTATGGCTGGTGCTCACGTGGTATTGCCATGCGTGCTAAAGGAATGGGTGCAAATGTGATTGTCACTGAAGTTGATCCTATTAGAGCTCTGGAAGCTGCAATGGACGGCTATCGAGTCATGCCAATGCTTGAAGCAGCAAAGATTGGTAATGTGTTTGTTTCTGCAACGGGTGATAAACATGTCATTTCAGTGAGTGTTATGAAAGCAATGAAAGACGGCGCAATTATTGCCAATTCTGGACATTTTGATGTGGAGATTGATATGGCAGGACTTGAAAAAATGAAAACCGCAAAACGAAATATTCGTCCATCTCTTGATGAATATACGCTTACAGGCGGACGTAAACTCTATGTCTTAGGTGAAGGTCGCTTAGTTAATTTAGCAGCCGCTGAAGGGCATCCTGCAGAGGTTATGGACATGTCATTTGCTAATCAAGCACTTGCAGCTGAATACCTTGTTAAAAATAAAGGCAAACTTGAGAATAAAGTCTATGTATTGCCAAGAGCACTTGATGTGGATGTGGCACGACTCAAACTTGATAGTTTGGGTATTTCGATTGATAAACTCACAAAGGAACAGGCAAAGTATCTTTCAAGTTGGGACGAAGGAACACAATAAAAACGAAGAAGTTATTTTGATTCTTTAAGGATTTTCTCTATCTTCTCTTTAAATTCATTAAACGGTAATCCTCCAGTATTTTGTACGCCATTTATATAGAATGTTGGCGTTGCTGTAACTCCTACCGAATTACCATCTTGTACATCTCTCTCAATTCGTGCCTTATATTTGTTTTCTTTTACTTCCTTTTCAAATTTTTCAGTATCGAGTTTAATTTTTTTGGCATAAAGCATAAAATGTTCTTTCAGTGGATCTTTACTATCTGCCCAGTCTTTCTGGTTTTCGAAAAGAAGATCATGCATTTCAAAAAATTTACCTTGCGCTCCTGCTGCTTCCGCAGCCTCGGCAGCTACCATAGCATGTGGATGGGCTTGTGTTAGTGGGAATTGGCGGAAGATGAGTTGGACATCATCTTTGTAGGTTCTCACGACTTGTGACACAACAGGATAATTTGTGGCACATGCAGGACATTGAAAATCTGCAAATTCCACTATTGTTATTTTTGCGTTAGCAGGACCTTTTTTGTAACTATCTTCTTTAATGAGAACTTTTAAGTCTTTGGGTGCGGCGGTTTCTTCCTCAGCATTTCCAGTTGAACCACTGAGACTAAAAACAGCGATTCCAACTAGAAGTAATGTAACAATGCCTATGCCTACGAGGATTTTATTTTCGTTACTCATATTTAGTTTACGTAATATAATAGCATATTTTTATTTCGTTGTCTTGAGGACTTTTAATAAACTCATTATGCTACCAACAAACCCAAGCATACCGCTTATGATTGTACAAAAAGGAGAAGTTTGCAGAAGTCCATCAAGCCACCATCCAATCAGAAGTGAAAGAAAAACAGGACCAGCAATCATTGCACCTGTGCTGCTTGCGATAAAGATTTTGAATAGTACTGGAGATTTCACTAGTATGTATTATACGCTACTTTTTAACTTCCTACTTGATAAAACTTTGATTTGTTTGCATAATAAAATAAATCATAATGAATATCTTAGCACGTTGGTTACTCAGCGCTCTTGCCATTACAGTCACAGCTTATGTTCTGAGTGGCGTACACATCGACAATTTTCTTGCAGCGCTTGCTGCAGCATTCATACTCGGGATTATCAATTTGACAATTAAACCGCTTATTCTCATGCTCACACTTCCTCTCACTATCATCACATTAGGTTTATTCACTTTTATCATAAACTCTCTTATGATCATGCTCTCTGCGCAGCTTGTTCCGGGATTTGAAATTGATGGCTTTTGGTGGGCTGTACTGTTTAGCTTGATTCTCTCAATAATTAATTATTTTCTCTATAAAATATTTGAATAAATTGGGGTAAGTTAATTCACGGATTCCATTTTCCAATAAATTCCTTCTTCAATTTCCCGCTCAAGATCTTCATTTAATGCGAGATTTTCATCATCAAAGACAATACCTCTGGTCGAAGTAATTTGAAAATTGTAATTTTCTAAATCATCAGCAGATACTTTATATTCTTTGTGTTGTTTTCTTAATAAATCTGCAGCTGATTGAACTTGTGGAATCGATATGTTATCAACGGTAAATTTACTCTGTCCTTTATAGATTATTACTTTCATAATATACCTGTAGCTTAAGGCTGACGCATAAGAATTACTACATAAATATGTAAGAAGTAGATAAGAAGTTAATCAGCTTCAGAATGAAGCCAAAAGTTTTTTTACATCACTTCGTGTGTGAGCGGGGAAATTACCAATTCTTATATGCATATCTTTTCTTTTACCGTACCCTTTTGCGATAACAAAACCTTTTTTAGCCAGTTTTTTTACTAATTCATCTGATTTACCATTCACATCGATAACAAGTGTTGTTTGTGACCGATCTGAAAAGGCAACATTTGGTTTGAATTCTTTATGTTTCTCAAAAAATTGATAAATCATTTCAGATTTCTGCTCAGTTTCTTTTCGTATCGTGTCAATTCCCTTCTCTAGCATGTCACCAGCAATTTTTCCGAGTAAATATATTCCAAGCACATTTGGTGTCTCCCTTGTTTGATATGTTTCTTCAAATTCTCTGAACTTTAAAAAATTGTGATAACTACCTATTGAAATATTCTCTTCCGATAGCAAGAGTGCCTTTTCAAGTGCTTTATCATTAACAATAAGTACACCTAGGCCTGCTGGCATGCCAAAACCTTTTTGTACTGAAAAAAAGGCTATATCTATTTTTGAAAAATCAGGCACAGTATAGGGTGCTGAAGAAACGATATCGATTGCAAACAGCGTTTCAGGATATTTCTCTTTCAGTTGGTAGATTTTTTCAAGCGGCAGCGCAACACCTGTGCTTGTTTCGTTGTGCACAAAACAGGCAAGTTCTGCTTTTTTTGGAATCTTGATATTGTCGAAATCAAATCCTTCACCGTTGGGGGCATCAATTCTCATCGGTTGTTTTTTAAGGTCAACTGATGCCTGGTAAAACTCTCGCGAAAATGAACCATTCACAAAATGTATGACATGTTTTTTAACAGTATTTTGAATAACTCGCTCCATTGCTTCAAGTGCACAGCTTGTATAGAAAATATGATGACTTTCAGGGATGTTTAACAACGCCTTGAGGTTCGTATGGGTTTGTTTATTCATTTCCTTAAAAGCTGCACTCCTGTGGGAAAGTGAAGCTATATCTTCTTTGATGGCATTTTTTATGTGTTTGGGTAATGTGGGGTATGTTTGAGTTGGACCTACGGTGAAATATATTTTTTTCATAGTTAATACAAAACTCTAAATCTAATAGTATCAGGAATTTCCTTAAGAATATCAAGAACATGTTTGTCATATTGTCGGTCAACATCGGTTATGACATAGCCAAGGCGCTCATTTGTTTTGAGATATTGTCCAATGATATTGATGTCGTGTGCTGCAAATATCTGGTTAATTTTTGCCAAAACCCCAGGTACATTTTTATGCAGATGTAACAGTCGATGCGCTTTTCCCTGAAACGGAGGCTGCATATCTGGCAAACTTAAACTTAAGTACGTATTACCAGTATTAATATAATCAATAATTCTTTCGGTTACGAATTGAGCAACATTTCGTTGTGCCTCAAGTGTCGCAGCGCCTATATGAGGTGTCAAAATAACATTTGGTAAATGCTGAAGAGGTGTGACGAGCAGTTCATCATTACTTTTTGGCTCTGTTGGAAAAACATCTGCCGCGGCTCCGCGAACTTTCCCTTTTTTAATGTATGTGGCAAGTGCGTCGACGTCAACCACAAATCCCCGGCTTGCATTAATGAGTATGACGCCATCTTTCATTCTTTTTAGCGCTTTTTCATCAATAAGATGTTTATTCTCCGATCTACCATCAACATGAAGCGTAATGATGTCCGATTTTTTTATAAGTTCATCCATTGTGGTACATTTCTCAACGTTGCCTAGGAGGGGTCTTTCGATGATGTCATAACATATGACATGCATACCAAGTGACTCAGCAAGAACACCAACCTGACTACCGATGTTGCCATAACCGATAATACCGAGCGTCTTTCCTTTTATCTCATAAGATCCTGTAGCACTTTTATCCCAAATCCCCTGGTGGAGCTTGGTACTTTTTTCAAAAACTTTTCTATTGAGCATTATCATCTCTCCAAAAACTAATTCTGCCACACTCCGAGTGCTGCTATAGGGTGCATTAAATACCGAAAGACCTTTGTATCCTGCGTACTCCAGGTCAATATGGTTGAAGCCAATGGTGTATGTACCTATAGTAAGTAGTCGTGGTGCATTTCTCATGATTTCACGGTTTAATTGTGTCCTAGAGCGTACGCCCAATACATAAGCTGATTTTATTTTTTCTTTGAGTTCATCAATGGGAAGACTCTTTGAATAGTAGTCAACCGAATAACCTTCTTTTTCAAATAATTGCACAGCATCGTTATTTATATTTTCAAGCAGCACAACTTTTATTCTGCTCTTTGGATATGAAACAGACATTGGAAGTTTGTTAACATATAAAAATTCATCAAAGGAAGGAGCAATAGTGTCTGCTTTCTCAACAACGATTTTCCTTTCAATATTCTCTGTAAATGCGATAAACTTTTTGACCAGACCGAGTTTTTTTAATTGATAATCAGTATAGCCGTCGCCTATGATGAATATATCTCCGTTCAGATTGAGTGATTTGACTGTTTTCACTTTCCCCTGATCTTGAGACATGAGATTTTTTTTATCGACACCGATAACATTTTCTTTTTTATCAAATACAAAGGTGTTAGCAAAGACGTGATCATCACTAATTTTGTAAGGAGCGACGACGGGTAAAATAAATTCTTTAAAACCTCCGGAAATAATGTATATTGAATCTTTGTTATCTATAAAAAATTTAGTATTTCTTGCAATTGATTCAGTAATTTGTTTTTTGAGAATTTTGCCTAATTGGTTAACATGTGTTTTTGTGGCTTTTAGAAGTTGCAGTCTTTTCTCGAGACTTTCATCAAAAGGCATTTTGCCTTCCATTGCGAGATTGGTAATTGTTTTGATTTCTTGGAGGATTTTCTCAGAGTTGGGATTATTTTTAAGTGCAAGTGCTGCGAGTTCTTCAAGTCCTTCGCTCTTAATAAACGTACTGTCAAAATCAATCAAATAAAATATTTTTTTATTTTTCACAACAGTTCTACATTATATACCTCTTGAGTAATTTTTTCAAAGTACAGTTGATTTAATCAAAATATTGTAAAATACGTCTTGACACGATATAGATCGTCTGTTAAGATTCACGCTAATCCTGCCACTTATTTCACCCACAAAAAAGTGAAATTTGATTCTTCAATTAGTAAATAATCTGCCTAAAAGTTTTTTAAAAAGTATGAACGATTTTTCAACAAATTATTCAACAATTAATCCAGAGCCCTCTCGAGGAAGGTTTAATTTCTCAAAGAAACGTATCCGCAGATATCTTAAACGATCAACCATTTTGCCATTTGCAGTTGTTGGTGTCATCGTCCTTGTTATCGGTATAGTGATTGTACGAAACGCAACAAGCACTACCAATGCAGTATCAGTTCCAGGAATGACAGCTGATAATAGAGTTAATATTGAAAAAGCAAAAAAGCAACAGAAAATCAATAAATTAATGACCTTCCCTCTTAAAGATCAAGCAGGTAAAGAAGTCAGTAAATATACGTACGAAGTGCAAAATGTTGAACTGCGTGATGAAATTATCGTTAAAGGTGAACGCGCAATTTCTGTGAAGGGTCGAACATTTTTAATTGTGAACTTAAAAATCACTAACAACTTTGATAGAAACATTACGCTTAATGTCAAAGATTTCTTAAGACTTTCAGTCAATAATTCAACAGAAAAACTTGCACCAGATATTCACAATGATCCTGTTGATATTCAGGCGATCTCAACAAAATACACAAGAGTTGGTTTCCCTATCAATGACACTGACAAAAATTTATTACTGCAAATTGGTGAAATATCCGGCAGTAAAGAAACGATAAAACTCGATTTATGAACAATTACTCAACCAAAAGTGTAGACAAGAAATTGGTAGAAGAAATTGTCATGGCGCTAAAGAATATCAGGGGTTGGGGCAGCGTTGAGATCTTCGTCCAAGATTATAAGGTCGTTCAAATCATCGAGAGAAATATCAGAAAAACGCAAAATTTATCTAATATGCAGGTGCCAAAATCTGGGGCTTGACAAAGTAGAGACCAATACGATATAGTTTGACATATCGACGGGGTCGAAAGATTGATAACTAAAGATAAACGCTGACCGCAAACGGAAGCATCTCTTCTAAAGTAGACACAACTTTGAGAAGAAGGTGCTTTTTTTTTGGCAAAAAAGGTAAAAAGTCGTACATTTAATAAATTATTAATATAAGAAATGAATATAAGATATATGAAACAATTAAACGAAACGACACTCAGAACGGAAACTTTAAGATCTAACAAACGTTAGATTTTGAGGTTTCCGTTTTTTTTCTGCTCGCAGATAAGAAACGGGATGAAGTGCTTCGATTAATCGAAGACCTTATACAATGAAAGGAGGTGAAAATATAAAATGACAACAACAAGAAGAATTACAACAGCTATAGCAACCGGAGCAGTCTTACTCAATGCTTTAGTTCCTTCAGCATTTGCAGCAACTTCTCTTACCATTTCTGGAAACGGATCTGGATCAGTAAGTGATGTAAAGGTTGAATCAGAAAACAAAGTTGAAGTTAAACAGAATAACGATGCTAATATCAACAATAA
>JBPOIT010000042.1:0-3769 GCA_052034235.1 Candidatus Levyibacteriota bacterium
ATTTTGAACATTTGGATTTGCTTAGAGTGTAAATAGTAGAGTTTAGAGTTTTTTACTTGACCGTAATGATCATCTTCTCCTGGGGGTTATTTTTATCGGCAACTGCATATTGTCCTTTGTCGTTGAATTGTACCTGAATAGCTTCTGATTCAGCATAACCTCGTGGTGTTGTCAGTTCTTTTTTTGTCCCGATGAGTTCCATGAGTTTGGATTCATGAGAATTGATGATCTGAAGATAACGAGTTTTACGAATGGTGATGTTGTGCCTGCTGAACCGCTCACCATCAAATGTCACTTTGGTTATAAGTGGCTCTGTGGCGCTTGATTCAGACGTTGCAGGGGGATTGGGAATAACGATATTTTTAACATCGACAATTCCGTTACTCAATACTTCTGGGAAGAATAATGCGTGAGTCAAAAAACCCCCGGCGAAGAAGAAGAGACTAAGTATGAGCGTCTTTTTCATAATGTGCTTTGTTGTGGACTTTTATTTAAACAGAGCTTTGCCGGCTTTCTTGAGCCTTTTTCTCATGAGGTAGAGCATGAATAGTATGCCAAGTATGATCGCTGCGATTCTAGCAGGGAAGACAAAAAACGTCGTTGTTGAAGTTAAATTCTGATTGGTACTGCCGTAATACATGACTGCAGTTGCAGAATAGTTACCAAACAAAAATTGTTTATCAAGCATTGCTTTGACGCTTCGTTCTGCTTGTGGGAAGACATTGGTACCTTTTACAACAACATCTGCAACTTTATTGCCAAACATATCAGTAACGTTGACGAGTCCAAATGTTTTTACGTGGACGTTTCCTTCATTTGCAAACGTCAGATTCATAGCAACTGGACCAAACTCAGAGAATTTTGGTGCTGAAAAAGATTTGAGTGTCAATTTCTCATCAACCGGGCCGTTGACTTTGACGAGGAAAAGAGATGCGATTTCCTGTGTGACACTTGCTGCATTGCCGCCTGTTTCATCGGGTTTAACGCTAAAGACAAATGAACCAAATCTTCCGCCTGCTGCATCAGATGGAGCATCTATGGTCGCTGTGACTTCTTGCTCTTCTCCTGGTTCAAGTGTAAAAGAATCAGGTGAAATCTTTGTCCAATTTGCAACGCTGTATGGACTGTTTGCGGTAAGTTCTACTTGTCCTTCATCTCCTTTGGCTGTGAAGTCTTCAACGCGTACATTTATAGGAAGTGCATTGTTACTTCTATTGCGAAGCTTTGCTTTGATTGTTGTTGTGCCGTTTGGGTCAATAGTTACTTCTTGTGATGGTGGGGAAACTTCAAGTCCTTGTCCTGCGGATTGGGCAGTGACAAAGTCTCGCGTGAGAATAATTGAGCTAATAACCAGTATGGCTACTATTGGAAAAATAATATAATACCGTTTCATTATTAATATGTAGGTGTGGCTACCAAGATTGCGGTTCCGGTGTATGTACCTGCAGGCTGGATATTATTAACTTCGACTTGCCAACCGACACGTGTTGTTTGTGCACTAACTCCTGTTGTTGAACAAACGACTTCAGCACCTGCTGTTGAACTTCCTGCCCATTTGTTTCCGCCACTTGAAGTGAAACGGTCAACAGTGCCAGTGCAAAGTGTTGGATCTTCTGTTGTGTAACCAAAGTAACCGGTATTGGTGTTTGCAGCTGAGCCGCCTGGTACACTCCATGTCGTTGGAGAAGTATTGGTTCCACTAAACGCGTCAATATTGTTTGTTCCAGAAACGAGTGGAGGGAAACCAGATACAGCAGTTGCTGAATGCGACGCTGTAACGGTGTAACCACTGCCGGCATTCGTTGTGACAGTAACATCGTGAGCTGCTATCTTCTCAGTACTTGCAACCAAAGTGTCAAAAGGAATAGTGTTTGCAGTTGTAGTTACATTTGTTGTAGCACTGTTGACAGTTCCACCTGATACGACACCCACAACGGTAAATGTTAAGTTAGGATCAACGGTCGCAGTAACTGCAATTGAAGTACTAGTAAGAATTGCGAATGCAACTGCTGTTGGGCCATCAATAGTAACTGCACTTCCATCTCTTGTTGTTACTCTTACAAAATAAGTAGTATCAGCTGTCGTTGGATTGGTGATACCAGATGTGACTGGAACGATGACTGTGCCGTTTGCACTCTGTGCGGCAGGAGTTGTAACGGTCAATGTTATTGTACAATCTGTGTTCCCAGTTCCAGTACATGTGCCACTTGAACCAGCTGCTGCATAACCAGTGCCAGCAATACCAGCTACACCTGAAAGTGTTGGGGTTGCGGTAAGAACCATACCTGTAGGAGCAGTACATGTACCAGAGGCGGTTGTGCAGTATTGAAAAAGAATTGTCTTAATGTTTGTTGTTGATGGTGTGTTAAATTGAAATCTGTGTAGTGTTGCAAGTCCTGCACGTGAATCACCAATTTCAACTTCCGCACTTGCTAAACCTGCCGCTGTTGCATTATTGACGAATATATTTACAAGAGGAGGAAAGGTAAGGAGAAGTACGAGAAAAAGACTAATTACTACTTTTACTTTGCGTTTTGTTACGTGAATTCGGGCAGATGTCATATTTATTAAAAAATTATTAAATGCTAGGAATAAAAAGTATTCCTACTATTGAGAATAGTAGAAAAAGAATAGCGCTGTCAAGAAGGAAAACTGATCCTTATAGTGTTATTTCAGCCTTGAATCCTAGCTGACAAGCTCTTTTATTACATTTCTCAAGCGTTTACGTTTGGTGATGATTATAGAAAGTACGATTACTATCATAAGTATCAGTAATGCCTTTGCGGCCGGGAAGACAATAATATAGGAACTTTTTGTGACTGATTGACCATTTCCTGTTGAAACAGTTATGTCCGTCTTATAGATATTGGGTGTTAAGGTTTGCAGGGCATGCTCTTCTGTCCATCGTCTTATTTTACCCGGAAAAATAATTTTGTCTTCAAGTGTGCGTTCTTTTACATCTTGATCAGCCATAATTCCCGGTAAAAAGGTATGTGTATTTATAAATGGAGTGACCTTTACGATCGGTTTGGCCGTGAAGAAGTTAAGGGATATATTTTTTACTCGAAGAACTAGAGGAATATCGCCATCTGAGTCTAAAAGGGGAGTTGTAACGTCCACTATCTCGGCTGCCGGTGCATTTTTATCCGGTGCGCCCACATTGGCAAGCATCAGAACGCCGACTTTTGAACTAACTCGAGCTCCGTTGTTTGCCACATTCTGCACGACAGGTTCAAAAAAGAGGATACCGTAGTAACCACCAAGCGAAATCGACTTTGGTGTTTTGATAATCATTTGCATAGTCTTTTTCTCATTCGGATTAATAATAAATTCGGTTTCATTTAATGTTATCCATGAAAGCAGGGGATTGGTCTTTGTATCTTCAAAAACATAACCGCCTTCTTCATCAGCAGTTAAAAAGTCGTTAAATGTCGCTCTAAGCGGGAGTGGTTTATCGGTAAGATTTTCGACAGTCACTTCATGTGTGTACGTTTTATCAGGTGAGAGCGTCACATTAATAATAACAGGGGAGACTCGAAGTGATTGTTCGGCGGCAATTGCGTTTGTTGGCAAAAAAAGTAGAGCACCTAAAAGCATCAAGAGCTGCAGAGAGATATGTTTCATTTTTGTTGTTGTATTCATAAGTTTAATAGCTCGGTACGACTATATATAAAACCGTAGTCGAATATCTTCCAGCCGGCTGTGTCTGAGTCGTTGTGACTCTATACGATATATTAAAGTCCTCGTCAACAATGGATGTTGTTAATGG
>JBPOIT010000026.1:0-10148 GCA_052034235.1 Candidatus Levyibacteriota bacterium
TCAACATATGCAAATAAAGGACTTCGAATCTACGATAATACACGCACAAAATATATTTCAATTTCAGATGACACCGCTAACGTCACTATGAGCGCTACAGGACAAAATTTTATCTTTGATAGTGATATCTACATAAACGCTTCTGACTTATTCCTAGGAGGTAATACTCTATATGGTGACCAATCAATTGCAAATGCTGATCTTATTCTTGATTCTACTTCAAGTACTACGAAGGGCAATGTGTTGATTAATCCCAGTGGTGGAAGGGTTGGTATTGGACTAAGTAGTAATCTACTAGCAACGCTAGATGTTAGAGGAACTTCTGCGACATCACCTGTGGCATCTTTTGCTGGCCAAACTTCTTTCGCAGCATTAGCTCTTGATAATAGTAGCTCCGGAGATCTCTTCACTGCTTCCAAATCAGGTGCAACCAAATTTGTGATAAAGAACAATGGTGACTTGCGCGCTACCAATTACAACACTGCCGGAGGTGTTTTCTATGGCTCAAGTGACGGAACACTCAGAATTACCGCCCAAGGTACGAGTGGTGAATGTCTCCAATCTACAGGCGTTGGTGGTGCACCCACATGGGGTTCTTGTGGTGGCGGCAGTACCACGAATTACTGGAATCTTGCCAATGGTCTCCTTTACAATGGCAATCTGACAACCGATTTTGCTATAGGCGGCAACGCTTCAACTAGTGCCAAATTCCTCGTCAGTGTGAGCGGCACCCGCCCAACGGCTTCTGTCTCTGCCAATACCTCAAATGCAGGACTCGTCGTTGACAACCGAGGCGTCGGAGATCTCTTTACTGCTTCTAAATCTGGTGCAACCAAATTTGTGATAAAAAACAATGGCTATATTGGCATTGGAGAAAGTGCTCCCTGGGCTCCAGTTACAGTTTCATCAGATGCCCCCGAACTTGTAAATGGTCGAATTGTCGATATTGAGGGAAACTTACGATCAACATCAAATGATCAGTTTGGTATTTATGTTGATCCAGCTGTCATTGTCGGTTCTGCTTCTACAAGAACGTATAGCGGGGGTATCTTTATGCCTACAACACTAAGTTCAAATTTGGGCGGGGCTACATTACAAGGAGTTGTCGGATCAACATATGTTGAGGGAGCTGTCGCTGTGGGTGATTTGAAGGCAGGATATTTCCAAAATCAATTAATAGTGTCCGGCGCTTCAACAACAAACAGCTATGGTGTATACATTGATAATCCAAGTAAACATGCAGGAGCTGCGATCACGACCAATTATGGCTTATATGTCAATGCACAAACTGCTGGCAGTACCAACTATTCTGCATACTTTGATGGCACGAGACCAATATCTATAGACTCCGGAACAGGTAGTATCTATTTCAAAGGGGATGCAGGCGGATGGTCAACCGGTTTTAATGCATATGGTAGTTCTGGCACAGACAGAGGTGGATTCAACTTTTATGGAACAGCTGACACTTTACAATATTATTATCTAGGAACAGGTGGAGAATTTAACAATCCCCTTTTAAATGTCTTACCTAACGGATCAGTTGGTATAGGTATCCCAAGTGCAAACCTCAACAGTCCACTTGCAACGTTTGATGTGCGTGGCAAATTGGGCACATCCCCAGTTGCATCACTCTCAGGGCAAACTTCTCGTGCTGCTTTGGTTGTTGATAATATCGGCGTTGGAGATCTCTTTACTGCTTCTAAATCTGGGGCTGTGAAATTTGTGATAAAGAACAATGGTGATCTCCGGGCTACCAATTACAACACAGCCGGTGGCATCTTCTATGGATCATCGGATGGAACACTCAGAATTACTGCCCAAGGTACCAGTGGTGAGTGTCTCCAATCTACAGGCGTTGGTGGTGCTCCTACGTGGGGTACCTGTGGCGGCGCCGGCAGCACCACGAACTATTGGAATCTTGCCAATGGCCTCCTTTACAATGGCAATACTACCACAGACTTTGCTGTGGGTGGCATCTCAACCACCAGCGCCAAATTCCTAGTCAGCATGAGCGGTACACGCCCAACTGCTTCTGTCTCCGCTAATACGTCATACGCAGGACTTGTTGTGAATAACAATGGCGTTGGTGATCTGTTTACTGCCTCAAAATCTGGTAAGACTCACTTCACTATTAGAAATAGTGGTACGGTAGTCATTGGAAATAGTACTGACGGTATAACACTTGATCCACAAAATGGAGGGCCATCATATGCTGGAAATGCTCGCCCCACAAAAACAATTTCTCTGCAACCTGAATATTCCGGAGCTGTCCTGACCGCATTTTATGGAGCTGGAACAGATACCAACATCACAGGCAATTTAACCTCAGATGTGGAAACAAGCGGTACCAATAACCTCAGGTCATATTATCAATGGGAACGCACAACAGACGCTACACAGCACTTCTATACAGTTGCAGTTCGCGTCCGTCTGCCAAAAGACTTCAGTGCCTGGACAAGCTCTAATGCCATACAGGTGGACTATATAACCGAAAGTGCTACGAGCACGAACAGTGACCTTGATGTAAGAGTATATATCGACAACGATGCAAGTATGGCATCAACGGATGCTGAAAGCTTAAATAATACCTCAACTTCATGGTCAACGGTCAGCATCGCAGGCTCTTCTCTCACAGAAGTTGATGCCGCAGATGAGACAGCTGTCATTTATTTGCGTATGGGCTCGGCAAGCAGTTTCTTTGTAAAAATCGGTGAAATAAAACTTAATTACCTGTCTCGATTCTAACGTTAATAACCTCTTTGCACTAGTAGTATTATTTCTCATTTCATTTAGTAATTTACATTGTTGAATATGGATCATTCATACTATTGATGCTTTTTATTTATCAATATACACTAATAGTATCCCATAAGAGCCATATTGCTCTTCTTTATAAATTTCCTTTTCACCGTTTGTGAAAACTCTATATTGACAAGATTATGATAATCTGTCGTAATTAATGTATAAGAAAACTTATACATTTGAAGCTGATGTATAAGTATGTGAAAACTGCCCATGAAAACAATCTCTCTAACAATTCAGCAAGCTGCAAAGTTATTAAATGTGAACCCAATGACTCTCCGTCGATGGGAGGAAAAAGGCATACTTGTACCTCAAAGAACTGAAGGCAACCAGCGAAGATATCAATTAGAAGATATTCAAAATTTCAAAAAGAAAAAGCCTAACAGAATTTCTACTCCAGTATTATTATCCGATAGTAATACTATCGCACCGCAAGAAACTTTTCCTAAAGTGCTATCAAATGAAACAAATAACCTTGCAGTAAGTGATAAGAATCCAGCTGCAGATAACAAAGAAGTTGCCGAAGAAATCTTCGAACCTACCAAGAAAATAGAAGTTGCAGATGCACCGAGTATCTCTCCTAAAGAGATACCTGCAGCTCCCCTTTTTACAAAGATCGTACCTCCACTCTCTACGATGGAAAATGAACCTGATGTCCAAGTTTCAACTACTCCTTCAGAGTCATTTTCTCTGTATAAGCCTTCCTATGCAAGCCGATTGAAATTGTTCGCAGATAACCTTCATACCAAATCACCCGCCCTTCTTGCAGGTCTCGTCCTTATTGCGATTTTAGGAACTGGAACCATTTCATACTCCATTTACAAATCCACTACAAATACGACAGTCAAACAATTCACTAGCGCAGAAAATACAAACAGAAGTGTGCTTGCAGCACAAACAAAAGGGAGAAATCTTATGGGTGATGTCCTCTTCAACGTCCCTGCAATTTTTGCTGGCAAAGTCACTGTCAAAAATGATTTTGTCGTCAATGGAAAATCTCTCTTCACTGAAGATGTGACTGTCGCTAACAAAAACCTTACTTTAGGAACCGGAAAACTTACCGCTTCCAATGTTGTTTACGGCTTAACTGCCGGAGCCAATGTTACAATTACCGGTGATCCACAAAATCCAACCATCTCAGCTGGCATTACTGGTGGTGTTGAATCTTTCCAAGGACAATCTGGCATTGTTACTCTGACTGAAGGAGATGGCATCGGACTTGATGGGCTCACAATCACCAATACTGGTGTTCTTTCACTCGGCGGCGAAACCGGTGACGTCGAACTTTCTGCTGGTGACGGAATTACCATCGATGGTACGACTATCTCAAACGATGATCCAGGAAGTGCTCAAAATATCTTTAAAACGATCTTAGTGGATGCAACTGAAATCATTGCGGACTCAAATGATGATACACTTGAATTTATTGCGGGTACGGGGGTAACTCTTACGCCTGATGCGACAAATAATACCATAACGATTGATGCTGCTGCTGGAACGAGTCAGTGGACAACGTCGGGTTCGGATATTTCGTATACTACAGGGAATGTAGGGATTGGCACGGGATCGCCGGGGAGGACGCTAGACGTAACTGGAACTGCAAGAGTCACCGGGGGGGTGACTTTTTCTGCATTTGGGACTGGAATTTTACACACTGATGCGAGTGGCATTTTGAGCTCAAGTGCTATAAATCTCGGTGGCGGAGCAACAGAAATCATAGGAACACTCCCCATTGCTAATGGTGGAACTGGTGCGACTACTTTTACTTCAAACGGTGTTTTGTACGGAAATGGTTCAGGAACACTTCAAGTAACAAGTGCCCCAACTGCTGGACAAATGTTACTTGGTAACGGATCTGGCGTTCCAACATTTACCACACTTTCAGGTGGTGCAACACTTAGCGGCACAGGAGCTTTATCGCTCAATCTGTCACAATCTGGATCAACAGCAAGTGTCAGCGCCAATTCCGGTTTGGAATTTTCGACAAGTTCAGGTCTTTCACTCCTCAGAGGTTGTTCAAATGGACAAATCCTCAAATGGAACACGACGAATTCAATGTGGGAATGCGCAAGTGATTCAGGTGGTAGTGTTGGTATTATTAACGTTGAAAATACAGATACACCAATTGGGGCAAGTGTCGACACATTGGATTTTGGAGCAGATTTTCTTCTCAGTGCTTCACCTGCAAATGAAGCAAATATCACAATCGCAGATGATGTCCTGAATTTCTCAGAATTCGCTGACTCATTGACACTTGATGCCACAACGAATGTCGCACTTACGAATTTTGATTTTAATCTAGGAACAAACGGTGGAACAGGTAAAGTCGTAATCGCTCCAAATGCTGGCGGAGATGCTGCTGTTATTATCAATAAGCAAAGCGCTGTCGGGGATATTTTTACGGCGAGCGCATCAGGAACTACAAGACTAACGCTTTCCAATGGAGGCGTCCTCAATTTGATCAGCGGAGCATATCAAATAGCGGGCACTACAGTACTCAGTGGAACAGCACTCGGCACGGGAATAACCGGTTCTTCACTCACATCCGTTGGAGCACTCGATACAGGAAGTATCGTAAATGGTTTTGGATCTATCTTTACGGCAAACACAATTCAAGGTTCTGATATTACTGCGAGTGGAACTACAGGATTCAATGCGACAGGGAATGATGCAGATCTCACCTTTTCTGGAACTGGTAATCACGTCATAAGCGCATCAACTGGAACGTTAACACTTGGTCCATTTACTCTCAACGGTGCAGTAACAGGAAATGGTCAGGATATTACAGGTGTAGATGCACTCTCAGCAAGTGGGACTATAACATTTGCATCATACACATCAAACGGAGGCATTCTATATACAAATGGATCAGGACAAATCATCCAGGTCGCAGCAGGTGCCAGCAATCAAATTCTACATGGCGGTACCTCTCCAAGCTTCGGATCAGTCCAGTTAGGTGCGGGAGGAGACGTTACGGGAACACTCCTTGCAGGAAATGGCGGCACTGGTTTCAGTACGTATACACAAGGTGATTTATTGTATGGAAATGGATCAAATACACTCTCGAGATTGGGACTTGGCGGCGATGGTTCTGTCCTAACAGTCTCAGGAGGAAATCCTGCGTGGATCTCAAGTTCCAGTATCAATTTCTGGCAGCGATCAAATGGTGTCCTCTCCCCGCTTAATTTAAGTGACGACTTGCTTCTAGGAGCAACGGCTACAAATAGTGCTCGATTTGCATTCACCGGAGTAGCAGGTGGGACACCGACTGCTTCCATTTCGGGAAGTACTGCAAATAATGCACTGTACCTCACCGGTGACGGAACGATTGGTACAACCAACAAACAATCCCTCACCTTTGGCTCTGCCAGCACTGGAAATATTGTCTTTAACGGTTTTGGTGCGGGAGTACTCCAAACAAACGGATCAGGTGTTGTTTCTGCTGGAACAATAACGGTGAGTAATGGCGGCACCGGCACAACAACATTTACAGGCAACGGCATTCTTTATGGCAATGGAACCGGAGCAGTCCAAGCTACTGCCGCTGGAACAGATGGACAAGTACTCATGGGACAAACAAGCGGCGCTCCGGTCTACCGAACAATTGGCGGTGACGCAACGATCAACAGTGCAGACGGGACATTAACAATTGCTGCCGGTGCAGTTGCACTGACAACTGACACCAGTGGTGATTACGTCGCAACAATCACTTCCGGAAACGGTATTTCAGCGTCTGCAACTGGTGAAGGATCAACACCAACAATTAACCTTGCAGCACTCACCTCCAACTGGGATCAAACTGGTGCATTCGATATATCACTCAATAATGCAGGATCAGAACTACGGATGCTCGAATCGGCTGGCGGCGCATTTTTTGGAACACTTGACGTTGGTGATTTAGCAGCTGACAAAACATATGTCCTCCCTAACTTCACCGGCGCCAGCGCCAATATTTGTCTTGACACCGGAAACTGTGCAGGAACAGGCGGCGGCATCACTGGTGCAGGAACTGCTGGCCAACTCGCTTATTTCACAGGTGCCGGAGCAATCGCTTCTGAAAACAGCGGTTTTGCCTGGGATGCAACCAATGATCGTCTTGGGATTGGTAACGACACACCATTTGGCAAACTCGACATCAATGGTGCGTCATCTGGAAAGGCACTCGTTATCCTCAATGAAACAGGTAATCAAAACATTTTGGTTGGTTCATCATCAGGAACAACCAGATTTGCATTTGATGGGTCAGGTAATTTGAACCTTGCAAGCGGTGCATACCAAATAGGTGGAGCAAGTGTGTTAAACAGTACAACACTCGGAACAAGTGTTATCAATTCATCTCTGCAAACAGTCGGAACAATCGGCACCGGTATTTGGCAAGCAACGGCAATCGGTGCTCAATACGGCGGCACAGGTGATAATACCTCTGCAACAACTGGTGTTCCGTATATTGCAACCGGTAACTGGCAATATGAAGCACAACTCGCAAGTGCTCGGGGCGGTACAGGTGCAGATCTCTCGGCTGCTGCACAGGGCGCAGTCCCCTATTTCTCAGCAACTGGTGTGATGAGTGCTCTAGCCCCTGGATCAGCTGGCTTTGTCCTGACAACTAACGGTGCCGGACAAAATCCAAGCTGGACAGATTCAGCAGGACTTGGCACCAATTATTGGAACCAGGCAAACGGTGTTCTCTCACCAAAACTTGCAAGTGTTAACGATTTGCTTCTCGGTTCCAATGCAACAGCGAGCGCGAGGTTTGCATTTATCAATGTAAACTCAGGAACACCAACTGCATCTATCGCTGCAGGAACGACAAACAACGGAACATACCTGACTGGAACGGGTGTACTCGGAACAACAAATGCACAGACCTTGGCAATTGGTAGCGGATCAACTGGAAATATTGTGATTGACAGCGGCAGCGGACAGATAACCCTGGCAGATAGCACAAACTTCCTTTCAAATATCGTTGTCAGCGGATCAACACAGTTGAATGGCAGTTTCACCCAAAGCGGGGCTGTAACATTCTCAACCGGTACGGGCGCTGTTTCACTCAATGGCGATACCACAATCCAATCAGATAACACCTTTACCATTGCGGCTCTTACCACAAACGGCGGCCTCCTCTACACGAACGGCACTGGTGGATTGGTGGCTCAAACAGCAGCGGGCAATCCTGGCCAAGTTTTGCAATCAAACGGAAGTGGCGCTCCAACATGGGTTGATGCAACAAGTCTCGGTACCAATTATTGGCAGCAAAACCAAGGTGCATTAGCACCGCTTCATGTAAGTAATGATTTGCTGCTTGGATCAAACGCTACCAGTTCAGCACGATTTGCATTCACGGGTGTTGCAGGCGGAACGCCAACCGCTTCCATTTCGGGAAGTACCGCTAACAATGCTCTTTATATAACAGGCAACGGCAATCTTGCGACAACCAACAAGCAATCCCTCACCATCGGCTCTGCAAGTACCGGTGATATTGTCCTTAGCGGTTTTGGCGCAGGTGTTCTCCAAACAAATGCATCAGGTGTGATTTCAACTGGTACTATTTCTGTCAGCAGCGGCGGAACAGGCGCTACGACTTTTGCAAGTAATGGTGTGTTGTTTGGCAACGGAACAGGAGCAATTCAAGCTGCAACAGCCGGGACTGATGGACAAATTCTCGTCGGTCAATCAGGCGGTGCACCAATATTTAGAACACTTGGAGGCGATGCAGCGATAAACAGTGCAACTGGTAACTTAACGATTGCCGGAAATGCTGTCCAACTCGGGACAGATACAACTGGTGATTTTGTCGCCAGACTTGCAACTGGTTCAGGTATTCTAGTCAGCGGTACACTCGGTGAAGATTCCGTCCAGACTGTCGCTTTGGGAGCACTCACGGGAGATTGGGATCAAACAGGTGCATTCGATATCGTACTCAATAATTCCAACTCAGAACTCAGGCTTCGTGAATCAACCGGTTCATTCCTCGGAACGATTGATGTTGCTGATTTGGATGCTGACAAAATCTATGTCCTCCCCAACTTTACTGGCGCAAGTGCTGATATCTGTCTTTCAACCGGCAATTGTGCTGGCGGTGCTGGCGGTTCAAAATGGCAGCTTAACGGCAATGTCATCGCTCCTTTGACACTCACTAATCAACTCTCACTTGGGGGTAGTACAACTACCGATTTCTTACTTGGAGTCAGTGGTGCTCAATTAGGGAAGGCGCTTGTCTCTCTAAATGAAACGGGCAATCAGAATATCCTAACAGCAAGTGCATCAGGGGCAACAGTCTTTAATATCACCAAATCCGGCAATATTGAAATGCTTGAGTCATCAGGCAGTACCTTCTTCGGGACTCTCGCTGTCGGAGACCTCGCAGCAAACAAAACCTATGTTCTTCCTAACTTCACCGGTGCAAGTGCTGACATCTGTTTGACAACTGGGAACTGTGCTGGATCAGGAGGAGGCATCACCGGTGCTGGCACAATCGGTCAGATTACCTACTTTGACGGAACCGGTAATATTACTTCAGAAAATAGCGGTTTTGCGTGGGATGCAACAAATAACAGACTCGGCATCGGCAATGATTCACCCCTTGGCAAACTTGATGTGAGCGGCGCTTCAACTGGAAAGGCGCTTCTTATGCTCAATGAAACAGGTAATCAGGATATCTTTACCGCTTCTTCATCAGGCGTCACTAGACTATCACTTTCAAATGCAGGAAACCTTAATTTAACCGGAGGCGTCTACCAATCTGGCGGCTCAAGCGGTATCACACAAGGTACACCAAGTTGTGTTACGACAACTGGTGGTATTGTGACAGGGTTTGGTGTTTGCCAGCTTGGGTCTGAACAATGGGTTGTTAACAGCGGTTCTATTTATACAGGTGTGCAGACACTTGATCTCCTTCTCGGCGGCACGTCAACTGCGAGTGCACGATTTGCAGTACTGAATATGGCAGGAGGCACTCCAGCCGCTTCCATTTCAGCAGGAACAGCTAACAACGCAACTTTCTTAAGTGGTGCTGGCAATCTCGGCACAACCAATGCTCAAACATTACAACTCGGCGGCTCAAGTACTGGAAATATCGTTATTGATTCTGGAAACGGTGTGGTAAGACTTGCTGACCTGACAACCAACGGCGTTGTCTATACATCAGGCACAGATGGCACACTCACCAGCGAAGCAGTCCTGAGCTCAGTCCGAGGCGGAACAGGTGCTAACCTCTCGGCAGCAGCACAAGGTGCAATCCCCTACTTCTCAGCAACCGGCGTAATGAGTGCACTTGGCCCAAGTACTGCAGGTTTTGTTTTGACAACCAATGGCGCAGGACAAAACCCAACCTGGACTGATTCCGC
>JBPOIT010000014.1:0-75848 GCA_052034235.1 Candidatus Levyibacteriota bacterium
CATTGATACTTTTTTTCACCCGGTTAGTATACCATTCTCTCCATACCTCTCACCTAGTGAAATTGTCTATTTAGATTGCTAAACCAGTCTTATCTAAGAATAAAAGCGCCCGTTTTGAAACGGTCTCTGTTTTGTTACTTTTTCGAGGCTACTTTGGTTCCAACTTTTTTTAGTGATTTTTGCTTATTATATCCTCAACAAAACAAATGTTCCTGTGATATTTTCAGTGTATTTATTCTGTTTCGGCAAAATACTGTCTGAATGCAATTTACTTGTACCGGAAATTGTTTCTATATAGTTTAAATGTCTATATTCTATCTTAATAAGTGATTTCAATTCCTTGTCAGTGAAAACATCATAATCTCTAAAAATAAGTACATAATCCCACTTGTTAACAGAAAAATAATGAGCAAAATCGTCCGGCCCCAGCCTTTCATGTTTGCTCCAAATAACATCCTCTGTTCTCTCAATGCCAAATTCAGGTAAAACTGCATATTCGTAAAAATCTTCTAAAAATTTGTCATTCATGCTGTTAATCTTGATCACGTATGTTAATAAATCTCTTACATGGTCAGGTATCTCTACCCATTTAATAGCATCTTCACCGTATTCAAAAACTGCCTGCTGTTTTGCCTCCTCAAGATTTGGATGCAAAGTATCGCCTATAAAGCCCCCTGTGATGTCATAATGCCAGACCATGAACGAGCCAGACTTTTCTTCCTCAAGAATTAGAATACGCGTTGGAATCAAAATCTCCTTATGTGCAGGTTTCCTCGGGTCATCAATCACGTAATGATCTGTTGTAAAGGATAGATCTGGTAGTAAGCAATAGAAATTCATATGTCTAGTTATATTTTTTAATTATTAATCCCACCCGAGTGTATTTACTACAATGATAGAAACAATAAAGCAAATGAGTGGTAAAGAAAAATTTATGATTGTGAAGTTTTTTGCTCTTTTTGCAAGTGCGTTAAGCTTTTTATCTTCATAATTCGCCCATATTAATTTATAAAAGTCATACGTATTAGGTGTCTGACCTGGATTTTTTTCAAAAAATTCAGTTTGTTCCCTCGGCGTTAAAGGAAAGTTCGGGTTTAATTTTTTTCTACAGTCTATTGCAAAATCATAATTGGCACCCCAACTTTTATACATAAAAACCCCTTGGACTACTAAGTACCATAGAACCACATAATATATAGGTGTTGGTTCTGTGCCAAACATAAATAAGCCAATAAAAAGCGCAAAAAGTAAAAGCACCATGATTCTGCCTTTTTTGCTTTCCAATGAATTAATCATAAAATGTGCTATATTCATAGCTCAGATTATAGCACAATTAAAGCTTATAGTGTAGATTGGCCGATTCTAATACCCTACGGTAGTAAGATGCGAGGAATGATCTGCCTCAGGCTGTATAATTGTTTTCCACTGTCTTAAAGAGGCTAGAAGCTGGTTCCAATGCAAAAACATTTGGGTCACAACGAGGCTAAATCATATACCCTAGTTGTTTAGCTGAAGTTTTTCGAAGCTATTTGGTTCCAACTTTTTTCTTTGAGGTCTTATCAGTCGCAACATTTACTCGCTCTTTCATGCCAAACCCAAGTCTGTACATACAATACCATGCCGGTAGTGCGAAAACTATCATACTGAAAATAAGTAATATACTAGTTAAAAGATCCACTTGCCAAAATGCTGACCATCGAAGAATATATCCCAACAACACTATTACCAACCATATCTTCCATTTCTGCTGAGAAAAAATGTGTTTCTTATATATATATGCATACACTGCTAACGCATACAGCACCGACGCCAGAATAGGAAATACTCCTGATACCTGCCAATCTAAGATTTGCAAAACGAGCGCAATCACGTTCCAAGCTGCCAATATTGCCAAAATCCAAAAATAAATTTTCCACCACATAATAATTATATTAAAGCTTACCTAGCAATTTCTGAACCCCATCCATCATATTGAGCGTTATGTTTTTCAGCTAGTTTAATTAATTTATCAGTAGAGCTGTTTAGTAACTCGATATTAAGAGGCGAACGAACTGAGATTTGTAACACATAAATATTCCCGCCGTTATCAGATAATTCATGTTTCTCTATTGGGAATTTTATTTTTTGCAGTTCCCTCAAAAAGCTTTCACGATTTTCCTTATTATCAAAAAATATTGCGTGATCGATAAGTCTTTCTTTTTCAGGTTTATCACCCTCCTGAATTATTCGATTGATCAAAGTGGAATTATGATATTTTTGTTTTTCTGTTAGTGGTGGATATAACATCTGATAATAATCCTGCCAATCTTTGCCTTCCCTTACATCAACATAAAAAGAATACTTTTTTGTTTTGTACATTAAATCTTTCAGTTTTGATTCAATAGCTTCAGATTTATTTGTATAAATGAAATAATAAGCTTTACCATCTGTTATAAATCTTCCAGGGTATTTAGATTTATTCTTGTCTGCAATTTCCGTAATTTTATCTTCAAGTAGATACAACTCATCAAATTTTTCTTTTGATGGAAAACCGTTTCTTTCCGTGCCAAGATCTTTTATGCTTAAAATAACTAAAGCATGTAACTTTGAGGTTCTATCATTATGAGCAAGACAATCAATACTAATGGATGCAGGCTTACTTTCAATCAAACGCATCCACGCAACCCATTCAGATTTCTCAGGCTCTTTTTTAAATAATTTTGAAAACATAACTTATCTATTATAGCATAATATAGTCTTATAGTGTAGTTATGGTGCCGATTCTAGTACTTTGTGGTAGTAAGATAAGTGGACAAGCCCGCCTCATGATGGATTACTGTCTTCCATTGACTTAGTGAACATAGAAACAGGTAAAATGCAAAAACACTTGGGCATCAAAGAGCTATTTTGGTGCTAATTTAATGGTCGTAATGAGAATAATACTCAAGTGATTTCTTTCCCATAAATGACTTTAAACGTTTTGTTAACTCTTCACTTGCAATATTTTCAAGAAAACAGGTAAAGACTGCGTTTGATAATAACTGAGCATCATCCTGATTATAGTTTTTATCTTCTTCTCTCTCCCAATCCTCAATATGAGTAAATAAATCCTCTAGCTGCTGATTTGAAAAATTATTAAAGTTATCTCTAAAATATACACTAAATTCAGAAAATAGTCCGTGGTAGGTATAACTTCCATCTTCATCTCTAAAAAGAGTATCTCCACTATTCCATACTTTTACAAAGTCTGGAAATAATTTAAACAGATAATCTATTACTTCTTCTTTTGTCCTAGCTTTTTGGGCCGTGGTAGAGGTTTTATCGATTACTAGCTTAGCCCCTCCGTATATAACGTTCAAATCGATATTCATATTCTTAATTCCTCCTTCTAAGTCAATTTTATCGCCTAGCTTTTTAAACCAGTCTTCTCCCAACTGCCGTAGATAATCACGCTCTTCAACATAAACTGGAATATTGAGATTTTGATATAATTGTTGTTCGAAATCTTTAACTTTATTTTCTTTTTTGGTGAAACAAATACATATACCTACAAAATTTTTAAACCTTAAATTTAATTCGCCACGGATTCCTCGAATTGACCCAATTAAAGCCCCCGCTTCATTCCCAGGTTCTTTTAATATGCGCTGTGAGTCTACGGTTATTAGTTTGCCATAAGAATTTACAAAGCCATATGTAATATCTTTGGAGCTGATCTCAACACCAACAAATACTTTCCTTTTATCCGGTATTATAATTTCTCTCATATTCAGTTCATCAAATCTAAGCCAATTTAGTAACTTCATGCTTATCAAATTTAGCAATTGCTTTTTTTGCCTCAGCTTTTACCTCTCCATCAGATGTATACCCAACTTTCTTTGGATCGAGTTTTATTGTTCTCTTGTAATTATGTGGGAAGTTTGTAAAAGGATAAATTATCATCTTTGTCTTAACCGCTTTCAATTTTCGCAATATATTGATAAAAGTCCATAACTGAGCATTAGAAAGGTTTGATTCTTCTAATTTTTTAACAACTAACGCAGTTGCTCTTTTGACATTTTCTGTTTTTTTAAAATTTGCCATTGAACTAATCAGCCAACCATCATCTCTAAATTTTTTACTTTTTAATAAACTAAAAACTGTTTCAGCATGAGTATCATCAACCCATCTTATTACTGCATTTCCTAGTTCTATAGGTATGCCTGTTTTATAACCCAATTTGTTTATATAATTAGGATCTGCTGATTTATACCTCTCAAGAACTGAATCAAAGATATATTTCTTAGCAGTTGGAAAATTAATCAAAACATGGATAATTGTACTCTTAGCATCATCGGATAAATGATCTTTTTTTAACCAATCTGCTAGAATTGTCAGTGATTTTTCGTTTATTTCTTTTTTATAATCAGGATATAAGAAGTAGTCTAGGTCTTTTATCTTAATACCGGCTGCATTAAGAGAGTCGATAACAGGCTTCCTTTGATAGTAATTATTAATTATTTCTTTAATTTTCTCAAAAGGTCTTTCAACAAGTGATTGTAGTTGATAACTATTATTTTTACTCAGTATTTTTAATATCTTCATCTCTTCATCAGTGAGATCCTTACGTGTATATAGATCCTCTAATATGGCTTTGGCTTCTTTCCTTTTTTCCGCTTTATTGGAATTTGCTAATAGATCAGCAAGTTTTTGTTCGACAGGCACAAATATAACAGATTTCCTTTTAAGATTTTTCTTATATGCTATACATTCTCGATAATATTTTTCTGCATTTTTTATATCTCCTTCAGATTCATAAGAAATGCCTAGCTGATAATATGCTTCTATAACCGAAAAATCTTCCTCTGGATAATCATCCGTTACTCTTTTAAATAGATCTCTTGCAGCTTTTCTAATTTTCGGATTAGAAGAGTAAGACATATACGTTGCTTTAATACGCATATATTGAGCTTTATTATCGTTGCCTCTAGATTTATTTAGCTTGAGTTCAAATAACTCTCTATGCTCTTTATCCCAATTCTCACTTCGGTACCAATAATCTGTCTTTGATGGTTTAAATAAGTTTGGAAACATAATGATATATTATACCATAATTAAAGCTTATAGTTTTATTTGGGGTCGATTCTATACCCTATGGAAGTACGGTGCTAGGAATAATCTGCCTCAGGCTGGAGGATTGTTTTCCATTGCTCAAATGAACCTAGAAGCTGGTCTCAATATTGTGGGAATACCATTTTTAAAAACTATTCGGTTCCAACTTTTAACTCTCTAAAACTTTCATCTAAAGCAATTTTACTAAGATCCTTACAAACTTCATTTGAAACAAAAAACTTTCCCTTTTTAATCAATAAAAATTCATTATATTGAGGAACAATCATTGCAGGCTTATCATTTATTAACCCAACTTTAATAGAACCGTTCACAATTGAATCTATAAAGTTAATTATATCTGTCTCAATTTCTTTTGCAAAACTTTGATATTTTGGAAGGGCTAAATTATACAGGTCAGTATTAATTTCATGTTCCAGAAGTATTTTATCTTTTTCATCTAGTAAATAAAATTTAAGACCGAGCCATTCTGGTGGGTTTACGTTTATTTCAAGAAGAAATTCCTCACTCTTTATAACAAAAACTCTTCCCTGTTTATCATTTTTTGACTCCACAGAAAATCCTTTATTTTTAAGTAATTGAATTTTCTCTGTAACTTTTTCACCTATATTATTCATAGTTTAGTCACCAATAAAATAAATATACTCATGTATATCTGCACTCTCGATAAATTTGATAGTGTTATTTTCATATTAATTTTTCCTTTCAGGAAATAACGATTATTTAGTGATACACGAACTTATTGAGTAAAGATAAAATAAGAAAGTTGATAAAAAAGACTATGACAGCTAAAATCATAAGATATCGTGTTCTCTTAGCAGCAGCATTCAACTCTTTATCTTTATGTTTTGCAAAAATAATCTTCCAATAATAGAAATCTCCTATAATAATCTTTAAATATCTATCCTGATATGCGGTAAAATAACGGAATTCTTCATACCAGAAAATAGGATAATCAGGATTTATTTTCTTTCTATATAGCCTTAAATATTTAATTTCGGTAGCTTTCTGCAAGTAAAAGACTATTAGGAAAGCACTGAGGGAAACAATAAGTATTATGACATCTAAGTCGTATTTTATAAGTATGTCTTTAAGATTCATAATTTTTAAAAGAAATTAATTTTTTTCATCCTCTTCAAATTCTGGATGATTCTTAAGAACGAGATCGTATTCTTCAGGTGTAAGTTTGGTTAATTTCTCAAAAATTAACTCTTCATTCGATACTGGTGACTTCTTTTCAAGTTCACCATTTACTTCAGCTTCTAACAACGCTTCTTTATATAGATCCTTTGAATGGTCCGAAGACACTGTCTTCTCCTTTTTAGTTCTCTTTTCAAAAGCACAAAGAGGACAGATCATATAGACTTCGGTTTCATCTCTGTCATCTAAAAACACAGGAAATTTAATAAGACGTTCTGAAAAATGTCTACCACAATCCGGACATTGCTTTTTAGTATCCATAGAAGGATTATACCATATTTAAGTCTTATAGTATATTTCCGCAGCTAAATAGGGTTCTGTAGATGCTTTCTATGATATTCAGTGTCACGTAAAGATGTTCCAATTCCTAAGGCTATTTTTGTGCCATTTACTTCTCCTAAAACTCCCATCGCAAGAACTGTGCCGTAATCTGGAATATCTAATTGCCATCTAATAAAGTCTTTTTCAAGATATTTATCTGTCTTTTTTTTTATTTCATCTATTGATAAAGAGGTATCTATATCTATTTGAAAATGGGGTCTCCAGTAATCTCTTTTTGTATGATTACCTTTATTTAATACTATTTCAAATAATGAATTTTGCCAGTTACTAAAGTCACCGGTAAACAACCATTTCTGTGATGAAAAACCTGACGTTTCTTCATACAATGGCAAATTGTTTGAAGCAGTTAGTTTTTTTAATAACGCAATCTCTTTTTCAATATCTTCACAATAATAGCTTATACCTAAATGATTTAGCCTTATTATGCTTTTTGAAATTGACTCAAGAAAAAAAGAGAAATTTCCTTTCATTTTAATTTCTTTCCCTGTTTTATCACTAACGAGATCTCTTTGAAAACTATGCTTCCCAAAAAGAATATCTGTTGGTGTTAACTTTAATAAATCAATCTTGCAACCAACAAAACGATTTAATTCATCTAACATAGCTATCAACGTTTCATTAAAAGAATTTTCAAGTTTAGACATGGATAAATTATAACCGATTCTCATGCTTTAAGGCGCTGGAATAAAGGCCGAAAGAAGGAAATTGAAGTCATAAAGGCTAAATGGTCCCAACCCTTTACTCACTTTAAGAATTCTACGCTCGTAACTATCGCTTCGAATTCTTTCCAATATTGACTGTATTCTTCTTTTGTAATTTTATCTCCAACACATATTGCGATACTAAAAACGTCATTTTTATTCTTTATAAATAAATCTCTGCAACTTGGGACTTTTAAAGGATGAGTATCATAGCCAGTTGTAACTTCGATGACTTCTCTGTTTTTTAATTTTTTCTTTTTACTTTGTTTAACTTCCCAATACATAGTATATTCAGCTGCATATGTTGCTAAATCTACATGCTCTTGATAATTAGCAATCAGAAAAACACCTTTTACATGGGTATATTCGTCTCTTTCATCACCCCAGACTTGGTTTTTATCTAAATGTAACCCATACTCTTCTACTCCTGATGACTTATATGAACTCGGATACTCCAAGGAATAAGCTTTGTTCGTATAGATTTTAGTATTATTGGCTGTATTTTTAACGTTAAAACCAAAATACCCTGAATTGTAGAATATTATCAATGCGTTATATATTCCAATAATAACCACTACTAAAAGAATAAAACCCAATACTAATTTCTTTCTCTTTTTTATAAACATAGTTATTATATTTTACTGCCTTGTATAGCTACCTCTGCATCTATACTATTTTTTTATTCTGTATCCATTTTTGTCTATTCACTATCATATTCTTATATAGTACCTTTAACGAAATGTCATCTTATTATTTCATAAGGTAAAAGCAATAATTCAGTGATTAATTAGAATTCAAGATTTTAAATTAGGTGAAAGATTCTTAGTATTCCTACCACTAAAAGAACGGTTCCAATAAATAGTATCCATTTTTGCGCGCTAGGTTTAGAAAAATAATACTTTTTCATTAAATATTTTGTATTTTGCTTTAGCGTAAGTATAAGATAAATTCCAATAAAACATACAACCCAATCAATTATGTTCGTTGATGTTTTTATATTGAGATACGATATTAATTTTGAAAAAGGAATAAGAAAAACAATAGTACCTACTGAGAAAACTATTGTTTGTGTACGCCACAGTTGCTCTTTATTAGAAGTGGAAGATGAAGGAAGTTTCGTTTGATTACCTAATATTTTACGAATCCTTTTTGATCGCATTAGTAAAGATATTGCATAGGATGTTGAAATAATAAAGACAGCGATGATATCCTCCTGTATTATACTCGCAAAAATAATTCCAAAAACAAAACCTAATATCTCAATATATATCTGCGTTTCTTTATCTGCTGGTAGCGATACGGAGGGAGTAGAAAAATCATGCAAGAATTTACCGACTTGTCTAAATCCTAAAATAAAGAATAATCCGTAAAACATCGCGACTGAATATCCAACATTGGTAAAGCTCTCATCTCCTGTCACACTTGATGCACCAAAAAAAAGAATTGCTATTAAAATAGCAGTCGTTGTAAAGTATTCATTAATTATTTTCGAAATATGTGACATAGATTCATTTACCTAACACAGTTTCATTGACTCATTCTTATCCGTATATATTGTATTTATATTGATACGGTAGACATGTTGTCTTCTAACTTTGGTTCAAACGGTTCATTATCTGAACCTATAACGAGTACCCCATAACCATGGTTAACCATCGCACAGCCGAATTCATAATTCGTATCACTCAATAAATAACTTGTATCGAAATCCTGTTCCCAGCTACTAATGGCAGAATCGACATTAGTTTGTTTTGTAAATAAAACAAATACATTATCAGGCACATGACTTTCTTTGGTTAATTGTGAATTCTGAGCATTACCGTGCACGTAATCATAGTCTTTTTGGAATGCTTCTTGGTCACTAAATGCCGTTTCTCCTCGTTTTACTATATCAATTAAACGCAATTCTGCTATTTTACATAAATATTTATTCTGATTTAATTGTCGCGCGTTATAAATTTCCCGCCTGTTATTAAAAGCCGTCATTAATTCTTCAGACGTATAGTCTCTTTGAATTGATTTCTCTTGCGCTATTTTTTCTTCTAACATAAATGTCCATACACACATTCCAGTAGCAAAAATAATAACTCCTATAAATGAAAAAAGAATTCTTTTAATTGGTCTTTTTTTTAATTGTAAGTAGTACGAGAGTATGGGGATAACAAGACATGAGAGTGAAGATATAACATCAAAAGCAAAGAGCAAGATTTTATATTCTATCGGCTTTAAAACCGTTATCGCATCTCCTGGTCCCGTTTTGGAAAAACCGAAAAAAGTTTGAATATTTGAGTAAAGAAATGCATATCCTATGAAAAGCAAAAAAAGAAATAGCCCTATGAAAAGCTGTCTTTTAAATGCATTTTTTGTTAAATTTTTCTTTTCCTCAGTTATGTGGTATTTCTTTTTTGCGAGACGATAAACATGAATTGCTGAAACTAATCCAAATAATAAATATATATATGTAATCCCTGGGACTACATAAGTTTCTGAGATATGGGATATGTAATACCATGCTTGATATGGAATAGTAAAGAGTAAGAGTAAGCTTCCGAAAATTTTTTTGTCAATGAGAAAGTATCCTACCCCAGGAAAAGAAAGGTTAAAAATTGCAGGAATCCAATGTCGCAAATTCATATTATAAGTTTTTAATATATGGGTCTTATTATATCAATTTGCTTTATTATTAGTCAACTATAGGTTTATATTAACGCTCATGCAATTTTAGCAAAGCCTTGACGAATTCGTCGGCTTGGTTCTCTTGGGTTTTAATTTCAGATTCTGTTTGTGCGTTTTCGATTGCATTTTTGTGGTTAAGGACGACGTGGCCTACTTCGTGGAGAATCGTGTATCGGATTTGAGATTCATCTTCTCTGAAAAGTTCTTCTGACAAAAAAATTAAATGCCGCTCTTTAATTTCTGAACCTCTGAAAGTAAACGCCCATGCATCTTCAGGGGACGAGATAAACCATACCGTTTTGCAGACATGTTCAATCATATCAGGCGGAAGAAAGAGTACCGTTTTGCACACCTGTTCCCGCATAAAAGCATTACCAATAAGCTTCCCACCCAAAGCCCGCCTCACTTTAACTATCGTCCACCTCATGTGGCTATTATATAAAGGAACGATATTGATTGAAAGTAAGAAGCCTTTTATGTGCGCTTTTGTAACATATGATTTTGAATTAAGTTCAAAAATTGCTACAATGTATTTTCTATGGCAACCCTAGTTAATCAGCCTCTGCCGGATATCAACCAGCCTGTAGAGCCAGCTCTTTTAGCAGAATCTCCTCCACCTGAAAAAAAGAAAACGTTTTTAAAAGTACTAAGCTTAGTTGTTTTATTTTTTCTTATCGGCGGGGTTGTGGGTTATATTTATTTAAAAAGTACGCATCAAACGCCAAAAGCAGCATTGAAAGAAATTGTCGAGGTGGTTAAACCTCAATTCGCAGCTGAAGAGCCAACCCAAACTCCCATGCCATTTGCTGATATGACAATTCCGTATTTACGTACGCAAACGTATACAAGTCAGCTCAATGACCTGGAAACTGCCTATGACGGCAGTAATTATATAGCCTATACGACCAGCTATAAGTCTGACGGCTATAAAGTAAACGGACTCCTAACCCGTCCGACAGGCGAAGCTCCAGATGGCGGATGGCCGGCAATCGTTTTTGTACACGGATACATTCCCCCCACTTCGTATGAAACGCAGAGCCAGGCGTATTCATCCTATGTTGATTATCTAGCAAGTAACGGTTTTGTTGTCTTTAAAATAGACCTTCGCGGACATGGAAATTCCGAAGGTGAACCGAGTGGTGCCTATTATTCTTCTGACTATATTGTTGATGTATTAAACGCCTATTCAGCGCTTGAAAACGCTTCTTTTGTAAATCCAAAAGCGATTGGCCTTTGGGGACATAGTATGGCAGGGAATGTCACGATGAGAAGTTGGGCTGTCAAAAAACAAATCCCAGCAGTTGTTATCTGGGCTGGAGCTGTGTATACCTATGAAGATATGCTGCAGTATGGAATCACTGATTCAAGTTACCAGCCTGTACCAAATAGCACGCAGCGCCAAAGAAGAAGACAAGCAATGTATGAAAGTTACGGCAGTCCAAGTGCCAAAGTAAAATTCTGGCAAGAAGTGGCCCCAGTATCGTATCTCAATGAATTGAAAGGCGCAATAGAAATTCACCATGCAGTGGATGATGATGTCGTAAGTATCGCGTATAGTAGAGACCTTAGTTCGTTACTCGAAAAAACATCATTGCCTCACGAATTTTTCGAATATTCCTCAGGCGGTCACAACATTTCTGGAGAGAGTTTCAATGAAGCAATGCAAAGAACAGTGTCTTTCTATACCACACATTTAAAATAACTTATAACTTGCCATCCCATTCAGCATAGAATTCTTTGAGAAAATTTTTCATAAATTTTTCTCTTTTTACGGCAATTGCTTTTGCTGTTTTGGTGTTTAATTGGCTTTTTATTTTGAAAAGTTTTTCGTAAAAATGATTTATCGTATGACCCTTTGTCGTTCTATATTCTTCAAGCGTTTTAAACGTTTGTGGCTTTATCTCCGGATTATAAATTTCTCTATTGGCTTTCCCACCAAATGCAAATGCTCGAGCAATTCCTATTGCACCGAGTGCTTCAAGACGATCGGCGTCTTGTACAATTTTTCCTTCAAGAGATAATTTCTTTTTGCCCGCAACATTTTTACTAAACGACATGTTAAGAATAATGTCTTTAATCGCATCTGCATCTTGACCGGTTATGTCTAATTCTTCCAGCGCCTTATCAAGTACTTGCTTTTCCGATTTATCAGACATGTTAATTTTCCAGTCACCAATGTCATGCAGAAGTGCAGCTGCCTGAATAAGATAACGTTCACCACTTTTTTCTTTATCTGCAATATTAGTTGCTGTTTTGAGAACCCGTTCTACATGAAACCAATCATGCCCCGTCGCCTCCCCAGCCATTTTTTCTTTCACATAGATTTCAATCTTTCTTATCCGTTTGTCTGTCATAAAAATAATTATAGCTACTGATTATCCCTATTGGATATTTCTTTAGCAAATCTAAATTGCTTTTGCTTTTAACTTTTCATCGGTTTTATATTATACATAGCCGACTAGAGGATTTTTGTTCCAAAAAATTGAGGAATCACAAAAAGTATAGCGATGAGCAAAATTATACCAATGACTGAAACTATTACTCGTATACGTTTTTGACGTATTTCATTTTGCTGCCACGTAAAAAAAAGAAACACGAGCGAAAATAATAAAAAAGAAAAATATGTTGCAATGATTGCTATTCCTAATACAAAATTTTCCCAGTTAACAACAATATCCCCGGGTGAACGTTGGAGATACGAAACAAAGGTCATTGGAGCACCATAGATACAGAATTTGTTGTACTCTAATTCTTCCAATGAACATGGCATACCTGTATTTTGTGATTTTGCTGCATAGATAAACGGAATAAACCAAACACCGAGAAAAAAGGCGAGAACAAATGAAAAAACGATTATTTTGTTAAGCATCTGTTTACACTATTTCAAAATAGCCACACTGTGTCAACTTGCTTATTGTTGGTATAATAGAAGCATGTCAAAAAACTTTGTGGACTCAATGATTCATAACATGAAACTTGCAGGCATAGTAGCCAAAGCGGCACCGTGGATGGTTGAGGGAATTCGCGAACAGGAAATGAATGTTCGATATGTGGGACTTCACTTGAAGGATGACTGGCTTGATATTTTCCCTTCTGGCAATAATCTCATGATGAAATTTATTGTTGATAGAAACACCTCAAAAATTGAGTTTTATCTTGCAAATAAACCTCCTTTTTTCAGAATAACCACCAAACATTTCACTGAGCATGATAAATGGGAGACACTCCTCGGTAGTTTGAAACAGAAATTAAAAAAAGATAAACTGGATGTTCAAACCCATAATGAAGGAGTCGACAATCTCTTCGTCAGTATAAAACCCCATTTAAAATAACTTAAACTGGACTTGTTACGGCCGGTGGCTGCTGAACGGGAGGTGAAGGTTGCAACGTTTGTGTATTTTGAGGAACTTGCGCTGGTGTTTGCGTGGTCGTTTGAGTGAGATTATAGATAATTTCAAATATACCTATACTCATAAAATATCCTGAGAAGGTAAATAACAGATCTGAAAGATCTCCATTCCAATAAATATCTTGTGCTGTTCGATATGAGTAGAGTAAATCACCAGCGATTTGGATAAGCAGCCCTATGAAAAAAATATAAAGGCTCGGATGAATCTTTCCACCACCTATACGAAGTGCAATCAAAACTAAAGCCAAAATCAGCATATCGCCAGCTGGATAATAAATGTTAAAGAAATTTTCCATAAACGGCAGACTCCCATCAATAACCGGACGCGAAAAAAGACCAAAAATAACTAAAAACGAAAGTATGAGGATAATAATTGAATCTCTCATGAGATTTTTTGTAATGAGTGATTTGTAAATTTTAAGAAGATAATAACCCCCAATAGGCATAAATAAATAGATATAGGTGAATCCAGCATAATCAGCCCACGAGGGATATGGCACTGCTACTCCTAGCACTTCGTTATAGTATACCCAGATGCCAAGGCCTAAAACCCAACTCAATAATCCCAATCCAAAAAAGAGAAGCATTTTACCTATATTGGTTTTGTAACCGAAAACCTTACCATAAACAATAGAAAGGACAGCACCGAAAAGAAAGATGAGACCGTAACCAACGTTGTAATAATAATTAAACTGTGTATCGTGCGTTGGCAAGGTATAGAGATATCCGTTCCAGACAAGCATGAGGAGTAAAAGCAAGGTAAAACTATAATTTATGAGTTTTCTTGGGAATTTCATATTCTCATCATAGGATAGTTTGTTCTAAGCATACTTGTCAATCTATCACTCTTTCAAGTACGATAGATATACCTATGGATTTTATAAAAGCACTCTTTGGAGAGAAAAAGCAAAGTAAAATTGCCTCTTCAGATTTTGATAATATTATTATGTATATAAAAAATATCGTCGTACGCGATGATCTTATCCAAACTATTCTCCAGAATTATCAACAAGCACAACAACAACCAGCAGATAAAAAATTGACGGCTTATATCCAGATCTATATGGCACTGGAACAATTTATTACGACAAATAAACCACTTGTTGTACAGCGCATACTTTCAAAAGATGAATTGCGTGAAGAAATACAAACGAAATTTAACATCGCAAATTTGCCTTTGGAATTTCGCGTTCTTTTTTTGCCAGAGAAAGAACAGTATGTCTATCTTTTTGAAAAATATACCCAAAGTCTTGCAGGATTTATCATTAACCAAACAGGACCAAATAAAGTACAAGAAATTATAGCTATGATACCAAATAAGCCAAATGTTATCCCACCCCTTTCGTCAGCAACTGGCATAGAGTTTTCGCCACTTGACCAAGGACTGGAAAAAGCTCAAATCTCAGACCTAAAAGCTTATTTCAAGGTACTAGCAGCATCTTTATTTAAGGAAATACAAAATTCATTTGGTGCAAAGTCAGCAATTGATATTACTGAGAAAGAGTATGCAATTATTAAGGAAATGTATGATTATGATCTCATTTCAAAATACCTCACTATTGCACCTCAAGGCATCTTGGATAGAGAACGGATTGCTTTTATGGCACGAGACGAGCTAGAAAAACAAGCTATTGGAGGAGTTGAAGAAAAAGTCAGACGGGAACTCGCTGAGAAAGCTGCCAAAGATTTGCTCAACGCTGTTGAGGAAAGAACTCGTGAATTAAACGCAGAAAAAGAAGAGTTGAAAAAAAATGATGCGAAATTACTTGCATCAATTAGAAGTCTACCACTTGGCGTCGTTTTAACAAACGACACTGATGAAATTATTGCTCTGAATGAGGTGGCAAAAGAAATTCTTGGCATACAAAGTAGTGTCAAAAATATAGTCGAGCTAAGTACAATTGTAAATAACAAGATAAACTTTAAAGGAGGGATTGACCAAAGTAAAAATGAAAAAATATTAAAGGAATTTAAAGATTTTGAATTTTCAAATAAGATACTAACTATTACTTTCACTCCTATTTTTCTGACAAGCACCAATGAAACATACATTGGAACAGTCATATTACTCAATGACATCACTGAAGCAAAAATGCTGGAACGCTCTAAAGATGAGTTTTTCGCAATTGCATCACATGAACTCAGAACTCCATTAACGGCCATACGTGGGTATTTATCGTTAATTGATACGAATTTCCGTAAAGATATTCAGAGTGAAGAAGTTCTCAGAATGCTCGCAAATATCGACGCCTCTTCAAAAAACCTCATTGATATTGTCAATGAATTTTTAGATATGTCTCGGTTGGAACAAGGTAGAATCGAATTCAATCCACAAACTTTTGCACTCACAGAACTCGTTTCAGAAGTGATAAATGACGTAGGAGCGCTCGCCGAGAAAAAACAAAACTATTTGCGTTATGAAAATCCAGAAACAAAAGTTCCAGACGTTCATGCAGATCGCGAGAAGACAAAACAAATCATATCAAATCTTGTAGGTAATGCAATTAAATTTACTGATCAGGGTGGCGTTTCGATAAGCCTTGAACAAAAAGATAATCACGTATGCGTTAAAGTAAAAGACAGCGGTAAAGGCATCTCCTCTGAAACTCAAAAACTCTTATTCAAAAAATTCCAAAAAGGCGCAACCGATCCTCTTGCGAAGGATCCGCAGAGAGGATCTGGGCTTGGCCTTTATATAAGTAAAAAACTTGCTCAAAATATGGGGGGCGATGTCTCTTTAGAAAATTCTGAGGAAAATAAGGGTTCAACTTTTGTTGTCACTATTCCTATGGCAACATCATAAACTAGAATGTATCACATGATGAGACTCGTCCGGTCGCATACCCCTTATTAAACCAAGAAACCCGCTGATCTGATGAACCATGAGTCCAGGATTCTGGATTAACATAGCCGCCCACTTTTTCCTGAATCCTATCATCTCCCACTGCAGCTGCGGCATCCATAGCTTCACGAATTTCTCCCTGACTAAACACACCTTTATCTTTTATTGAATTTGCCCATAAACCCGCAAAACAATCTGCCTGGAGCTCAAGTTTGACAGATAGATCATTTGCCTTATCAGGGTTTTGTTCTTGTTTTGACTGTACTTCATTCATAATACCTAATTGGTTCTGTGCATGATGTCCAACTTCATGCGCTATTACATAAGCTTCTGCTACGTCTCCTCCTTGCGCACCTAAGCGAGTAGTTAATTCGTTAAAAAATGTCTCATCGAGATAAATTGTTTGATCAACAGGGCAATAATGGGGTCCAACTTGAGACGTGGCAGTACCACAAAGTGATTCAGTTGCGCTGCGGAATAAGACGAGTTTTGGTTCTGTATAATTATCTCCTGATTTTTCAAATATTTTTTGCCACATATCATTATTTGAGCCAAGGACTGTTGAGGCAAAAACTTCATAATCATCTTCACCGGCGAATTCTTCTGTATTGAGATATTGTTGTTCAACAGGAACAGAGGGCAATTGTGTTAAAACATCACCCAAGTCACCACCTGAAAGGTACGTTACCAAAGCATAGAGCGCAAGACCAGTCAAACTAATCCCACCAATTGCAGTAGGAGCCATACCTCTTCTATCTTCAACATTGCCGCGGCTACCAATTCTTCCCCAATTTGCCATAGTTACCTTTCTTTATTTATTCTGAAGTTTCTCTTTGAGAAATGCGAACTCTTCGTTCTTAAGAGATCCAAAATAAAATTTCTCAACAGGTTCATACCCTGACGGACGCGTTGCGTACCAGCTTTGCATATAATCCCCGTCAAAAAATTCATATCGAGTTCCATCTACTTCAATCTGTTTACTTTTTTTTGATTCAAAATATGGGGTTATTGCATCGACAAGTGCTTGCAGTGCTTCCTTCTGGTTTTCTTCTCTTGGTTTGTGAAACTGGACTCGCTCACCATCAGGATGTTTTTCGCGAACAGTTGAAAGTTTGCCGTGTGTACTTATCCAATATAAAATAATGGCTAGAGAAAACACCCCAGAATCAGTTTGGAAAAAATCTTTTATATAAAAATGTCCAACATTCTCAACTGCGATATCGGCTTTCCCTTCTTTAACCATTCTTCTAAGAATTGACCTCCCAACAGGCAAAGGGGCAATAGTAATATCACTTCCTTTTTTTTGCAAATCAACAACAGTGTTATACATTGCGGGGCCACATTCCACAGCATAACCAAATTTTTTCATATCTGATTGTAATGAGGTAAAGACTTCAACCATGGCACTTCCGATAGATGAACCTTCTATATATTCTCCTGTTTCATCAATTGCTAACACCCTGTCAGCATCACTATCAAACGCAAATCCACAATCATATTTTTCCTGTTTTATTTGCTCTATTACCTGCTTCATATTTTCGATATTAGATGGATCTGCAGTATGTGGGGTTTCTTCATTGTAAAGTAACCTATCATTCAGTCTTGCAAACGTTACCTGCGGCAAAATATCCTCAAGCAAATCCAGTGCTTTTGAACCCGAGCCGTCGCCAATATCTACAACGACTTTCATTTCTTTAATTTTATCCAAAGGAATTAGTTTGCTGATTTTTTCTTTATATACTGCTTCTATTTCCTGCTGAAAATTATGATGATCCAAAATATTTACTTGTGGTTGTACATATGGTGCCTGGAGAACTTCTTTATACTGCGTGATAATTTTTGTCACCAAGTCTCCTTCTACTGATGCCCCTCCGCTTGTATGCATAAGCAGTCCAGTCCAGTCCCACGTATTATGAGAACCAGTAAACATAACTGAAAAATCAAATTCAGGAAAAGTTTGAGCCGAAGCTGTAACGTAGTCAATTGGACAAGATTCTAGATAAGAAATCTCAACATCAGTATCTTTAAACGCATGAATGAAATTTAACGCAAGACTCATACTCGCAACGCGTGTATCCCAACCGATAAGGACTTTTTTTAAAGGTATGGTCTTTTGAATAGCAAGTCCAAGATAATACGCATCTTGATCAAAAATATCCTTGTTATAGACACCGCGGAAATCAAACTTCTTAACAAAAGGAGGCTGCATACTTATGCAAATATTGTAACATATCTGTAGTATAATTTAAGAGACATGATATATACCTATCCGCTAAAACTCAATTTTAAGCTACTCGCTCTTGCTCCTCGACTTCGTGTTCTAGATGCCAATGGTTCGGAGATTTTTTATATAGAACAAAAACTCTTTGCACTTAAAGAAGCAGTTAAAGTATTTAATAATGAAACTGAAAAACGCCTCCTTTTTACGATAAAAGCTGATCGAATCCTTGATTTTGGTGCAAGATATTATTTCCATACACCTGAGGGAAAACTGATCGGGTCTATTCAAAAAGAAGGAGTTCAGTCACTTTTTCAAGCCAGTTTTACTATTTTTGACGCAAACGAGCAGCAACTTTATAAAATAACACAGTCAAATCCCTGGATAGCATTTCTTGATTCGCTGATAAATAGCATACCTTTTGCAGAATTTGTAACCGGTTTTATTTTAAACCCCATCTATGTTGTAAAAGGAAGCGACGCACAGCAATCGCTAGCCCGAATGAAAAAACAACCGTCGCTCTTTGAATCTCAGTTTGCTATTACCCTTACACAAACAGATATCAAAGCTGACCATGAACTCATTTTGCTTTTATCATTTCTCATGATCGTTCAGCTTGAACGAAATCGTGGTTAATAAACAGCCCCGCTGCAGTCGGGAACTGTATTCTAAACTGCGCTTATTTATGTCCGCGCTGACCACCTGGTCCTCCCTCTTCAACGCTTGTTACGTTGAAACTGCTATCAAAAAAGACGGTCACTCGTGAGCCATCTGCTTTGGTCATATGCGCTTCATAAGCTGCACCCTCAGCATCTGTTTCAACTCGTTCGATAGTACCTCCCGGCACTTTTGCAAGAGCAGCCGCTTTTACTTTCTCAGCATCATCTCCAATGAGAAGCTCTTCCTTTTTGCCATTCGCACCTATGTGACCCCCTTTTGCGGGATCAAATTGGCCGTCCTGTGGCGTTTTGGTTTGCTCCTGTGCTGAACTTGTTGCGTTGACTGTTGTAGGGGTTGCAGCATCTGCGTTAATCGCATTAAGCGCTGAACCTCCAACTGCACCTGTTACAAGAGCTGCAACGAGTGCGCTTGTCATAACTGTTTTGTTTTTCATCTTATCACCTCCTTTCTAACTGATACTATATACGGGCACACTTAAAAACCGCTGAAGATGCTGTATACTAGTTGCATGAAACTATCAGAGATCGCGCTTTTGCGACTGCAAAATCAACGTCTAGCCACAGCTGATTTTATGAGTGTTGCAGATGCTGTTTCTTGGTTTGGAGCTGTTCAAGCTCAGGATTATCTGGGATCATTATGGGCAATTGGTCAGCGTATGAATCAAGCATCAGAAGATATCGTTAAGCAGGCAATTGCAGAACGTTTGATTGTCAGGTCCTGGCCGATGCGCGGAACATTGCATTTCACACACGCCAAAGACCTCAGGTGGATGCTGCAGTTGCTCGCACCCAGAGTGATTAAACGTACTGCTTTTCGATATAAAGAATTAGAACTTTCTCCTGAAACACTTTCTAAAAGCGAATCTATCATCATCAAAGCACTTGTGGGAGGAAAAGAGTTACGACGGGATGAACTTTTTGTTGTGCTTGAACAAAATGGTGTTTCACCAAGCGGGCAGCGCGGCATTCATATCCTCAGTTTTCTTGCTATGAAAGGCCTCATCTGTTTTGGTTCACGAAACGGCAAACAATTTACTTTTACACTCCTTGACGAATGGATTCCTCCGACAAAACCAAAAGAAACAGATGAAGCATTTGCTGAACTCGCGAAACGATATTTTTCAAGTCATGGACCTGCAACGATTCATGATTTTGCCTGGTGGTCGGGACTGACACTTACTGAAGTAAGACGCTCGATAGAGATAATAAAGACACATCTTTCTCATGAAACAATTGATGAACATGTCTATTACTTCACTCCTGTAACGAGTCGTACAATAAACCACACTGCATATTTTTTGCCAGCGTATGATGAATTTACTGTTGCCTATAAAGATAGACGAGCAATTATCGATAGTGCGCATTTTATTCAGGCAGGAAATGGACTACGACCTACCATTGTTTTTGACGGAAAAATTATTGGGACATGGAAACGAGAACTTAAAAAACATGAAGTCATCGTAACAATGCACTTTTTTTCTCCAATCTCTCTTTCAGAACGGAATGTAGTTTCTACTGCTGCTAACCGTTACGGAAAATTCTTGGGAAGAGAACTAAAACTTCTTTAGCTGTAAGTACAAATACTTTCTCACACAACCTGTCGTCTGGAAAATAATACTTTATTTATGCATAATAGATTATATGGGAGAAGAAAGACATAATAAATTACATCACCGACTACATCGAAAGCGGCACTTGATTAAAAGTTTCAAAGAAAAAGCAAACGCCAGGAGAACATTTACTGAAAAATTTGCAGATTTTATGACCACGAAATTTGGCAGTATGACGTTTCTATGGGTAAATGTTCTCTTTTTTGGCCTTTGGTTTGCAATTAATACGAACAAAGTTCCAGCAATTCCTGCATTTGATCACTTTCCTTTTGGTTTATTGACCGTTATCGTTTCTCTGGAGGCAATTTTTCTGGCAATTACTGTTCTTATTTCGCAAAACAGAGCTTCACGTCTTGCAGATTTTCGAGAAGAAGTTGCTATTCAAATCGATACAGTTGCAGAAGAAGAAATTACCAAACTTATTGAACTGCAACTCATGGTGCTAAAAAACCAGGGCGTTGATGTTTCGAATAATCCAAAAATTAAAGAAATGTTAGAAACCGGAGATGCAGAAAAAATTGAAAAAGCACTTGAACAACAATTTCTTTAAATATAACGCTCTACTTTTGTAAGGAGATCTTCCATCTGGAAGGGTTTGGGGAGAAAATCTTCAGCGCCTGCCTTTCTCGTAGATTCTTCAATATAACTCGTTGCTGAAATCATAATGACAGGAATGTCTCTTGTAAGCTCTTTACTTTTTAATTGTTTGCAAATGACTCGTCCGTCTTCACCCGACATCCACACATCAAGTAGTATAAGGTCAGGTTTGAATTGTTCAATTTTTACAATTGTGTCTCCGTTTGAAGAAGTCTCAACGGTATATTCTGCGTCTTCAAGAATAAGCTGCAAACAATCCAAAATAGCGGGATCGTCGTCAGCAATAAGAATTTTTTTTGCCATAAAAAATAAAAAAGCGGATATCGTTATTAACCAATAATTTCCCGCTGCACATCTATAATAACATTTACTTAGTAAGGATTGAATTAAGAAAATGTAAGAAGTATGTGAAAACATTTTTTATCCATCAGCCTGGACTTTTTAGCCTCTTTCCTATACAATAACCCGACCGATGAGCAAATCACCACATATAAATGTTTTTTCAAAAATTGCTAACGCAGATTGGTTCCAAAGAGGTATTATCGCAGTCATCGTCCTTGCTGGTATTCTTGTAGGTCTTGAAACCTATCCACATATTCACGAACAATACTCAGCAGAATTTAAGGTTGCGGACCTTATTATTCAAATAATATTTACAATAGAAATCGTCATTAGAATTCTTGCGTATGGTAGTAAGCCGCTAAACTTCTTTAAATCAATTAGTAATAATGTTGATTTTTTTATAACTGTACTTTTTTATGTCCCATTGGGAGGCGCGTATGCAGCAGTATTACGTCTGATCAGAATTATCAGAGTGCTGAGGCTTATCACTGCACTTCCACGTTTGCAAATTATTGTAGGCGCATTGGTAAAAAGTTTACCGTCAATGGGATGGATAAGTTTACTCCTTTTGCTACAGCTCTATGTCTTCGCAGTACTTGGTAATTTTATGTTTGGAAAAACTGACCCCGCACACTTTGGTAATCTAGGAATTGCAATTCTTACGCTTTTTCAAATTATTACACTAGAAGGTTGGGTCGAAATTATGGCAGCTCAACCACAAAATTTTCTTACTATACTTTATTTTCTTGGTTTTATATTGTTAGGTACAATGATTGTATTAAATCTATTTATTGGAGTCGTTCTCAACGGATTTGAAGAAGTAAAAAAAGAAATTGAAGAAGAACTGCAGGCAAAAGTGAAAAAAAGCTCAGCCAAAGAAGAACTTGCCCAAATCAGTACACAGCTAGCAGATATAAAAAATCGTCTTGATAAAATCGGCAAAGCCAAAAAATAGGACTTGCTCGCTGTGGTACAATAGATTTGTAACAACATGAAGATAAAGTCTCCCGTTATCAAAAAAATCCTCGCGCATTATAAAGAGATTACACTCCTCGGCCGAATAAAAGCAGTGCTTGATTGGGACTTAAATGTCAATTTGCCAAAAAAAGCAGCACAGGGCAGAGCAGAACAATCAGCTTATCTCGCAAAACGCAGCACTGATCTATGGCTTGATAAAGACTTTCGTAACAATATTGAAAAAGCATCTCGTGAAAATAACTTAACAAAAGAAGAAGCAGCTATCATGCGAAATATACATTTTGCAGGAAAATTTTATTTTCAGGTACCTCAAAAATTAATTATAGAAAAAGAACAAGCGGCTTCCAAAGCATTTATGGTTTGGAAAGACGCGCGCGAAAAAGATGATTTCAAAGCTTATCTCCCCAATCTTTCAGAACTAATCGAATTTGATCGTAAAATTGCAAAACACGTGGGTTATAAAGAAAATCCCTATGACGCACTGCTTGATATGCATGAGCCGGGCTTGACTGCCACATATACGCAAGAAGTTTTTGATGCTATCAAACCAAAACTCATCTCGCTTGTTAAAGAAATACAAAAAGTAAAAAAAGATGAGGCAATTGAAGCAAAATATGTAGGTGCTAAACATAGCTATCCAAATGATATGCAAAAATCACTTGGACTTGCGTTTATGAAGCGTTCTGGATACGATTTTGAATCTGGTCGTCTGGATGTTTCACCTCACCCATTCACAACCAGCCTTGACAGATATGATGTCAGAATAACAAGTGCGTATAAAGAAAACGATTTTCGATTTTCATTTACCTCAACCGTTCATGAGACAGGACACGCGCTGTATGAACAGGGCGTAAATCCTGAGTACAACGCAACACCTCTTGAAGGAGGTGTCTCGTATGGCATTCATGAAGCCTTATCAAGATTTTGGGAAAACATGGTAGGCAAAAATCCTGAATTCTTACGTTTCGTTGCACCAGAATTTAAAGCTGCATTCCCCAAAGAATTGGGCAAAACAACAACTGCTGAGTTTATTCAACTCTTCCATGTCGTACGACCGAGCTTTATCAGAATTGAAGCTGATGAAGTAACATACACCCTGCACATCATTCTCAGGTTTGAGATTGAGAATGCACTCATCAATGGCAAAATTAAACCAGCTGATGCTGCCCGCGTCTGGAAAGAAAAGTCACAGGAATACTTTGGCATAACACCACCAACTGATAAAGAAGGGGTTTTACAGGATGTTCACTGGGCATATGGTGCATTTGGCTATTTCCCGTCATATGCCATGGGAAATCTTTACGGAGCACAGTTGCTAAATGCAATGAAGAAAGAAGTAGCATTTGAAAAAGACTTAGCTGCAGGTAATTTGAAAAACGTACATGCATGGCTCAATAAACATGTACACGCACACGGTGCATTATATTTGCCTCATGATTTGATCAAAAAAGCGACTGGAGAAAAACTTAACCCTCACTACTTTACCGATTACTTAACAATGAAATACAATAAGATGTATGCCTAGCATCTCTGCGTATTTCTCAAAACACCATAAAGGACTTCTTATCACTGCAACATTTCTTTCGTTTATCTATTTTCTCTGGGAAGCAAATTCCTGGAAATATGCGTATGTGGGCGACATCTGGCCATTTTTTGAATTTGCCAAAAGAATTATTGCTGAAAATTATGCAGTCTATCCATTTAGTTTTCGGGGTGTATATGAGCAAAATTCAATTCTTGGCAGTGTTTATCAAGCCATATACATGGATTTGTTTGGGCAAACAAACTTAGCATGGAGATTATCAAATCTCGTTCTTATCTTCCCTCTTTCATATTTTATGTATAGGTGGCTGCGGTTGTACTTCAATTGGCAGACAGCGTCACTTGCGACAGTACTTCTGCAATGTTCTTTTTACCTTTGCATTTTCTTTAAAATACCGTATATTAACCCGCAAGCTTTCGCCCTTTTTGTTCTTTCTTTATACCTATCGGCCCGAGCAGGAATATCTCCCACCAAACAGAATGGTATCTTCTTAGGACTTACCCTGGGCATCTCTTTTTATATTTATCTTGGTGCACTCTTTCCCCTTTTGATTTGGCCTTATCTTTTGCCACTGAGAAAGGCAAAATCAATAAAAATGCTCGTACCTTTCATTTCAGCACTAATCCTTACCTACCTACTGTGTTTGAGTTTCATTTTGCCTGAACTTGCAACAATCACTGGTCCCCAAAGTAAAACTCTTTCTGGGCGAGAATTTTCAGATACTTCGCAAATCATTACCAACATTGGAAATAATTTAGTAGTTTTTTATAAAGCATTTCCGGTAATCCCAACACATTTCATTCCTTTTGCCTATATGGATATGCTCACACAACTTTTTGCATTTCTTGGAACAATTGTTTCATTTAGCTTGTTAAAACAAAATAAATACAGATATTTAGTTCTATCCTATATCAGTACGTGCATTTTTCTTGGTTTAACAAACCCCTATACAATGCCCCCAACGTCACGAGGAATGTTTCTGTTACTATTCGGTTTTGTTTTTGCGGGGATCGGGATCATGCAATTGAAAAAAGTAAAATATATACATACCTGGGTAATCTTTCCAGTTCTTACAATTATTATTGGATTAAATATTTTTCTCAGTCAATTTGCAGTTTTTCAAAAAATTGGGCATACTGGCATGGGTCTTATTCTCCAGCAGCTGCAACAAGCAAACAACAAGCAACAGAAAAATCTAACTTTGATTCTCTCTGAAACACAGAACATAAATATATATACCCGAGAGCTTTCTGTGATACAGGAGGCGTTTGGGATTAAGGATGTCACACTTTCGATTCTCAGACCTTATGAATTTTCCTGTGAAAGCATATCCGAGCAGAAGCTACTAGTTTTTTCCTACGACAAAGATTCTTTAGAAAAACTCGCTCAAACGAAATGCGACGGGAAAGAGATAAGATATAACACAATGACTACTGATATCCTCTATTATTAACCTTTATGAAGGTTGTGGTGCATGAAGAACAGGGCTCATGATACGTGCTTGAGGCATATCTCCATTTTTCTTTGTTTTAGGTAATTCTTTGGTCAAAGCAATCGGCAGCACTTCGTCCATATGAGAAACAAATTTAAATGTAAGATCCTTCAAAACCTGCTTTGGCACATCCTCCAAATCCTTTTTGTTTTCTTTTGGCAAAATTATTGTTTTGAGACCTGCACGATGAGCTGCGATCAGTTTTTCCTTAACGCCGCCGATCTCAAGCACTTTACCACGCAGCGTCACTTCACCGGTTGCTCCCACAATTCTTTTGATTGGATTTTTTGTTAAAGCTGAGATGATAGCCGTAGTAATCGGAATACCAGCTGATGGACCGTCTTTTGGTACTGCGCCTTCCGGAACGTGTACATGAACGTCGATCTTTTGATAAAAATTATCAGCAAGACCCAGTTCTTTAGCACGTGTTCTGATATAAGACATCGCTGCTTGGCATGATTCTTTCATCACATCGCCTAATTGACCTGTCAGTGTCAGCTGACCTTTGCCAGGCATAAGTGCAACTTCAATAAAGAGAATATCGCCACCTGCTTCAGTCCATGCAAGGCCTGTACTTTGTCCAATTTCATCTTGTTTCTCAATCATAGTACCTGTAAATTTAACAGGGCCGAGATATTTTTGTATATCTGCTGCTTTAACGACGATTTTTTCTTTTTCACCTTCAGCGACTCTTTTTGCTACCTTACGAAGTACGGTTGCAATTTTTCGCTCAAGATTACGTACACCAGCTTCACGTGTATGATGATGAATTATGTATTGCAAAGCATCATCAGTTAAATCAACTTTTGCTTCACTCAGACCATGGTTTTCAAGCTGTTTCTTTATAAGAAAATCTTTTGCGATTTTGAATTTCTCGTCATGAGTATATCCCGCAAAATTGATGATTTCCAAACGATCTCTTAAAGCAGGCGGGATTGTATCAAGAACGTTTGCGGTTGTAATAAACATGACATTTGACAAATCAAAAGCTACTTCCAGATAATGATCTGAAAATTGACCATTTTGTTCAGGATCAAGCGCTTCAAGTAATGCACTTGACGGATCACCTCTAAAATCTGAACCAACTTTGTCAATTTCATCAAGCATAAAAACCGGGTTTTTTGTACCTGCATCTTTAATACCCTGAATGATACGTCCAGGAAGTGCACCAACATAAGTTCTTCTGTGTCCACGAATTTCTGCTTCGTCACGTACGCCACCGAGAGAAACGCGGACAAATTTACGTCCTAATGCACGAGCAATCGAACGGCCAATAGAAGTCTTGCCAACTCCGGGAGGTCCTGCAAAACAAAGAATTGGCCCCTTCATTTTACCTGAGAGCTTGTGAACTGCTAAATATTCAACAATACGCTCTTTTGCCTTTTGCAAACCATAATGATCTTCATCAAGAATCTTTTCAGCTGATTTAATATTTGCAACATCTTTACTTTCTTGTGACCAAGGCAAAGCAACCATCAAATCCAAATAGTTACGAATGTAACCTGCTTCAGGATTGAACTGGTTCATGTTTTGAAGCTTATTGAGTTCTTTCTTTGCTTTATCTTCAACTTCCTCAGGCATCTTCGCTTCTTTTATTTTATTAAGTAGCATACGAACTTCTGAATGTTCTTCTTTATCTCCAAGTTCTTCTTCAATAGTTCGAAGTCTTTCACGAAGCATTGCTTCACGCGCACCTTTCTCGAAACGCTCCTGTGTCTTTGAAGCAATTCTCCGTTCGAGTTCCAAAATTTTAATTTCTTTAGCAAGAAGCTCAGTCAATTTCTGAAGCCTTACTTTTACATCATTTATTTCGAGAAGTTCCTGTTTTTCATGAGGTTTCAAATCAAGTGCTGAAGCAATTAAATCTGAAAGTTCTGCTGGAGAATTTTCTGACATAATGTTCATAAAGAGCAAAAAGTCAGCTGATTTTCCAAAATTCATGGCCTTTCGGAATTCGTTGGTCAGATGATTGCAGAGTGCTTTGATCTCTTCATTATTTTCAACGACATCAGGCAACTCAACAACATTAGCCATGTAATACGAGTCTCGCTTTTCGTAAGAAACAATTTTAACACGTGAAAGACCACGCACCTGCGCATTAATTTCTCCGTCTGTACGAATCATTCGCTCAATACGGGATAGTGTCCCTATTTCAAGAATGTCTTCAGGACTTGGATCGTTAACCCTCGGATTTTTTTGCAAAACAAAACAGACTATTCGCTCATTTTGAAATGCTGACTCTAATGCTGCCAAGCTCTTTGGACGTCCAAACGTAAGGACTGAGTCTGTACTGGGGAAGATTATTCCGTCTCTGATTGGGATAATGGGCACAAGTTTTTCCATAAGTTTTTTACTATTATAAAGATTTCAACGAGAAAGTCAAAACCTATTTGCTGACTACTTGCGGTGAGCCTGCCGAACCATTAGCAATCTATCACACCCTTTGCTAACTGTCAATAGCTTATAGGATTTTTAGGATTTTAGGTGTTTACGCACAATGTGCAACAAATCGTCTATATTAAACGGTTTCAGAAGATAATCATCTGCGCCTGCTTCCTTGGTTATTTTTTCGGTTTCATTATTTGCAGAAATCATGATAACCGGAATATGTTTGGTCTGCTTGTTGGACTTTACCGTTTTTGCAATTTTTCCACCATCACTGCCTCCAAGCCAAATATCTAGAAGCATTAAATCGGGTTCTTGTTCTTTTAAGATTTTATAAATAGTCTCTTCCTTATCAGCAAATACTGTACGAAACCCTTCCTGCTCAAGAATAATAGTAACTACCTCTGAGATTGCTTTATCGTCTTCCGCGATAAGGATTTTTTTATTCATAAGCTGCCTACTCTTTCTTAATAATACACTATAACAATTAAAGAAACATTATTCTACTAATTTTGAGAATACAACATATCGTTCGTCATAGCCACTTCCACTATCCCACTCACCGTGACATGTTATTAAATTGAGCATCGCATCACTCGAATCACCAAACACCCGATTAATGGGAAATCCTTCATTGGGAAACTTTTCGGTGTGCGTAATAGCAAAAGTAAGCTCTTTACCGTTTTCATCCGTTATGATGATTGTGTCATCAACTTCAAGTTTATCAATGTCCCAAAAAACTGCGGGAGAAGCGTCTTTTTTATCTAAGTGCCCTGCAAGTACAGCATTACCTTTTTGGCCAGGTCGAAACCCTGGCTCGTACCACGAGGTATTATCATCATCTTTGGGCACGTCCATATTGCCTTTCGCATCGTTTCCTACAGCTTCAATAATTGTATCAACACCTATTTTAGGAATTTTAACGCGTTTGGGGATAGTTCGCTCCGGTTCGCTTACGAGGATTTGTTTTTCTTGGGAAGTTGGCTGCTGGCTAGTTTGAACTGACAGCACATTGTTATTACGAGGTGTATCTTTCTTGAATAATCCAGCAGCTGTACTACCTGCCCCTATACCAAAAAGAAGGCCACTGATGATGATGGTATATATAAACTTTTTCATCATTTTGTAAGACGATTATAAGGAACAAGATGCATTAACGCAAGTCAACACATCTTGTTCCATGTTGTCTAAACGACATAGTAAAACACTATTCGTTAAAATTAACGACCTGTTGCTGGTGCACCACCAGGAACAGTTGTGTTTGTTGTGGTTGAATTAGTCGTATTAGTGGTATTCGTTGTTGTATTTGTTGGTGTTTGGGCAAATGCCATAGTTGCTGCGGCAAGTGCTGTAACAGCGAAGATACCTGTTGCGACTGTTGCTTTCTTTATCATATGCTCACCTCCTTCCGTTCGTTGCTTAACTCATCCTACCAAAGTTGCATTTTTCAGTCAACGACGATAGAAACGTAACTTAACAATACAGTACCAATATAAAAAGTACGTAAGAATTTACTAATAAAGATGTTGTCATTCCTTTAAAAGAAGCTGATTACCTTCTAATTACCAATTGATAATCTACATCTTGCATTATTTATGCGCGATGCTATAGTAGAGGTATGAGTGACGTTGCAAGCAAAAAACTGTTAATTGTTGAGGATGATTTTTATATAAGAGATATTTACACACTCCACGCAAAGTTGATGAATTTTGATTACACCACTGCTATTGATGGTGAAGACGCAGTTGAGAAAATAAAATCAATAAAACCTGATTTGGTTTTGCTAGATCTTATGCTTCCCAAAATTGATGGCATGGGCGTCCTCCGCATGATTAAAGCCGATCCCACATATTCTGATATAAAGTTTATTATTACGACCAATGTTGATAACAAAGAAACTGAACAAGAGGCGCGTCGGCTAGGAGCATTAGATTACCTGTTAAAGATCAATAATCAGCCTCAAACAACTTTGACAATCGCACAAAGTTACCTCAACGCCTAAAAAATTCAGTCTCTGCTTTTCTTTCCCTTTCCTTACAGGATTATATATTAACTCTCATGCTTAAGCTTTAGTCTTATATGTAGCTCTTGTTCCAAAATAAAATGAATAATATGAAAGGAGGTGAAAAGTATGGCGGCAACAAAAGGACGAGGACGTGGGTTCGCGTCAATGAATAAAGATAAACAACGACAAATCGCAAGTAAAGGAGGTAGAGCAGCACATATGAAAGGCACTGCCCACAAATGGACGAGCGATGAAGCCAGAGCGGCAGGACGTAAAGGCGGACGCGCACGGCAAAAGAAAAATTAATAAATATTTAAGTTATTAAGAGAGTAAGGAGTACCCGTTGTCAAAAACAACGGGTATTTTTTGTTAGAAGAGTTTCTTTCCCTTTCCTTACGGTATTTTCGTTAATCTCTCATTCACAAGCGATATGCTAACTCGTGTATACATGAGAAAGGAGGTGAATAACTTATGAACATTATTTCGTGGGTTTTATTCGGAATGATTGTGGGTGTTGTAGCAAATGCTATTGACCCTAACCCGAATAGAGGTGGCATACTTGGTTCCATTTTGCTCGGTATTGTAGGAGCTTTGGTTGGAGGATTCGTTGCCAATTTATTATTCGGCATAAATGTTACCGGATTTAACTTAACATCATTCTTGGTAGCAGTGGCTGGTTCGCTTATCCTGCTTTTTGTGGGAAGAGCAGTAAGAAGGGCTTAACTGTTATGAAAGAGAGCGGGTATGGGTAGAAAAAATTTTCTATCCATACCCTACATACCATTGAAAGGAGGTGAATAAAATTATGGAAAAAAACACACATAAAATAAGTCCTGTTGCGGCTGGAATCACTGGGTTGGTTCTCGGCATCGTAGGTACAGCTGCCGTTGCTTTGTCGGATAAACAAACGCGGACAAAAATGACAAAAAAAGCAAATGAAGTAAAAGACAATTTAGAAAAATGGAGTAAAGATACACTTCATGACCTTCATGCAGCATCAAGTGACATGCAGCAAAAAGCGGCTGATAAAGTAGACGAGCTATACACAGAAGATTCTTCAGATGATTCAGCACGTAAAAAAACGCACGAGGATTTAGGTGAAGTTAAATAGCTTCAACGTTTCTACGTTTACAGATTAGACAAAGATTCGAGCCGCTTCAAGTCTTTAATGATAATGAAGCGGCCGGATTTTGTGAGAAGTCCTTGACGTTCTAATTTCTTCATCTCGAGTGATGTAGTTTCTCTCGTTATCCCTACCAGTGCTGCTATATCTTTATGCGTGAGAGGTATTTTTACCACTGTTTCTCCTTGAAATTCTTCACCAAAACCTTTGGCACACATTAACAAAGCAGCAGCAACTTTCACTGAGGCATTACAAAAAAAGAGTGATTCCATTCTACTTAGGACATTATCAAACCTTATCAATATTTTTGTTGTTAATTCATAAAATAATTCAGAATCAGATTTTATAAATTGCAAAAACTGTTCTTGAGGAGATTTCCATAATTCAAGAGTTGTGACTGCTTCTAAATGATAAGGATGGGAAGTATTATTAAGTGCATAACTAAGCGGAAAAAAATCTTTAGGCTTAAGGATTGTAAGTGTTAATTCCACACCATCTTCAGAAATTCGATATACCCTTACGTACCCACTTTTAATATAGAACACTGTTGAAGGAGAATCATTGGGATGAAAAATGAGTGTGCGTTTTTTGTAAGTGAAAACCTTCGTCATCTGAAAAAAATTTTCAAGCTTTGCAACTAATTGACTCTCACTCATAACTGTAACCCATATTACAGACAGCATATAGCAAACTTATAAAAATAAGGTAAGAATTCATTAAGAATAGAGAAAACTATAGCAGCACTGCTTGCAAATAGTATGCTATTTGCTATGATACTTCATATATATGGACTACGAAAAAGTATTAGAGAACCTCAATGCTTCTGCTTTGAAACTCATGGAATCTCAATCTTTAGAAGCACTTTGTGCAACTATCGTTACGGAAGCCAGAAAGCTGGTAAATGCAGAGCACGGTTCAATCTTTTTATCCCGCGATGAAAAACTTGAAAGGATGTATACCTCATCGCCTATTCTTTCCAAGCTAAAAATTAATAAAAAAGGATATACAGAAAAAGCATTTAAACTCCGAACACTTATTCTTCTCAAGGGCAAAAAACTAGAAAAAAGTAATCCTAAAATTGCACTGGTGAAAGCAAAATCACTTGTCATGATTCCACTTTCACATCGTACAAACTCGATAGGTGTTTTGAGTATGTATTTTGTAGAGGAAGAGCATTTCTCTGCTAAAGAACTTCATATATTAAAACTTTATGGTTCCATGGCAAGTCTTGCTATCGCACGAACAAGACATTATGAAGCCACGACGAATGCATTAGAATTACGTGACAGATTTATTTCTTTAGCATCTCATGAACTCCGCACACCACTCACATCGATCAATGGTTATATTCAACTGTTGTATAGTAAACTCGCTGATAAAGACACTATTGAATCTCGATGGATTAAGGAACTTTATAATGAAAGTAATCGCATGACAACGCTTGTTAAAGATTTACTTGATGTTAATCGTATTAAACAGGGGCAGCTAGCATTTGTTTTTAGTGAGGTTTCGATGGTAGATGTGGTAAGTAAAGTAATCGAGAAAATGCATGCAATCTATCCAGAACGTGTTATTCAATTAAAAAACTCTGTCACACAAAAAAAAGATACGGTAATTGGAGATCATGAAAAACTGTCGGAAATGATATCCGCAATCCTTGAAAATGCTATTAAATTTTCAAAAACCACATCGAGAATTACTGTTGCCGTTTCTTATAAAAAAAGTACTGTCAGTATTAAAATTACTGACGAAGGAAAAGGTATCCCACCGCAAGACTTAGATAGTATTTTCGAAGGATTTTACAAAACAAAACATAGCAAGGAAAAAGAAGGTATGGGAATTGGCTTATTACTGGCAAAACATGTCATCCAATTACATAAAGGGAAAATTAACATCTCCTCTGAGGAAAATAAAGGGACAATCGTGATTGTAGATCTGCCCGCTGCAAAAATTTAAGTTATTCTTTTATTACGTAACCAAAACCTCTGACGGAATGAAGAAGTTTTTTTGGATAACCGTTATCAACTTTCTTTCTCAGATATCCCATGTAGACATCAACGACTCTTGTTTCAACATCACTTGAGTAAAGCCAAATTCGTGAGAGAATCATTTCCCGTGTCAAAATTCTTCCTTTGTTACTCATTAAATATTGTAAGAGTTTAAATTCTTGCGGAGTAAGCTGGATGATCTTGCCATTTCGTTTTACTTCCATTGTTTTACTATCAAGTTCAAGATCAAGAATTTTTAACTTTGTATCAGTATCCGACTGTTTTCGCAAACGTGCCTTAACACGTGCAAGAAATTCATCAGCTATGAACGGTTTGGTCATATAATCATCAGCACCTAAATTCAAACCTTGTACGATATCATTTATTGAATCTTTTGCTGTAAGGATAATAATGGGGAGGTCTTTATGTTTCTTGCGGATTTCCTGAGTTACTGCTTCTCCACCCATTGTCGGAAGGCCTAAGTCCATAACAACAAGATCTGGTTCTGCTTTTTTAAAATATTCAAGTGCTTGAATGCCGTCTGATGCTGTATGTACAGCATACCCATTATCAAGAAGTAATTCTTTAAGATATTTCTGAAGTCCTTTGTCGTCCTCAACTACCAGGATTGTGTGAACCATAGCAGAGTGCATTATAGCAGGAAGGATGTTCAATGAGCAATATGTAAGAAAATATTCTTTCAGAAATCTTACGCAACAATTATATTGACTCAACAATCAAAACTGCACAGTTATCTTTTTTTATTTTTCCAATATTTTTCCCACTCGGGAAGCTCGGAAATTGTTTCTTTGCGAATGACGTTATCAATAAACATAACGCCATTGAGGTGGTCAATTTCGTGTTGAAAAACTCTAGCATGAAAATCATCATCAATTTCAAACCGAACCTTAACTCCATCACGATCTAGACCTTCTACAATACACGAAGCAGCTCTCGGAACAAGCGCTCGCAGAGCAGCAGATAAATCTCCCTCCCAATCTTCCCTTATCTCTTTGGAAGAAGAAACGATAACTGGATTAATCACTAGCGTTAAAGGAAATGGTTTTCTATTTGGATAACGAGGATTCTTAGGATTCACATGCACAACAATAATTCGCTTGTTAACTCCTACTTGCGGCGCCGCGATACCAACACCGTTACCTGCGATACACGTTTCGACTAAGTTGTCGAGGAATTGCTGCATGAGAGAAGACTTCAATGTTTCAAGTGAAACCTTTTGTGATTTTTTTCGAAGTTTTGGATGCCCTAAATGAATAATTGGTAAAACTGACATATTTACTATATCAATAGCTTACGTATTATACCAAATAAAGATGAGCCTGAAAGGAGAAAATAATACGTGTTCTCATTTTTATTTTGAAATGGCAATGAATGTTAAAGCTGAGGTTAATAATACATCATTTATGCGAAATAATACGAACGAAGTGTAAGAATATTTTACCCACCTTACCTAATTCTTACCAGTTTTTTATATAGGACTTGACTCTTTATAACATTTTTCTTACACTTGCTCCACTTCCAACAGGTGTATCAAAAAATATCAAACTCTGCCATATGGTATTATTTTTTCAAAAATTCAATTTATATAGAAAACAAAAACGCAATGCTTATATAACATATCCAAAAAAACGGCATGCAAGAGCCGGGGAAGTCATTTGGTCCTTTGTCACCTATTCTTTAGCTTTTACCTGCCTGATGCTGGTCTTTGCAATTGGCACTCCTGCTGACTTAAGAAATTCACTTATTTCTCCAATTGTCGAATCATTTAAACCCCTCATGCCGCTAAATGAAGGGAAAACGGGATATCAAGTTTATGGCTATGCTCCCTATTGGACGTTTAATAAACTAGATAACGTCGACTTCTCAACCCTAACCACACTTGCATACTTCGGAGTCCCAATCGATAGTGAAGGAAATCTCGTTAAAGAGGATCCAGGATATGTTACCTTTATGAGTGACAGGGCAACACAAACTTTTAAAAAAGCTCACGCGGCCGGGACAAAAGTGAACCTCACAGTGACCCTCATGGAGAATGAAAAAATTCTTGCATTTCTCGATAGTGAAGTAGCACAGCAAAATGCAATTAATCAGATTGTCCGTGAGGTTAAAAACCGGGGAATCGATGGCGTAAGTATTGATATCGAATATGCTGGCAATCCTGGTAAATCGTATCGAAAAGCATATACGGCATTTGTTAAAACCCTTAGTGAACGCATACACACTGATATCCCGAAGTCGCAGGTAACAGTGGCAGTGTATGCACTCTCTGCCAAAAATCCGCAGTTATATGATATCGGTGCGTTATCACAATCTGCTGATCAAATCTTTATGATGGCCTATGATTTTGCAGCAGCTGGTTCAGATACTGCTGCGCCAACTGCTCCGCTTTATGGTTATAAGGAAGGGAAATATCCATATGATATAGCAACAGCAGTACAAGATTTTCTTAGCGTTATGCCTTCTGAAAAATTAATCCTTGGCGTTCCATATTATGGTTACAACTATCATGTCGTTTCGCCAGAGATAAATAGTGAAACTTACTCATACGTTGGAAGTGACGTCCAAACATATACCGCAGCACAAGAAGATGTCACCCCCTCCGAGGCAGAAACATACCGAGATGGTTGGGACAATGAGGGGAAGATTAACTGGAAAGCATATTATGACAACGACAATGAAACATGGCGAATGATTTTTACTGAAGATGCAAAATCACTTGGTCTTAAGTACGATTTTGCCAAAGAAAACCAATTAGCCGGTGTCGGAATTTGGGCGCTCGGTTTCGATCATGGCCGAACGGAACTTTGGACATTGCTGAAAGATAAATTCGGAGTCAAAAATGTAGCTGATAGTCGTGGACTATTATATAAGGAGTAATTATGCGAGAAGAAATTGCAAAAACATTTGGAATATCAAAACAACAGTTGAAAGTATTCGTGCTGGCATTCCTCGCCATGTTTATCATAAGCAGCTTACAGTTTTTGGGAGTACGCTCTCCCTGGAAGCCTCCAAAACTGACAATGCCAATTCCGCAGCAACAACCATCAACAATTGAAGATATAAAACCTCAATTGGAAGAAATCCCAAGTAAATTCACGCTTAAGAAGGAAACAACATTTATACCCCAAACATACGCAGCTGAAGATATAGATGAGTTACCAGCATATGCGGTAATAGACATCGACACAGGAGAAATTATAAAAGAAAAAAACGGCTCAAAACAATTACCCATAGCGTCTATTACAAAAGTTATGACCGCCGTTGTAGGGCTTGATTTAGCCGAGCCCAACGAGCGCTTCACAATTGATAAACAGGCAGCTTCAATGATACCAACGAAAATAGGGATTGTTCCAAATGAAAAAATGACCTTTGAGGAACTGTTGACTGCATCATTACTGACATCAGCTAATGATGCAACTCAACAAATACGTAACAGCATAGACAAGAAATATGGCGAGCCAATTTTCATAAAGGCAATGAATCATAAAGCTGCCTTTCTTAACCTAACGAATACACATTTTTCTAATGCGATGGGATTTGATAGCTCTGAGAATTATAGTAGCGCAGAAGATTTAGCAAGACTCGCAGAATATGCATTGACCAATTATCCTTTATTTGAAGAACTCGTACAAAAAGAATCAGCAATCCTTAACGCGGATGAATATCATAAACGATTTGATCTCTACAATTGGAACGGCTTGATAGGTGTTTATCCCGGAGTGCATGGAATTAAAATTGGCAATACGGATGAGGCAGGCAAAACAACACTCGTATATGCAAATCGAGAAGGCAAAAGACTGGTAGCTGTTGTACTCGGTGCTCCTGGAATCCTACAGCGAGACCTTTGGGCAGCAAAACTACTTGATATTGGTTATGAAAAAACTTTGGGACTCACACATGTTAATGTGACTGAAGAACAATTAGCTGCTAAATACAGTACTTGGCAGTATTGGAATTAAAAAAAGCTGATTGCCATTACTGTGAAAATATGTCAAACTAGTCATTCATAGGAATAAGGACTATAAAAGGAGGTGATAATGTATGCAAGAGTTTATACGTAAAGTCATTGAATTTTTCAAGGGTAAAAGACCAGCCTACGCTCCGGTTAGAGTTAATTAGTCACCGCTTCATATTTATTAGATGCTTTTAACGTTTTCTTAATCATCTTATTGTTCTCCATTTTTTTAAGATCATTCACGCTCAATAGACTTGACAAAGCACCCTCAATTTACGAAGATAGAAGTAGACTCCAAATAATGAATGAAATTAACGATACGTACCAAACTTCTTCTTGGATTTAGCATTTTTATTGCTTTCTCTCTTCTCATTCAATCTTTAGCGTTTCTCACGATCAGGCAGTATATTCCAAATTTTCACGCAGTTGAAGCTTTTTTTATACTTCTTCTTATACCGTCGGGATTGCTACTGCTTACAGCGTATCTCGTTAGCGGTAATTTAACCCGTGCCATCAGGCTGCTGCACCAATCAGTAAATGATGTGAGTCAAGGGCAACTACACCCGACTGTTGTTTTGAAAACTGGTGATGAAATTGAAGAATTGTCTACAGCATTTTCTTCACTTGTTGAGCAACTCTTGCAACGTGAGAACAATCTGAAAAAAGAAAAACAAGAAAACGAAATTATTCTCCAATCACTGACAGATGGCGTGGTGGTATTGGATCAGGATAGTAAAGTCATTATGTTTAATAAAGCAGCAGAAAAAGAAACTGGTTTGACCTTCGATTTAGTAAAGGGTAAACCTGTTGATGAAGTGCTTCATTTTTACGAGAACATGGAAGTCGTACCCTTTGCAACATATAATGACCAATCAGAGAATATGGTTCGTAAACTCAGAGAGAAAGGCATAACGTTGAGTAATAGTGCAGGAGAAAAACGCATTGTATCACTCACAATTGCTCCCGTAGTCTTTCAGGATCAGAGAACGGGTTTCATAATTGCATTCCATGATGTATCAAAAGAGACAGAACTCGAGGAGATGAAACTTGATTTTGTTTCGATGGCCGCCCATGAACTTAGGACACCGCTTACGGCAATTAGAGGATATGCCGATCTTATCGAAATGCAAAACGCTGAAGATCTTGACGATACAGGACGCGAGCTTATCAACCGGTTACAAATTAGTAGTGCAAATTTAGGAAACCTGATCGATAACTTACTAAGTGTTTCCAGAATTGAACGTAATATGTTCAGTGTTGATGCAAAACCTGTTGACCTTACCAAGACTATTGCAGGTGTCGTCGATAATCTGCGCCAAACTGCCGAGACAAAGCATCAGACAATTACCTTTAATAGACCACATGAATTGCCAGTCGTACTCGCTGATGCCTTTAGAATAGGACAAGTTCTGGCAAATCTTATCGCAAATGCAATTAATTATACACAGGAAGGTGGATCGATCACTGTAGCCATTGATAAGAAAGATGGCTTTTTAGAAATTTCAGTTAGTGATAACGGACCTGGCATACCTCCTGAACCGCTTAGGAAGCTCTTTACCAAGTTCTTTAGAGTATCTGGTGCACTTGAACAAGGATCCAAAGGAACAGGGCTTGGGCTGTTTATTTCCAAATCAATCATCACAATGCATAAAGGTAAAATCTGGGTAGATAGTGAAGTTGGTAAAGGTTCGCGATTTGCTTTTACATTACCATTGGCAGGAACACAGGATATAGCCACGTATCAGAAGGAATCTACGAAGAGCGACTTGACAGTGAAAAATGGACAAGGTATTATAATCAGGAAAGCATAAACTCATGCGAAAGATTCTCATTGCTGAAGACGATTTTTTTATCCGCGACATTTACAGCGAAGTGTTTACTTTGTCTGGCTATGAAGTACATGTAGCTGTCGATGGTGCTGATGCACTTGAAAAGCTAAAGAATCAAACATTTGACATGGTGCTTCTAGACATCATGATGCCAAAAATGACAGGCATTGATGTCTTAAGAAATCTCCGAACCTTCCCCGTCCCAGCGAAAGAAACACCAGTTTTTATCATAACCAACCTCGGTCAACAAAACATTATTGAGGAAGCGTTCAAAATTGGCATGGACGGATATATTATAAAATCCCAAGTAACACCTCAGCAAATTGTGAATGAGATTAATACGTATTTTGCGGGTAAAGATAATGCTGGAAGTCCTCCTGCAGCAGTATAAAATATAAATTACCTCTTAATAATTTCTTTTCTTTCAGGTCCTGTGGAAATATAGAGAACTGGGACTCCTACTAATCGTTCGATTTCTTTGACATATTGCTGAGCACGTAAAGGCAATTTTTCAAATTTCGTTACTCCTCTGGTTGTAGATTTCCATCCTTTCATTTTCTTGTAGACCGGTTTTATTTTATTCAAAAATTCTGCATCTCCATCATAGTAGTGTACGCTTTTACTTTGGAGTGTGTATCCTGTACAAATTTGTAATTCATCAAATTCATCTAGGACATCGAGCTTAGTTACTGCGATTCCTGTAAATCCACTTACCATTGCAGCAAATTTAATCAGTTCGGCATCAAACCACCCACATCGACGTGGTCTTCCAGTTGTTGTTCCAAATTCATGTCCTGCCTTTCGTAATTCTTCACCTGTTTCGTCTTCAAGCTCTGTCGGAAACGGTCCTGCCCCAACTCTTGTGGTATATGCTTTTACAACACCGATGGTTTGCTTAATCGAAACGGGTGGTAATCCAGCACCGGCATTGGCGCCTCCTGGAACAATCGTTGATGCTGTTGCAAATGGATAGGTGCCCCAATCATTATCCAAAAAGACTGCTTGTGCTCCTTCAAGAAGAATTGATTTGTTGGTTTTTAGCGCTTTATGCAAAAGTGGGAATGGTTCTTTTATATATGGTTGTATTTTTTTAAATAGCGTAAAGAATTCTTTTTCTACATCTTTCTGAACAAGTGGGATACCACCGAGGGCTTTAATTATTTTGTTTTTTATACGCAGTTGCACTTCAAGTTTTTTTGAAAATTGTTCTTTATCCATCAGATCAATAATTCGTATTCCATGATAACTAACTTTATCTGCATAGACAGGCCCAATACCTCGTCCTGTTGTTCCTGTTTTATCTTTTCCTTTTGCTTCTTCATAAAGCATATCAAGCATTTTGTGATAAGGCATAATGAGATGACATCGAGGAGAAATAAAGAAACGATTTTCGAGTTTAAAACCTGCTTTGAGGAGCATTTCAATTTCACCGGTTAAAACTTCCAAATCAATAACGGTTCCATTTGAAATACATGCTTTTGCTTTTGGAGCAAAAATACCAGAGGGCATAAGGTGCAGTGGGAATTTACCAAATTTATTTATAACAGTATGACCGGCATTATTGCCACCGTGAAATCGTACAACAAAGTCTGAAGATTCAGCAAGAAAATCTATGATTTTCCCTTTACCTTCATCACCCCACTGTGAACCAATTATTATCGTTGCTGCCATTGAAACAAAATGAGTATAGCATATTTCCTAAAAAGACGGGATATGTAAAAACGCGTGTTATACTTATAACTCATGCAAACACAACTAAAAGAATTACTTGTTTTACATTTTCTCAATGACGGTATTCGAACAACGATCATTGTACTCCTCCCCCTGATTGCAGTAGACCTTTCTTTATCACTTACTTTTGTAGGCTTTCTCGGATCTTCTCAGCCGCTCATAGGAGCATTTCTTGCCCTGCCCACTGGATATATTTTAGGAAAATTTGGAGGATATAAAGTTATCCTTACGCTCTTACTTGTCTATTCAATCGGTGTGTTAATCGCATCAATAGCAACAAATGCCCCACTGTTACTCCTCTCATATTTACTTGCTGCACTTGGATTTGGAATGTTTCATCCAGCAGGTTTTGCACTTACTGCAAATATTTCATCTGATACAAATGTAGGGAAAAATATGGGCAACTTTACTGCGGTTGGAGAAATTGGTCGAGTAGCATTGCCACCCATTGCCCTTCTTATTGCAGCACTCATTGGTTGGCGTATAACAATTGCTATCGTTGGCGGTATAGGAATAGTGCTTTTTATCATTGCTCGATTTTATACACCACACAAAGATGCTTATAATCTAGGTAATAAAAAAGCGCAACCTGAAAATCATAAAGAATTCTTGAAACATACATTCAGTCTGATGCGTAATAAAAAGGCAGCACTGGTCGCCAGCGCTGCAGTAATTGATAGTATTGCCAGCAGCCCAATTTATGTCTATTTACCATTTTTACTTATAGCAAAGGGTAATACTGCTGTCGCACTCAGCATAGCAATGGGTGGATTTTTTGTGGGAAGTCTCGTTGGTAAATCAATCTTAGGAAGATTTGCAGATACATACGGACATAAAAACATTTTTATTATTTCTGAATTATGTATGGCAGTAAGTCTTATCTGTATTACTTTTGCCAATGAGTTTTTGCTACTCACCTTTTTCGCTGCACTTTTGGGCATTTTCACTAAAGGAACTTCTCCTGTTGTACAAACGATGTTCTCACAACTTACCAAGAAAGATCATTACCATAAAATCTTTGCAGTGAGTGAATTATTTATTACTATTGCAGCAGTTATTTCTATTTCGATTATTGGATTTGCAGCAGATGTTATGGGGATTTCTATTGTTTTTTATAGTGCTGCACTTTTTGGAGTACTCGCTACTGTACCGATTATCATATCTAACCTAAAATCGCAACGCTAATCTCTCTTTCCTTCGGACCGTTAAATTCTATCAGAATCACTCGTTGCCAAACACCGAGATCTAATTGACCATCTTTTATTGGGATTGTTAAGGATGTTCCTATCATTGCAGAATTTATATGATCACCAATATGCGTTGGATCATGTGGATGTCTATAATCAAGCTTTGGAATGAGCGCTTCAAATGCAGCAAGATAATCCAAATCAGTTCCTGGATCAAGATCTGCAGTAGTTATTGCTGCTGAAGTATGTTTAAGAAAAAGAACGCAAATCCCTCGAGAGATATTCTTTTTCACAAATATATTATTAACAGTATCTGTAATATCGAGGACTTCTTTTCGTCTACGAGAAGATATAATTATTTGCATAAAAGTATTGTATCACTTTATAGCAAACTCTTCGGCAAGTTTTTTATCTTTCACAGCTAGAGGTTTTGTCACATTATAAATCGCAACCAGCAGTAAGATAATCCCCGCTAACTGTGTCATACTTAATGTTTTTTGGAAGAGAAAATAATCAATAAAAATCGCACTTGCAGGCCAAACCAATTCGCAAAGTGTCGTAATCCTGGCAGGTGTGCGTTTCAATCCATAATAATAAAAGCCAAGTGCAACTAATCCTGTTGAAAAGGTGATCAATAATAAACTTTGCCATTGAACTGGAGAAATTGCAAAGAGAGATTGTGTCTGACCCGTACCTAAAATAATAAGCAGTGCAAAAACCGGAGCTAAGAAGAATCGAAACGCCGTTCCTGCCACAAACGACACTCTGTTGAGAACATATTTACTAATTGCTGTTGATGAACCCCACATGAATCCTGCACTAAGCGCAAAAAATGCTGCCATGACTGTCCCTGACCCTGTAGCCAGATTGACTTGTAAATCTTTAAACGAAATGAAATAAGCAGCAATGAGAGCTACAATAGCCCACAGAATGAATTTCTTAGTCACCCGTTCGCGTAGCAATAGCGCTGCAGTGCCTATCGCCCAAATTGGTTGCAGTTGTTGCTGTAGTAGTACGACAACGGAAAACTGTGAATATTGTACTAAACCTAACGCTGCAGTGTACAAAATTGTACCTAACGCTCCTGAAAAAAGGGCAACCACCGCAATTGCTGTCCATTCTTTTTTACGCATTTTCTTAAGGTCTTTTATCCATATCGGGATAAAAAACAATAAGACGATGGCGCCTAAAAGATGTTCATAAAAAACAATAACAGCAGGCGGTAAGCTATAAAGGCCTATACGAAGAAGTCCATCAGCACTCCAAAGGAGAGCCGCAATAATAACAAAAAGCGGACCGAAGGTCGCAAGTTTTTTCATAATTCTTCCTTTCTGGCCAATGGCCAGTCAGCATTTAGCTGACATCCCGACTATACGGTCGCTGTCTGAATCACACAGACTCGTTCCACCAGTGGCGGATCGTAGAGTTCCCCGACAGAATCGGGATTCACTACCGATTAGGATTTACACCTAACCCCGAAAGAATAATAGTATGATAGCGATATGTTTGCAAAACGTCAACTACTAACTTTTGGAGTAGTACTTTTAGCCAACAAGAAGCGAGAAGATGGTGAGCGATCCGGCTATTGCCATTACAAAGGTAATAAACCAGCCGAGAGCGGCAATAATCGGATGATTTGTCCTGTCCTTTACAATTCGTTTATCACTTGTCATTTGTACAATAAGATACAAGATAGGAGGAGCAACCAAGCCATTAAAAACTGCTGAATAGATAAGCATTTTCATAGGATCAATGCCCAAAAAGTTGAGCCCCAAACCTATGAGCATTGATAAGATTATAACGCCGTAGAATGCTCTTGCCTGATGTAACTTTCGATAAAGTCCTGATTTCCATTTAAAACTTTCTGCCATAGTATAAGCGGCAGAACCTGCAAGTACTGGGATTGCCAGTAATCCTGTTCCAACGATTCCCGCTGCAAAAAGTAAGAATGCTTGCTCTCCTGCAAGCGGTCTGAGGGCAGCTGCAGCCTGAGCAGCAGTTTCTATATGGTTTATCCCATTGGTAAACAAAACCGCAGCACAAGTTGCAATAATAAAAAACATGACTGTATTTGAAACGAACATACCAAACCACACATCAATTCGCATTTTTTTAATTTCTTCAGTTGTTGTCCCCTCACGAAGTCTGATTGAAGTTTTGCCATGTTGAATTTCTTCTTCAACTTCATGGGATGTTTGCCAGAAAAAGAGATACGGAGAGATAGTCGTTCCCAAAATGGCTGTGACGAGAAGCATTTGTTCTGAAGAAAAACTGAATGACGGAATGACTGTTGCTTTAAATAATGCCAACCAATCTAAATTCACCACAAATGCGGTTGCGATATACGACAGCAGAACAAAAACAAGATATTTTAAATACCGTGCATACCTCTCGTACGGTGTGAAGATTTGCATTAACAGACAAAACAGCGTAAATGCTATTGCAGCAACAGGAAATTGGAGATTAGGAAAAATCAGTCTACTCGCTTCTGCCATTGCTCCAATGTCAGCGCCGATATTAAGGGTATTTGCAGCGAATAACAAACCTGCGCAGGTATAAAGTACCCATTTGGGATAATTTATTCTAATATTACCAGCCAATCCACGCCCAGTCGATAGACCTATTCTTGCACACATTTCCTGCACAATCGCCATCAGGGGAAAAGTAAATAATGCCAACCAAGCGAGTTGATTTCCATATTGAGCACCAGTTTGGGAATAGGTAGCGATACCTGATGGATCATCATCGGCTGCACCTGTTACTAAACCAGGCCCCAAGCCCGTCCAAAAACTTTTTGCTTTTTTAAATTGAGCAATTCTTTCAGCGTCTTTACCAAACTTCTTCGTCACATCTATACCTTTTTCAAGGGCAATTGATGGAGCTGAGGCGATAATTTCAATCTTTTCGTCCATGATAGTGCTATTTACTTAACTATAGCAATAAGCACACTCATTTTCTACCACCTAACTGAGGCTAATAAACTGATTAATGAGAGATTTTATTTCATATTTTTTATCTTCAGTTACCTCAACATCTACTGCTCCCTTATCAAAAAGTCCATATACAACATGTGAACCTAAAGGAGCGAGTAAAATAACAGGTAATGTTAAGAGATCTTCTTCACCTTTAACCATAACTGTTTGCTTATGTGAAGATTGAACATTTTCATTAATAACGTTTCCTATGGTTGAAACTGCTTCAGATTCGATTTTTCCTGCTGCATTTACACAAGTAACAGCACTTTTGCTTAATTGTTTAAGTAATTCTTTTTGCTCATTATTTATTTCATGCCTTCGTGTTTTGAAATCAAAAACACTAATTGCTGCCTGATGACCAGCTTCAACAAAAGAAAGGGTTACGATATCACCAACTGCAATAATGAGAGAATCATCGCCGCCTTTTGCAAGAATTTGATTTATGTCTGTTGTCACATCCCCAATAGGTTCACGCAGCTTTGCTCTGAATTGAGAAGGTAGCTCAAGTGATTTTTGAAAAAGTGAAACATACGAGAATCCATTCCTATCTATTTCTCCTTTTCGTATTCGCTCGGAAGAAATGACTTTACCATCATTGCCATTAACAAACGGGACGACAGTTATGTTCAGCTTGGGAAAATTTATTTCTTGACGTTTCTTATTTATTGTATCAGCAGCATACTTATTTTCTTCTGTTACAAATATTGCATCAATATTTCTTTCCTGCAAAGTTGATCCAAATATGTCATCAATTGGAATAAATTTAACTACTTTCTCAATTTTTTTACTTTTTATATATTCGCAAACAGAGGCGTGTCTCATTTGATAGGATTCAATTTCTGAGGCTAGATTTTTTCCACTGTATAATTTTTCTGTACTTATTCCGATTGTAACAGTTTCTGAATTTGTAAGCGTTTCATCGATAAGTTTTTTATGCCCTATGTGAAAGTGATCAAAAGTACCTCCAATAACTGCATGTTTAAAAAATGAATTCATAATTATTTATTAATAAGTGGTGTAATCAGCTTAAGTAAATCTTCATGAAGCAAGTTATTGCTTGCAAGAATACCCTTTATAGTTTTATCATAAGCCTGATCATCACCATAGAGGTCAGTCACTTTACCTCCCGCCTCTTCAATAACTATTTTTGCTGCTGCCCCATCCCATTCATTAGGACTACTTCCAGCAACAGCCCCAATCTCTCCACAAGCAACAAGCAACGCAGCATAACTGGTTGATCTGAGAATTGCCGTATGACAATAAAGTGAAGTTAAAATTTCATGGAGTTTGTTTAAATTTGAATACTTTCCAACCCACGCTTCTATATCAACAACATTGTTTCGAAAATCACGAGTACTACTTACGCTCATTCGAGTTTCGTTAATATATGTCCCCTTACCTTTCTCTGCAACGGCCATTCTGTCCATAAAAGGATCATAAATAATTCCTAAGATTACTTCGCCTTTCTTTGTTAATGCGAGTGCAAAAACAGAAGTCGGCCAACCATGAGAGAAAGGGACTGTTCCATCAACAGGATCACAAACCCATGCATATTCGCTCTCTTTCAAGATGCTGCCTTCCTCCCCGATTATAGAATGTTCAGGGTAAGCTTTTTCTATTTCATCAAGTACAATTTGATTTATCTTTTTATCAGTAATTGTTAAAGGGGTATCGTCACTTTTCCATTCTCGCTTCATTCCCATTTGATGATTTTTTTTGATAATCGCGCCAGCTTTTAAAGCTAGTTCAACAGCAAATGTACGGGTATTTATCATAAGGAAATTATAGCACAGTGTGTACTTGAAACTTCCTTCATGTATAATATTTTTATGAGTCAAGATAAACGCTATTTATATTGTTTTTCTCCCTTAGTTATGCTCACCACGTTTTTGATTGAATTATCTTCGGCACTATATATTTTATTTAAATATCAACGAACATTAACTTCTAAGCTTATCATTTCTATGCTTTCATTTTTAGCGCTCTTTCAGTTTGCTGAATATATGGTATGCCAGAACGCATTTTTCTTTTCTAGTTTAGATTGGGCAAGGATCGGGCATGTCACAATCACCTTATTACCCCCCATTGGAATACATTTGGGTATGAGTATCGCCAAGAAAAAAAATAATCATTTACTGGCAGCAGCATATGGTAGCGCAATAATCTTTTCTGTATTTTTCCTTTTTGTTGGCCATGGAATACAATCACAACAATGCTTGGGTAATTATATTATTTTTAAAACAGCATCCTACGCAATTATTCCATATACCGTATATTATTATGGATGGCTTTTCATAGGAATGTATATGTTTTTAAGCTATCGGGAACAAATCAAACGCACGGAAGAAAAAAGTGCTCTTCTATGGCTTAGCATTGGATACCTCTCTTTTATGATCCCAACTACGATTGTAAATATTATCGACCCAAAAACTATAGCTGGGATTCCAAGTATAATGTGTGGTTTTGCTGTTCTTCTTTCACTCTGTTTAGTTTTCAAAGTAGCACCATTAGTTCTCGATGATTCAAATTCCGATCCTCTTCAATTCCGCTTAAAATAGTATTACATTTGAGATTTTTCAATAAGATTATTTTTGTTATACTACGTTCATGAAAGAAAATGTAATTGTTCCAATAAGATTTCTTCTCGTTAGTATTATTCCACATAACATGAGTGATTATGAAGCCTTCCAAGATCTCAAAGAACTAAAATCTTTAGTTGAAGCGCTTGGAGGAAATGTCATAGATTTTGTCATTCAAAAACGAGAAGTACATGACAAGGGCATGTATATCGGTACAGGCAAAATTATTGAAATTTCAGATTTATTAAATGAAAAGGCTATAGATGTGGTAGTGCTCAACGCAATAGTAAAACCTGGACAAGTTTTTGAAATCTCTAAGATTTTTTCAAAAACAAAACGAAACATCAAAGTTTGGGATCGTGTCGATTTAATTCTTGAGATATTCTCGCAACATGCTCACACCGCTGAAGCAAAACTCCAAATTGAGCTCGCTGCAATGCGACATATGGGCCCTCGCATTTACGGCATGGGTCAGGTAATGTCTCGACAGGGAGGAGGGATTGGGACACTCGGTGTCGGAGAAACCAATACTGAACTTATGAAACGTCACTGGCGAAAAGAAATGAAAAAAACGCAGGACAAATTAAAAAAATTATCAATTGATAGGGAGAGGCAACTTGCAAGAAGAAGAAAAGTCGGTTTACAGACCGTATCGATTATCGGTTACACTAATGCAGGAAAATCTTCACTCTATAGTAAACTCACGCATAAGAAAACCGATATACAAAATGCTTTGTTTGTAACTCTTGATAGTAGTGTCGCAAAAGTAATTTTACCAAAATCAAAAACACCAATTTTACTAAGTGACACAATTGGCTTTATTAAGAATTTACCAACAGAACTGATTGATGCATTTAAATCAACACTGCTTGAATCAATTCATGCAGATCTACTACTTCATGTTATCGATATCACTGATGATGATATGCCAAGAAAAATTCAGGCTGTTGAGAATGTACTTTCCACTTTAAAATTAACAGATAAAAAACGAATTTATATTTTTAACAAAATTGATCAGATGAAAAAACAAAATATAAATTTAATACGTGAGACATATAATGATTTCTACCCGCAATTCATTTCAGTAAGAGAGAGTAAGGGCATTGATACAATACTTGATGTTGTCGAAGACAGTTTAAAAGGAGAAATACCACGGATACTTAAAAAAAGAAAACTGATACATGTAGACTAGCTTGTGAGCACTTTTATCAGCGCATCAATACTTTCAGAATCAAAAACCGAACATGTTATTACTTTCTTTCCTTTTTTCGTAAATTGTTTTATTTTTTTATCAAGTTCTTTCTTATCAACTAAGTCTGTTTTCGTAAGTAAAATTATTTCTGGTTTTTCCAATAATTCACTATTATAGCTTTTAAATTCTTCTCTTACTATTTCATAGGTTTTTTCAGGATTATCATCCGATGCATCGATACAGTGCAATAGTAATTTTGTTTTTTCGATATGTTTAAGAAAACCTATACCAAGTCCTTTTCCCTCTGATGCCCCTTCAATAAGCCCTGGGATATCAGCAAGTGTTAAGTTTTCTAGCACTCCCAAATTTGGTTCAAGCGTTGTAAAAGGATAGTTGCCGATTTTTGGACGCGCATGAGTTAGTACGGAAAGTAGGCTGCTTTTCCCAGCATTTGGTAAACCAATCAGTCCAATGTCTGCAATCAGTTTTAATTCTAACTGCAGTACTTTTTCCTCTCCAAGTGTACCACTCTCAGCATAATTTGGCGCCTGATTTGTTGAGGATTTAAATTCTAAATTTCCCCGACCACCGTGTCCACCTTTAACAAACCTTCTCGACTGTGTATCTCGGATTTCAAATACTCCATTCGTTTTTAAGTCAGTTACAATAGTTCCAAGCGGCACGAGTATTGTGGTATCAGGAGCGTTTTTGCCGTATAGTCTTTTATTTTTGCCTGATATCCCATCCTCTGCTGTGATTTTTTTCTTGAAACGAAATTCACTCAAATCTCGAACGTTTGGAGAGCCCTGAAGATAAATGCTTCCACCATTACCACCATTACCACCATCAGGTCCACCTTTGGCTGTCATACCATTTCGCAAGAACGTTGCAGCACCATTGCCGCCATCTCCTGCTTTTATTGTAAGTGTGACTTTATCAACTAACATACTTGTATTGTATCATTTCTTCTGTGGGAATATAGCATCGGTAGGAGTGTATGTACCTTTACTCAACAAACGTCAGAGCTATACCTTTTTTGCCAGCTCTTCCTGTGCGGCCAATACGGTGTACGTAATCATCATAATTTGCTGGAGGATCATAGTTAATGACATGCGTGACATTATCAATGTCTAAGCCTCTTGACGCAACATCTGTTGCGAGAAGAATGCGTACTTCATTTCTTTTAAATTGTTCCAGAGCCCTTGCACGTTGTCCTTGCGTTTTATTACCATGAATAGATGCTGCTTTAAATCCTTTTGCTATAAGAATATTTGTTAACTTTTCTATACCCCATTTAGTTCTGCCAAAAATTAATACTTTTTCAAAATCTTGTTTAATTAATAAATCATGCAAAATTTCTTGTTTATTATCCGTTTTATTAACTTTAATAATATCCTGGTCTATATTTTCAGATGTATCCTGTTTTTTAACAGAAACCGTTACTGGATCTGTAACAAAACTTTTTAGAATCTCACGGACTTTATCAGAAACCGTTGCTGAGAAAAATAATGATTGTCTTTGTTTTGGCAATAACGATATGAAATATTTAATATCACTTATAAAACCAATATCAACCATTCTGTCAACTTCATCAAGGACAATATTTTTAAACAAATGTAATTGTAATCTTTTTCTATTAGTTAAATCTTTAATTCTTCCTGGTGTTCCAATGACAAAATGAGGATTATGATGAAGCTTTTTTTCTTGTCTTTCCATACTCGCACCACCAATACATAAAACTGAATCAAGCCCTGTTCCCTTCGTAAAAGCTTGCAACTCATCTACAATTTGCATCGCGAGTTCACGAGTAGGTGTTACAATGAGTATTCTCTCATTTCTATCTAAATAGGCTTTATTAATAAGCGGTATAAGAAACGCTGCTGTTTTTCCAGTTCCGGTATTTGCTATACCAATAACATCACGTCCGTTTACGATATGAGGAATTGTTTTTTCCTGAATATGAGTAGGCGTTACGTAGCCGTGTTCTTTGATATTCCTTTTGATTTTTTCGTCAATATGAAAATCATCAAAGGTTATACTACTTAAAGTTTGCTCATCGATTGGAGTTGGATTTGCTTTTTTTACAAATTGAATCGCATCAAGTTTTTTATCATGATGTGATTTCTTAGAAAATCTTCCGCCAAATCTTTTAGGTTTATAATTACTTTTCTTATACATAATATTATTATAGTTGAGATGAATACTATATTTGTAGCTCTGCTTACATTATTTGTAGTTTGTATGTGATGGAGAAGATACTTTATTAAACAATTATTCTAGGTGCGTATCTTTATCTTAATCAAATAAAACGTAGTTCTAATAAGCAGAAGTACAAATATAGTACAATCTGCAGTTCTGGTTCGTATTATAGTTGATTTTTATCCTATAGTCAACTCTGTGCTCATATCGGACTTTTTTTCTTTATTTAACTTTTTCTCAGTTTTTAGGTCCTCACGCTTCTTATCTGCCATAGCTCTGTCTTCTTTCACTCGGATTCGTTTTGCTGTTTCTTTATCTTTTTCCTCCTGACAAGGCTGATTTGAACAACGATAAACAGTACTTGTTTGCGGATATCGGTAACCTTCTAATTTTTCGGTTACCTTGCTAACAAGAACCAGAGGTGAGCCACATTGGGAACAATTAGGAGTCTTCGTTGTTATAATGAATATATTATACCATAATGGACAGTGAGAAACCAGTTTGAAGCATTTTTCAGGCTAAAATTGTATAATAAGAATTCGTGAATAAAGTTACTTCAACCCGTATTGCTTGGATTGATATCTGTCGAGGAATAGGCATTCTGCTTGTTTTGTATGCTCATGTTTTGGCAAGCGATAAAAACCGTTTTCTTATTTATGCTTTCCATATGCCTCTTTTCTTTTTTCTTTCAGGTATTGTCTTTCGGAATAAAGATACAGGATTTATTTCAATTGTTAAAAAAAATGTGAAAGCAATACTCATTCCATATTTTATCTTTGCTTTTCTTACTTATTTTTTAGGTTTATTGCTAATGCCTCACCCAGCACTTACGTTTGAAATGATTAGCAAAGAAGTACACGGAATTATTTTTGGCAGTGCAAATAAAGGCTATTTGGCTTTTAACACGGCACTATGGTTTTTGCCCTGCCTTTTTGTGACGAAAGTATCATTTGCATTTTTAACACATTTTATAAGAAATAAAAAAATTATTGCTGTTTTATTAATATTCTTTGCTGTTATTGCATATCTTGGCTCTTTATTTTTTAGAGATGTTAAATTAGTGTTTGAATCAGAAATTGCATTGACAGGTATCGTATTTTTTGGCGCTGGATACTTGCTCAGTCAAAATGAAAAATTAAAAACAGTTATGCGTAAAAGAAAAGTAGGACTCCTACTTATAACAGGAACTTTGTTAGTGCTGTTTTCAGCGATCAATTTTCAACTCTATGGCTCTCAAATTGATATGAGGGTTAATAGACTTAACGATTTTTATCTCTTTTATCTCGCTGCTTTTAGTGGCATAGCAACAACAATTCTTTTAAGCATGCTCATTAAGAAGAATATTTTACTTGAATACGTAGGCAAGAATTCAATTCTCCTGTTAGGATGGCATACATTACTTTTTGCTTACTTCAAGCATATTTCATTTCTGCCGCCAGTACAGTTAGAATTTTTAACACCGACGCTTCACTTAACATTTGCAACAGCAATTATCCTTCTTGTTCGAGTGTTTCTGATAAAATCAAAAGCGGCCTTATCTTTTCAGAAGAAATAATCGCTTAATCTATTTTTAACGTAGATAACATTTGGTCAACAATTTTCTGAAAAGTTTGTTCTCTCTGTGCGGGTTCTACAGTGCCGTTTACAATTTCCAAATATTCATTATTACCCTTTGGGAGATAAATAAACGTACCATCTCCAATTGATCTCACACGAAATGAAAATCCAGCAAGGCCAGCAATTGAAACCTGTTTAATTTCTCCTACTTCAGGTTGAAGCTGATCTTTTTTTGTTTCAGTATGTTTATTCCTAACAAAATCGGCAAGCGTTTGCCCCCCTAAATCTCCACTCTTAATCATTACAGAAATACCATCATAGAGTTCAGTACCTGTTGATTGTGTATCTCCAAGTTTATAAAATCGTTCACCCTCTGATGTCGTTTGATGTGTCATGTCAAGTGGATATTGTATGCTAAATCCATATTGTTGAGATGTGAATGGAACCCAATTTTCAGGAACAGAAACATCAATTGACGGTAGTATAACGGTTGTTGGAGTTATATTTTGACTTGTTACAGGTGTTTGATTTGTCGTTTTATCTTTGGGAAGTAATAAAAAGGCGCTCGCTGCTATCGCAATAATAATTACTATCAAAACAAGTATTCTTTTCATATGAATGCGTATACTCTATCAGAAACAAAATCATATGACAAGCTGAACGATAAAATTACTATTTAAGTAATTTCCATGTATTTATAATATTTAAATTTGTGAATGCAGCATTTCCTGTTACTAATGAAATTGTATCGACTTTGTAGGGAGGAAGTTTTACCTGCGAGGAAAGTTCTTCGACTTTTTGTCTGAATTTTTTTGAAATACTTGGGAAACGAGCCAAGGTCATATTTGAGAAAAAGTACCGAGAGTTTGCATAGATTTTGTCATCTGGCACTCCTTCGTCACGCAGCTTTTTATCAAGATCTAAAACAATTTCATCAAGTGCGGGATCTGTCGTCCCAATGAGTGATAGATTGTTTTTTAATAATAACAGACGATAAAAAGAGACTTGATACGAATGATGTAACGGAATAACTTCTGAAAAAACTCTTTCTGCCTTTTTAATATCTTCTTTTGAAAAATTTGGTGGATCTTGTATGAGACGAACGTTTTTTATTGTCATATGCAAGCTTGGATTTGGGTAAAAAAAGTATGATGGTTCAATTATTTTTAACGATGAAATAATGTTTTCAATCCATTTTAGCAAAGTCTTATCTGGAAAATGCACGCCGGTTAAACAGATGCGCTTATCATTTTCATAATCGGCATGTGGGGCAACCACACTAAACTGTATGGAGTCGCTTTTAACTTGTTCTTCAATCTTATCAATGACCTCCATTTGTCTTTGCTGATGATTTTTCATATAAATGTTTATCTATTCTTTTTTCCAGTATTTTTTGACTTTGTGAGGATATCAGCAATAATTTTTCCATCTGATAGTGTAATAACTCTGTCAGCACGTTTCGCATAATCATGTTCGTGTGTAACCATTACGATGGTTTGACCACTTTTATTAATTTCAGTAAATGCCTTTAACACGGTCTCACTTGTTTCAGAATCTAAATTAGCTGTTGGCTCATCTGCAAAAATAATTTTGGGGTTATGAGCAATTGCTCGAGCAATAGATACCCGCTGTTGCTCACCTCCAGAAAGTTGATTTGGAAGACTCGAAAATTTGTCTACGAGACTTAGTTTTTCTAACGCATGTTTGCCACGTTTTTCTGCCTCACTTTGACTTACTCCTTGCATAATAATCGGAACCATCACATTCTCAAGTGCAGTAAGAACAGGGACTAACGCGTAATCTTGAAAAATATAACCAAGCTGATGCAAGCGAAAATCAGTTCTTTCATCTGAAGACATCGTCATCACATTGGTTCCGTGAATGGAAATTTGTCCGGAAGTTGGACTATCCAAAAGCCCAAGCTGATACAATAATGTACTTTTCCCAGAGCCGGAACGACCAGTAATGGCAACAAATTGCCCGCTAGGGACTTCAAAATTAATATGCTTAAGCACAGTAATTTCACCTGTTCCACTTTTGAAAACTCTAACTAAATCTTTTGCAATAATCATAGGTTATCTCCCTAAAATAGCATCTAGTGTTTTTTGTTTAACAACAATTCTTGCAGGTATATATCCTGCAAAGATTGTAGCAATATACAACATCAATGTTCTAATACCAACTGAAGGAACATCAGCAACGAGGATACCATCGCTAAAAGGAAATTGAATTGGATTGGCATTAAAATAAGGAACAAGAATTCCATAAATAATAAGTAGTCCAATACCAGTACCTCCAACAGCGTAAAAGATCGATTGCAAAACGTATGAGATTTCTATTGCGAGAGAATTAACACCAATACCTTTTAATATTCCTATGAATTTTCTTCTTGTTATGGCATTAATAAATATCACAATAAAAATAGTAATGGAGGATACCGTAAGCCCAATACTACCAATAACATTTCCTAAGATATTAAAAGTCTGATTAATATCTTTTACAAACTGGGGCTGCGCTTCTTCCCAGGTTTGGATTTTAACAAATTTTTCAACATCATTTCCGAGAAATATTTCCTTTACTTTATCAGGATCTTCCTCAGGTTTTAATTTAAGAGCTATTTCATTGACATTATAATCATTTCTATTTGTCCACTGTCTCAACTCACGATCAGTTATAAAGATTCTGTTATCTATTGCACTTACTTTTGCACGCAAAACACCAACGATAATTACTTCTCTGCTTGAGCCATTTATTGTTAATTGTATGACGGAACCGACATCAGCATCTTTTAAAGTATCAGTACCTTGGACTTGTGCACTCGTATATTTTGACAAGAGACTAGCTCCGATAACAACTTCGTTATTCCGTTTCGAATCGAGCATGCGACCTTTAATTATTTTTGTAGACAAAGCTGTTACATTTTCCTCTTCTATCGGATTGATTCCGGCAATAATTGCTTTTGTGCTGTTTGCTTTATCATCCTTTTTGATTTTTGTACGATATCCTGCTTCAGCAGTGCCGTTACTCACATACCTACTGGTTATTTTTTCTACCTGAGGTAATGATTGTGCAAGTGTGATAATTTCTGAACTTTGCTGAATATAATTTTGACCTTCAATAGCAGTTAAGAGGATGTCTCCCGTATATTGTTCTCGAAGTGATTTGCTCGAACCTTCAGTTAATCCCACTAAAATTCCTCGTACAACAATTAAATTGAGAAAGGTTAAGGTCATTACAAAAATAATAAGAAACGTAGTCCATGGGTTATTTCTACGCACTTCTCTTGTTGCCAGAAAAAAACCGAGCTTGGAGGAGATTAATAGTTTTTTTTTATCCATATTACAACGCGGAAAGAACAATGGTGTCGCCTTCTGTCAGACCTTCAAGGACTTCACTGGATGTATCACCGCGAAGTCCGAGTCGTACTTGTTTGGCTGAAATCTTACCATCTCTTATGACATTTACGACTGTTTTGTTTTCTTCTTTTCTGAGTGCACTATTTGGGATAACCAGTACGTCATTTTTTTGATTTGTTACGATACTTACTTTTGCTGTCATACCAGGTTTAATACGCCCGTCCTTTTTATCAAGCGCTATTAATGCATCGTAGGTAACTGTTGAGTTTTGTTTACTGCCAATGGTATCAATTTTACCTACTGTTCCTTTAAATGTAATATCCGGAAATGTATCAAAAACAATTGATGCCTCTTGTCCTGCTTTTACTTTATAGACATCAAACTCGTTAAGTTCAGTTTTTATCGCGTACGCATCTGTACCGATAAGATAAAGCACAGGTGTTGTTGTTGCTGAAAGCATTGAAAAAGCATTTACTCTATCTCCGTCAAGAGCAAGCAAATTAACTATTTCGCCATCTGATGGCGCAATGGTATCTGTATCAATTGTGGATTGATATGCATCCCAAGCGGCAGTAATTTGTGATTTTGAAGAAGTAATTGACTGATCTACTTCTTTATACTTTTTTTCAACCGCTGAAAACGATTGTTTACTGCTTGCCAGTGCTGATAAGAGAATGTCTTTATCTTCCTGCGTATATTCTTTCCCTGTGGTTGGATTGGCTTTACTATTTGCGACACGATCGTTCATGACTGTTACGTTAACAGATGCTGAGAGAACGTCTTGACGTGCTTCTTCAAGTTGTGCTTGCAATGTGAGCTTTCCTTGCTGAGAAGTATTTGAACCGGTAAGTGCTGCCTGATATGCCGCAAATGCAGCTGATTTTTCTTGTATTGAGGCTGTGCTTTTCACTCTAAAAAGTTTTTGGCCTCGTTTCACCCGCTCATTATTATCAACATAAATTTCTGAAATAATACCTGTTGTCGAAGAATAAATCGGTGCTTCTCCTCCTGCTGAAAGGTTACCCCCAGATACAACAGTTTCGATTACCGTGCCACGCTCAACTTCTTTTGTAAGTAGGTCTCCTTGGCTATTTTGTTGACTGAATATAAAGATGGCTACCAATACCGCAATACATGCAAATACGAAGCGCTTTTTAAAAGAGAATCTAAGCCAGTAATTTTTCAAGCGCGTAAAGATGGGCATACTTCTATTGTAGAGAATTGGCTAGTGTGAAACAAGGTAAGTTGGGTATGATTTTTAGATCTGATCTTCAACCAGTTTCTTTAAAGGTTCCATATAATAATCTTTCCATCCAGCGGCTAAGTCGTCGTAATTTTCTTCCTTTACGAGTTCGTGAAAAAGTTCAACGTGCGTTTTTTCAGCTTTTTGACTAAAAGTAAAAGTGACTTTCGTTTTATGACCAGGTGCATCGGCACTGTACCATTCTTGTACTAACTTATTGGGTTTATTAACGGTAAGATTTGTACCATGGATATCTCCACCCCAGAGTTGAAATACTTTTCCTTCTTCTACGCTCATTTTTGCAGGACCTCCACTCCACTGTTTAATGATCTTTGGATCAACAAATGCATTCCATACGTGCTCCAAAGGAGCATTAATAACATACGATTGTTTTATTGTGCGCATTGAAATAATTGTAGCATAATGCCCTCCTTTTCGTTGGAGGGCATTATGTTTCTAAACTATTTCTTACGGAGTCTGGCTAGGATTTAGTTGTTCAGGACGAGTGCCACTACCTGGCATCGCGTTTCTAAGCATCACATTTCCAAGTGATACCATTTGTGCTGTTATACTTCCGTCTGCATTTTTTGTTCCAAACGCAGTTACTTTTTCACCAGTTTTCAAATCAGTTTTGACGGCAGTTGATGATTTATTGATTGTCGTTTTATCTGACAAAATAACTATTTTTGTACTACCATCCTGCATTTTAACAGTAATGCTGGCATCATCAGCACTGATAATTTCACCTGACACAGGAGCGTTTTGACCACTTGCAAACATTCGATTGCCAGCTGTTCCCCCTTTTTCACCCTGCATAAACCGCTGGGATCCATTTGGAGCAGTAAAGCCTGCACTTGCTACAACTTGTGTTTTTTGAAATTGCATTCCGCCAAAAAATCCTGCTGCACCAACAACGACAGCAACGATAAGTAAAGTAAAGAGATTATTTTTACTTTTTTTCATAATATTCACCCCCTCTCAAATACAAAAAATTATTCATACCGTAACGCCTCAATGGGCTGAAGACTTGCTGCTTTTCTTGCTGGATACCAACCAAACAAAACACCAATGCCAGCTGATACGATAAATGCGAGAAAAACAGATTCAACTGAGACAACAAACGGCGAGCTGGTAAAAACTGATATGCCATAAGATGCAAGTACTCCTACAAAAATACCTATTACTCCTCCTACAAATGTTAAAATAATTGATTCAATAAGAAACTGTGTAATAATCACTTTTCTTTTTGCCCCAAGTGCTTTGCGTAAACCTATTTCTCGAGTTCTTTCCGTCACTGTGACTAACATAATGTTCATAATGCCAATTCCTCCCACAAGCAGTGAAATTGCTGCAACTCCTGCTAAAAGTGTTGTAAAAGTACCTGTTGTTTGACTAACCGTATTTAACAGATCTTGCTGATTAAATATTGAGAAGTCTTTGTCTGATGGATTTGTCAGTTTATGTCGTGCGAGCAGTAAATAGCCTACTTCATTTTGAGCTGCCACCATTACCTCAGCTGATTTAGCTTCAAGTGCAATTGAGGTAAGATGTGAAGCTCCAAAAAGTTGTTTTTGTGCTGTTGATAAAGGAATCCAAATAATATCATCCTGATTTTGAAAACCAGTACCGCCCCGAGATTTTGTAACACCAATGACAGTTAATGCTTGGCCACTTACTCTTATTTTTTGACCTATCGGATTTGCTCCTTCACCAAAAAGATTAGTAACAACCGTTGGACCCAAAACAGCAACTTTAGACATTCCATTCACATGCTGCTCTGAAATGAAGTTACCTGATGTCACTTCTATTTTGCGAATTTCGGCATATACCGGCTCGACTCCCATGATTTGGGTATTGGTATTATTCCGTCCAGCAATTACCTGTGACCTACTCGAATATTCAGGTGATACATTTTTTATTGTTGTGATTTTTGAAGAAGTCTTAATAGCCTTTGCATCTTCCAATGTGAGTGTTGTCCCACCACCTGCTGCACCCTGAATGCCACTTGTACGCTGACCTGAAGGCTGTACAGTTAATAAATTTGAACCAAGTGACTGAATTTGCGATTGAATTGCCTGCTGGCTTGCTTGTCCGAGTGACACTAATGCAATAACACTTCCAATACCGATTACAATTCCAAGAATTGCCAAACCTGTACGCAATTTATTAACTGCAAGTGTTGTAATGCCTTCGATAAATGTTTCTCTAAGATCCATATTATTTACCTGCTTTCATTTGTTTTTTATTTAATGAGTCTGAAACAATTTTTCCATCTCGAAATGAGATTATTCTTTTGGCATGACTCGCGACATCTAATTCATGAGTAATCATGATAATCGTATGACCATCGTTATTAAGTTTTTGAAAAATTGCCATTATTTCATCTGCCTGGTTCGTTGCAATATTTCCGGTAGGTTCGTCCGCAAGAAGAATGCTTGGATTTAATGACAAACCGCGAGCGATAGCAACACGCTGCTGCTGACCTCCTGAAAGTTGATTAGAAGTATGTTCGAGTCGATTACTCAGTCCTACCATTTCCAAATATTTTTGCGCACGTTTTATACGTTCCTCACGTGGTATACCTGCATATACCATAGGAAGCATAACGTTTTTCATGGCAGTCGTACGGGGAAGAAGATTAAATGCTTGAAAGATAAATCCTATTTTTTGATTTCTGATATCGGCAAGTTCATCCTCCGTAAGTTTGCCGACATTTTCACCGTCAAGGATATATTCACCACTTGTCGGACTATCAAGTGCACCTAAGATATGCATCAGCGTTGATTTGCCGCTACCTGATGGTCCCATGATTGCAACAAATTCACCTTTTTTAATTTTAAATGAGACATCTGCAAGCGCTTCCGTTTCAATTTCGCCTGTTTTATAAATTTTAGTGAGATGTGAAACTTGGATCATAAATTAACGTGTCTGTATTCGCACTGCGCCACCACCTGGGGAGCCGAAGCCGCTGTTACCAAAAGGAGAAGATGTTCCTGTTTGTGTTGTCGTTGAAGGAGTTGAGCTAGTACTGGTAACTACTGAATCTCCTTCACTAATCCCTGAAAGTATTTCTGTTTGCGTATCATTGGATTCCCCAATTTCAACAGTAACAGCTGTGACTTTCTTATCTTTCATAACTTGAACTGTCGAGGTGCCATCTGTCGTCTGTATTGCTGATGAAGGAATGAGTAGTGCATTATTTTTGATACTTGTGATGATTGTCGCACTCACAGCCATATTCGGATACATTGTCGGAAGAGATGAATCAAAGGTAATCGTGACAGGATAGTTGGTAACACCTGAACTCACTGAGCCTTCAGTATTAATGGCTGATACTTTACCGGTAAATGTTTTATCTGCAAAAGCATCCATGGTGATTGTCGCTTTTTGTCCGACTTGCACTTTGGTGATATCAATTTCTGAAAGATTAACAACAGACTGCACATTGCCGTTTTCAAGAATAATGGTGCCAAATGATTGAGAACTTGCATTATTTGACGTAGAAGAATCAGTAGAAGAAGTAGCACTGCTTGAAATTGATAACCCTTGCGTTAGTGTGAGGTTTGTAATTTTACCTGACATTGGTGCTGTAATTGTTCCCGAAGTTTCTGCGTAAGAAAGTGACGCACTGGATAGAGCTGCCTGTGCCTGAGCGATAACGCCTTTTTGGTTATTATAGTCAGCTTCTGCCTGTAACCAATCAGCACGCTGAATGATATATGTTGGATCGTCTTCGATTGGATCTGTGGTTCCAGCACCATTTACAAATTTTTGATTTGCTGTAAACAGTGTTGATTGCAGAGAATTCATTTTTGCATTGGCAGCATTGAGCGCATTTTGAGCTGACAAATAACTAGCGTATGATGCAGCAGCTTTTTGCTGAGATGCTCTATCAAGAGTAATTTCGGCAATAATGTCTCCTTCAAAAACACTATCACCATTTGAAAAGTATACTTCCTTAACAACACCAGTTGCACTCGAATTGATACTTGCACTACTCGCGGAAGAAATAGTTCCTGATGCTGTTACTGATGTAATTAGTGTTCCTGTCTCTGCCTGAGACGTTTGATATTGTGGAGTGGTATTTGGTTGTCCATACATCTTAAACCCAAAATACCCTACTAATCCAATAATGACTGCAATAATAAGTCCTTTTTGCAGTAACGTCCGTTTTCTAAGCCACATTAATAATGAACCAATTTTTGTTTTCATTGTGATAAATTCATGATACTGAAGAGATTATATAAGAGATTTCTGAAAATATGCTTAAAATTTTAGAGGAATTTCTACTTATTCGTTACCTGCGGAGCTTGCAAGCTCCAACATACGCAGACGCTCTTTTGCTTTTTCTGTTTTGTTATATTCATTTATCATGTCGTTATTTGCCTCAAGAATGCCTCCTTTTTTTTCATCACTTGGGTCAATTTGAGGGACATAAGGAGCAACTGGTATAGGCTTGTTGGCTTTAACGAAACTGAAAACCATCACAACGACACTGATAAGTGCACCAGCTACATAGAAAAGATTACCTCCATCATTGAGACTTGTGAGAAAAAGATAAAAAAAGACAATAGTTAAGAGAATAGTGACAAAACCTGAGGCTGTAAACAGGATTCTTTTTTTCATATGTATACTATAAAATAGCTTATTTAGACTCGCTTTGTAAAGCCCAAATACTGTTGTTTCCTAATTTTTAATATGCGAGGCAATATTGAATACATATCTTGAAGGAAGTATAAAGAGAGCTTGCACAACGATAAAAGTAAACAAACTGATAATAGGAGCGATAAATGACAAGCCAATACCAACAGTATATAAACCAATAACGACGAGAATTCGTGTCTGAATTATGTGTATCGTACTTAGGCTTAAAGAACTCACAACTAATCGATGCTTATGCGTTGCATATACCCAATTGAAATAAAGAAGTGTCAAACAGACAAGAATATTTGCACCATACACAATAATAGCAATTGGTTCAAATTCATGAGACCTGAGTAATGTTGTCGCAAAAGGAATGAGTGAGATAAAACATAAAAATAATATATTTATCCAAAGAAATTTTCTATTTGAAATCATAATCCAGTGAAACTGATTATGATGACTAACCCAAAGTGAACCTAACACAATGAAACTGAGGAAATAAGAAAGTAACTGCGAACCAAGTGAGTTCATAATCGACGGAAGATGCGTGAGAAGTAAATCAGGTGGAAGTTTCAAATCCAAAACAAGAAGTGTCATAACGATTGAGAAAACTCCATCACTAAGATTTTCAATTCTGGCGGTTGTCAAACCCTCGGAATTACTTAAATCGTTATCATTTAGGATATTCCCATATTCTGGGAGCGGTGATTGCATCTTTATTTCCATAATAGATGAGTATACCATAAATATAAAATATGTCGTTGATATGCATCAACACTATAGTAATTTATATACTTGACAATATATTAGCATGTGCTAATATATCTTTATGACATCAGATATACTCTCATCATTTTCAAATGAGACACGTTTAAAACTTTTACTCTGTCTTTCAAAAGGTGAAAAAAATGTGACTGAACTTATCGGAAATTGTGGCCTTTCACAATCCGCTGTTTCTCAGCATTTGGAAAAATTGCGCAGTTCAGGGCTCGTACAGACAAAAAAAGTTGGTAAAGAAGTATATTATTCTTTGGTTCATAAAAAAGCTGCGGAACTCAGCAGCGAATTATTATCATTTAAGGAGTCAATTAATAAATGAAAAAAGTAACAGCCGATATCACATTATACGCAACAATGTCATGTCCTTACTGCAAAATGGAAAAAGCATGGCTTGATAAAAAAGGAATAAAACACAAACTCGTATTTGTTGATTTAAATCCTATGGAAGCAAAAAAAATGGTTGAAAAAACTGGACAAATGGGTGTACCTGTAACAGAGATCAAACTCGAAGATAAAAGCGAATTTGTTGTTGGATTTGATCCAGCACGGCTATCGTCTCTTTTACAAATAGCTCAATAATCATTATGTTTAACTTTGGACCCAAAATACCTGAAATTACAACTGAAGATGTCAAACACTCAATTGACACAAATGACAATGTCGTCATACTTGATGTTCGTACTCCAGATGAAGTTACTCGTGGAAAAATTAAAAAAAGTATTAACCTTTCTGTTGACCAGATTGATTCAGGAGTTGAAAAAATCATCTCAGATAAAAATCAAAAAATATATGTTTATTGTTTAAGCGGATCAAGAAGTGCAATGGCTGTTCAAACAATGATTAAGATGGGATACAAAAATGTCTTTAGTATGTCTGGCGGTATGCTTACCTGGAGGGCAAAACAATTCCCCGTTGAAAACTAAAACACATATGGAATAATTCGAAATGTGTTTTTTTTGTATGCTTCATAATTATGAAAGTATGCACCGAGTAATCTTTCCTCATAAAAAAGCTTCACAATAAGATCAATAGTAAGTAGAGCAAATAAAGCGGACGAAAACAATGTTATATTTGTCAAAAGCAAACCGAAACAAACGAGTAAAACCGCAGTATACATAGGATGACGGATATATTGATAAGGTCCGTTTGTTACAAGTTTTGCCTTTTTATCAACATCAGGTGTTATATGCAATTTACTTACTCGCATAACGTAGATCGCTGTTATTCCTACAAATAGACCCGAGAAAATAAGTACTATTGGAAAAAGCGAAATCTGTTCTAACTTTGCGTTTTGTGAGAGTAAGATAATACAAAGAAATTGAATACTAACGAGAGTATACGAAAAAGTTTTCTTCACTACCTCATTATACATAAAAGGTGTGACAGTGAGGAATTAGTTATTTAATACCTGTAGACTAAGAACAAATTTTTCACCAGTTGGTGTCAGGAAATACTGTATAAACTTTCCATCACGCTTTTTGTTCACTAAAACAGATTTGTGAAGCGTTGCTAAATGGTGAGAAATTGCTGTCTGAGATTTTTTGGTATGTGAAATTAAATCTGAAACACAATGAGGTTCTTTATATAAGAAAAGTAATAATTGTAGTCTTGTCGGAAGAGATGCATTGCGCAAAATACCAGCTATTTTATGTAGCGATGCAGCAGAATAGGTCTTTTCTGCAATCTGCTCACAATGGCAGTATTTAAACGGGTTATGTTTTTCTTTTTTCATATATGAGTAGAATTATATAATTTCATTAGAAACTACGATGTGATCTAAATCACTCCAATTTTAGATATACTGATCACAACAATTCACAAAATATTACTAAGATATAAGAAAATTTGTATTAATTGCAACGTTGAAATGCAGGGAGATGTTTAGTTTCTGAGGCGTCCATAAGTCGTGTAAAAACACTGGTAATGTCTGAATAATTTTTTACTACCGGAAGTAATTCTTCTTTATATAATTTTACATTTGCTATTTCTGCGTCGACACCCGTTTGGCAAGATGCTGTTAACGTTGCGGGGACATTAACAGTACCGACCCATGTATTTTTAGGAATTTCTAAACCGTATTTATCGTAAACTGATTTTAATGAAGAAATATGTTGTTCTTCAGCCCTGATAATCATTGAGAATGGTTTTGTCATGCCAAATTTTTCCAGTACGGCATCGTATGTTGCATATGCTTTATATTCATCAATGATAGCTTTATCTAAAGCGTTTTTAACATTGTCTGGAAGCTGATCGACAGGATAATCAACTGTATCAATTTGCAAACAGTCTTCTGCTAAACAATTTCCACGATTTATTCCTTGGTTTCGACCAATCCTCTTCGTTTCATTTGTGACTGAAGCACTTTTCATTGAGTTAGTACTCTGTGGCACCTGAGTAAATAAGATAATGAAAAGTACACCAAAAAAAGTTAGAATGATAACCGCCGTAATCAGTAACAATTTCTTATTTTTCTTCAAATACTTCCTCATAAGTGAGGTATATCACACATTAGAAGATAATAGCAATGATGCCAATCACACGAATTGCAACAGTTCTTGCGGAGTGTTGATCAATAATTCTGGATTATATTTTATTAGTCCTTCCTTCGAATTAAATCCCCATGTTACAGCAGCTATTTTTATTCCAACTTTTTGACAAGCCTGAATATCTCTTATTTCATCGCCTACATAAAGCACTTCTTCCTTTGATACCTTTAGTGTATTTAGAAATTTTTTTAGCACTTTATCCTTTCGAAAAAGGCTGCTGTCACAATAAAGGTATGTAAAAATATCGATGTCATTATTTTTCAGAAATGCTTGCACGTTTGATTTACCATTTGATGTGACAATACCCAACTCGAAACCTTTCTCCTTTAGCCCACATAATACTTCGGGCATACCTTTAAACGATTTTATATTCTCTATGTTTTGCTGCTGCAAACGCTTCATATCACGCGCAATAAAGGGAATCTTGTAAAAAGGGATATGAAGTCTTTTAACGATCTGGCTTGCGCTTTCTGAACGCAGCTCGTCTAAATTCTTAGGACTAAGCTCTGGTAATTTATATTTAAGAGTGATTTCTCTAAGAATTTCAAAAAAATTCTCAAAAGAATCAGCAAGCGTCCCATCAAAATCGAACAAAATTATTTTAATCACTTTCTAATTATACAAAACTTCTAACCAGATTCTTATGTAATTATTATTCTCGCATCGATGAGGTTACTTGGACTGATGTTTGGGATGATTGGTGAAATGGAGAGAGAAAATAATCGGGATAAAACAAAAAAGTAAGTCGTTTTTATGCGAGGAAATGTAAAATAATCGCTGCAGCTTCTAAACAAACGAGTGCACAACCTGCTTGTACTGCAATTTTTTTAGCTATCCATTTCCCTTCAGTTCCTCCAAAAATAACGGCACTTACCTGAGTTGGGACGACAAACCCAATCCAGAAGAAACCTGCCAGTGCATAATGATTCCAATCATTCGGGAGATAATTCATAAATATTGCGAGCACTATGGTTGTTACAAGAGTGACAAACGCCTGTAAAGCATAAAATGGCCCCATGGCTTTCATCATTTTCTGCTGCACTTCTTTTGATAGCTTATCGAATCCGTGAATTTTTGCCCACAATTTACCAAACAGAAAACTATACCAAACTGCACCAATAATAAATTGAGCGACAGTTGCGACAATAATTGCTACAAAATTTAATTCCATACGTATAAAACTTGTATTAATTAAATAGTAAAGATTATTCATGTGTTTTGCAATATGCTAAAGAGAAACTGATGAAAATCATTGTTTTTTTTTAGCCATCACTGTATGGTAGAGTTATGGGGATTCATAGTAGAGTCAAGCGAAAGAAAGGCTTAAGAAAAAACAAAGGATTTACCCTTATCGAAGTACTCGTTGTTATCGGTATTCTGGCGATAGTTTTAGCAATAACACTCACTGCTATTAATCCAGCAGAACAAGCTAGTCATGCGAAAGATATTACTGCGAAAGCCACTGTAGAAGACTTCATAAAAGCAAATTCAGTCTATTATAGTGAGAAAAAAGCGCTCCCATGGCAGAAGAATACAAATTGCTTAGTTGAACTTTCATTAGGAGGAACACTCGATACTATGCCTCACTGTGTTTCTGAACTAGCACAATCTGATGATTTTAAAGATAAATATATCGCAAAAGACGTAAGCAAAGAGATCAGACTAAATAAATGTGGAGACTCTGGCGTAATTTGCTACCGCCCAAAATCAAAAGAAGAATACAGCAATGCCACCTATGATAAATTCGGCGTCAACGACCCTGGCTGTCCCGGACACGATCATGATTCAAAAGAATGTTATTGGTGCAAACCAATCATGGGTCACCCAACTTGCGTTGCTCCAACAACAACACCTATACCAACAACTCTGCCATCTCCAACACCGACGATGACTCCTTCGCCTACCCAAACTCCAACTCCTACGCCAACTCTTATACCTTCACCAACACCGACTGCAGTTCCTACACCAACTGAGATACCTACTCCCACATTCACACCAACACCAACAATACCGCAGGTACTATCTAACTACAGAAATGATGACTCTAAGTTTTTTCAGACATATGCCTTTTACTTCTTCGACCATCCAGGGTTCCCCCCAACAGGAGCAGGCTGGAATATGCATATTTCCTTACGGCCTGATTTCGGAGGTGATTATACCCAAACCTATAAATCCTTCGGTATTCCGAGTCATTATTCACAGGATGCACCTCTCAATATAAGTTATGCCGCGTTGCGGAAAATTACTTCGAAATATGGAGGGATTACAAGTATAACCAAAGGTATTTACCTTTATGACCATGGTTGTGGTAAAACTATTTACTGGAGAATTGCCAATTACTACAACGACAGCGCAACTGATAAAAAAGTAGGGCCAACATATACCGGTGTTATCGATTGCACAACAAAAGTTGGCATAGTTGACCCACCGCTAAGCTGGTATACCGTTTATGATCAAATGAATAGCAGACAAAAAATGTATGACGCTTCCTGGGATCATGATAAAAACGGAGTTATCGACTGGACAGATTATTGGCTGGGTGCTTTCAGTACGAAAAACCGCGCTGGTGGCTGGCAACCTCCTGAATAATGAGTGTACGAAGTTATTTTTTCTTTTTAATTACCCAAATAGCAAATCCCGTAAGGAGTCCTATACCTAATCCAGCAAAAATAATATTTGAGGTAATATCCATATTTTCTAAAGTCAGTCCATTTGTTTTCGTATTCAAATTAAAATCAAGCACCGTACGTTGTGTAATTTTTTGATTTGCAAAAGTCTTTGTGTTTTTTCCATTTCCAATATCGCTGATCACAGTAATATCATACGTACCTTCCGGAAGTAAGAGTCTATAAGAACCGTTATAGTCAGAAGTTGTTGCACCTGCAGTTTGCTTTGACTCAGAATCCTTTGCAGTGATTTGAGCATCCATAAGAGGATTATTCGTGCTATCCAACACTCTGCCAGTAACTTGTGACTCTGCAAAGACCTGGGTACTACCTGAATGAAGCATTACTGTTAATAGAAACACTACAACAACTACTTTTATCATATAAATAAGTATAATACTTTTATATTAAAAAAGATAAGCTGAGCATTGTCAATTTTAAAAGAAATGAGGAAAATACGATTATATAACTGTCACCTTATCTAGAACAGCGTCAGCACCTTTTAAGGATAAAGCTTTCTGAGGATCTTAGATTTATTTTATTCGTTTTCTCTTTTTCTTGACTGTCCATATATGTAGAAAGAATTATTTCCCATTTTCCATCCGGAAGTTTCGCTGTTTGTTCCTCTTCTGAAAAGTTTACAATAATAAGTACTTTTTCATTCTCAAATTCTCTTATGAATCCCAATAGTTTCATATTTTTAAAATCGAGTGGTATATATTTTCCGAAACGGAGAGCGTTCAGGTTTCTTCTGGTTGAGATGATTTTTTTGTATAGGTTTAAAAATGATGTCGGGTCTTTACTCTCTGAGTAAACATTTTTATCCGTATAATCCTTCTCAACAGGAAGCCACGGTTCAGACTCTGAAAATCCTGCAAATTCATTCTTATTCCATTGCATAGGACTCCTTTCAGGATCTCTTCCGAAATTATAACCTTTCATATTCACAGCCATTGGATCGCGGACTTTCTCAGCTGGAACTTCAACATTTTTCATTCCCAATTCTTCACCGTAATAAATAAACGGTGTACCACGAAGTGTTAGTTGAAGAAGGGCTGCTGAACGAGCTGCTTTATCTCCTAATTTTGTCGCAACCCTTGGTTGGTCATGGTTTCCGAGGACGTATGTTGGAAAATAATTGTGTCCTACTAGTTCATCAAATTCATCTAAAAACTTTTTCTGCTCATGAGCATTCCACGGGATGGAAATGAATGAAAAGTTAAATGGCGCAAAGCCGTTATGGTCAACTATTTTATAAAGATTTATTATTTCATTGGCATATGTATGTATCTCACAAACCATAAATCTATCATCAAATTCACTGATCACTCTGTTAAATGTTTTAATCATATGCAAGGTTTCTGGAAGAGCGCTTGTGTAAATATGCAGGAGGCTATCATAAAGCGGATGATGTTCAGGTTGAAAATATGGGTTCATCGGTTCATCTCTCAAAAACGGATCTTTAAACAGAAGGTAAGCAACATCTACTCTAAATCCATCTACACCTTTTTTGAGCCAAAATCGCATTGTATCAAGCATTTCCTCTACAACTTGAGGATTTCTCCAATTAAGATCGGGCTGAGTAACATCAAATGTATGAAGATAGTATTCACCAGTTTCCTTGTCCAATTCCCACGCAGGTCCACCGAATTGTGATAGCCAATTATTTGGAAGTTTGCCATTCTTATCTGCTGGACGCCAAATATACCAATCTCTTTTGGAATTATCTAGACTTGAGCGAGATTTTTTAAACCAAGGATGTTCACTAGAGGTGTGGTTTGGAACAAAATCCAACAGCACTTTTATGTCCAGTTCATGTGCTTTTTCAATAAGTTCATCAAATGCTTTTAAATCACCAAAGATGGGATCTATATCTCTATAATTTGCTATATCATATCCGAAATCATGCATTGGGGATGGATAAATTGGAGATAACCATATAGCGTCTATACCTAGTTCTTTTAAGTACGGCAATTCTGCTTTTATTCCATTGAGGTCTCCTATACCATCACCATTAGAATCCTTAAAGCTGCGCGGGTAAATTTGGTATATTATTCTGTGTCCCCATTTGTTACTGCTCATGTGTTGTGCTCTTATTCAGTTTTTGTTAGTGATTCTAGCGTCTTATGGAAATTGGAGAATTGTTTGGTTGATGTGAAATTTTCCTCAACAGTTTTCAGTCCAGCTATGATAAATTTTTCTTTAATAATATCGTCCTTAATAAGATTTTCTATTCTCTGTGCAAGAATACTCGAATCATCTGGTGGAACCAAATAACCGTTATACGAATCAGTGATAATTTCAGGTATACCTCCGGTTTTTGCACCAATTACTGGCAGACCACAAGCCATTGCTTCAATGAATGTCTGTCCAAGTGTCTCGTTTTTTTCAGCTGGTAATACAAAAAGATCTGAACCTCTATATACATCCGGCATCTCGTCGAGTGGAAACATTTTTACAATTGTTTGCTCCTCGATATTATGAATTTTGATGTACCCCATGAGCATTTCATAAGCTGCTTCAAATTCATTTTTCAAATTATCTGAAGCCTTTCCAACGCCGATCAACAGCCGAAGATGAGGATAATGTGGAGACAATTTTGAAAACGCTTGAATAAGGTTGATAAGTCCTTTTTCCTTCAGCATGACTTTGCTACCGGTGATAATCCTCGCAGCAGTAAATACAATTTTTGTTTTCTTATCTAAATTGAGTTGTTTTCTCAGGTCATATTCAGAATCTTTAGTCGGTGTAAAATCATTTGTGTTTACTCCTAAATAATCTGTTGAAAGTTTATTGATATCAGTCCCCTTCTGGAAACAATCTCCGGCAACACTTTTACTCACACAACTAATATGATCCCACATTAACTGGTTTGTAAGTTCTATTTGCAGAGGGGTTTCAGGGTACATGTGAAGTCTGAGCATCAATGGAATTTTGTAAAGTAATGCAATCATATTAAGACGTAAACTATAAACTGCAGGCGGACCAAATAAGATATTTTCCGCACAGATTATATCTATACCATGTGTCTTTATAATTTCTTCAACGAGATTTGAAAATCCTTCTGATTTCTGTACGATAAGTTTTTGGGTTCTATTTCGGCGGGGTAGTGATAAATTATTATCATAATAAATCGTTGTGTTTCCATCAATTTTCTTATGACTTTCCTCTGTTGTTGGAAGAATAAGAAACGTTTCTATGTCTTTTCTCACTTTATAATAATTTAAAAGATTAATGACATAGCGTTCAATGCCGCCAATGCTTTCAAACGGTGAATTAGGACTGATAAATAAAATTTTCATAATTAGGGTTTATTTGCGAGAACAAAGAAAGGGAAAAAGAGGGATCCTTATTCTAAGAAATACTAAATGCAATAACAGCGTTACTGATATCTGCAACTTATAAGAGTATAACACATATGAACTAAGAAAATGTTTCGACTTCACGGGTAAAAATACTTATAAAATCAAAAGACTTATCCTCCTACTTAATTGGTAACGTAAAGAAAAATGTAGAACCCTTACCTTCAATACTCTTTACCCATAAATCTCCTTTATGCTGTTTTACTATTTCATTTGAAATAATCAGACCGAGTCCAAGGCCAGGGATATCTCCTTCTTTCTTTCCTTTTGCTCTGAAAAATCTCTCATAGATTCTTCTTTGCTCCTCCTTCGGAATACCCATACCAAAGTCTTGAACAGTAATTGTCACGTTCTCGTTATCCTTTGTTTGTGAAACGAGCACTTTATCAGCATCAGGTGAATATTTAATTGCGTTTGAAATAAGGTTCACGAGAACCTGATGGATTCGTGCTTTATCTGCATTTACCTTCACATTTTTGTCAGAACGAAATTCTACAGTATGTGAACTAATCGTATACTGAAAGTTGCCAACAACTTCAGTAATAAGTTCTTCTAACTGAAATCGTTGTTTCTTTAGCCGCAATTTGCCCGAGCGCATTTTATAGACATTCATAAATGAAGCTACTAGCTCCGTCAGTCTATTCATTTGCGAATCCATTTTAGCAAGCATGAACGACGCTTTTTTATCATTGGTTATTAAAGGATGTTTTTGCAGAAGCTGTGTATATGCTTTCATGCTGGTTACTGGAGTCTTTAGCTCATGAGAGGCTATTGATATAAAATCATCTTTCTGCTGCTCTATATGCTTTTTTTCAGTTATATCCTCTATGGCAAGAAGGATCATAGGATTATTGTGATTTTTCTGGATTATCTTACGAGCGTTGAGCATGACAATCCTTTTCCCGATTTGAGGAAATTCATGTTCAATTTCGAAATTTTGAAAGAAAGTTTTCTGAGGGAATATTTTCTCAAGCAGCTGACGTAGTTTGAGGTTGTCCCATTGACCATTGCCTAATTTATAAATTAGCTTATGTTCTGTTTCCCGTTTAGTAACATGAAATATTTTATAAAAAGACCTATTTGCAGTAATAACCTTAAGTTTTTCATCTAAAATAACAAGCGGTTCTCGTACTGTCTCTACTATTGCTTCCGCATAATCCCTAGCCTCTTCAATCGTGTGTAACCGTCTATGCATAACCCATGTTTACTTAATGCAGTGTACTCCTTTACAAGGCCCTTAGCAAATTAAGCTCGTAAAAACACTTTAATAGCATGAAGGAACTAGCCTGCAGACTAGTTCCTTCAAGAGTACTATTGTGGCATTAGTACTGTATCAATGACATGGATTACTCCATTTGATGCATCAATATCAGTTTTAACTACGGTAGCATTATCTACCATAACTGTTTCACCATCTACTTTAACTGCTATCTCTCCACCCTCTACGGTTTTTGCAGAAGTTAAACCAACGACATCCTTAGCCATCACTTTTCCCGAAACGACGTGGTACGTCAGTATTTTTGTTAGTTTATCTTTGTCTTTCAAAAGACTTTCTACCGTACCGGAGGGTAATTTAGCAAAAGCTTCATCTGTAGGAGCAAACACTGTATATGGTCCTTCTGCTGATAAGGTTTCGACCAATCCAGCAGCCTTAACTGCTGCAACGAGTGTTGTGAAATTACCTGCCTCAGATGCTATATCGACAATTGTTTTTTCATTCATAGCTGTATCTTCAGTCGACGTAGCGGTTGTTGTAGGAGTAGCATCGGCACTATTTACCATAGCAGTTTCTTTTGGAGTATTCATCAGAACACCACCAACAATAAGCAAGAGTACTACACCTACGATAACAATAATCACTGTTGACTGTTTCATTTTTTCACCTCCTTTCTCATAAGTATCTCTTAACAAAACGACTATATTCTTACTAACATAGTGTGTAGTTATAGAACGTTCGTTCTATAAGAGAATAGAACAATCGTTCTATAAAATCAATGGGTCTTAGTGGCATTTACTATTACAAAGGGGTTCATTAAAAATTTCGCAGGAGTTATTCTGATACAGTAACTTTATTCTGTAGAAATGAATCGATAAGATTTTTTGTTGGAGGGAAGAGGTTATCTGGGAGAGCATCTTTTTCAAACCATTCCCATTTTTCCCAATCTTCAGGTAACAACACTTTCGGTTCACCATCAATTTCGGCTGCTATACCTATACCGACATAATGGTTATCAAAAGCGTAATTCGCATTGACACTGATTATTTCATATTTCGTTACATCACAATCAAATTCTTCTTTAATATTTCTCTTAAGAGTTTCTCCAATTCTTTCATAAAAATAGATATCCCGTCCCGGAACTCCGTATACCTGTTTCCCTTCATAATTCCACTGCTTCGTCATAAGTCCCAAAAGAATTTTATTCTTTCTAACAATCAGGATATCAATATTTACTTTTGGGGATTTCATAATAAGAAATTATACCAGATATTCACTTACTCCAGATTTTTTTTACTTCTTCAATTGTGGGGACAAATAAATAATCTCCGTGGTTGTTACTTTCGTAAATAAAGTCTTTTAAGGTTGTGCTTTTATATTTTGTAAAATCTCCGATGATTGCAAGTTTAACCTGAAAGTTTGTGAATTTCTGCAAAATCGCGCCCATCATTCGTGTACTTAAATCAAACACATCTTTCTCAAAATTATAATCATGCAAAATAATGAAGTCGCATATACCTCCCCATAAAGATCCAGCGCATCCTGCTCATTTCGAATAAGAACCTCCTCAGAAACCACCTCCGAAATTTCTTTATCACCAACATTGATTCTATTAATATTCATAAAAAAAGTATATCAAAAACTAAGAAGGGAATGGGCTTGTTCGATAAAATAGAAAAAATTGCTTTTTCTTGAGGTTTAAGCTTTTGAAACTTTTATTATGACGTTGCCTTTCTTTTTTCCTTGGTCTACGTAGGTATGAGCCTCAACGATTTCTTCCAAGGGATATGTTCTATCTATGACTGCTTTGTATTCGCCTTTATCGAATAACTCACTTAGAAATTGTAATTGTTCTTTTGTCTCTGAGGCAACGTCGAGTGCTGCTGTTGTTATGTATTTGCCTTCCGGTGCAAGAGAATTTTGACATGCTTTTTTGGGCATTTTGCCAACCGTATCAAAAATGATGTCATACCTTTTGCCATTTTTTGTAAAATCGTCATTTGTATAGACAATCGTGTGATCAACATGAAGTGATTTCATAAGCTGCACTCCTGCTTCGCTGCACACTGCTGTAACTTCTGCACCATAATGTTTGGCAATTTGAACAGCGGCAGTTCCGACAGCTCCGGCTGCACCATAGACGAGTATTTTTTGTTTGGGCTTGTTGCCAATACCTGCTTTTTGTAAAAAATAAAGTGAGGTTGTTCCGCCGAAAGGAAGTGCTGCGGCTTCTTCAAAAGAGGCTTTGGTTGGTTTGAGTGTTATCGTTTTGTTTTCAGAGAGAGCGATATACTCAGCATACGTCCCCATTTTCATGCCAGTTGTTGCATAGACCTTGTCCCCTGGCTTAAACATTTTCACACTATCACCAACACTTTCAATGACACCTGAAAAAACTGTTCCTAAAATTGGATTTCTCGGACCTCTCAATCCCAAAACCAGGCGCATGACGATACGCATAAATCCATCGACCACAAGTCCTCTCACACGCACATCACCGGAATTAACAGCTGTTGCGATAACTTTGACCAGGACTTCATTGGATTTAGGGACTGGTTTTTCAATCTCTTTTATCTTCAAAACTTCAGGCGGTCCATACCTTTCACAAACAACAACTTTCATATACTCTATATTAGCATATAAACACATACGTGCTAAAATAAAAAAAGCAGTATGGCAAATGAACGGATTTATAAAATGAGTTTTGCGAGTGTGTATCCTCTGTATATTGCAAAGGTCCAGAGGAAGGGACGCAGCAAAGCAGAAGTTGATGAAATTATTTGTTGGCTGACCGGATATACCCAAAAAGAACTCGATGCACACATTGAAAAACAGACAGATTTTGAAAACTTTTTTTCTCAGGCTACTCATCTAAACCCTTCAAGAAAATTAATAACAGGCGTGATTTGTGGAATCAGAGTGGAAGAAATCAAAGAACCACTTATGCAAGAAATCCGCTATCTGGACAAATTAATCGACGAGTTAGCAAAAGGAAAAGCAATGGAAAAAATTCTGCGGAAATAACTAAGAGTAGTAACTGATTATTGGAACCCGAAGAAAAATTATTCATAAATGGTAGCTCGATGACCCGCATTGATAATATAAACAACTTTATCCTTTTTGTTAATTTTATAAATTATTCGATAGACCCCTACTTTATATGTATATCTTCCCGTGAGTTCACGTGTCAGCGGTTTACCACTAAAAGGATCATCACTTAAAGCATCAATTGACTCTGTGATTCCCTTTCTGTAAATTTTAGCGATTGTTTTAAGACCTTTTTTTGCTGTGGGGGAAATAATAATATGATACATTATTCTTGTTCAAGTTCTTTTTTAACATCTTCCCATAAAATCCCTTTTCCCTCTCGTATCTCTTTTTCACCTTGTTTTATTGCTTCAAGAAGTTTTGGATTACTCATAATATCATTCGTTTCTTTCCATGATTCGTACTCTGCAGCTGAAATAATTACTGCTGCTGGAGTGCCATTTACGGTAATGACATACTCTTCAAGTTTTTTATTAACATTATCAACTATCGAAGTTAAATCTTCACGTGCTTTTGTAATTGGTAGCGTATGTGTCATAATCAAAT
>JBPOIT010000012.1:0-106165 GCA_052034235.1 Candidatus Levyibacteriota bacterium
CCGAGTCTCAACTAATGTCAGCAATTCGAGACAAGAATCTCACAGCTATAATCTTTTGGCTCAAGCATCACCACCCAAGTTATGCAACCAAAGTTGAAGTAACAGCAAGACTTAAAGCAGACAATGAAATTCTTACCCCGGAGCAAGAAGAACTTGTCACAAAAGCCCTGAAACTTGCATCGCTTATCCCTCAGGTTAAGGGGGAAGAAAAATCATGACAACAGGAATGATTACTGACAAAGAACTTGAGGAAATAAAAAAGAAAAGATCGGTAAGACGAATGCTTGCAAAGAATAGTCATCTTTGGTTTTTCTCAATATATCTTGGACACTATATTAAATACCCTTTTGCACCGTTTCATTCTGAAATGTTTGCTCTAACAGAAAATGCTGATACGAGACTTGCTGTTCTTGTTGCATTTAGAGGTTCAGGTAAATCTACACTCATTACGCTGTCCTATCCGATCTGGGCAATTATTGGGTCGCAACAAAAGAAATTTATTCTTATATTAGGTCAGACACAAGCTCAATCAAAACTACACTTGGCAAATATTAAAAGAGAGCTCGAGAGTAATGATTTATTAAAAGCCGACATTGGACCTTTTGAAGAGATTAGCGATGAATGGGGATCTAATTCAATAGTGATCTCAAAATATGGAGCCAGAATAACCGTTGCCTCAACGGAACAAAGCATCAGAGGGTTAAGACATGGACAATATAGGCCAGATTTAGTAATTTGCGATGATGTTGAGGATTTAAATAGTGTAAAGACACGAGAAGGACGAGATAAAACCTTTCAATGGTTGGTAGGAGAAGTGCTTCCAATTGGAGATCAGGATACAAAAATTGTCATTGTCGGAAATCTTCTTCATGAGGATAGTCTTTTAATGCGACTTAAGAAAGGGATAGAGAACGAAAAACTAAACGGAAAGTATTTTGCCTATCCTCTGCTAGATCCTAATAATACAATCGCATGGCCTACAAAATTTCAATCTCTTGCTGATGTTGAAAAACTTCGGACAACAATAGGTACAGATTCTGCATGGTATCGAGAATACCTCTTGAGAATTATTTCTGATGCTGATCGGTTAGTACATCCGGATTGGATTCAGTATTACGACGAGATACCATCGGAAGACAGTAATGATTTTCATTACACAGCAACGGGAATTGATCTTGCAATCTCTAAAAGAGAGTCTGCTGACTACACATCAATGGTATCCGCAAAAGTATTTGGATACAATGAGAAATTAAGAATATACATCCTACCCCATCCCATAAATGAACGTTTAAGCTTTCCTGAGACTTATGAAACTGCAAAACAACTATCTAAAGATTTAGGTGATGGTCACTATACTAAATTATTTATAGAAGAAGTAGGCTATCAGGCTGCTCTTATCCAAGATTTATCTAATAATAATGTTCCAGCTGAAGGCGTAAAAGTTTCAGGACAGGACAAAAGATCCCGACTTGCATTAATAACTCATCTTATCAAGCAAGGTAAGGTACTTTTCCCTAAAGGAAATCAGGCAGAGGAACTTATTATGCAATTAACAGATTTTGGCATAGAAAAGCATGATGACTTAGCAGATGCTTTTTCATTATTACTCCTCAAGATTCTAGAACTTGATCAAGGAGAGCCGAGTATATTTATAGTTGATTTAGGTAATTTTTATGATAGGTTTTCGCCATTAGGAAATTTGAATGAAGATCGGATCACAATGGATACTAAATTTTAATACATTATAAAAGAACTCATATCTTAATCTGAAAAAATTAAGATCCAGTAAATAACAGAATTCACTAGTATTGATACCCTATCCTGTATAATACACTTATGAGAATTTTGGTAGTTGAAGATGAGTCAAAGCTTTCTAACAACATTAAGCAAGGATTAACAGAAAGTGGATTTGCTGTTGATCAGGCATTTGATGGTGAAGAGGGGCAATATTTGGCAGAATCAGAAGAGTATGATGCAATCGTGCTTGATGTCATGCTACCAAAGATTGACGGTGTGACCTTATGCAAAGAGCTACGTAGAAAACAGAAAAAAACTCCGATACTTATGCTCACTGCAAAGTCCAGGTTAGATGACAAGATAGAAGGACTTGATGCAGGAGCGGATGATTATCTAACAAAACCGTTTGAATTTGCTGAACTGAAATCCCGTATCAATGCACTTTTGCGCAGAAGTCATAACCAAGCAGAGACAATCATTGCCATAGGAGATCTTGTGGTTGATCCAAAATCACATAAGGTGGAACGAAATAGTAAAACCATTTCTTTAACTGCAAAAGAATTTGCCATTTTAGAATTTCTAGCACGACATAAAGATGAGGTCGTAACACGAACACAAATACTTGAACATACATGGGATTATAATTTCGACAGTATGTCCAACATAGTTGATGTTTTTGTAGCAACCTTAAGAAAAAAAATTGATGGAGAGTCCAAAAAGAAATTATTGCATACAGTTAGAGGTGTAGGCTTTAAATTAAGCGAACAGGGATAATATGAATACTTTACTTAAGACTCTTCGTGCCCGCCTAATTCTTGGATATGTTGGTAGTATCGCTTTTTTTACCCTCTTTTTCTATATAGTAGTACATAATTTTGCGCTACCACATAGTGATCATATTTATATAGTTCTATTTGTGATTTTTACTGTTTTAGGAATATTTCTTATTTATCGCATAACGAAATCAATAACCTATGTATCCTCCAGAATACGTCATATATCACGAAAAAACCTTGATGAGAGAATCACAGATATTAATTCAGAGGATGAAATTGGTGAACTTGCAGCATCATTCAATAGCTTACTTGATAACATGAATGATGCATTTAAAAGAGAACAACAATTTATTGGAGATGTTGCACACGAATTAAAAACCCCGCTTGCTACACAAAGAAGTTCTCTTGAGGTAACTCTCTCCAAAGACAGGACGAAAGAAGATTATAAGAAGGCGTTGGAATCAGCACTCGAAGAAAATAACCATATATCATCAACACTGAAAAATGTACTTGATCTTGCCTGGTCTGAAACACATGAAGAAAAGAAAAACAGTGCAGTTTTTGATCTATCGGAATTAATGGAAGAATTACGTGATATTACAGAAAAGTTGGCTCAATCCAAAAAAATAACGGTTGAAGCGTCAATTCACGAGGATATACATGTAGAAGGATTTAAAGATAAGCTAGCAAGAGCCTTACTTAATATAATTGATAATGCAGTGAAATATACGCATAAAGGAAAGATATCAATAAAACTCAGAAAGTCACACAACAGGGCATTTTTGACAATTTCTGATACAGGTCAAGGAATAGAATCTGAAGAATTAACCAAAATTTTTACTAGATTTTATAGAGGTTCAAAAACAGATAAAATTTTAGGTTCAGGATTAGGTTTGGCAATAACAAAATCTGTAATTACACTTCACAATGGACATATTAATGTTGAAAGTAAATTGAATATAGGTACAACGTTTACTATTATCCTTCCTCTGGCTCAATAGCTCTTCATAATTTCTTAATATTTCATTTAGTATCCTCTGCATAGGTATAAAAACTATGCATCATAATAAACAAAACTACAGCTCGGGGATTAGCGAAAAAAAGATTGGTATTCTTTTGATTCTTACAACAGTAGCGATTTTATTTGGTGGCATTCTTTTTCTTAACAATACATCTGCATCATCCCAGGTAGTCGCATCAGCTAACGCCGAAGCTGTTGTAGAGAGTGATACCTACGACTGGGGGAATATTCCGATCAACGGTGGAAATGTTACCAAAAAATTTAGTATCAGAAATACTGGTTCTGATCCATTGCAACTTACCAATATTAGAACATCATGTCACTGCACAACAGCCAGTGTCACAATTTACGGCAATGAAAGTCCATCATTTGGAATGAGTGGAACTTCTCAATGGGTTGGAGAAGTGAAGCCAGGACAAGAAGCAACATTAAATGTTGTCTTTGATCCTCTATTTCATGGTCCGCAGGGAACTGGTCCAGTAAACAGATATATCTCAGTCGAAACAAATGACAAATCAAATAGTAAATTAACATTTTCATTAACAGGAGTCGTTATTAAATAATATGGGAGGAATGGAAGGGGTATTATTACAAACATCACTTATAGCAGCGTTCGTTGCAGGTATTGTTGCACTCTTTGCGCCATGCTGTATTTCATTTTTGCTTCCAGCATATCTAGGTAATGTCTTCAAGGAGAAAGAAAAAGTTGTCCTCATGACTCTTATATTTGGAGCTGGCATTTTTACAGTTATGATGCCTGCAGTGTTAGGAGTAGCAGCATTATCACGATTTTTGTTTGACTATCATGATGGGATTTATTATCTAGGAGGTGTTGTCATGCTTTTATCCGCAGCAATAACTTTTCTTGGTATAAAATTCCCAATGCCACAATTACCAGGGAGAGATACTACTAAAACAGATCCATTGTCAGTATTTACCCTTGGTATATTTTCAGGAATTACTAGTGCATGCTGCGCTCCTGTTTTAATTGGTATATTAACCCTTACCTTCTTATCTCCTAACTTTTTTGGGGCAATGGCTATAGGTGGAATGTATGTATTAGGAATGGTGATGCCGCTTCTTTTCATTGCGGTCTTTTTATCAGGAAAGATGACAAGGTTTATGTTTTTACGAAAACCTGTTACAAGTTTTAACTTCTTAGGTAAAGAAAGAACAGTAATTATGAGTAATCTGATTGCAAGTATCATCTTTTTCCTGACAGGGATATTTATCATTTATTTGAAATCAATCGGAAGACTTGGCATGGAAGATACAGAAGGATTCACGAAGATGATTACTGATGCTAGTAGCTATGTCAATCAATTTGTCGGTGGAAGCATACTGCTCAATATCATTTTTGTCGTCCTGATCATATATGGACTATATAAGATTGCAAAGCGAGCATAAAAATCTTAATGATTTCTTAATAATTTATTTAGTAACCTAAGATTATGAATAAAACAACAATAGATATTACCGGAATGCACTGCAAGTCATGTGAAATCCTCATTGGAGACGAATTATTAAAAATCCCAAATGTTAAGAATGCAAAAGTATCCCAAAAAAAAGGGTGTGCTGAAATAATCCATGAAGGTAGATTAAATCATAATGATGTGGCTTATGCAGTGAAAGAGGCAGGATATTCACTCGGAAAAGAAAAACGACATTTCTTTTCAAGAAATCCTGAAGATTACACAGAACTAGGAATTGCTGTTACCGCACTTTTTATTATTTGGGCTGTAGCCTACTTAAATGGATGGTTTAATGTTGATGCCTCTGGTCTTAATAATTATGCAAGCCTTCCTATTGTTTTTCTTATAGGTATTACAGCAGGAATCTCAACATGTATGGCACTCATTGGAGGATTAGTATTGGGTGCAGCCGCTAGATTTTCAGAAAAGCATCCAGCTGCTACTGCATTACAGAAATTTAAACCTCATCTCTATTTTAATCTTGGTCGAATACTTTCATTTTTCTTCTTTGGTGCAGTAATCGGGTATCTCGGATCATTCTTCAGATTAGCACCTTCAACACTTGGCTTTCTTATTATTCTTGTAGGTATCGTTATGCTTTTCCTGGGATTACAACTTGTCGACATATTCCCTAAATTAAGCGGTATGACTTTTACTTTACCAAAACAATTAAGTAATCTACTTGGTATTAAAAGTCGTAACGACAAAGAATATAGCCATAAGAATTCGATGATTCTTGGTGCTATGACATTTTTCCTCCCTTGTGGTTTTACTCAGGCAATGCAGCTTTTCGCGATGAGTACAGGCAGTCCAGTTACCGGAGCATTAACAATGGGAGTATTCGCTATCGGAACAGCTCCAGGGCTTCTCTCAATTGGAGGACTGACATCAGTTGTTAAGGGAGCATTTGCAAGAGTATTCTTTCGATTCGCAGGAGCAGTCGTTATCGCTCTTGCTTTCTTTAATATAATCAGCGGATATACATTAACCGGAATAAAAGGCATTTCTCTGCCTAAGTTCGATAATGTCCTTTCTGCATCAACAAGCAATGCGGCTCCAAAAGGAGATGTACAAATTATTAAAGCGACCTATTCTGCTAAAGATGGCTTCCAGCCACAGGAGCTTACCGTGAAAGCAGGTGTTCCTGCACGACTTGAAGTAGAGGCGTTTGATAATGGTGCTGGATGCATGGGAAGTATAGCCTTACCTGGTTTATCACAAAACATGGAGATCTTTAAGAAAGGTCAAAAAGCAGTGTTTGATTTCACAGCAGAAAGTACCGGATCATACACGATAGCTTGCGCGATGGGTATTCCTCACGGAACCCTCAAAGCTATTTAATCTTAATAATTCCTTAATAATTTATTTAGTAAGCTAAACATATGAAAACAACTACATTAAAACTTTCAGGACTTACATGCACAGCATGTACAAAGTTAATTACAAAACGAATTAAAACGATTGTTGATGTTGCAGATGTAACTGTCGAACTTCCTGGTACAGCGACTATAAAAGCTGAAAGAGAAGTTACAGAAGAAGAAGTTAAAAAAGTATTAGAAGGGACACATTATAGTGTTGTTGGAAAAAAATAATATGAATCAACCGTTATCATTTAATGTAAAAGGAATGACCTGCACATCATGCGAAATGCTTATCAAAGATGAGCTTGGTGATGTGAAAGGTGTTAGTGATGTAGCAATTAATCATAAAACAGGTAAAGGATCACTAACTTATGATGCCGCTTTAGTTACCGGCGACATGATACGAAAAGCGGTAAAAAACGCAGGATATGATGCAGTTCTTGCGGAAGAACCAAAGACAAATGGTGTCGCAAATCAGAATGGAATAAGTAAAAATACACTTCTCTTTAAGCAAGCAGTCAAAGAGACTCCTCTTAAAGTAACGATTCAAACAAAAATAGAGGCGAAAGGAAAAGTATTGCAGGATGAGAATAATAATTTAGTTTTTGAAGGTGAATTTGATAGTAATAGTGCTACAAAAGTTACATTACCAAAAGGAATTGAAGAAAAGTCAAAAGAACATTTAGAAAATGTTTTTCGTTCAATTAACTTCTCAACCTTGCTTGATAGAACCTCTCAAAAAAATCCACAGTCTTTAACTAATGGGAAGACTAATTCTATTAGCGTACAGGAACAGACTAAGGATGAGGAGTATGAAGAAGCTGATGAAAATAAAAGAGTACAGCTTATCCTCTCCGGTATGCACTGCACATCCTGCTCACATATTATTGAGCGAGGTCTAATGAAAGTTGAAGGTGTAAAAGAGGCACATGTTAATTTTTCTGCTGAAAAGGCGACAGTTACATTTGATGAAAGTCTGGCAGAGGAGGAGGATTTAATTAATGCAGTTAATAAGGCAGGTTACAAAGCTGCAATACTTGATGCCTCCGATACAGAGTATGAAGCGAAAAAAAGAAAAGAGGAAATTAAACTACAAACATTTAAGTTTGCTGTAAGCTTTATACTCAGCCTTCCGATGCTGTACTTTATGCTTTTTGATTTCTTTACTTGGATACCTGGTAGAGCGTTCTTAACTCCATATATTGGCTTGGTTTCATTCCTCTTAGCAGCTCCTGTGCAATTTATCATTGGTTCATCATTCTATAAAGGAATGTGGTCAGCTCTCCGAATGAAGACGTTTAATATGGATAGTCTTATCGCAATTGGTACAACAGTTGCTTTCTTCTATAGCGTTGTCAGTTATTTTATCTATGTAAATACAACCGGATCATTGCTTGGCATCAACGGAGAAAAGATTCCGGATCTCTACTTTGAAACAGCAGCATTTCTTATTACCTTCGTAATTCTCGGTAAACTACTTGAAGCGAAGGCAAAAGGACGAACATCCGATGCAATTAAAAAGCTCATGGGACTTCAAGCAAAAACAGCACGTGTTATCCGAAATGGAATAGCACAAGATATCTCTATAGATGAAGTAGTTGCGGGTGATGTAATCCTTGTTAGACCGGGTGAAAAAGTACCTGTTGATGGTGTTATTGTAAAAGGCTCATCCTCGGTTGATGAATCTATGATTACGGGTGAGAGCTTGCCAGTAGAGAAGAATATTGAAGATACGGTAATCGGCGGAACAATTAATAAAACAGGCAGCTTTGAATTTAAGGCGACAAAAGTAGGTGCTGATACTACCCTAGCACAGATCATTCGACTCGTAGAAGATGCGCAAGGCTCGAAAGCCCCTATTCAAGCATTTGCAGACAGGATCTCAGCGTGGTTTGTTCCTGCAGTTATCTTGATAGCAATCCTTACGTTTGTCGTCTGGTACTTCTTCTTAGGTGCAACACTTGCGTTTGCACTCATGACGTTTACAGCTGTTATTGTTATCGCTTGCCCATGTGCATTAGGACTTGCGACACCTACAGCTATCATGGTGGGTACAGGAAAAGGTGCAGAGCATGGAATTTTAGTTAAAGGTGGAGAACCACTTGAAGCAGCAAATAAGATCAATACAATCGTTTTTGACAAGACAGGAACACTTACCAAAGGCAAACCGGAAGTTACAGATATAATCCCACTTTCCGGGATGGATGAAGATGATTTCCTTGCTATTGCTGCAAGTCTTGAGAAACAGTCAGAACATCCACTTGCAGAAGCAATCTACTCTTATGCAAATGATGAAGATATAGAACTGGCTGAAGGACAAAACTTCTCAGCTATCCCAGGTCATGGAGTACAAGGAGATGTTGAAGGGAAAACCTATTACTTCGGTAATAGAAAACTTATATCTGATATTGTTGGCTTGCCAGTTGAGAAACTGAATAGAAAGATGTCACGCCTTGAAGAGCAAGGAAAAACGGTCATGGTACTAGCCAGTAAAGATGAAATTATAGGCATGATTGGTGTCGCAGATACAGTCAAAGAAACATCAAAAGAAGCCGTGGATAAATTAAAGAAAATGGGAATTGAAGTGTATATGATTACCGGTGATAACGAGCGTACAGCACGTGCTATAGCATCTCAAGTCGGCATCACGAATATTCTTGCTGAAGTATTACCAGAAGACAAAGCCAATGAAGTAAAGAAGTTACAAGAATCTGGTAAAAAGGTTGCTATGGTTGGAGATGGTATCAATGATGCTCCAGCTTTGGCACAGGCTGATTTAGGGATTGCTATGGGTAGTGGAACTGATGTTGCTATGGAAACAGGTGGGATTGTCATCATTAAAAATGATCTTCGAGATGTTGTGCATGCACTCGAGCTTTCAAAACAAACCATGAGTAAAATCAAACAAAATATGTTCTTTGCTCTTTTCTACAATGTCATTGGCATTCCAGTAGCAGCACGTATCTTCATGGGCTTAGGACTCGTTTTAAAGCCTGAATTAGCAGGCCTTGCTATGGCTTTAAGTTCAGTATCTGTTGTTGGTAATTCATTACTTCTGAGAAACTTCAAACCAGGCAGAAAAAATTATATCTCGTCAATTGCTCCACTTATCATGATGGTACTGTTCACGGCGTTATTTATCCAATTTGCAAGATTCAGCTCAGATATGGCAACAGCAGAAGGAAAAGATAACAAAGTAAGTGTTGAGGCAGTCAAACAAGCATCAGAAGTTCTGACTAGCGGTGCGACAAAAATTGACTTTGCTAATGGAGAACCAAAACTCTTCGTCGAGGCAGATAATGAGGAAGTAAAGACTTTGAAAGTAGATGGAACTAATATACTGGGTAAAGATGAAATGATTGTTGGCTATGAAGAAGCAATGATGATGAAAAAAGAGAAACTTATTGAAAAACCGGGCGATACAATTGCAAACTTCTTCGGTGTACCACAAATGAAAGTAGTTGGAATCCTTGAACCAACCGGAACGAATCTTGACTACTTCCACATTGTTAACGGAGAAACACTTAATACACTTAGTAATTCAGGTACTGTTCAAGCAATATCAGCTCCTGATGGTTCGACAAAGCTCTTTTACTTCCTGAATAATAATACCCCTGAGAAGTTATCCACTGAGATACCCAGTGATGGAATAAATCCGATTACTATAGCAAACAAGACATACTATCCGATTGCAATTGGTGCTGAAGAAGCGAAGATGATGCAGGATGAAAATCTTTTCAAGAAAGAAGGAGATACAATTTCACCATTCTTTGGTAACAATATTATTGTTTCCAATGTCTTACCTGAAACAAAAACTGTTCTTGATAAAATGCATTTTGTGAAAGAAGGGTTTGCTATCTCACAATAATATGAATTTTATGAGAATTGAAGAAAACAAAATACTTATCAAAAAGCCAACTAAAATAGAAGTGCTAATGACACTTATGATAATAGCATCCTTTTTATTAGGAAGGATAACATGAGCAAAAAAATAATTACAAATCATTTAATTAGAGCTAAGAAGGATATTTCAGTTATGATTGATATGCTCAATAATGATAGTAATTGTATTGATGTCATTATGAAGTCAAAAGAAGCGCAATTAGAAATTGAGTCAGCAAAAAGGATTATCATAGACAGTTATTTAGAAAAGTGTGCTAAGGACTGGATTCACAATAATAAACAGGAAAATATTGATGAATTGATAAAAGTATTTAATTACAGATAATATGAAACATCATTTTTGGATTATTGGGATAATTGTTGCTTTCATTGCTGGAGGTTTACTGATAGGAAAATCTGATATATCAGGTATTCTTCCATTTGCAGTAGCACTCCTTTGTCCTGTTATGATGATATTTATGATGAAAGACCATCACAAAAAGTAATTATGAGAAAAGGAGGTGATAAAAATATGGATAACGATAAATTGAAATACGGTATAGCTGGGTTACTTATCGGTGGTGCTGCCGTATGGTTTCTTGCAACTTCGGCTGTAAATTCGAATAACACAGGCATGATGCGCATGATGGGAGTTCGTACGAATGCTCAAAATATGATGCAGTCTGAAACAATGGATGCACATTTTATTGAACAAATGATTCCCCACCATGAAGATGCAATAACCATGGCAAAACTTGCCCAGACGAAAGCACAAAGACCTGAAGTAAAGCAACTTGCGCAAAACATTATAGATTCTCAAGGAAAGGAAATAGATCAGATGAAAAACTGGTATAAAGACTGGTTTGGAAGGGATTTACCTACCGGAGATAATGTAATGAGTCAACATGGCATGATGGGAAATAACGGAATGCACATGGGGATGATGGGAAATGAAACTGATGTCACAAAGCTTGAACAAGCTGAAGATTTTGACACAGCTTTTGTCGAACATATGATTCCACATCATCAAATGGCAGTCATGATGGCAAGTATGCTTAAAAACGGTACGCAACGTCCAGAAATGAAGCAGCTGGCAGATGATATTATTGCTGCTCAAACGAACGAAATAGACCAAATGAGAGAATGGTTAAAGGATTGGGAGTAATGAAGGGCAATAATATTCAAACATTTCTCTATAGATTTTGTTGGGTTATCTTGATTGGTTTAGGGATTTTCGTCATACTGAAATTACTAGGAATATTGTGAAAGATAAGCTGACTAAAGCGAAATATATTGAGTGGCAAGCGTCATTATTTGGCGCTTGTTTTGTAGCATTTGGGTTAGGGGTATTATTTGCTTCATACTTCAATCCTTATGCCTTGATTATTATTTTAGTTGGCATAGTTCTCCATAGCTGGGGAATGTATAAAATTCACCAGAGAAATAAATAACATGGAGCATCAACACAACTCTGCATCTTCTACTAAAATTTATACTTGTCCTATGCATCCTGAAATACAGCAAAATAAAGCTGGCCGTTGTCCGAAATGTGGTATGGCGCTTGTTGAAGCACAAAAGAATGAACATTCTATGCATGAAGAACACGCAGGCCATCCACCTTCGCATAAAGCTTCGGAAGGACACAGTCATGGACATTCCATGAAACCAGTAGATAAGATGTCCTTCTGGGAAAAAATCAAGATGAGTATGACCATGACTATGGGAATGGATCATACAGGAAAAGCTGGGCGTGAAATGGCAAAGCTCATGGAGGAAGATATACGAAACAAGTTCTTTTTCTCGCTGATTTTAACTATTCCAATTCTTGCGTATTCCATGGGAAGGATGCTCCTTAATTGGAACTTACCATCACCTATTCCAATTCCTTGGCTTCTCTTCCTTTTAACAACTCCGGTTTTCTTTTATGGTGGTTGGTTATTCCTCTACTCATCGTATTACGAACTGAAAACACGGAAATTAGGAATGTCGGTTCTTATTGCCGTTGGTATAACAGCAGCATATGGTTTCAGTGTTATATTAACAATCCTTGGCAGTCATGAAACATTTTATGAAGCAGCAGCAATGCTTATTACCTTTGTGCTTTTTGGACATTGGATGGAAATGAAATCAAGGCGTGGAACGACCGATGCATTACAAGCACTATTTAACCTAGTTCCTCCACAAGCCCGAGTAGTTCGAAATGGAAATGAAGAACTTATTCCCACATCAGAAGTAAAATTAGGAGATATTCTTGTGTTAAAACCAGGAGATAAAGTTCCTGTCGATGGAGAGATTCTTGAAGGGGAAACAGCAATTGATGAATCATTGGTAACTGGTGAATCGATGCCAGTTGAAAAGAAAAAGGGAGATCAGGTAATTGGTGGATCAATTAACCAATCAGGGTCAGTACAATTTAAGGCAACAAAAGTCGGAGAGGATACAGCCTTAGCTCAAATTGCAAAAATGGTAGAAACAGCTCAAAACTCAAAAGCTCCAGGTCAAAAGTTAGCTGACAGGTTTGCTGGTTATCTCGTTTTTCTTGCTGTTGGAAGTGGATTACTAACATTTGTTATTTGGTATTTTGTGATGGGAGAACCGTTACTCATGGCTTTGACCTTTGCTATCTCTGCTGTCGTTATTGCCTGTCCTGATGCATTAGGACTTGCTACACCAACAGCTGTTGCAGTCGGCACAGGGCTTGGGGCAAAGCACAATATCCTTATTAAGGATGCACCTACTCTTGAGCAAGTATCAAAAATTCAAGCTGTAGTACTCGATAAAACAGGGACACTCACTGAAGGAAAACCTAAGGTAACTAAAGTTTTTACTACAAAAGATTTTAGCGAAGAAGAAGCATTACAATTAGTTGGTGCTGCAGAAGCGAAATCATCACACCCATTAGCAAATGCAGTTCTTGAGTCATTAAAGAGTAAAAATCTTCCATTGCCAAAAAATGTTGAGAAGTTTGTGAATTTATCCGGGTTAGGTGTTACAGCGATTGTTAACGGAAAAAGTGTGCTTGTTGGTACCGTAAAGCTTATGAAAGAAAATAACATTGAAATAAAAGAACTAGAAAACGAGATACAGTCTTTACTCGAAAGTGGACAGACAATTATGGTATTGGCGGTTGATGGGAAAGTAAAGGCTGTTATCGGTGCTGCTGATCCCATAAAAGCTAATGCAAAAAAAACAATTGACAGACTTAATGAACTTGGTATTGAAACCGCTATGATTACTGGTGACAACAAGACCACAGCAGAAGCAGTCGGAAAGCAACTCGGTATAAAAAGAGTATTCGCAGATGTTATGCCTGAAGATAAAGCCTCATATGTCAAGAAACTGCAAAAGGAAGGTAAGTTTGTCGCCATGGTTGGTGATGGAGTGAATGACGCACCAGCGTTAGCCCAAGCAGATATAGGCATAGCAATTGGAGCAGGAACTGATGTAGCAATAGAAACTGCTAAAGTAGTACTAATGAAGTCAGATCCGGCTGATGTTCTGAGAGCTATACGGCTTTCTAAAGCAACAGTAAGAAAAATGAAGCAAAACCTATTCTGGGCTTCTATTTATAACGTATTGGCAATTCCAGTTGCAGCGGGGGTTTTATATCCAGCATTTAATATTTCCTTACGCCCTGAAATTTCTGCACTATTAATGAGTGTATCTTCCATTATTGTTGCAACAAATGCGGTACTTCTTAATCGAGCTGAAAAAGACCTTATAACAGTTTGATCGTATAGTCTTTTGCGTCTGGACTTCCCCCTATTGTTGCGGTACCTTGTCCCCTGACATGAACTATCAGAACACATTGTTACAACAAGCAGTTCTACCAAAAGAGCAACTTATTGAGTATTGTCTGTATGCGAGGAAATCAACTGAAGATGATGAGCGACAGGCGATGTCTATTGAGTCTCAAATCAAAGAAATGTCTGAAATGGCAGGGAAAGAAGGACTGTTTATTAAGGAAATCAGGCGTGAGAGTCACTCTGCCAAACTTTCAGGACAACGACCAATATTCAAACAACTTCTCCAAGACATTCAAAACGGAGCGTTTACTGGAATTCTAACTTGGGCACCTGATAGATTGAGTAGAAATGCAGGAGATTTAGGAATGCTTGTCGATCTCATGGACGAAAAAAAGATTGTTCATATAAAAACATTTACTCAGGCATTTTCAAATAGCCCAAGCGATAAGTTCTTACTCATGATTCTTTGTTCACAAGCCAAACTTGAGAATGACCAGAAGGGAATTAATGTTAAAAGAGGTATCAGAGCTAAATGTAATATGGGATGGAGACCTGGGATGCCACCTATCGGCTATTACAACCGAGCAATGGCAGGAGTAAAAGATATTGTGGTAGATCCAGATAGAGGTTACATTGTAGCTGAAATGTTTGAAAGAGTAGCAAGAAACGGCGATAGCGGGAGAACTCTTAAAAAATGGCTCGATACATGCTTGACAACAAGAGCTGGTAAAAAAGTAACGCTTAGTCAAATATACCTTATGCTAAAAAATCCATTCTATTATGGTGAATTTGAATACCCTATTGGAGGCGGAAACTGGTATAAAGGTTCACACAAACCATTGATAACAAAAGAAATATTTGATCAAGTACAGAAACAATTAATAGTGCCTAAAAAGGCAAAATGGGGTAGCAAAACGTTTACCTTCAAAGAGCTCTTCAAATGTGCAAGTTGTGGATCGTTGGTTATTGGGGAAGATAGATATAGAATACGGAAATATGGAGAACCTCGCTATCACATTTACTACCACTGTACGAGACAAAAGAAGTATGGTTGTTCTGAACCATATATCACTGAGGAAAAGCTGGTAAAACAAATTCTTCGCTATATTAATTTTATGTATATGGCTCATCCACAACTTTTTACACTTAATAATTTCTTAAAAATTAGTATGGAGGAATATAAAAAAATGCGAGATGAAATCCTTTGGGCGCAGGATATTAATCCAGAGAATAAACAGTTACATCTTATGGATTACGCAAATTATATTTTCCGAAACGGCACAATGCAGGAAAAACGAGAAGTAACCAATATTCTAAACCGACAGCTTTATATCCATAATGAAACTGTTACCTCGGTACCACTTATTTAATTTTTAACATCGCGAGTTATAATTCATAATTCCTTCTTACTTGCAGATTGAATACCTTTTATCAACGGAAATCCTAAAAACACTGCTAGCGCAATATCCACCCCAACATTAAAGAAAACAGAGTAGTAAAGAGAAAACGCCGCTTCAACGATAAGCCAAGCATATATACCATAAAGCAATGCCTTCATTAATCCTTTATCATTGTTTTGAAATGCATGGCGTCCAACAAAGAAAAGTAGGACACTAAATCCAATGAAAGTTGATCCGTATAACCCATTGCTCCAAGGAATAATGATGTCTTTAGGAATTAATGTGCCGTAGGGAGGAAAACCTGCTAATCCAAAAAAAGCATAAAAGATGCCAAATAATATTCCTATTATTCCAGCTATACTAATCCACAATTCTAAGCTTTTTCGGCTCATGGATATATAGTATCAAATATTCGACTATTATCACATTTCCCGAGGTATCGATAATTAAAGGCAACGCTAGTTGTGTTCGAATCCTAATTCTCCGGTTAAGTAGGACATATATGAACCGTAGCCTTGATATTGGGATTTTGAGGGTGTTTTGGCGGTCCGAATGTTTCCCGTCTTGAAGGGGCTTTTAGCAAGCCCCTTCAAGCTAAATAGGGAACACGGTCACCTTGGAGTGCCCGTCTTAGCTGTCGAGCCTGGATTCGAACCAGAATAAACGGATTCAGAGTCCGTTGTCCTACCGTTAGACGACTCGACAAGATTGAGTACGCTTCATTTTACTAAAATACGAGGTAAAAAGCTATTCGAGGGCTTATATGCTGCTGTTTTTTTGTAATTCCAATAACCGTGCATACTGCCATGCTCTTTCTTTTTTTACGGCTTCGTCGGCTTGTTCTGGTGGGGTGGCTCTGTGGATAGCTTGGAGTGCGTAGAGTGAAGGGCCGAGGGCGTGAGTTCTGACATGGGCTGTTGCAACTGCTTGGCCAGCGGCTCTAGCAGCTGATCTTGCTGGAGTGTCCTCGCCTACTTCTCTGGCCGCTGCATGTGCATCCAGTGAGGCTTTTCTGATAACAGCCATTTTAAACTCGCCTGTTTCAATCCATGTTTGAAGGGTTTCCAATGCACTTCTCGGACGAGTGTCAAACGGGTAATTATTTTCAAAATACTGCATGACTCGCTCTGCACAATCGATTGCCCAGACGGCAAGTGTTTTATGATCGGTTTTATTCAAAAGCTCGTCCAGGGCTTCATCTTTATAAACAAGTGAAAACTTTTTTGGCTTCTTCATTTGATTGCATTCTAACACAGATTGACAGCACAGTTATTTGGGGATACCATGATTATGGATCAATCAATTGTGAAAAAAAGTACGCTAATTATTTCATTGTTTCTCCTGTCTCTCTTCGCAACAGAGTTAACCTTTGCAGCATCTCCATTAACAGGAAAAATCCTGGATAAAAATAATAACCCGATGATCGGAGCGCAAATTGAGTTGAAAGATTCGGGGTCGCAAAAAGTTGTTGAAACCACAATATCTGATTTTAACGGATCATATGCTGTTTTCGTCGAAGACGGAACGTATGACATAACGATTGTGAGCGATACACCCGAAGGCAAGCAAACACAAGTCTTTTCAAATCAGAAAATATCATCATCCGTGATTAAGGATCTCAAAATGAACGCACAAACAAATGCGCCTATCTCAGAAGCAAAAAGTGAATTGCCACTCGTTTTTATTGCGGCGATAGCAGCTATCATACTTGTTGCGGGATTTGTTATGTGGAAAACTACAAAGAAGAAAAAATAGTCTTATCGATACACAGATACATGACCCCGAAAAACCTGGAACCAATAATCCTCTTCTTCTAAAACACCATTATTATTACCATCCCATTGTGCGTTATACATTATTTGTTTTTTTGTAGAACCATTAAAGTAGAGATACCAATCGGCGTAGTAAAGTCGTAGAGAATCTGTACAACTAATCACATCCGCATGTGTCGCAGATTTTATAATCGCCGGGTTATAATAATCGACCAGGCGCCAATAAAGTGTTTTGCCACATTGATAATTAGCCCAGACGATATTTGCAGGAATAAAACCATAACCTCCGTTGTTAGGTCGTATCATAAGTGAGTTTACCAACTCTGTGAAATGTTGATACATATATCCCCAGGTATAATTTTGTGGATATGACAATCCATGAAATGTCTGACAACAAATGCCGCGCGTGCCATCATAATTCGGCATCGTATGCATTGCATCATATATAGGTGAAGTGAAATTCGGATCAAAAGATGCATCAATTGCGTACGGCCCCATTTGTGGAGGTTTGCATATCATAAACGCTGCTTCATCTTTATAGAGAAATGCTTTCATTTCTCCGGCATGTGTAGGCATATCCCATGGAATATTTCCAGTGCCGCAAGCAATCGGTTCAACTCCTGTCGTTGGAGTAGGAGTAACAGTAGGAATCACTGTAGGAATTGGCGTCGGAGTTGATGTCACTGTTGGAATTGGTGTAACCGTTGGAGTAGGCGTCATAGTCGCGGTTGGAACGGGTACTGGTGTTGCAGTCGGCTGAGGTGTCAATGTCGGTGCTGGTGTTGGCGTATTATGCGGGATGTGATGACAATCTGAATGATTCGTAACCGGCACACAGACATAACACTCTGATGATGTACCGTGAGCAGGAGGACAACCAGGCTGAATAGCTCCATATTTTGTATATTTCGCCTCCCCTGATTGATTAGTTGCTTTTGACTTAGGATTAAAGCACAAAACAGCAGAATCTCCACATCGTGAGGCATGGATTTCTCGTAGTTCCGGCATAGATGTATAGTTGTTTTCTAAATCTCCTCCTTTTGCCAACGTATGAATACAGCTCGGCATGTTAGAAAGCGTACCGCCGGTTATTAATTCGTTCATACAATTAGCATCATCATCCCATGGCAACTTTTTGGTCTCAGAATAATGTTGGACTGATGCTTTTATAAAATCATTAACGAGTGCTTTTGTCGTGACATCCTGCGTCTTTGTGAAGTTTTCCTGGGGATTTATTGCTACCAATGTAATTGCTATCAAAATTGCTAAAATACCTACGACGACGAGTAATTCAATTAACGTAAAACCACGGACGGATTTTCTGGATTTTTTTCTTACTCTAATATTCTTTTTTGCATTCACTGTATTTAGAGACAACTATAACTATATATTACATTAAAATGCATAGATTGTATAAAAACTATTACAAGCATCACATTTCAGTATTGTTTTATATGTTATACTTATTGTACTTCGTTAGTTTCAACTTATAATCACCTGCTGTTGAACAAAATTTTCAGCAAAAATTAAGAATTCGGTAGTATTATCAATAGATGAGCAATAAATATATTATTTTTCTTGGTGTGCTTGTTGTCCTTTTTGTAGGTGGCGTTGGAGTCTTTCTTACAAGTAACAAAACTTCAACCGTTGAAAAACAAATAAGCGCTGAGCCAACACAAATTCCTGCTGCTGCAAGTACAGCTCCCACTGCTCAAAAATCATATACCTTAGCTGATGTCTCACAGCATAGTACAGAAAGTGATTGCTGGATTGTTGTTGAGAATAATGTTTATGACATGACTCCTTTTATACCTGACCATCCGGGGGGGCGGGAAATTGTTGAAGGCTGCGGTCGGGACGCAACGAGTATGTTCCAGCGTGAACGTGAACACCAAAAAGAAAACGCTGCATCATATTTACCCCCATATCAAATAGGTGTGCTTCAGTAGAAAATTCTCCAAATATATGTCATCATTTCTGTTCCAGCGTGAATGATGTAAAATACAGCTTATGAACGAACACGTACTCAATCATGTGCAGGAATATCGAACGAAAGAAAAAATCACACAGGAAGAACTTGGAACAGCTGTTGGGGTGACACGTCAAACAATTATCGCAATTGAAAAAGGTAATTATACGCCCTCTGTCCTGCTTGCTCTGAAAATCGCTAATGTTTTTAACACAACGGTTGAAAAATTGTTTACAATAGAAAAGTAATTATGATAATCGAAACAATCAGTGCCATAGCAATTTTGGGAATCGCACTTCTTTTTCTCAACCCCGGACATTTGAGTATGCCCGATAGCGTCCATTCAATGCTTATAGTAGGCTTTATCGTGTCGTTTCTTACCTTTGCTGCATATTTACTCAAGGAAAAATCATCTGATGAACGTGAAGCAATGCATATTTTAACAGCCGGAAGAATTTCATATCTTGTGGGAGTGGGAACATTGATACTTGCAATCATCATCCAAGCATTCAGTCATGAAATTGATCATTGGCTCGTCATTGCATTATGCGCTATGGTCTTCTCTAAACTCCTTTCACGTATTTATTCCCACTTCAAAATGTAAAGTCTACTTGACATTCAGTTTGTGATTCAGTACGATTGTGATAGATTGGAGGTGAATCATTATGAAAAATCCACTAGTAATAATCGGCATAATTGTTATCCTCGGGATAGTTGGATTCGGCGCATTTAGTCTCTCTCAACAATCGTCCTCTCAAAAAGCAGTAGAACCCAATGCAATGATGAAAAAAGATGAATCTGTGATGCAGAAAGAAGAGGCCATGATGGAAAAATCCGATGACAAAATGATGGCAGAGTCTGCATATGTTACGTATTCAAAGGCAGCATTTGATACGGCTGCAACAAAACGTCGCGTACTGTTTTTCTACGCATCGTGGTGTCCAACATGTCGCCCAGCGGATGAAAATTTAAAAGCTAGCGTCAGCCAACTACCTAGTGATGTTACTGTCATAAGAGTAAATTACAACGATCCTGAAACAGATCAGGAAGAAAAAGATTTGGCTAAGAAGTACGGTGTAACATATCAACATACCTACGTACAAATTGACGAGACAGGTAAAGAAGTTACAAAATGGAATGGTGGGCAGATAACTGAGTTACTTGCTAACATAAAATAATCTGCGGTTCTGGTTTTTTAAAAATAAAAACCAGTATCAGAGGTTAGTTTATACAATGTTTTTACTTATAGCATTCTCATTTTTAGCAGGCGTTATAACGGTACTTTCGCCGTGTATTTTACCTATTCTACCGATTATTCTCACCTCAAGCATTGGCGGACAAAATACTGGAAAAGCACGTCCCGTTGGAGTTGTTACTGGTTTTATTCTGAGTTTTACTTTTTTTACTCTGTTTCTTTCAACAATCGTTCGCGTTAGTGGTATCCCTGCTGATACACTTCGACTTTTTTCAGTTCTTGTCATTGCCGGATTTGGTATTTCACTTCTCATACCAGCGTTTCAGCTGCTTGTTGAACGTTTGTTTTCCAAACTTTCAGGTCTTATGCCAAACAACCAAAATAGAAAAGGTTTTGGAGGAGGTCTTCTCATCGGTCTCTCAATAGGACTCCTTTGGACACCGTGTGTCGGACCGATACTCGCATCTGTCATTTCACTTGCATTAACAGGGACAGTTACATTTGATGCATTTCTAATTACCCTTTCATATTCCCTGGGAACGGCTATCCCGATGTTTCTTATTATGCTAGGCGGACAAAATGCTCTCAGAAAAGTTCCGTGGTTACTCTCAAGACTTGGACTAATTCAAAAACTCTTTGGGATCATTATGATTCTGACAGCAGCTGGTATTTTCTTTAACATCGATCGCACATTCCAAACATATATTCTCAATACCTTTCCTCAGTACGGAACAGGACTTACCCAACTTGAAGATAATGAATTGATACGAAACGCACTCGATAAAAAACAAGGCAAAACAACTGACAAGAATGCGATAGGAAAACCAATGTTCACCCTGCTTGAAGACAAAGGGGTAAAAGCTCCCGAATTAATTCCAGGAGGTGTGTGGTTTAATACCAAACCACTAACGATGAGTGAACTGAAAGGCAAAGTTGTCATTGTCGATTTTTGGACATACAGTTGTATTAATTGCCAGAGGACACTTCCCTATCTTCGGGAATGGAATAAAAAATATAAAGACAAAGGACTCATTATCATCGGTGTTCATGCACCTGAATTTGAATTTGAAAAAAATGAAAAAAATGTTGCCAATGCAATCAAAGATTTCGAACTCACTTATCCAATTGTTCAGGATAATAATTTTGCAACATGGACTGCGTATAGTAATCGTTATTGGCCTGCAAAATATTTTATTGATAAAGAAGGCTTCATCAGATATTCACATTTCGGCGAAGGCGCTTATGATGAATCAGAAAAAGTTATTCAGGAACTATTAAAAGAAGCAGGCGCAACAGACGTTTCTTCTGAAATACGAAACCCTACCTATGAAGTGGATGCACAAACACATGAGCTTTATTTAGGTTATTCGCGTATTGAAAGTTTGACATCACCTGAGGAAATAAAAAAAGATACACTTGGAAACTATACCGTACCGCCAATTCTTCATGATGATACATTTGCTTATGAAGGAGCATGGAATATTATGAACGAATATGCCAATCCCCAAAAAGGCGCCAAACTTCATCTCAATTTCAACGCAAAAGAAGTCTATCTTGTTATGAGATCAAAAGGTGCACCTGCTAAAGTGAATGTTTTTGTTGATAATAAAAAACAATTCTTCGGAAAAGACAACAAAAACGGTAGCGTTATTGTCGACCAGGATACGCTTTACCGAATAATCACTCTTCCGCAATCAGGACCTCATTTGCTTCGCCTCGAATTCGAAGATGCCAATACCGAACTCTATGCATTTACCTTTGGTTAGAAAGCAAACATTATGAAAAAACTGCTTACGAAACATAAAACGCTTATTTTTTCTTTTCTTCTTATTCTTGTTATTATCGGAGTAATTCTTTTTTCTGGTAATGTAAAACAAACTCCTCAAAAACAACAACCGCAGATAACAACAGATGAAATTCTCTCAGGATCATTTGATGAGAAACTACAAAAATCAGATGGTGAATGGAAAAGTATTTTAACCCAAGAACAATATCATATCTTACGTGAAGCAGGAACAGAGGTGCCATTTACCGGCGAATTAAATTCTGAAAAACGTAAAGGGACATATTACAGTGTCGGTTGTGATAAACCGCTTTTCCGATCTGAACAAAAATACGATTCTGGAACTGGTTGGCCAAGTTTTTGGGCACCAATTAATGAAAACGCCGTGGTTCTTCGCCGGGAGAGTCAACTTGGCGATGAACGAATTGAAGTACTTGATACCTGCGGTGGCCATTTGGGACATGTTTTTGATGACGGGCCTCAGCCAACTGGCAAACGCTACTGCATGAATTCAATAGCAATGAGATTTGTACCTGATGAGAAACAATAAACCATGAAGCGAAAGAAAGGCCTCACATATATTTTTTTATTAGTTGGTACAATTCTGATTAGTATGTTTTTTATACTTTGTTTCGTTTTGTTTTCCTGGATTGCTTACGAATTATTTCATCAATGCAACAAAGCACAAAAAATGTACACTGGTGATTGTGTTCAATCCCTAACAGCGCTGCTTGACGATGACTCTCAAGATTTTCGTTCAAGAAACGAAGCCATTTGGGCTCTCGGACAATTTCGTGATAAAAGAGCCTACCCAACACTTAAGAAATATTACACAGGGAATATTCCACCCAGAGAACCACTAGACAAATCCCTTAGTCAATATGAACTCAAGAAGGCTATAAATTTAACTGATAATAAGTAGCTAAAAGATATGGTATAATCCGCCTCTAGGAGTGGACATGAGACGAAAATCACAAATCCTCAGACAAGAACCAAAAACATTTCTCACCATAAATAAAAAATTATATCGAGCATTAAAGCCTGATAAGGCTCTCGCTGTTGCAGAAAAACTTTCAACTGGCAAAGGTATGTATAAAGTGCATGTCATATACGGAAGAGAACAGATTTCAAAACGAAAACAGTTAACGATTGAAAATGCAGGGAAATATACAACGGCAAAAGAAGCCAAAATAGCAATAAAAGCATTTCTCGATCGAACACTGTGGATGATTAAAGAAGCACCAGTTGCCTAATTCTATTACACTTTTTTCACAATACTCCTTTATACTTTTAGTATGTTACAAAAATCTAAAGCTTTTTCTGGTTTCTCAGTTGACGATATAAAAAGAGCGAAATCTTTTTATAGTGAAGTACTTGGACTGACCATATCAGAAAAAGATATGGGCGGTGGGTATATAACACTCATGCTGCATATTGAAAATAGTAACGGAGTTTTTGTTTATTCCAAACCCGACCACGAACCTGCAACCTATACTGTTCTTAATTTTCCAGTTGATGATATCGATAAAGCCGTAGAAGAATTAACAGCACACGGCGTTGCATTTGAGCATTACGATGAAGGTTTCCTCAAAACCGATGTCAAAGGAATTGCCAGAGGTGACAATGACAACCCTGATATTGCCTGGTTTAAAGACCCGGCCGGAAATATTTTGTCAGTTCTTCAAAATAAATAACTCTCCCCTCCGATTGTTTTTTTCTCTATAATCTTTTTATGGCTTCATTTTTCCAAATTATAATTATTTCTGTAAGTCTGGCAATGGATTCCTTAAGCGTTAGTGTTGCTGGAGGTTTTAAAGCAAAAAAAACGAGCGTCATTGATGCTATAAAAGTTGCTGCATTTTTTGGAGGTTTCCAGGCTGGGATGCCGCTCATCGGCTGGGCAATTGGAGAAATTGTATCGTCATATATCACACACTTTTCGCATTGGATAGCATTTGGACTGTTAAGCATTATCGGCATTAAAATGATTAAAGAATCATTTGAACAGGAGGAAGGTTCGAGTACTAATATTCTTACTAACAGAACACTTATTTTGCTTTCAATTGCAACGAGTATTGACGCGCTCATCGTAGGAATAACATTAGGATTACTTGAACTCCCGTTACTCCTTTCGATAACAGTAATTGGAATAATAACATTTATTCTCTGTTTTTTTGGTTTTCTGTTCGGCAAACAACTGGCTAAAATCTTTGGTAAGCGTATTGAAATTTTTGGAGGAGTTGCGTTAATCGCGATAGGAATAAAGATACTCTTGGACCATATAATTTGAAGATTTAGATATGATCTTCTGTATCTGCTTCAGCTTCTTTTTTGGTTGTATGAATAGTTTTGTCTTTATGATGCGCCGGGCTATAAACAGTATAAAGTTTGAGTTTTATATCAGGAGATACGTTAATAATATTATGGATAACACCTGCGGGTATAGTGAGCGCACTCCCATCTTCCAAGTTATATTCTTGTCCATCTAAGATTGCTTTTCCTTTACCGTGTTCAATTCTTATAAATTGATCGACAATTTTATGCACCTCAGTACCGATTTCTTCATTGGGTAGAAGCGACATAACTACCAATTGACTATGTTGTCCTGTATATAAAACTTCCCGAAAATTTTCATTTTCAATAGTTTTCTTTTCTATATTTATGACTATTCCATTCATAAAATGATCATACCAAAACACTATGAGAATCTTGTAATAAACTCATCCTAAAAATATATTTCGCAACCTAACCTATGGTATAATGCAGGCTAGCTGATAGAATTATCGCTCCCGAATACTAATGACAAGAAAGCTTAAGAAATCATCTGTACTATTCTCAAGAAAAACTTCTGTTTGGAAAAATTTTTCAATCCCAGTTATCGTTCTCGGGGTCGCAATTGCAGCTTTTATTATTTATTACACCACACTCAGCTTTTTACGCTATGACAATTTCTATACCGGACGTCTTGATTTGGGAAATATGACCCAGACCGTTTGGAATACTGCACATGGAAGACTTTTTCAAATGACCCATTCAGACGGGGTTGAAACTGTTTCTCGACTCGCCTTTCATGCTGATTTTATACTTATGCTTTTTGCTCCGTTTTACTGGATTTGGGAAAGTCCTAAGGTTTTGTTATTTTTCCAGGCAGCAATTGCGGGATTTGGAGCTCTTTTTGTCTATCTGATTGCAAATCAGGTCCTTAAGCAAAAATATCTTGCACTCGCATTTGGATTTGCGTATCTTCTTTATTCACCACTTGGCTGGTCAATTTTATTTGATTTTCATGCAGTCGTTTTAGCAACAACCTTTCTTCTGGGAACAGTCTATTTTTTACTGGTCAAACGTTATCGCCTCTTTCTCCTCTTTGCACTCCTTGCAGCACTCACCAAAGAACAGGTTTGGATTGTTATCGCGCTTTTAGGTGGCATAGTATTTTTCTTTCACAATAAACGAAAATTCGGCAGCACGTTATTTATTGGGTCACTCATCATATTTTATTTACTCTTTTGGCATGCTATTCCAAATGCACAAAACGCCAATAACGAATACTTCGCACTTTCATATTTCAATGACGATGGCGGCAGCATAACAGATCTTGTGAAAAACAGTATTATGCAGCCGGGTGAAACATTTACAAAACTTACCTCTGAGGAGCGAATAAATTATTTACAAGCACTCTTTATGCCACTCGGTTATCTGTCGATACTTTTTCCCTTCTGGCTTTTCTTTGCAGGTGCTGATTTTACACTAAATTTATTAAGTGACAAAGAAGAACTTTTTCAAATTTATTATCATTATACGGCAGTTATCACACCCTTTGTTTTTCTTTCGGCAATTTATGGTGCTTGGGTTTTGGGAAAAGTGAAACCCTTAACAACACGTGTTCGACATTGGAAACTTCTTCTTATTCCGTATATTCTGGTTTGCTCCTTGATCGCCGCAAATCAAAATGGTCCGATTATTGGAACACAATATCCAAACGATGAGATGATTGCTTATCCACTTAAACAAAAAGAGACATTTGCCAAAGTACTTTCTAAGATTCCAGTAAAAAATAGTGTCGCAGCATCAAATGAATTAGGTGCACAACTTTCACATCGGGAACATGTCTATACACTTGCAATCGATATAAGAGATGCTGATTATGTGGCATTTTTTATGCGGGATCCTGATCAGAGTGAAATCGATTTTAATAATGTGCTTATCAATCAACTAAAGACCGACGTTAATTACGAATTGTGGTATGACAAAGAAGGATTATTAATTTACAGAAAAAAAGGGCTTTAAGTTACTGGAAGAGTCTTAGTAAATAAGGGAAGAAAATCAGACAGCCAATGATAGCAGCTGCAAATGCTGTTAGGAGGACCATCCCAGCCGAAACATCTTTAGCAATTTTTGCTTCCTGCCGATGCTCTTTGGTTATCAAATCAACCATTTTCTCTATTGCAGAATTCACCATCTCAGCAACAATAACCATCATAATCGTCAAACCTAAAATACCCATTTCAAACGGTGTTACTTTAAGTGCGATACTCACGTTTATGACTAAGAATGCTACGAGAATATGCGCCAATAAATTCTGATCGTTTTTAAATGCATAATGAATTCCTTCAAATGCGTATTTAAATGATCTGAAAAATCGTTTTGGACTAAAGCTCATACTAGAAATGATGTTATCACAAGATACATAACAATTGAAAGTGACATACCAAAAATTGCACCTGCAACGGTCTCCGGAACAGTATGCCGCTTAGCTCTTACACGAATATACCCCATGAGAGGAATACCAAGCAGCAAGAAATAATAAAATCCTCCATAGATAAGTGCTAGTGAAACAAGCAGTGCTGTAATCGTTGAGACATGCATACTGACTTTAATCCAGTTATTAATAATACTTGCGAGAATAACAGCGATAATAACACCAAACGTCACTGCATATAAAATTGAGGGGGCTTTCAAAAGAGAGAGGCCTATCAGATAGACAATTGCCAAAACTCCACTGACAAGGAATAACAACGGCCGTTGTTCACGTTTGGAGACGTCATAATCAGTAAATGTACCCTGCCGTACCTTGTAGAGAATAAAACCTCCCATGATAAGCAAAAAGAGTATTGTATACATCGTCCAGTTAAATGCTGAGAACAAATCTCCTGTCGTTCTATAAATCAAAAAGAACGGAACAACAACGATAATAAAGAGTGGGTTTAAAACAAATGAAATAAATCGGGCTAAAGCTAATTTCATGCTGCAAGAGCTTTTGTGAGTAAATCCAACGAACGCTCTTTTCCAAGTATCTCAAGTATCTGCGGCAGCGGCAAGCCCCGCTCTACGCCTAAAAATAATTTATAACACAGAGGCATTTTTATAGCGTGCTCTGTCATAACGACTTTCATCGTCTGAAATATCTCATCACCTTGCCAATTAGTTATGAGATCTAGTGCTTTTTGTAAATTTGTTGCAACTGTTTTCTCTTTTTCGTCAAGGTTGTGGAAATCGGGATCTTTAAAAAACACAATCGTCAGATCCTCAAATTCCTTCAGCGTCTTCATTCTTGTTTTTATTAGCGGGAGTAATTGAGCAAACGTTTGGTCTGAGAGCTCTTGTGCTTTGGGATAAAACGTAATGATCATTTGTTTCAATGATTCATCTGATTTCAGTTGCATATACTGCTGGTTCATCCATGTTAATTTGGTGAGATCAAAAATAGGACCAACTTGGCGTATATCTTTCAGATCAAAGACGCTGATAAACTCATCAAGCGAAAACTGTTCTTTTTCCTCAGGATGTGACCACCCCATAAGTGCGAGAAAATTAAGAATTGCTTCAGGTAAATAACCTTCGTCTTTAAACCAGGTGACATTGGTATGTCCATGCCTTTTTGATAGTTTTGATTTATCGGGATTTCGAAGCGTTGGTGTATGAAAAAACTTCGGTACATCCCAACCAAAGTACTGATAAAGCAAAACATGTTTGGGAGTTGATGATATCCATTCTTCCCCTCTGACAACATGCGTAATGCCCATCTCATGGTCATCTACAACTGCTGCTAAGTGGTATGTCGGAAAGCCGTCTGATTTTATAAGAACTTGCTCTGTTACCTGTTCGCCTTCAAAAGTGATTTCTCCACGTATTTCGTCAGTAAAAGTAACTGGTTTAGTTTTATCAACTTTCATCCTCACTATCCAGTCTCCACGCTCAATCATTTCCTTTATAGTCTTTGGTGGAATTTGCGAAGTATCGTCATTCTTTTTTTCATGTGTTTCCTTTAGCGTATAATCCTTCTTTTGCCCAGCATCAGCTTTTGGATAATACGCGAAATATGCATGGTCTTTATCAAGCAATTCCTGCGCATAATTGTGATACATCTCCAGACGCTCAGATTGACGATATGGACCAGATAGTCCGTCTTTTCTTGGACTCTCATCTTCTTGCAAGCCAAACCAATCAAGAGCTTGAAAAATCACTTCTTCTGCTCCTTCTACAAATCGACTTCGATCTGTATCTTCAATCCTTACGAGAAATTTGCCATTATTTTTTTTGGCAAATGCATAATTAAATAATGCCTGATAAATAGTCCCAATATGAGGGTATCCGGTTGGGCTTGGTGCTATACGTGTGCGAACCATTCTTGCATTATAGGTAAAATTTAGCCTATACTCAATACATGACTCTTCATGATACAACAGAAAGCCTCAAAAAGATGAGTGTTGGGACTGCAATCGGGATAACAGTTATCATTCTGCTTGTTATTGTTTTTAATGTAGGAAAGGTCGTCAAGAATATTTTATTCCCAGTAAAAGCTGAAATTGCAAACCATACCTTCGGAAAAGTACCGGTTATTGTTTTTCCAGACAACGCAACTTCAGAGAATCTGACTTACACGATAAATACCGAAAGTGGTGGATTTGAAAAGTTTCCTGATAGATTAAATGTTTATAAGCTTGAACAACCAGCGCCTAATTTCCTCAATCTTGACACTGCACGGGAAAAGGCCAAACTTTTACAATTTCTTACAGATACTGGTGAACCAATTGCTGAAGTGCCGGTTGGTGAAGCAACATATGAATGGGAAGAAACACGAGGACTTCAGCGCAAATTAACATTTGATATTATCTCATTCAATTTCACGTTAACATCCAATTATCTCACCTCTCTCACAACACTTAATGCTGTCGGACTTCCTGATGAAACAGGGGCTATAAAAATTGCTGCAGACATGTTGAAGGATATTAATTTACTTCCTTCAGATATCGATTTAACGAAAACAGAAAGTAATGAAAAGAAAGTAAACTATAATACATTTCCTAGAATTTATAGTATTCGAAATAGTGAACTCATCCCAGCAAGTAGTATTTCAAATACACAAATTATAAGAGTGGATCTTTATCAAAAAGATGTCGAATACGAACTTAATACTGGGTTAAAAGGTGAAAACAGTATTATGAAAAAAGAAAAAATGAAGTTGCCAATTCTCTACCCAAATCCTCCGTTTTCAACGATAAGCATGCTGGTAGGAGTAGGACCTATTGGTCCAACTGTCGTTGAATCGAAATTTACCCACCACAATTATATCGTTGATAAAAAGGAAGAGCCTACATATTCAATAAAATCTGTAAATGAAGCTTTTGAAGAGTTAACAAACGGAGCAGGTTATATCGCAGCATACGACGGTGCACCTGCAGAAACAGAAATACTTATCAATAAAGCCTATTTAGCATACTACCTCGGAGAAGATGAGCAACAATATCTTATGCCAATCTTTGTTTTTGAAGGTGATAGAGGATTCTTCGGCTATGTCTCCGCAGTTAAAAATGAATGGGTGGAATAAGATTTAGCGAGGCATCGGTGGCATAACATACTTAACTTTTTCATCGATAAAATCCAGGAGTACGTTTGTATCTGCAAACCTGTCAGTACTATTCATAACCACAATAATATACGTATGTCCATTTGCTACTTTTGATGTTACCAGTACTTCTCCGGCTCCTTCAGTTGTGCCTGTCTTAATACCATTAACGCCTTTTGTACCAAGTAGCCTATTTAAATTTGCTAGAGCATATTGCTGAGAATATGACGTATTAAAAATAACTTTATTCTGTGTCCCAACAATCTGTGCAAAGGTCTTATTTTTCATCGCATGAGAACCAAGTCTTGCCAGATCGATAACTGTTGTGTAATTTTCATCATCATCAAGCCCTGTCGGATCAGCAAAATGCGTGTTGGTTAAATGTAATAGTAAAGCCTTATCATTCATTTTTTTAACAAAAGCCTCTCTTCCTTCAGGATAATTATCAGCAATTGCTACAGCTGCGTCATTGGCTGATGGCAAAAGCATCGCGTATAAAAGATCGTTAAACGTCAACTTCTCTCCCCGACTTAAACCTATGACTGAGCCATCAACACCTGAGCTTTTGACCGTTAACACCTCTTCATCTTTAAAATAATCAAGAGCAGTTAACGCAGTCATTATTTTTGTTGTTGAAGCCATAGAAAATCGCAATTCTTCATTTTTACCAAGCAGTATGACTTGAGAATCAGCATCAAGCACTATAGCGGCCTTTGCTGAAATATCTGGCGGTATAACGGTATCTGCAAGCGGAAACGGCTGAATTGAAGCAACAGATTCGACCTGCGGCAGAGAGTTATCAGCAATTATCTCAATATAATAATTATTGATAATCATAAGTGCAGCAAGGATAGCAAGGAGAATAAGTGGTACGAGAACAAGCTGCAAATCAGTTTCGAATTGTTTGAGAAGTGAAGAAGCTTTTTTCTCTTTAACTGGTTTATGTTTCTTTTTGTAAACTGTGCGTATGCTTTCTTTAATGACTTTTAAATCAGGGAGATTAAGTTTTGGGAAAGAAAAACGAACTCCTTGTTCTGTGTCGGATGAAGACTGAGGTGTTTCTATCTCTTTTGCAGCTTCCTTTTGAGGAGTATTTACTTCAGATACAACCGGTTTTACCTGTTCTTCAAGTGCTTCCTTTTCAAAAATAATAGCTTCAGTATTTTCAGCGCGAGGTGGTTTTTGGAGTTTTGCAGGCGCGTTTTTACTCTCCTTTTTTCGGAGAAACATTTTTGGTCTTTTCTTCGGTAACTGAGAATCGCTCATCGACACGCTCCATATCTCGCGGGAACATTGTTGCCTCGCGGATGTTTTTGAGACCTAAGATCTGCATCGTTATTCGCTCGGCACCAAATGCAAATCCGCCTTCAGGTGGTACCCCGTATCGAAAAGCTTCCAAAAACATCTCTATCTTCGCTGGATCCATCTTCCACTCTTTGACATGTTTGAGGAGCTGTTCGTATTCATTGATACGGCGTCCACCGGATAGCCACTCTACACCACGGCAGAGCAGGTCCATTCCTTCATTATACTCAGGATCAGCTGGGTTTGGATAGACGTAAAACGGTTTCTTTTTTGTCGGATAGCCATAAATAAACACTAAATCAGAACCTGTTTCTTCTTTGATAATCGAACAAATCTCTCGTTCATCTTCAGGATTAAGATCTTTTTCGCCCCGGACATCACGTCCTGAGTGCGTAAATATTTTTTCCTGAGCTTCAACTAAACTAAGTGTCGGTGTTTCATCTATCATAGATGGGAGTTCAACGTTAAACACCTCCAGTTCTTTCTTACAGCGTTTTTCAAGATCCTTAAAGATATATCTGACAGTTTCATCGGCCATATCCCGTACGTCCTTCCATGACTCAATAAAGGCCATTTCAGCATCGAGTGAAACAATCTCTGTCAAATGACGGGCTGTAACACTTGGCTCCGCTCGAAATACTTTATTAACAGAGAACACCCGTTCAAACGCACTCATGACAATTTGTTTATAAAGCTGTGGACTTTGTGAAAGATATGCTTTATGTTCAAAATATTTGACTTCAAATACCTCAGCTCCGCCTTCTGCGACTGCTGGGGCAATTGAAGGAGCCTGGAATTCAAAGAATTCCTGTGATTTCATAAATTCACGGAATGAGTCAATAATGACGGCCTGTACTTTAAAAATAGCTTGTACCTGTGGATGACGGAACGATAATGACCTATGATCAAGTAGTGTTGGTAATTCAAGATTTAATGTTTCACTACCCAAATCAAACGGCAATGTTTCAGCTTTTGCGATAATCTCTACATCTAGTGCTTCTATCTCAACAGTACCACTAGCAATCTTATGATTAATCAGTCTCTCAGGCCTGGATTTAACCAAACCCTTTAGCGAGATAACATATTCAGGACGGAGTTCTGAGGCAACGGCATGTGCTTTTTCAGATGCTTGAGGAATAAAGACTACCTGAACTAACCCGGATCTATCACGTAAATCAACAAAGATCAGTTTCCCATGATCACGACGTGCCGAAACCCACCCTTGAAGAAAAATTTCTTCACCAACATGCTCAGGTGTTTTCGCCGCTAAAATTCGTTTTTGTACGTTACTCATAGCCTCAAAATTGTTCATTTCGAACTGTTGTATCATACACCCTCAAACTCAACTTGACAAGATCAGTTTCATTCAATATACTATAGGTATGTTAGTGCATTGTCACCAATTTATTATGGCTAAGTTTCTCCTCGTCCCATGGACGCAGGGGAGTTGGTGATTGTAGAAACAAAGAGTAACAAAACACTAATCTCCCTTAAAAAAGGAGATTTTTTTGTATAAGGAGAAAGTAAGTATGAGTGTAACAATTGAGACAAGAAGACAAGTAAATCAAGCATTACGTCATAGTGGTGACCATAGAGCACTGGCAGGTTTACCACGTACAGGTGATGGATTGGAGTCATTATTTGCGTCGCCAACTCAACCCCATACGTTGCGATCATTTTATAGTCCAGACTACATAAGAGAACATACTGCACATGTAGTTGATGCTCCTACTACAAAACTAGAACTCACTGATGGAACTTCTATTACTATAAATGACGAAGCATACAAAACTGCAACAAGACCACCTGAAATGACCGTTACCTTAGATATGTTTTCCCCTACCAGCAACTTATGTGAAACCCCGATAGGGCAACGGTACTTAGATGCTGAAAGCGTTACTTGGTTGAGTAAGGTTGGCAACTCAGAAAAATTTTCGAGAGCTGAAGCTTCTCGTAAAGTACAACGATTGAAGACCCAGACACATGTAACCAGTGACGAATATGATGCTCAAAGAGCAACAGAAATCGAACTGGCAACAGCTAACGCAAAGAGAAGAATAAATACAAAGGTCTATTCAACTATTATGGATGATTTTGGGTTTACTTCTATTGATGAGGCCCAAGCGTTTTATGAAAGACAAGCAAGGCATGCTAATGCAGCAATTATGAAACATGGCCAATTATTGTATTCTGAAGGTAAAGTTGATGATATCCAACTTCCTGTAGACCCGGGGGAATTGGTTGCTTTGTACGTAAATAAAGAGACATCTCCAGAATTAAGACATAAAATTCGCGCTGAGTTCTTGCTAGAATATATCGCTGGAGAAATCGAATTGCATGATGAAAACGGAGCCGATAGAAAACTTGAACAAATAGAAGTATTGCTCGATGATAAATTTTTCGACAACGAAAAAGGAAAGGGGAAAACCATACAATATGGTATTTTTAATAATGAAACAAACAAACTTGAACGCATCTTTACAGGAGAACTTGATGTAAAACCTGAGGGGCATCATATAAAAACGATAATAGGAACTACAAGAACTGTTAAAGATACACATGAGGAAGTTACTGTAAAATACAGTAAAAAAAATACGGATAGAGCTGCAGTCAAAGCTATACGGAAAGCGCAAAAGTATGCAGCGGAGAGAGGACATTCCCAAATTAGGCCAGATTATGACGTTAATGATACACATAGAATGATGCTTGTTGTTAACGGCGATCAAAAGAGTGTTGATAATGTAGTAGATAGAATATTTGATTTACTGGTAGAAAATCCGGGCTACTTCCCTGAAGGTGCACCATACGCGATAGAACCGGCAGATGACTCAAAAGCACATGAACCAGGCAAATCGAAAGATTATAGACGCAGAAGAATTAAAATGTATTTCGAAGGCATGGTAAACCCTGTTGAAATTATCGTACAAACACTTCAGGATCATATTAATTCCGATAATGCATTAGACGAGGCACATTCTCTGCTTGCTATGAGAAGAGAACAGGGATTACGCCATCTGCTTGTCCCGTATGCAGAAGAACCTGATGATACGAATATCCGTACTGAAACAAACCGTTTACGAAAAACAAGGGTTATTAATCTTGCCGACAGTGGTTTCAATTAATACGCAGCTTAATATCTCTAATCTTCAGTTGCAGCTTTGTATTTCCATTCCATGTATTTTCATCAAGCGTGTAGGCAACATCTATTTTGTCACCGGTTTTTATATCACTTGCGAGCTCTCCCATGTTAAAGGCTATTGCTTCGAACGATTTCTTGTCTGATTTGAGCCAGAGTTTGAGGTGAGTGTTTTCTTTGCCCATTACTCTGAAGTTTTCAATAGTGACTCCCCTGCTTGCAAATACTGGTTCTGGGTTTCCCATGCCAAACGGTGCGAGCTGTTGGAGTGCGTCGTAAAGTTCTTGGTCCAAAACATCTAGCGGGACTTCACAATCGATTTTCAGTCTTCTTGTTAACGTATCACCGGTTAGTAATTTCTCGGCTTCTTTTTCTAAAAAAGCCTGCAGTGCTGGAAGTTTCGCAGTTTCAACAGTAAACCCAGCTGCCATCGGATGTCCACCGACATTTATCAAATGCTCACTCGCGCTTCTTAAAAATTCGATCATGTTAAATCCACTGACAGATCTGGCAGAGGCTTTACTTTCTTTCTCACCAATCGATAAAACAATTGCAGGACGATAAAATTCTTCAACAAGTTTTCCGGCAACAAGTCCAATCACTCCTTGTGGATATTCTTCATGTCCAATGACTAACACATTTTTTAATATGGGCGCTTTTCTTATCGCTTCTTTTGCATGATCTGCAGCTTTTCTCATGACATATTGCCGTTCTTTATTTGTCCCTTCTAACTGTTCTGCTAGCAGTTGCGCGCGTGTTATATTTTTTGTGCATAGAAGACGCAAACTATCCATTGCTGATTCGATCCGACCAGCAGCATTAAGTCTCGGCGCAATCACATAACCTATTTCATACACGCTAAAAATATCCTTTTCTATTCCCGCCTGCTTATACAGTTCACGCAGACCGTGTCTTTTTGTTTGGGCTAATTTATCAAGTCCGTGTTTTACAATTGCTCGATTAGAACCGGTAAGCGGTACTAAATCTGCAACAGTTCCGAGTGCTGCCAGTTCAAGATGTAAATCTTCTTCAGCAGTATCTGGAACAAGTGTGTCATGTTTGAATTCTTGAGATAAGAGGTACGCAACACCTGCACCGCAAAGATTGGTGGTATGCACAATTGCATATGCATCGGGAAGTTTTTCACCTATCGTATGATGATCGGTAATAATAACATCAATACCTTTTTTATTGGCGAAATCGACAGCATCATTGGCAACAATTCCGTTATCAACAGTGATAATCAGTTTGGGATTTATTTTTGTTAACTCTTCGTTCTCAAGTGCCTTAGTCGAAAGTCCGTACCCTTCATCAATACGATTTGGAATAAATGGAATAACCGTTGCTCCCATACGATGAAGTGTTTCCCACAAAATAGCACTGCCAGTTATACCGTCAACATCATAATCTCCAAAAACCACAATCTGTTCCTTGGTATCAATTGCTTTTCTGATTCGCTTGAGCGCTTTTGCAAGTTGTTTTTGATCAATCCCAACCGCTTCAGTCGTCACATCTTCAAGTCGAGGATTGAGAAAATTTTCAATATCTTTTTTACCAGTAAAGCCGCGGTTCTTCAAAAGTAATTGAATCAAAACGTCAACGTTGAATGTTGCAGTTTTTACTTTTAACTTATTAAGTGTTTCCCATTTCTTCATATATTTTTATCTAAAATGACGGCTGAGTTATTAAATTATCTGATATACTATACCATATATGCTAGACAAGATCCCAGATGACATAAGGCGTATCGCCCAAAAATTTATTGACAGCGGATTTGAAATATTTCTCGTCGGTGGATCTGTTCGTGATTTACTTGTCAGCCGCAATGTAAAAGATTGGGATTTTACAACCAATGCTACACCTGAAGAAATGTTAAAACTTTTTCCGGAAGGATTTTATGATAACGTTTTCGGCACGGTCGGTATTCCACTGAAACAACTTGAAGAAACTGAACATGCAGGAATCGTTGAAGTGACAACCTATCGAACTGAAAAGGGCTATAAAGACAGACGCCATCCAGAATCGGTAGAATGGGGACAGACAATTGAGGAAGATCTTTCAAGACGAGATTTTACCATTAATGCAATGGCACTTGATATTTCTGCTCAAAAAGATCTTATTGATCCATATAATGGTCAGGAAGATTTAAAAAATAATTTGATTAAAGCAGTTGGCGATGCGGATCTGCGGTTTAAGGAAGATGCACTTCGTTTGATGCGTGCAATTAGATTTGCAGCACAACTCGGATTTCAAATCGAAGAAAAAACGCTTGCTGCAATCACAAATGATGCAGCTCTTCTTTCGGAGATTGCCAAAGAGCGAGTACGTGATGAACTCATAAAGATACTGGCAAGTGATTATCCATACGAGGGAATAATGCTTCTGAATAACACGGGTCTTCTTGCATTTATTTTGCCTGAATTGCTTGAAGGAATCGGTGTCTCCCAATCACGTCCTGGCAGACATCATAAAGACGATGTGTTTACACACAATGTCCTCTCACTTAAGTTTTGTACCTCAAGTGACCCAATTGTTCGTTTCGCAACACTTATCCACGATGTTGGTAAACCAAGAGTAGCAAGTATTGATGACGAGGGTTATGTTATTTTTCATAATCATGAAATTGTCGGCTCTCGCATGGCATATGAAATTGCTGACAGGTTGCGCTTTTCGAAAAAGGATCGTGGTAAGGTCGCAAAACTTATTCGCTGGCATATGTTTACTGTTGATGAACATATTACCGATAGCGCTGTCAGAAGATTTATCAGGAGAACTGGTGTTGAAAATGTAAAAGACATGATGGATTTAAGAGTTGGTGACCGACTAGGAGGTGGTACACAAACTGCCGAAAGTTGGAGGCTTAAATTATTTAAGAAACGTGTCGAAGAACAACTTGCACCAGAACCGTTCTCGATAAAAGATTTAGCGATAAACGGCAATGATGTTATGCAGGAACTTCGTATTAAACCAAGTAGAAAAATTGGTGAAATTTTACAAAAACTTTTTGAAGAAGTTGATGAAGATTTAGAGAAGAATACGAAAGAATATTTACTTAAGAGAGTTAAGGAGATTCAATAAACTTATTTTTTCTTCGCAGTAAGAACTGAGGCACAGAATGCACATCGTTTGGCTTCTTTTGGAACTTCACTCAAACATTCAGGACATTTTTTCGTTGTTGGATCAAGTGTTTTCTGATTTTTCTGTGTTGCTGCAACCAATTTGTTCATTGGCGTGACAATGAAGAAGTAAACAACGGCTGCGTTGATAATGAAAGCGATTATGACATTGATAAAATCACCAACGAGAAATTTAGAATTGTTAAGAGTAAATGCAATTTGTGAAAAATCAGGTTGTCCACCTATTGCAGCGATCAAAGGAGTAATAAGGTCTTTAACAAGTGCATTCACAACGGCTGTAAAAGAAGCACCGATTATGATACCAACTGCGAGGTCAACGGCGTTACCTTTAATGATAAATTGTTTAAAGCCCTGAATAGTTTCTTTCATATTTCAATTTGTATTATACCGTATTAAGCTCATCTGTCAATGATAAACTTCACTCATATCTGATATAATACGAGTTATGACAAAACAAGCCTTACGAGACGAACTGAAACACGCGATGCTTTCGAAAAACACATCGAAAGTTTCTGCGATCAGAATGGTCATATCAGCTCTCGGATACTACGAAATTGAAAAGGGCGGAGCTGGCTACGAAGCAACAGAAGAAGACGTGCAGGCTGTTGTCCAAAAAGAAGTGAAACAGCGACGTGACTCCATTGAACAATTTAAAGCAGCCGGACGTGATGAACTGGTTGAAAAAGAGGAAAAGGAATTAAAAATGCTCGAAGCCTATTTACCAGAACAAATGGGTGAAGAAGAAATTAAAAAACTCGTGAATGATGCGGTAGAAAAATCTGGTGCATCATCGCCTGCCGATATGGGCAAAGTCATGGGAGTTCTTATGCCTCACGTTAAAGGTAAAGCAGATGGCGGTTTGGTAAGTAAAATTGTCCGCGAAGCCCTCAGTAAATAATTATTTAAAAAACCCCTTCAATTTCTGAACAAGTGATGTTTTTTGAGGCTGTACTTCAATAGATTGCGTCATTTGACCCTCCTTCACAGTTTGTCCTGTAATTTGCTCTAATTGTTCGGGAGTCACTTGCTCTCCATTTTGCGTCATAGTCATTATGTGCTGCATTTGCTCGGGTGTGACCTTAAGAGATTGTCCTTGTGCTGATGCAGCCTGCTGCATAACACCGTTTTTAAACATATCCCGTATCGTCATATGCATAAGTTGATTTTGACTCGTTTTCGCAATCATTTCCTGAAGTTGCTGTGCATTTATATTCATTGCTTTCATCACAATCGTTTGAGCCTGGGGATTATTTTGTATAACTTCACCAAATGTTTTATCGAGGATGCCGTGCGGTTCATCAGCCATATTCTTAGTATATCATTTACGTTTTCTGCGCGCCTGTGGGAATGTATACAGTTTTTTTGCTTCTTCACGTGTTATTTTTTCAACGCTCATGATTGATGAGCCGAGAATTAAAACACTCTCTGCTTCTTTGATTTTAGTAATTTTTGCCGTTTCTCTTTCAAATGAATAAGGATCAGAGAGTTCCAGTTCCTGAACATCATCATTAGGATCAAACGAGGATCTTTTATATCTGCCAATATACGCACTTCCGTTTTGCAGCATTACCTTTACAACAGTTTGCGTCTGGACTTTAAAAAACGTATTCCAAAGTCTGCCAAATGGATACGACGCAACATTAAATACTTTTTCGTTTATAAAAAGGAAAAAACGGCTTTCGACAAGTTTGGCGAGTATAATTGCTAAAAGAACACTCAGCAGAATTTTTGTTGCCTCAAACCAGAGATTGGTAATTTCAATATGCTGCTGAAAAAGATAGTTAAACGCGGCAAAGATAAGTGCTGTTGTGTAGGTAAGAGCGACTGAAGCAATGACGCTTAATACGATAACGGTCAGGTCGGTTTTTCGTCTGTCAGGGATTTGATAATAGAATAATAAAACAGTTAATAACCCCGGGAGGAGGAAAAAAATGACATTTTGAAGATTTGCGACGTCGTAACCTAATGCTTCCATTTACTATTTTTTCTTTCTGGAGGCAGGTTTTAGTTGAATATATTGTATCTGTCCACTTGGCATCGGAGTTCCCCATTTTCCTGAGGTAATTTTTCTTTCAGCTGGAGTCAGAGGGAATTCATAGTACCCGCCTTTAATTTGTATTTTGGGCTCGATTGTATTTTTGGCTATACTCATACACCTATTATACCACGAGGAAACAATCAAACTGACCACTCTTACTATTTTCTTGCTTTACGTTTGGCATTGAGTTCCTGCCAGAGGACAAGAAGCGGTGCTGCATTGAAGATTGAGGAATACGTTCCACTGACAACTCCAATGATCATAGCAACGATAAACCATCTGATTGATTCTCCACCAAAGATAAGTAGGGTTAAAAGAACGAGAAAGGCAGTAAGTGACGTATTTAAGGAACGAACGAGTGTCTGAAGGATTGAATCATTTGCTATTTGCTCAAATGGTGCTTCGACATTTCGTTTCAAATTCTCACGGATTCTGTCAAAAACAACAATCGTATCATGAACTGAAAATCCAAGTCCTGTCAGAAGCGCTGTCACAAATAAACTATCGAGTTCAACTCCAGCAAAGTGTCCAAATAGCGAGAATAAACCGATAACAACTAATGCGTCATGAAGGAGTGCAATAATTGCACACACACCAAATCTCCAACTACTGACCGGTTTTCTCACACCTCTAAATGACCAGGCAATGTAAAGGACAATAAGAAATGATGATATTGCTAAAGATTTCGCGGCATTGATTGTTGTCTCTTGGCCGATAATTGGTCCAATCGTCTCAAATCTTTCTTGTTTTACTGTAGTTGTCTTTGTTTTCAGTTCCTTAAGAAATGCAGCATTTTGTTTATCATCCATTGGTTTTGAACGGATGATAAGTTCTTTATCTGATTTTTGAATAGTTACAATTTCAACCTTTTGCTTTTCAAACACATCCCTCACCTGTTCAACTGTTTGTTCATTAATTGTTTGAGGATAGAGAAGCGTCATTCGTGAACCACCGGTGAAATCGATTGAAAGTTTGAGACCCCAAAGTGCCAAGGAGATAAGCCCCGGGATAATAATCAGGAGTGAAAACGCAAAATACCAATTTTTCTTTCCAATAATATTTAACATAGTTTAGTCTTTTTTATAAAACGCCTTTAATAAAACTCTAGTAACAAAAATGGCTGAGAACATAGAGATAAGTATACCTAATGCCAAGGTGAGAGCAAAGCCTCGAACAACACCTGTTCCAAAGTAAAACAATACTGCACTGGTAATTAAACTTGCAACGTTTGAGTCACGAATTGAGAGCCATGCTCTAGAAAAACCTAAATCTATTGCAGAACTTCGTGATCTGCCTCTTCTGAGTTCTTCTTTTGTGCGCTCAAAAATAAGGATATTTGCATCAACAGCAATACCAACAGAAAGAATGAATCCTGCAATTCCAGCCAGTGTCAGTGTCACAGGGATGATCTTAAAGATCGCGAGTACAATCAGTGCATAAATTGTCAAAGCCAAACTGGCGATAAGCCCGAGTCTGCCGTAAAGCACTACCATGAAAACAACGATAACAAAAAAGCCTATTAATCCAGCAACCAAACTTTTTTCAACCGAGGCTTGACCGAGTGTTGCTCCGATACTTCGCTGCTCAAGAACTGAGAGTGAAACTGGGAGCGCACCGGCATTCAGCTGTACTTGCAGTGTTTTTGCCTCATCAGTTGTAAAGTTCCCACTAATTTCTCCTTGTCCTCCATAGATAGGACCGTTGACGACTGGTGCTGAAACCAACTGATCATCGAGCACAATTGCGAGCGGACGTCCGACATTTCGCTCAGTTATATCTCCAAATTTCTCGCCGCCTTCAGTTGTAAAGGTCAACTGCACAACAGGTTCTCCAGTCGTTGAATTAAACCCAACCACAGATTGTTTTAAATCTTCACCCGTCAAAGTTGTTTTCTTAGCATCAGGTCCAAGTGCAATTTGCAGATTGATTGGTACAGCAGATGTTGATGACAGTTTGGTTGGATCAATACCTGCTGAAGGACTTGCTGTTTCTGGTATCTCCCAGAAAGATAATTTGGCTGTTTTTCCGACAAGCTGCACTGCCTGGTTTACATCAGTAATACCAGGAATTTCAACAATAATACGATAATCATTATTTATTTTTGACGTTTGGACGAGTGGTTCAGAAACGCCAAAGAAATTGATACGGCGTTCGATAACTTCTTTGGCTGAGTTTAACGCATCTTCTCGCTGTCCTTGCGGAATATCCTGCATATCAGCTTTGAGCGTCACACTTGTACCTCCCTCAAGATCCAAACCTTTTCTGAAAGGCAATTCATGATGCAGGTTAACTGCTTTGAATACAGGGTTGTTATTGATTGCAGGAATTTCTTGTTTGAAGAATGGAAGGTCAACTTTTATCGGTTGCGCAAGATTTATGGTCAGTGCTGCCAATGTGAGAAAAACAATGAAGACGAGCATCCAGTTTATTCGTTTCATGAAGTGAGCATAGCCTCCTCATCGCCAATAAGCATCACTCGTGATCCCATAAGTATACCAGCCAAAAAAGGATCGTTACGCTGCTTTCTGAATTTGAATTCTTCCTCAGTCATAGCTGTGTAATTAATTTCAGTTCCAAGTCTCATCTCTTCGTTTCTTACCAAAACAGCTAGCTCAGGAAGCACAACGGTACCTACGATTATCAAATCAACATCTTCAGGAGATTCTTTTATTCGACGTGCAAATTTGCCTGAAAACATGGTGTATTTTATTTTTCCAAGTTTTACCTTGTTCTCAATAATTGCAGCACCGAGTCCGATGGTTTTGACGCCAATTCGAATGAGGTCAAAATAAAATGGATAATCTTTGGAAAGGGAATAATACACACGATTCGCACGAGGTTCTCTATTGAGAATGCCTTTTTTTTCAAGAAGAATCAGCTCACGTCTGACTGCGTTTATTTCTTCTTCTGTCTTTCGCACGCATTCACGAACATGATACATCTCTCCGGGCTGAGTAAGAAATACGTGTAAAAGTTTAACGCGGGTTTTTGATGTAATAAGATCTGCAAACATAGCCCTAATAGAATCTTTGCCGATTATAGCAAAAATGTACTCAGTTTGAATAGAGGAAATACGCTACTTAACTGTTACGTCTGAGGCAGATGCTTTCAGGGTAAACCAGATATTTCCTTTATTAAACATTATTTCCTTGCCACTTTCGTCGTAAAGCATCGTTCTGCTTTCTCGATCAGCTTTTTTCCATGTACCATTTACTTCTTTTCCATCCATAAAGATTGAAGCCTTCCCAGTACCCTTTGTTCCATAGAGCATATGGAGATTACCTTCGTAGCCATCGTTTGCTTGTGATTCTTTCATAAAAAGGACAACGACATTTTTAGCGGTAAGCTGTTTTTTTGTATTTCTGTCGAGATGAGCTTCTCCTCCATTTTCACGCTTGTAGAGGTTTTGTTCAGTATCATAAACCCAGTCAACAGCATACGCATCGTTATTCCATTCTATTCTGACATTTTGACTTGCAGGACGACTACCTGCTGCGACGTCATCTTTAAATTTGTATGCTACGAAGTCTTTATCCCAAGAATCCCCATCTTTATCAACATCAGTTATTCCTCGTTCTTTGGCAACTTCCCATAATTTCGTTGTTACAGAGTACATCGTATGTTCTGTAGCTACTTCACGACCCAGGCGACTTTGATCTCTTCTGAATGTTGGGAACCCAATTGAGAACTGGCTTAAGTCGTTATAACCATTCCAGCCGTAATCACCTATCTGTCCAAGTGCATTTGCAGGGCCTGGGGTATTTGCACCGCCTACATGTGTGTACAATGGGTAAGCACCGTATTCTGAAATATAATCAAGGTAATAGGTACGAGCAGATCGAACTGGCCCGACGATACCTGCATCCTGACAGTGAAAGACCAGGAGGAAACGAGTTATGCCCCCTTCTGCAACTGCTTCATAAACTGTATCTGCAAACGATAGTCCTGACTGTGGACGTGCATCAGTTGAGTTTTCAACCATGACTCCAAGTGGTCTATGTTTTTCCCACCAAGCTTTTTGATCAGCAGGATACTTTACACCTGTAAGTGGACAGCTCTCAGTTTTTTCTCCTTCAAAAGTGAGTGCTTCGTAATCATTGGCTGTTTTGCCTGCAAGAGGATTTCCTTGTTTACCCCCGCTGAGGTTGAGCGCTGAGGATTGTTGCGAAAAGAGAAAGTACGAAATGCCGGTTGTAGCAAGATAGACAACGAGTGCGATGATTATTTGGACAGGTTTACTCATTACTTATATTAATGGATACTTTGCTCACGGGCAATTTGAAGAGAGCGTTTTTCCTCATCAGATAACTCATGATCAAGGCCCTTTCCTTTTTTAACCCGCTTTGCATACCATCTCGTTCCTGATCTTGAGTAGAGCGCTGTGATGACGACCCCGGTGTCTTGTGCATCTAAGAGCGCGAGTATAAAACTCTGATCCCCTCCAGTGTCTTTGAACGGATTAAACCGTAACAGACCGATCTTTTGGACGTGGAACTGTTGATGTTTTTCTATTGTATCACACCTGCTGATTAGTAGATCAATATCCTTTTTGGCAATCTGCAAACCTCTGGTCAAATTTGTCAGGACTTCTTCAAGTGTTTTTTTATTCGCTCCTTCGGTCAACATGTCGTAATGTCTCTTCATTCGGAAGAAATAGTAACTTAATGCTGCTAACCAAAGAGTAAGAATAATGATAATTATTGTTGTAAACATGTGCGTGGTTTCGTGTTATTTTCGACGTTTTTTTGCAATGCTGATCAGTCTGTACCATATTAGCCTCTTGACAGCCTCAGTGTCAATAGTGTAATCTAGGCACACTCATGCCTAAAAGGAAAAAGACACGTAAGCAAAAAACAATGGCGGATGTAAGGCGCCAAACGGATCAAAACGTTACGTATACTACTGCCACTATTGAGCCAAAAACTCAATTGCCGCAGGAGCATGTAGCAATGACACAGCCACTTCATCAACCAGTCCGCCAAACAGTTCAGCGAAATATTATAACTGCTGATTATCATTACCTCGGGAGAGATCTTACGAAAACATTGGTATTAACTGGGATTATCATAATCATTCAGCTTGCACTTAAATTTGGAATCGGTATGTAACAGAGGGCTTTGCCTCTTTAAAACAATACATACATTTTATGAGGAATAACGATTTAGCTATTGAAACCCCACTCCGTAAGTAATGCGGTGTGAAAGGAGGTGATTATATTATGGCATCAATGTATTGTGTAAAATGTCGTGCTAAGAAAGAAGTTAGTGACCCAGAAAAGGTTACTATGAAAAACGGAAAGCCAGCACTGAAGGCAAAATGTCCAGATTGTGGTACAGGTATGTACAAAATTGGCTCAAAATAAAACCGTTACTCTCCTTGAAGATATATAAAAAAACTTCAAGGAACACGATGAAAAAACCCCGCTGCAAGGCGGGGTTTTTCTTTTTTGCTTGACCTCTTTTCATGCAAATGAAACAATAAATACAGCTATGTTTCATGCAATCGTTAAAGCATTCAGAGCAGTAGACGCATTCTTAACCGTGTGTGAGAATTATACTGAGCAGCGGATATGGAACGGGAAATTTATTTATGATTTGAAGTTTCTTACTGCGACAAAGAATCTCGAGCTGCAGGAAGTCTCAGAAAAGAAAACCAAAGCACTCCAGGCATCAAGTAGTTATATCGCATTCATAGCGCATCTTAAAAAGATTCAGGCATTCCTGCTGCGTCACCCGCTTCTTTCTGATCCGCTCATCTTGATAACTGAGAATCTGCGGTTTTGCAGTAAATATTTCGCACATTATCTCATTATCATCATCAGTGGACTTGCTTCTTCATATCTGCTTCTCATGACATTTCGCTTCGCTCCGGCTTCATTTGTGGGATTATCGCTGCCGCTACTTTATATAAACCATTTATTCCTTTCATGCTTTTTTATCTTTATTGAAAACAAAGAACAGGGAGCTCCCCTTTCACTTAGTGGCATATTCAGTAGTCTCAAACAATCGCTAGCCGCAAATACCTTTATTTTTCTGCTTCAGAATTCACTCCTTATTATTGCAGGAGTTTTTATTTTGAGTGTTTCTTATCTTATGAATATGTTCTTTTCCACACCGGAAACTATTTGGTATACGTCATTTTTCTATCTGCTGCCTATTGTGGCTGTCTGTTTGGTACTCGGAGTCATGTTATATTTTGCAGAAATCATTCTTGCCTTCTGTTATCCGTTTATCCTTCATGAGAAGAAAACTGCCCATCATGCGCTGAAGCAAAGTATACATGCATTTCATACCAACCCGCGCTATTCACTCTATTTCTATCTTCTTCTAAGCCTCGTCTCAATACTCTTTCTCGTCAATATAACGACCAGGACATATGAAGGTGGATTTATTGTGGCAGCACTGTTTATCAGTCATGCATTTTTGTTTTTGGGTTTTATCGTGCGACGCAACTATTTTGAGAAGGAACAAGCACTTGCGCATGAAGTCTTTTCAGAAAATTCATTTCAATTTACAAAGCTGGCGTTGATAATAGGCGTTTTTTCCTACTTTTCAGCAGGAGCACTTTTTGTAAAATTGCAGCCTGAAGTGCTCAACTATCTTGAAGATCTCCGTCCAACACTTGCAGAATCTTATCAGTATGCAACGTATACAAATAAAACGGCAGGATTTCGTATCAATTATCCTCAGTCGTGGACGCTCTATACATGGAGTGAGACTTCAGCAAGTATCGTTACCAATGCCACTGGAACGACGGTAGGAAGTGTTAAAGTAAATGTTGACGTACGAACAGTTGAAGATTCACCTTTTGAAGCATTTTATCTGGCAAACCCCGGACTCATCAATTATGATACCGAAACGGGAAATGCAGAAACAAAAATTTCAAATACAACGATCAACAAGCTCAACGCCGTTAAGTATATAGCTTTGAATAATGATACAGGCAAACTGGAATTCCAAACACATTATCTTATTAAAAACGGTGATGTCATCTACGATATCGCGCTCCTAACATACAAAAAAGAAACTGAAGAAGCATATATGGAAATTTATGAACTGATGGTTAAGAGTTTTACGATTCCGTCTCAAGAGTAGAAGGTCCAATAATGATATCTGGATTTGCCCGCCCGCGCTCGTCTGTATCCATTCCGTACCCTTCAAGCCATACATCAGGCAGTACAAATCCTACGTATTCAGGTTCATACACGGCTTCACGTTTTGACGATTTGGAAATCAAGACACATGATTTGACAGATGCAGCTCCACGTTCTGTAAAGAGTTCTGCCAGATACCCCAAACTCACACCAGTGTCAAACACATCATCAACGAGTAAAATATGTTTGTCCTTTGGATCAAAATCAATATCATGAACAAGTTTAGGCTCTTTTGATGATTCAGTTCCCGTGACATAAGTGCGTAGTGTAATAAAACACAACCGTTGGTGTGTACAGTTCGCTTGGTACAACGCCCGTTCCAAATCAGCTGTAAAGACATGTGCTCCTTTGAGAATGCTGACGAGCATAAAGGGCTGCTTTTTATAATCTATGCTAATACGTGAAGCGAGCTCTTTCACTTTTTGGGCAATGTCTTCTGCTTTAACCAGTATTTTTTGCTCTGTCATGGGGTCTCTGTTCTTTCTGTGTAGGGAACGAGTTTAAACACTTTCACCACTGAAACATCTGATTCTTTTATGATAGCCGCTCTTCCAAATGCTGCCACATCAAATAATGGATGGCCAAGCGGTTTGCAATGTATTTCTTCACAGACTACAAGAAGCTGCCCCGTGACAGTTTTACGCTGAGGATCGTTGATCGGATTATCAAGCTGCACAGGTTTATACCCCAGAATATCCAAATAATATCTGTAGGCATGATCTGAATTCCCACCAGAAATTAAAGCAAAATTATACGGTTTATCCTCGGTTTGTTTTATCACAAATTCTGCAATTTTTTTCACCTGATCACGCTGTCTATTGGGTTCATTTTGAAATTTATGATGCGAAAGCAAAAAGCCAAACATACCTAAAAAGATAACCATACTTACCGTTATGCCGATAAAGTGCCGTTTTTTTGCAGTGCCAATATCATATATTCGGGAGAGCAAATTACCCGTCAGAAGAAACGGCAGCGGGAAAATAAACGTGAAAAGATAATCATAGACTTCCTTCTTATAAAAGCCGAAAAAGAATACGCCCAGAAAAAGCCACATCGCAAGAAGCATGGTGACAAATTTATTTTTGGTGAGAAACAGATACACAATTGAGGCAATTGCAATGACCATCGCGAGTAGTCCCCAGAATTGCAACGTAAGCAGTGGTACCTGCATAAATCTGTCAGGTGTTGGGAAGTCTACAAGAAGACGTGCAAAGATGCGGAAAAAGACATCGGAAATCGTTCCAAAAAAGGTGCCTCCTACTTCTGATTCTTTGGTTAAGGTATCGCCAAAAATGAATTTGCTAATTGCCCGAGTATTTTGAAATTCGTGACGGAATTCAAATGCGATAAATGGTGAAAAGCCAATCAAAAATCCGGCAAAAACAAACACATAATGTCTGAGTGTTTCAAGCACTTTTATTCTGGTATTCATGAGCCACTCGGCAAAGAAGATATAGAAAAAGATACTAACGGCAAGAAAGAGCGAAAGATAATGCAGCTGCATACAAATTCCAAGTAAAAAGCCACTGAAAACGAAATACTTCCACGGTCGAGCAGAAGCAATGCCCTTAAAGACCATGTAAAGCGTCAGAAGTGAGAAAAACGGCAACACGTTAGGATTCCATGACGAGTGTGAATAGTTAATAACTAGCGGAGAAACTGCGTAGAGTCCAGCCGCAAAAAGTCCAGCCCGTGTATCAAAAAACTTCTTTCCAACGAAATAGATAAGAAGTACAGCCGCTGTACTAAAAAGCGCAACCATGATTGCAGGTCCCACGGGATCAAGTTTAAAGAGCCACAGAAACGGCGTGATCATATAATAATACGCCGGTCCCATAAAGAAGTCTCCAGCCGAGGAACGAGGCCCCAGAAGTGTAAAATCGCCTTCAAGAATACTTTTGGCGACAAGGACATCTCTCCCCTCATCTCCGAGAAATGTCATATAGTCCGAAATTCGATAAAGCCGCATAAACGCAGCCAAAAGCAAAATCCCCCCCAACAAAACCCATGAAAGCTTCTTATTCATAACAAACAACTACCACCCATTTTAATATAACTGTGGAGGATATACAATCGAAAGCGGTGTACTAATACACGTATGCGGAGAGATCTGTTGTAGACCAGGTTGGACCTGTTGTCCAGTTGCTTGGTAGCGTTGTCAGATTTGTTTCTTGACTCCCAACACTTGTTCCACCAGATGCTTTATCTCTGAAGCGCACTATGCCGCGGTTTCTGGGACTGAGAACAGCAATCCAGTAGTTTGTTCCTTGTGTTATGGTTGTAGTCGGAAGCGTCAATATATTCCAACTGCCTTCTACTGTATTTGTGATTTCAGCTTGCGAGAGAAGCGTTCCTGGGTTACCATTGTTGTCTGTATAGATACCCACCCGAACGCGAGTTGCAGCATTATCGTTATTGAGATAGAGAGCAATTGTATTTGCAGTACCTGATGTGAGAGCAGTGTACTTGAATGCTTCAGCTGAACCTGCACCGTTTGAGTCTTGATATGCTTCAAGTGTATCATTACCCACGAGTACTGTCGGGAGTGGTCCATCGGGGGTCATATTGACATACATTGAAAAGAGCTGATTTGTCATCGTCGGATTATTTGGAAAGCTTAATGGCCAGGCTCCAAAGTTTTGAGCATAATACGCTCCAATATTCTGCTCTGATGTTGTAATGTATAAATTATTCACATCATCACTTGAGGCGTTTGTGTTATACATTAACCAATACGATGTTAGTGGACTAAAGGAGGCCGTAATGGGAAGTGTATTCCAGCTATTTGCTGTTAGCGTTCCTACAGTTGTTTCAGCAATCTTCGTTCCTGGCTTGCCATTTGCTTTGGTAGTATATATCGCCATTTGATACTCATTATTCGGTGAAGTATCTATATCTCCTACATACGCCGAGATACTCTCAACCGTTCCTCCAACAGGTCCTACAGTAAATTTTGTTCCGTTCATGACGTTCCGATTATGACTATCTTCAAATTCTCCGGGTGTCGGATAACCGATTGGTTGGGAATACTGCTTAATTCCGAAATGTACGGTTGTGTTTGCAGTCAGTGGAACTAAGACAGGATTGGTTGTTACCGCTGTATAGCCATTCGGCATCGTAAGTGTGACGGTATAATTGCCGACTGGAAGAGCTGACAACTCATATGCTCCTGTTGTGTTTGTATTTACCGTTTGGCTTCCATCTCCTATAAGAATGACTTCAGCTCCCTCATATCCATTTTCTCCACTATCTTGAAATCCATTTTGGTTAATATCAACATACACACTTCCATTGATGACATACGTTGGGACAGATGTTGGAGTAGGTGTATCTGTCAGCGTTGGAGTTGGGGTATCCGTTGGTGAAGGGGTGGGCGTGTCTGTAGGGGTCGGTGTTGCTTGTAATTTCCATAGCTTCCATTCTTGCTCCCAGCCACAAGATTCGCAATTTGTACTAAATAATAACGAGTTATCAAATACGGTGTTTGGGGTGGGATAATTTGAACTGTTTCCTGGATTTAAATCTGCAACAATTGAGGTTCCATTTGCAGTACCATCACTTTGCCAAATTTCAGTTCCATGCACACCATCATCTGCGCTGAAATAAATTGTAGTACCAAATACAATAGGTCTATTAAAATTAGGGAATGCATTATTTCCCGGATAGACATCTTTCACCATGCTGACTCCTGTACCATCAGTTTTCCAAAGTTCATAACCATGACTGTCATCTCTAGCTGTAAAATACAAATTATTTCCCATAGAAGCAGTTACTTGAGGAATAGGCATTTGAAGCTGCGTTATTTGTACAGTCCCTGCTGCTGTACCATCAGTTTTCCAAAGCGATGAACCTTGGCCATTACAATTGTTTACAAAAATGACATTATTATTTGAAAATCCTAGTACAAATGCAGCTGAATATTGAGTGCATGGGTTGACATCAGCAACCATGGTTGTACCTGTTTCGGTTCCATCACTCTGCCACACTTCTTGTCCGTGTATTCCATCATTGGCTGTAAAGTATAATCGGTTATCGATGTCTTTTAACTCACTGTCACCTGTTGCTGAACCAAGCGTATTGAGGTTAATAAATGAATTCGCGCTGCCTGGATTAATATCCTGGACAATATATGTGCCGGCCTCAGTTCCATCACTGCGCCATAATTCTTCGCCATTAATCGGGTCAGAACCGATAAAATACGCAACACCATTGAGTGTTGTCCCTGGATTGTTGACTATCCGAACATCACTTATTTGATATGTGCCGGCCTCAGTTCCATCACTACGCCATAAATGAATTGAAGGATTACCGTTCGAACCCGTGTTTACATTAAATATAGTAGTATTGTTTATTGCAGTTAATAAAGGTTCGCCTGAGCTGATGCCTGCTGACGGATTAACAGCTGTAACCCGAACAGTCCCTTCAGATGTACCGTCACTTTTCCAAAGTTGTTGTGTCCATCCGTCCGCGGTCATAAAAAAAAGCGTTCCATTGACGTCAGTCAATGAAACTGGTCCCTGAGTGCCAGGAAAAGATTTTACCATTGTGGTACCGGTCTCTGTTCCATCGCTCTTCCAAAGATTACATCCGGTTCCATCGTTCGCTCCAAAAAACACAAGATTGCCTGCATGTACCACACCGAATTTAACGGCTGAGGGACATCGTGTAAGGGTTGGTGATATAGATGTAGTGGTTGCTGCAATCGTGACTGAAGTGGGAGTAACTAAAGAATAAATAATAGCAGCCAAAACTAAAGATAAAGTGCGAAATATAATCTTATTTTTTTTTATTCTGAATGCATTCATTACTGTAAAAAATAATAGTATCATTGATGACTTGCGTTGTAAAGATGACGCATTACATCATCTAAAATCTTGATGAACACTATTAGTTATCTCAGATAAAAAGACTTCTCTATATGAGCGAGGGTTAAGCCCAAACAAACTACTAGTTCTTAATAAAACTCCTACATGGCCAGGAATGACCGGTAAGGAAGACTTAATAATCATCAACACTGAACTACTCCCTGTTCTTGGAGCGAAAGCTGAGGTTTATAATAATAAAATCGAAAAATTAAACAAAAATGAAAATTACCAATTAGCCATAAACCAAGATGGAGTTCTTATCTACAGAAAAAAATCTTTTACCTTAAGCGAATAACCAACCATTTACACTAATTACCTTCTATAATAAATGTTCTCTTTTGTATATTCATTTTTATTGGTTCGTTGTTTTTAATGTTATTTACAAGAAAAGCGTTATGGGGATTTAGTTGATGGGCTTTATTTGCTGCATTAAGAGCTACCTGTTTATTGTTTTGTTTGTATTCTGAAAGTGCAAAGAGTAACCATAACTCTGAGTCATTTGGATAATCCTTTACTGCTGCGCGCATGAAATCTGTGGGGACGGGTGTATTTTCATAGAAAATCATCATCGAAGCGTATCCTTTGTATGTATTGATTTGGTGTTTATGCGGATAAAAGGCGTTATATGATTTTGCCTTAAGTGCCTTTTCAAAATAGACTTTTGCTTCTTTTGGCTTTTCTGTTTCGGAATAGACAATTGCTAGATTGAGCAGATTAATTTCGTTCGGCCTAAAACTGATTGATTTCAGATAATGAATACGTGCTTGTTCATACCCTTTTCTACTTCCATATTCTGCACCCAAACTATTTTCTACAGCAAAATTATTTGATACCAGACTGTCTTGCGTGTGTAATATGATTCCGTTTTGCCAATCGGTGTTTCTGATCATCGTCCGTGTTCCAAATAATATCAGAACCATTATCGCAAATAGTACCGCAATGTGTTTAAGAGAAGGAAACCTCGTAAGTAAATATGTAGATGCAATGCCAAGCATCCCTAACATGCCGATCATTGTAAAATAAAACCATCGATCTCCAACTGTCATATCAAGAGGAAAAATGTTTGCATGGAAGAAAAGTCCTATGATAAACCATGTTAAAAAGAATAACCAGGGTTTAAAGTATTTATTCTCATTCTTGAATAAAAAGTTTGCAAACCCAATTACCACACTGAAGAATACGGTATCTACTATCAGAGGGAATATAAATGTCTGAAAATCTATTGATGTGATTACCCAATGCTGCATATATGAAAGCTCCATTGGATAAAAAAAAGTCTTTACATAGTAAAAGAGTATAAGTGGAAGTGTCATAAATCGTTCCGCAAGAGTGGCATCAGCAATCGGCGCTAAAGGACGATCCGCTAGTCCTACCTGTCCGATAAAAAAACGTATACACAGATAAATTACAAAAGTTATCAGTGACCCTATGAAAAGTTTTGAAAAGTATTTTTTCTTAAATAGCCATGCATATAACACTGCGACGAAAATAAAAAGTATTCCTGTCTCCTTTGTGAGAAGTGTCAGAAAAAATGACACAAAAATAACAGCAAAGAGCTTATTGGTTACTTTTTCTTTTAATAAAAGAACGAGTGGGATTATGCCAAAGAGGAAGAAGATAGGATTCACAGATTGAGCAATATAAGAAACAGATTCCACATTCATGGGATGAATGAGAAAAGCGACTGTTACAAAAAAGGCAATCCATGGTGTTAAAAATTTGCGAAAGAAAATGTAAACAAATCCAACACAAACAATATGAAGCAGTATCTGCACAAAATGATAGAAAAATGCATTCGTTGTAAACATCGAATAAAGCAGTGAGAAATACGCAGCGGGAACTGGACGATATTGCCCAACCGTATTAAATGCATTAACCCCAAACCATGAACCTACATTTACTATATGTGTTTGAAGATTATTAATAATATAAAGCTTATCGTCAGCAACAAACTCATTGAAAAGCATGTTGGCAAATACAACAAGTCCAATTACGAGAATCAGATGCAAAGCTTTAAAGGTTGTTAGCGGAACAAAGAGGCTCTTCAAAGAAAATTCATCCTCATTACTCTGCGGCATAGACCTATTCTATATAAAAAAGGTGTGTATATAAACAGTGGGGGTTAGGTTAGGCTTCTACGGCGTGTTTGTCTTTTATGTAGTGGGTTTTCCAGATTATTTTGTTGTAGATGAAATAGTTAAACGGCAGGACGATAAAGAGGATGGTTGGGAAAAGGATGACCAGAGATGTGAGTATCGAATGACCGAGGATGTCGACTCTTGGACCGTAGAAATGGACTGCTAAATAGGTCATGAGTGCCTGAAGGCCGATTGAGAGAATTGATGTAAAATTAAATTTGAAAAGTCTTCTCAGAAAACTCCCCTTCTCCTTTATGTGTTTTGTATCCTTAAACGTCCAGACATTGTTCAGTAAAAAGTTTGAAAGAATGGCAGTTTCTGCACCGAGTAGGGTCGCGACAAACTGCATGTGTTCAAGCCCGAGAAAACGAATGGAAAGATACGTCGTAATAAACTGAACAATAAAACCTGTGCCACCAACAAACAGAAACTTCACAAAACGCTTTTTTTCCTCAAGCCGGAGTCTCACGACAACGTAAAGTGAATCAAATAAATCTTTCGAGGTAATTTTACTTGACCCTTCTGTTCGTTCATAAAATTTAATTGGCACCTCTTTCACTTTGGCGTGCATACTCATGACATCATGCAGGATGTGCAGCTTGTATGCATAATATTTTGAATAGAGATTTTCAAGATCAACACGGCGAAGGAATGATGATTTTGTTAACTTAAACCCTGAAGTCATATCATGAACTGACATTCTGCCCCACACAAGCCTCGTAAACAAACTTCCGGCAACGTAACTCAAAAACTTTCGATGAAGCCCCCACTCTTTGGGGATACTCCCGCCTTTAACGTAACGACTGCCGATGACACAATCTGCGCCCGAGTCCAACGCCTCAATGAGTCTTGGGATATCATTTGGATCATGTTGAAAGTCTGCATCAAATTCAACAATAGCATCTGCTCCAAGTTCGTTCATCGCATACCTCATCGCTCGAGCATATGCAGCTCCCAAACCCTCTTTATTTCCCTCAAGTAAATGGAGATTTTTGTGGTCTTTGGCAAAGTGTTTGATGACATCTGCAGTTCCGTCAGGAGACTTATCATCTGCAACGAGGATGTGCATTTCATGGTTTTTAATCTTTGGAAAAACTTCATCCTCAAGCGTAGGAATCATCTTCTCCATGTTCACTTTTTCGTTGTAAGTTGGTAATATTACGACTATTTTCATAATGCTCTGACGTATTCAATCGTTTTTTGCAGGCCTTCTTCGAGCGAATGCGTTGGTGCCCACTGGAGCAGCGTTTGTGCTTTTGTAATATCTGGCTTTCGTTTCAGCGGATCATCTTCTGGAAGCTTTTCGTTCATGACAATCTCACTTGAAGAATTTGTCAGCTGTTTTACCAGTTTAGCATATTCAAGAACTGTGCGTTCTTCCGGAACACCTAAATTGATAATTTCCCCCCGGGCTTTTTCATAAAACATAAGCCTCATTAACCCTTCTACTAAATCATCAACATAACAAAGCGATCGTGTTTGAGAGCCATCGCCGAAGACAGTAATTGGCTGATTTGAGAGCGCTTCTGTTATGAAATTAATTATCATTCTTTGATCTTCGCGAAGCATTCGTGGACCATAGGTATTAAAAATTCTGGCGATTCGCACATTCACATTCTTTTCCCTCCCAAAGTATGCAGTAATAGTCTCTCCAAAGCGTTTTGCTTCGTCATAGACAGAGCGTGGACCTGTCGTTGAGACATTACCGCGGTATTCTTCCTTCTGAGGATGCTCAAGCGGATCTCCGTACGTTTCAGACGTGGATGCAAACAAAAAGGAGGCACTATCTCTTTCAGCAAGTTTTAACAGTTCAAGTGTTCCGACGGTATTAACCATCATTGTTTCCATAGGAAGTGCGTGATAACTGATTGGGCTATGATGATTTGGCGATGCAGGTGAGGCAAGATGAAAAATTGCATTAATCTGTGGCAGTCTGTCTGCAACCATATCAAGAGGTTTTGTCACATCATGTTCTATAAAATGAAGCTGAGGATTATCAAACAGTTGAATGAGGTTTTCTTTTTTTCCTGTGAGCAGATTATCTATGCAAAAGACGTCATGTTTGTCTTGAATTAAGCGCGCGCAAAGATGCGAACCTATAAAACCAGCCCCACCGGCGACAACAATATTGGCCATGGTTGTATGATACTAAACTTGAGGCTTTAATGGAAGAGTGAGTATAAAAACTATCTATTTACCTTTTCGCGTTTGAGGTCTGATTTGACCATCATTTCGACAAGTTCTTTGAAGCTTGTTTTTGGTTCCCAGCCAAGTTCATTTTTGGCTTTACTATAGTCACCAATGAGATAATCAACTTCTGCAGGTCTTATGAATTTAGGCTGGTCTGAGATAACGTACTCTTCCCAGTTCGTAATTCCTGCTGCTTTGAAAGCAAGTTTGGTAAATTCTTCAACAGAATGTGTTTCACCCGTTGAGATGACATAATCTTCTGGTTTTTCCTGCTGCAGCATCAGCCACATCGCTTCAACATAATCACCTGAGAAACCCCAGTCCCGCTTCGCTGACATGTTACCTAGTTCTAATTTCTTTTGCTTGCCAAGCTTAATGCGTGCAACTGCGTTGGTAATCTTGCGAGTGACAAATTCAATACCTCGTCGTGGAGATTCATGGTTGAATAAGATACCAGAGCATGCAAACATATCGTAACTTTCACGGTAGTTTAATGTGATGTAGTGACCGTATACTTTGGCAACACCGTATGGACTTCGTGGATAAAAACGTGTTGTTTCTTTTTGAGGCGTTTCTGTCACTTTACCAAACATCTCAGAACTTGATGCTTGATAGAATTTGATTCGTGGATTAACCTTTCTGATTGCTTCGAGAACTCGTGTAACACCAAGTGCTGTAAATTCGCCTGTGAGAACTGGCTGATCAAAAGAAGTTTGGACAAAAGACATAGCAGCGAGGTTATAGACCTCATCCGGCTCAGCGACTTCAATTGCTTGTGTCATTGAGGATGAATCAAGCAGATCCGCTGATAATAATTCAACATCATGTTGAATATGACTGATATTTTCGATATTTGGTGTACTTAAACGTCTGACGGTACCAAAAACTTTATATCCTTTTTTAAGTAAAAGTTCTGCCAAATATGATCCGTCTTGTCCTGTGATTCCTGTAATAAGTGCTCGTTTCATAATGTTATTTACCTATTCTAAACGATCTTTCGCCAATAGTCCAGTATGTCTTGTAATGTCTGTTCAAACGGAATTTCAGGTTTCCATCCTGTGAGGTTTTGGAACTTCGTGCTGTCACAAACAATCTCCGGAACATCAATCGGACGAAATCTTTCAGGGTCAGGTCTGACTTCAATTTTTGCTGTTGAGAATGAAAGGAGTGTTTGCAGCATGTCATCAATCCTTCGAGAAATACCTGAACCAATGTTATACACATCCCCCTTCTCACCTTTTTCAACAACGAGCTGGTATGCTTTTACCATATCCCGCACGTCTGTAAAATCACGCTTGGCTTCCAGATTCCCCACAAATAAGACGGGATTATTTTTTCCTTTTTCAATTTCAGCAATTTGTTTGGCAAATGATGATAAAACAAATGATTCCTTTTGGCCTGGTCCAATATGATTAAACGGTCTTACTCTCACAATATTCATTCTATAAGCCAAGCGGTATTGTAAACCCAAATAGTCCTGCGCTATTTTGGAAACAGCATACGGATTTACCGGACGAAGGTCTGTTGTTTCATCAATTGGTAAATCTTCAGGTCGTATGACACCATACACTTCTGCTGTTGAAACGACAAGCACTCTGGTTTGAACAAGTTCAAATTTTCTGAGGGCTTCGAGGATAGTTAATTCGCTCATGATATTATTGGTAATCGTTTCGGCAGGAGCTTTGAAACTTTCAGCAGCAGATGGAAGCCCAGCTAAATGATAAATAGCATCAGGTTTGTAGGTTTGGATCAGTGTATCAACAGCTTCCTGATCAAGCAGATTTACTTTTTCAAGCTGAACTCCACTTGGAAAGTCTCCGTGATCCGAACGATGTGTACCGATGATTTCAAACGCATTTTGGGAAAGTAAATTATTGGTGAGGTGTTTGCCAACAAAGCCTGTGGCGCCGGTAATGAGAATTCTTTTCATTTATCGTCCTACTCCAACATAGGTGAAACCAAGCGCTTTTGCTTTTTCAGGCTCGTAAATATTTCGTCCGTCAATCAGATATGGTGTTTTAAGCAGTGTCTTTATCTTCACAAGATCAAGCTGTTTAAATTCGTTCCATTCAGTCACGACGATAAGTAAATCTGCATCTTTTGCAGCTGCATAGGCATCGTTTACAAAGTGTACATTATTTTCATCCTTCAAAATTCTCTTCCCGTTTTCAAGAGCTATTGGATCAAAACTCTTTATTTTTGCGCCCAATCCAAGAAGCTCACGGATAATAATAACCGAAGGAGCATCTCTCATGTCATCAGTATCAGGTTTAAAGGAAAGCCCCAAAACACCAATTGTCTTGCCATTCATATCTTCACCCAAGAGCTTCTTTGCTTTTTTAACAATACCCATTATCGCATCTTTATTTACCTGTTCAACTTCTTTTAAGATGCCAAAGTTGTAGCCGTAGTCATTTGCGATCGCGATAAGCGCTTTAACATCTTTCGGAAAACAACTCCCCCCGTACCCTGCTCCTGGATTGAGAAATGCTGTTCCAATTCGCTTATCCATACCCATTGCTTCAAGCACATCAATACCGTTGGCACCTGTCAGTTCTGAAAGTTGCGCGATTGCGTTGGCAAATGAAATCTTTACTGAAAGAAACGCATTGGATGCGTACTTCACCATTTCTGCCGTCTCAATGTTGCATAGGAATAATCCTCCTTCACGACTTTCTCCTTTTATCGTTGTCATGAGGGGTTTGTGTAGTTCGACAAGTTTTTCTTCCGCTTTTTTGGATTCGGTACCGATAACAATTCTATCTGGATATCTTGTATCTGATATTGCTTGTCCTTCTCGTAAAAACTCTGGAACAGATGCAATATCAAACTGCGCATCTTCTGGCTTTACCTTGGTCATGAGTTCCTTTACTTTACGATTTGTTCCAACAGGTACGGTACTTTTAACATTCACCACTGTGTAACCATTGAGATGTTTTCCGACTTGCTCAGCAACTTCATAGACTACTCTTAGGTCTGCTTCACCTGTTGGTTTTGGAGGTGTACCCACTGCGATAAACACAACATCGGATTCTTTAACTGCTGGTGAATAATCAAGCGTAAACAAAAGTCTGCCTGCATCTACATTGCGTTTAACAAGTTCTTCAAGACCAGGTTCATAAATTGGAATGATGCCTTTTTTGAGGTTATTTACTTTTTCAGGCGTGTGTCCGATTACCCAAACAGTATTGCCGAGGTCTGCAAAAACCGCTGCTGATACCAAACCTACATAACCATGTCCTACAAATGTAATTGTCATAAAAATTTTTGAGGTTTTATTCCTTGGCTTTAAATTCTCTTAGGGATTCCTCAAAACCCTTCATACTGACTCCAAGGTTTTTTATTTTATCATTATTTAATGTTAAATTAAATGGCCTCTGTGCACGATCTTTAAAGAATTCGTCACGGGTCGTCTTGCTGATAAGGCTCTTATCATAACCGAAGATCTCAGCAATCGCAAGTGCAGCAGCGTAAGGTGTCAAACTTTGACTCCCCACCACATGATAGATGCCACGTGCGTCAGCTTCAATAAGTTTTCCAAGAGCGAGCGCTATGTCATCAAGATAGGTCGGTGTCATAAGATGATCGGTGACACCGGCAATTGGAAGACCTGCTGCGAGTCTGTCTTTCATCGCATGATAAAAGTCTTTTTTCTGAGCAAACGGTTGCTCTTGAAATGGATACGCTATGCGGACGATGAGATACGGAATACCTGCATTTCTCACAACCTCTTCACCGTCAAATTTTGTCTGGGCATACCAATCGATAGGATTAGGTTTGTCGTCTTCTTTATAACCGCTGCCTTCAGGAAGGGAGCCGTCAAAAACAAAATCAGTTGAAATATAGATAATCTTTTTATTTGAAACCTTTGCTGCTTCAACCACATTTTTTGTGCCTAAGACATTTATTTTATAAGCAGCACCTTCTTCTCCAAGCGGCTTATCTTTTTCGCAGCCATCAACATCTGCTTTAGCAGCTAAATGTAAAACCCAGCCGTGTTCAGTATCATCTCTGATTGCAGAAAGGGTTGAAGCATCAGTGATGTCAGCGCCTGTCTCAAGACTCAAATTGTCAAAAGAATAGTGTGGCAAAAGTGCAACAATACGTGACCCCACAAGCCCTGTAATGCCAATACCAAATATGTTTGTTTTATTCATAGTTATATCTTACCTTCTCGCTGTAGTTTATCATAGAGCAACAGAGCAGCAACATGGAGTGAAACAAACATTTCTCCAGATTGTACTTTTGCCAATACTTGTTCAAACGGTAGTTTGAGAACTTCAATTTCCTCATCATCGTCAAGCTCCGTGTTACCCTCTGTTATACCTGTTGCAACGAACACATAGTTTTTGGAATTCATGTTCGCTGAAAGTTCCCATGTCGCAAGTAATTTCCACTTTTGAGCAGTTAACCCAGTTTCCTCTTTTAATTCTCTCTTTGCTGATTCCAAAGGATCAGTGTCATTCTCAATGTTTCCTGCAACAAGCTCAATCAGTTCTTTCCCAAACGCATCCCTGTACTGTTTTTCAAGATACAATTCACCATTTTCAGTGAAAGGCAAAATGGTAACAACTGAATTTCTTTCAATAAAATCTTTGGTGAATGTTTTTCCCTTGCGCTTTATTACTTTTCGCTTTAGCCTAAAATACTTTGCTTCATAGACTGTTTCTTCAGAAAGCAGTTCCGATTTATTTTCCGTATTGTCTGTCATAATACTCCTTATACTCACCTGATTTGACCCGCTGCCACCAATCTGTATTTTCTTTGTACCATGCAACTGTTTTCTCCAAGTATTCATCAAAATTATGCTGAGGCTCCCAACCGAGTTCTTTTTTTATCTTGGACCAATCAACATCATAACGTCTGTCATGGCCGGGTCTGTCTTTGACATATTCAATAAAACTTTCATCCTTGCCTAGGAGTTTGAGCAGCTTTTTTGCAATTTCGATATTTGGATAGAGTTCAGTCATACCACCAACCAAATACGTTTCACCTATTTTCCCTTTTTGCAAAACCGCATCAATCGCCCGTGCATGGTCATCAACATACAACCAATCTCTGACGTACAAACCATCACCGTATACCGGGATTTTTTTACCTTCAAGGACATTGGTAATAGCAAGCGGAATGAATTTTTCCGGAAACATATATGGGCCGAAATTATTGGAACAATTGGTTATGGTGATAGGAAGACCATAGGTAGTATAGTAGGCACGTACTAAATGATCAGACCCAGCTTTACTTGCAGCGTAAGGACTTCGGGGATTATAACTCGTTTTTTCATTAAATTTATTTGGGTCTTCAAGTGAAAGTGCTCCAAAAACTTCATCCGTTGAGACATGGTGAAAACGCTGTATATTATTTTTCAAAGCTGCATCAAGGAGTACTTGTGTGCCGACGACATTGGTGGTGACAAAAACTGCTGGACCTGTTATCGAGCGGTCGACATGTGTTTCTGCGGCGAAATGAACAACAGTATCTATTCCCTGCATTGCGTTATTGACAGTCTCAACATCTGTGATATCACCTTGGATAAACGAATATTTGGGATTACTTTCGACGGTGCTGAGATTTTCCAGATTACCCGCATACGTCAATTTGTCAAAGTTGATAATGCTGTCATCCGGATGATTTTTGAGCCAATAGAGGATAAAATTAGAGCCGATAAACCCCGCTCCGCCGGTCACTAGTAATTTCATTCACTAATTATTTTACGACACCTTGTTCAAGTTCTTCTTGTGAATATTCAACTTGTTCGTCTTTAAGCGTAGGATCATAGGCTGGATCTGGATAGTTAATAAGCCATGCTTCTTCCGTGCCTATATTTTCAAGTCCAGTAGCAGCATTTTTTGGAATAAACATTCTTTGAGGTTCTGCAGCGTCAAGGATCGTTTCTGTCTTTTCCCAAGCAGTTCCGTTATGCTCATAGGTCGTAATTTTCATCTTTCCCTTGAGTGCTACGTATCGAGCTGCACGAACTCTGTGGAGATGATAACCTTTGAATGCACCGGGAAGAGCAGCAGTGAGATATACTTCAGTTTTCTCGTTGGTGTCTTTATCTTTGTAGAGTTCAATCAAATGACCATTCACATTTTTTGAATGATCATATGTTGTTACTTCCTTAGCGGGTTCAACCCGAACAGTTGACATTGTATCTTAATATATTACTTGCAAACAAGTTTTTTCGCAATATGGAAATTACTATTCCCCTAAAGCTCAATGGCTTTTGTCTCAGTTTTTTTCACCTTCCAATAACTGTTGGTTTCAAAAAGACTGTCAAACGTCCCTGCATCACTCCAAAATCCATCAAGATTTGCCCAACTTAACTTACCCGATTCGATATATATATTATTGACATCAGTTATTTCCAGCTGACCTCTTTCTGAAGGTTCAAGCTTTTTAATGTAACTGAAGACTTTTTCGTCATAGATATAAAGTCCTGTTACCGCCATATCACTTTTGGGATGTTTTGGTTTTTCTTCAATACCTACTACTTTATTTGAATCTTCTTTATCAAACTCGGCAACACCGAATCTATATGGATCACGAACTTTTTTGAGGAAAACCACAGAGCCGTCTTTAAAATCTTGTACTGTTTGTGAAATATCTGCGTCCGTTGTGTTGTCCCCTAAAATAACGGCAATCGGTCCGCCGTCGGCAAAGTCTTCAGCAAGCGCCAGTGCGTCTGCAATACCTCCATCAGGTTTTTCTTGATAGGAATATTCTAAATGCGTTACTCCAAGTTCTTTGCCGTTTTTAAGCACTCCTAGAAAATCTCCAACATGAGGACCACTGGTAACGAGCATGATATCTGTGATGCCTGCTTTAACGAGGGTTGAAATAGGATAATAAATCATGGGCATGTCATACACAGGAAGCAAATGCTTGTTGGTGACATGTGTAAGAGGATATAATCTTGTTCCGAGTCCGCCTGCTAAAACAACGCCTTTCATGTTATTGTCCTGATATTATACTATACAAATTACAAAATCAACTCTCTAAATGAGGAGTTATTTTTGCACTTTTAACTTAGCTAGTGCACGTTTGTGCAGTATATCTATGCCTTTATAAATTGTCTTTTGTACAAACGCAGGATACGTTTCACTATAGTTCTTTTTGAAAAAAATTCTCATAGCTTCAAATCTGGCAGCTTGTACTCGTTTTTTACCTTCAAGATTTGCGGTTGTTATATTTTGTGATTTTTTCTTTATACCGCTTGAAGCACCGCCAATATGCATAATACTTACTTCACCAACATAATAAATTTTGTAGCCGAGTTTTCTTATGTCATAACAGAACTGCAGATCTTCACCATAAAAGAAATAATCTTCATCCCACCATCCTATTTTCTCTCCAATTTCTCTTCTAACCAGGAGAAATGCACCTTCTACTGCATCCACTTCATGTGTTGTCCGCATATCCTTCCACCCCTGCGTGTACCCGGCAAATAATCGACTTTTAGGAAATACCCGCTGCAAACCTGAAAAGTAGGCAAACGCATTCCAGGGAGTTGGGAAACCCCGATGCGAATTAAAATCCATCTCACCATCTTTATTAATAAGCTTACAAGACGAAGCACCCGCTTCTTTATGTGCATCCATAAATTCGACCATGTACGTGAGGGTTTTGGGATAAACAATTGTGTCGGGATTCAGAAAAAGTATATATCTCCCGGTTGCATAAGGGAGACCTTTGTTATTGCCTGCTGCAAAACCAATATTGCCGCCATTATCAATGGGCTGAAAGACTTTAATTTTTGTGTGTTTTTTGTATCCTTCAAATGCAGCAAATGAGCCGTCTGTTGATGCGTTGTCTGTAACGATAACCTCATAATTTCCTGATGCAACTTCCTTTGGATAATGTTCTTCGATAGAACGAATAGCATCAAGGGTAATCTCTTTTGTATTGTAGGACAGGATGATGATTGATAAATCAGCTTGCTGCATACGTTATAGAACAAAATACGTGATTGCGAAACCGAAGAGGCCGAAGATTGCATACTCAGCAGCTATTTTTACTGTAAGTGAATGGTGAATAAATTGATGCAAGATAGACCAAAAGAAATATATTCCTGTGAGAAGTAAGACAATCATTAACTGCATTGATCTATCTGCTGAAGCAAGAAACACTAACACCAAACCAGTTACTTGTAGCACAGCAAGCGCTGCATAATACCAGATATGTTTTCGAATTTTTGCTTGAAAAGTTAAATGCTCCACTAGAGTAATTATATACCTTATCCTGCAACTGAAACAACCTGAAGTATTACTGTGATACAATAAAGACGATGAAGAATGTTGCTGTCGTTACCGTTAATTACAATACTGCAGAGGACACTAAATCGTTCATTGAGTCCTTCGAGAAACTGAATACCCAGGGTCTCACCATGCAAATCATTATCGTTGATAATGGTTCAAAAGAAATATTTACACTTCCCGAAAAAGCGAAAAAAGAATCATTAACACTCATACGATCAGAGGAAAATACAGGGTTTTCGGGAGGGTTTAACATTGGTATCAAAGAAGCACTCGGCAAAGGTGTCGACTACGTGCTTATCGTTAACAACGACACGCTTATGCAGAGGGATATGGTTTTGGAATTACTTGAAGTTCTTAATAGTAAACCGGAAATCGGTGTCACCGCACCTAAGATTTACTTCTCAAAAGGTCATGAATTCCATAAAGACAGATATAAAAAAGAAGATTTGGGAAAAGTGTTTTGGTTTGCGGGCGGATATACTGATTGGAATAACGTCCAAAGTATCCATCGCGGTGTTGACGAAGTTGACCATGGACAATATGACACAGTTGAGAAAATTGCATTTGCTTCAGGCTGCTGCATGATGTTTAAACGGGAAGTACTCGAAAAAGTAGGATTTTTTGACGACAGATATTTTCTTTATTACGAAGATGCCGATCTCAATGAACGCATCAACCGAGCAGGTTACGACGTCTACTACGTCCCTACAGCCGTACTGACACACGTCAATGCTGCATCATCCGGTGGTGCAGGCAATGTTTTGCAGGATTATTTCATTACACGTAACAAAATGCTCTTCGGAATGACATATGCACCACTTCGCACAAGAGCAGCTCTTATCAGAGAAAGTATCAGACTTCTCAGAACTGGAAGGCCTTTTCAGAAAAAAGCCATACGAGATTATTATTTGAGGAAATTTAATAAAGGAACGTTTTTTGATACCCGCTAAATCCCGTCCAGCGCTTTTTGATATGTCTCCATAAGGTATGCATTTTTAGTCATGTTACCGATTGTCAGTAATAAATTGGCTTTTATAACAAGCATGCTTTTCATAATCGCATATTCTCTTTTTGAACGATGTTTTTGATAAAAATATAAAAGATTTTTGTAGATATTAACAATAGCAAATGTTTTATTTGAACTCCCCTGATCTTTATGCAAAACAAATGCATTTGGGAAGAAATAAACCGCATATCCTGATTGAGACGCGCGGTAACAAAGCTCCATATCTTCAATATACATAAATATCTTTTCATCAAATCCGCCGAGTCTTTTAAAGACTTCTTTTCGAATCAGCAGCATACCACCCTTTACCCAATCAACTTTTTTGACCTGTTTTGGACTTTTATCAAGTAAGCCTAACTTATGACCTCCAATCAGCAAAAGAAATGCAGGCCAAAGTGTATAAAACGTTCCGGCACAGGGTTGAAGTGTCCCATCAAAATTTTTCATCTGACCCCCCAAAATCGAAGCCTCACTATGTGTTGCGAGGAAATGAGCCATTTCAAAAATACTTTTGTCTTTTACGACTGTATCGTTATTGAGAAAGAGAATATATTCACCAATTGAGGCTTGTGCGCCTTTATTACATCCAGCAGCAAAACCTGCATTGGAATCATTGGCTATCACCTGCACGTTTTTATACTGTTTCGTTGTTATTTCCTGATTTAACACGTCAACTGAATCATCCTGAGAATCATTGTCAACAATAATGAGTTCAATTTTATCCTGAGCGAATTCCTGAGCAAATTGCTCAAAAAGCGACGTCATGCACGCAAGCGTCAATTCTTTCTTTTTATAATTGAGTGTCACTATCGAAATAACCATAAAGTGTTAGAGGACATGTCCCCGCTGAAGGATCATTATCGCAAATAGTATCATCAGTAAAAAGGCTATATGGTCAGTATTATGAGCAACAAGCCTCGCAATCTTTTTGCGTTCAATAATGACTGCATCAAGAAGAAGTACCATGATAAGTAGCCCGATGATACCATAGGCAATCTGTTGGGTGAACTTTTCACTGTTCACAAGCGGCTCTGTTGTTAAACCTGCGGCGTTTGCCTGAGCGATTGGTATCGGCTGATTTGGAACATCCTCTTCAACAACAGCCGGGACACCTGAATTAGACGCACTTGCATCAGCAATTTGCTGTCCATCTGAACTTGACTCAGTTCCAAACATTTCAACAACCAGTACTGTCTCTGAGCCAGTCAGACTCCCTGTTGAGATAGCAAATCCAATGTCTGAGTAATTTGGCGACATGATATTCTCACGATGCGTCGGGCTTGCCATCCAGGCTTCAACAACTTCAGGAGCTGTGGTAAAACCGCGAGCTAAATTTTCACCTGCGTATAGATATTCATACCCTGCACCTCTTATGAAATACCACGGAGTCGTTCCATCAGGCCCAATATGCGCCCAGAAATTTTTAGCAAACATATATTTTGCCTTGGCTGCAGCTGCCGTTTCGAGTTCTGTATTCATCGTTAAAGCCTTAAGCCCTTTTTCCGCACGTTTTTTATTGGTGAGTTCAAGTAATTCTTCTTTAGAGATATTTGCTGTTATGCCAAGAACTGAAGGGTAGGTCGATTGAACGGATTTTAGGAAAAACGTCGAGGTAATAATAAGTAAAATTAGAACAAGAAGTGTCTGTTCATGCAGTAAACGTGGCCTATGGTTATTGGATTCATGAGGCACCAAATAATGCCGTATGTGGTGCAGGAAATGTTTCATACTCGATTTAGTATAGCATCTCATGAATATCTTTTAATATAGTAAGATGCAAACACGAGTGGTTTCACATAAGCTTTTTATTGATATACCGCATCAACCTGTTCACCAACTTTTTTGCCGTTTACGGGGACTTTGAGAAGAAATCCAAGTGTGTTGGCAATGGTGATTCCAACACGAAGCCCGGTAAATGATCCTGGACCAGGATATACCTCAATTCCAGTAAGATCTTTTAAGGTCAAATTATGTTCCTCAAGTAACGCTTCAGCCATGGGCAGTACGACTTGGGCTTTTCTATGATCAGGAATTTGTTTTTTTATAAACTCCTTCTCATCAAGCTTTAAACTAACAATGATTTCTTTATTGTTGGAGGTATCTATATAAATAATCTTTTCTTTGCTATGTTCTTCTTTCATAATTTTATTGTTACTGATCCTTGACGTAGCACGTTCCATGGAGTGACAGTGCAGTCAATAACTGTTGAGGCAAGTTTTGTATGGCATTCACCAGGGACAACATAATCGACTAACTTTGTCAGTTCAGGGTTGAGATCTTCAAACTCGTAAGGTGTTTTCTCTCCACTGAAGTTTGCAGAAGGTCCAAGTAAAGGAACACCAACACCGCTTATAAGCTCTAGTGTCGTCAAATGATCAGGCACTCGCACACCAAGAGTCGTTGTCCCTCCACGAATAAGGTTTGAGACATTCTGAATTTTGCTTTGTAGAACAATTGTTAACCCACCAGGCCAATATGGTTTGACTAATTTATCAACGACGTCTTCCGGCACTGTTTCAAGATAAGGTTCAGCCATATTTAAACTGGAGATAAGTACTGAGGTCGCCTGCGACTCTGGCCGTTTCCTGATAGAAAACAAACGCTTTACAGCTTTTTCATCATCCATCCGACAGCCGATACCAAAAGCGGTATCTGTTGGGAAAATAACTATCCCTCCTGCCTTAAGTACCTTAATAGCTTGTTGAATATCATCTTTCATCGTTATTTAAAAATAATTCTTCTCTGATCATCTTTGAGATACTCAAACTCAATAGAGATAGTCTTTTTCGGGAGATGATGATCAATTTTCTCCGGCCACTCTATAACGACAATATTCTCAGGGTCGTTTATTATCTCAAGCAACCCTAATCCTTCAACATCTTTTTCAGTTTCAACACGATACAAATCGACATGGTAAAAATGCCCATATGTTCTCATAATAATAAACGTTGGAGATATAATTTTTTTCTCAATCCCTAACCCTCTAGCCAAACCTTGCACAAAGGTTGTTTTCCCTGAGCCTAAATCACCATGCAGTGCAAGGACTGACCCTTTTTTAAGATTTTTGGCATAATCAAAAGCCAGTGTTTGGGTTTCTTCAAAACTATTGGTAAGAATTCTTTTTTCTGTCATTTTTGTTTCAAGTTGATTAAAGCATTTTTCGCTTTTTAATGACAACTAGTATACCACAGGCGATACAAAAAACTGTGCCTGAGACCAAAATAAGATACGGCGGAGCTACTGCGCTTTTAACCATAACCGTTTCTTTAGGCTTTTGCGAAAGAGTAGCTTTTAATTTTGTCGTTGCAGATCTTGATGAAACCCCAAGAATTGCTGTTGGTATGCTACTTATTTGAGGAAGCTTAGCTGATATCTGCGGTGATTTTATCTTTTTTACGCTGCTCTCTCCTTCGATTTTAACAGTTGAGGGTTTTGGCGTTGGAAGTTTTGTCGGTGTCGGGATTTTTGTAGGGGTAGGCGTTCTCGTTGGTGTTGGCTCTTTCACAGGTGTTGGTGTATTTTCAGGTATAGCTGTGGGTATTGGAGCGAGTATCGAATTTGTATTGGTTGCCGATTTTGAAGGATTTTGAAACACAACCCATGCTGAGCCCCCGTTATTTTGTCTTCCTGCGCTTTGTCCTGTTTGCGGAGCTGGTAAATTTTCAGAACTTCCATATGCGATTTCATCATGGATGTTGGCTTCATCTGCTTTTGAAACAAGCTTTATGATATCTTTACTGTTATTAAGCTTTGATCCCCACTCAAATGCGACGTATCCTCCGGGCTCTATCTGTCCACTGAGATCTAGTTTATTTGTGGCAGAACTATCCCGAAAGCTGTACACATCGAGAATTACGATTTCTGCAGCGTCATTGTAAAGTTCAATCCAGTCATCGGAACCACTTGAGTAAAATTCATTTATCCAGATCTTGGCCGATGCTTCAGTTGGCAAAGAAAAAAACACAAACAGCAAGACACAAAGAATAGGCAGAAAATTCTTAAACATGTATATATTTATCTAATAATATAATAGTAGCAAAGTTAGGGAAAATAATAAATAACTTTCATTGGATAACTAGTAGTTAATATGGAGATAAAGGGTATTGAGGCCTAAATCGGGATGTACAACTTTTACGTAACGTAAACGGCAGCCATTTCCTCCTGTGTAACTTCCCTGATACAACGTTCCAGGCTTGACTGCTTTGACTTCAAATGATGACCCAATAATATCAATGCCGTTATGAAAGCTGTAAATTTGTCCGACATAAGAATTTCTGACTGCCCACGTGCTGCCATAACCTTGTGTCATTTTAATTGGACCACTAATCGGCCATTCCCAATCACCTGAAGGATTAAATGGATCACCATCACTGCTTCCACATGAAGAACCAGAACAATTTTCAGAGTCTATTCCTTTGAGATACCCAAAGGGATTTGCAGTGCTTCCTGATTTATTGACAATAAAATGTAAATGCGCTCCTCCTGAATTACAGGAAGGTCCAGGAATAACACTTGCAATTCGTTCTCCCTGTGCAACTTGGCGTACTTGCGTTTCATTTCCCCCACCAGCAACGATGTTTTGGATAGCTTCATATTCCGCACGCGCGTTTGCTAACAATTGCTGATAATTCTTTTCCTGACCTTTTGTATCTGCGAGTAACTTTTCCTTATTTTTTTTGTCACTATCAAGCTGTTTCGTGTATTCTTCAAGCTGCACTTTTAGTGCTTCAATTTTTATCTTTTTCGTTTCGAGAATATTTTTTTGATTTTCATAATCATTTTTCGCCTGCTGGGTATCATAAAGTAAACGTTTGTCATGTGCCTGGACAACTTTTATGTAATTAATTCGTGAAATAACTTCACCGATGTCATCTGACGTCAAAATCAGTTGTAATGGATCAACATTCCCTGTTTTATAGGTAGCAACAATTCTGTTTATGAGCACCTTGCTCACATTATCAAGCGAACCTTCGAGGTTGGTCATTCTTTTGGAAGCAGAATCTATATCAAGTGTAATATCAGTGATTTCTTGTTGCGTCGCGTTCATTCGATACTCAGTAAGTGTAATTTGATTATCCATCACTCCTATTTGTGAAGCGAGTGAATTTCCTTGGTTACGAAGTTCAGTTACCTTACTTTCAAGTTCCTGAATTTTACCCTGGAGTTCACTTAATTTTGAAGGACTATTTGTTTGCGCGAAGACAGCGACACTGTAGAAACCAAAAAGTAATACAAGTGTACAGAAGAAGAGTATAAATGATTTTTTTTGAACTCGGATCATAGGCAGAGCCGCATTGTAGCGGGTTCCATTTTACTACACCTGGTGGATAATACCAACCGTTTAAGCAAAATACCAGTTGTAATGCGTAGTTTACTTAAGATAACGAAGGACTGCAAGCGAGCTGGCAAGCATTCCAAGAATGATTGCGATAATAAGCTCAACTGCCAACAGTTCAACCAGAAAGAGTGGATTGACAGGTACAAGTGGAATTCCTTTTTGGAATGATTCAATAGCAGGCGTCGCATAAAGAAGCGCACCTGATGCAATAAGCCAGCCCAATACTGTTCCGCCTATTCCATACAAAACGCCTTCCAGAATAAACGGTTTTCTAATATACCAATTGGTAGCAGAAAGTAATTTCATAATTTCAATTTCATCACGTTTTTGGGAAACCTTAAAGCCGATCACTGTCATCATAATGAAGACAGAGACCATGGCAAGCACAATGATAAGGATAAATCCTACCATACGAACGCCATTGGTAAGTGACGTTAATGTGGATACAACATCTTCAAGGTAAATAACTGTCTCAATATAAGGCGATGCCTTGAGTGATTCTGAAATCGGTTTAAGATCTTCAATTTGATAAGTTGAGACCTCAATCGATTCAGGCAAAATACTTTCACTGACAAACTCTCGAAGCAGTGGATCGTCTTTGTTCTGCTCGTTATACAGTTTTACTGCATCTTGCTTGGAAACAAATTTGACACTCGCAACTTTCCCTGTTGCCACAAGTGATTGTTGTACTGCGGTGATATCTTGTTCTGATGCTTCTTCTTTAAAGAAAGCAACAACTTGCGGTTTGGATTCAAAATATTGAATAGCGACTGATGAACCAAAAACAATAAATGCGAATACGGAAATGGCAACAATGGTCAGCATCATAATAAAAATTGAAGCCATAGCCTGATAGGGCGTTCTACGGATATGTTTCATGGTTGTTTTAACTGCACTCATATTACTTGGCTTTTTCCTCCTTTTTTTCACGCGCTGCGCCTGGGGCAACAGGTGTTTCGTCTTTCACTAATTTTCCTTTCTCAAGTCCGATAACACGTTTTAATAAGCTGTTCACAATATCTGTATTATGTGTCGCCATAATAACTGTCGTTCCGGCTTTATTAATATCCTGAAGAAGTTTTACAATTTCCCAAGAGGTTGTATTATCCAAATTACCTGTCGGCTCATCTGCAAGCAAAATCTCAGGAGAAAAAGCGAGTGCTCTCGCAATAGCTGCACGCTGCAACTCTCCACCTGAAAGTTGTACTGGAAATTTATCACGGTGTTCTAAAATGCCAACTTGCCCAAGGAGTTCTTCAACACGACGCTCTATCTCTTCATGGGGTGTGTTAAATACTTCAAGCGGAAAAGCGATATTTTCGTAAATAGTCCTGTCTCTAAATAATTTAAGATCCTGAAAAACAACTCCTATACTTTTTCTTAAATGCGGGACTCTTTTGTCAGGAAGATTGACTAAATCCCATTCACCGATATGAATCGACCCATCTGTTGGTACCATATCACGAATTAAGAGACGGAAGAGTGTTGTTTTTCCAGAACCAGAAGGTCCCACAATAAAGACGAAATCGCCTCGCTCTATTGAAAAACTCACATCCTCAAGCGCGGCATTTCCTATCCCGAATTTTTTGGTTACATTTTGAAGACGAATCATAATACCTCAACTTTACCGACATCCATTAACCACCCAGCGTGTTGCGCGGTTTGCGTAGCACCCCATACTTTGACCTTTTTCCCTACAAATTCTGACAAATCAACTGTTGATGAAGTCATGTAGACATTTTGACTTTCTCCACCTGGACGAACGAGATGATATTGGCCTTCTCCTTCAATTCCTCCTTTTTCAACAGTTCCATCAGCTGTGTCTTTAAAAGCACTTGTATCAGTAACACCATAGGTTTTACCTTTTTCAACTGAACTCACTTTTGGAAGAGGGATTATTTGTTTACCAGAGCCTGCTGAAATCTGGCTTAAACCAAATCCAGTGCTAACTCCCAAAACCGCAACACCCAACAAGAGTGCTATCAGCTTTGTGGGAAATGATGACGATGTTGTTGTCTCAGTAAAGCTGTGCATAACTGGCGCATTGGCAGGACTGCTTTTCGGAGCTGAACTCGTCGCGTTACTTGTAGGGACAGGTTTATTCTCCATAGCACAGGTATCCTAACCTAAAGGATAAAGGTCAAGTTTAGTAAAGCATATTTTTTGCCTTTTGGCAACTCTTGACAAGCATGGTACTATATTGTAGAGTTCTCATTGCTCAACACTTGATTAAACTATCATGTTTGGTATTCAGAAGTTAGACTTACTTATCGGCTTTTACATCACCTGTGTGCTTCTTTCCGAACTAATGGGAGCAAAAACCGTACCTCTTTTTTCGATTGGATCATTTAATGTTAACGGCACAGTGTCTCTGCTTGTACTCCCTCTTATTTACTCGATAAACGACGTCGTTGTTGAAGTCTACGGTAAAGAACGCGCAAAAAGCTTAATCAGAACAAGCCTTGTGATGATCTTTTTTATCCTCATTTACGCACTCATTGCGACATCCTTGCCGCCAAGCACCAGGTTTAAACCAACCGAGGCTGCATACGATACAATCTTTGGCTTATCAGCAAGGTTTGCGGCAGCAAGTCTCATTGCTTTCATCGTCAGTGAGTTTCTTGATGTGTACATATTCTCCAAAGTTCGACAAAAACTCGGAAAAGGAAAACTATGGCTCAGAACAAACGTCTCAAATTTTGTTTCCCAATTTATAGATGTCGCGATCTTTATGATTTTGGCATTCTATGCATTTGACCTGTCTGCTGCTGAAAACTTCAGCTTTATTGCAGGAATCGCTATCCCCTATTATCTGCTGAGATGTTTTATGTCTGTTATTGAAACACCTTTTGTTTATGTCGGCGTAAAGTGGTTAAAAAAAGAAAATAAATGAAAGTAATCTTGCTTTATGTTTCCTCTATCGATGGGAAAATAACCAAATGGGGACAAAAACGTATCCATTTATGGACATCTCCTGAAGATGCCACGTATTTCCGCAGCACTGTTGAAAAAAAGAAACTTCTTGTCATGGGCAGCAGCACCTTTGATACGGTACACCCTCAACCTGAAAAAGGTATTTTACGTCTGGTTGTCACAAGAAACCCTGAGACATATAAATCATATGCTGTGCCAGGCCAATTGGAATTTATAAATAGTACACCGACAAAACTTGTTGAAAAACTTACCAATGAAGGTTATAAAGAAATGCTTCTCGTGAGTGGAAAAACGTTATCAACTGAATTCCTCAAGAAAAAACTTGTTGATGAATTATGGCTCACAATCGAGCCAAAAATATTTGGAAACGGTGACGGAATGGTTCATGATGAAAAACTGGACATTCAATTAAAAGTAGTAACAGTGCAGAAATTGAATGCTAACGGAACACTTCTAGTAAAATATAAAATTGAACGATGATTGTTACAGCTTACAAAACACATAAAATTCAACCCGGAGAAAAAATAGAGGCTATCCTTGATCGGTACTTACCAACACTTGAAGAAAACAGTATTGTTGCTATCGCCTCAAAAATTGTAGGAATCTGCGAAGGTCGCGTTGTGAAAATTGTTTCTGAAGACAATAAAGACGAACAAAAAACTGAACTCGCAATGACAGAGGCAGATTTTTATTTGCCCCGCGAATTTAATCAATACGGGTTTATGATCACTATTAACAGAAATGTCATGGTCGCCTCAGCAGGTATTGACGAATCAAATAGCGACGGAGCATTTTCATTATGGCCGAAGGATCCACAACTGAGTGCAAACACTATTCACGAATACTTATGCCGTAAACATAATAAAACGCATATCGGTGTCATTCTGACTGACAGTAAACTCACGCCGCTCAGATGGGGTGTCACTGGCATTGCGATTGCATACAGCGGCTTTTCGGCACTCAATAGTTATATTGGCAAACCAGATATTTTTGGCAGACCAATGAAGGCAGAACAAGCAAACATTGCAGATTCTATCGCAACAGCCGCAGTTGTAGAAATGGGAGAAGGCGATGAGCAACAACCTTTAGCTGTCATCACTGATGCAAAATTCGTCAATTTTCAAGAGAGAAACCCCACTCTAGAAGAATTACAAAGTCTTAACATCAATCTGGAAGATGACGTGTATGCATCACTCCTTACATCAGTGGCCTGGAAAAAAGGAACAAAAACAAGAGAATAAGCCTATTCTGCCTGGGTATCTGATGAGGTTGCTGGGGCACAACTAAATGCGGTTACTGCTTGATTACTTGACTTTTTATCCTCCAAAATCAGCACATTCCCTTGTCCTTCCGGATTGTTGGCACAAAATGCCTGAGGAACACTTAATTGCACGACAACAGAGCCATTTGGTGCGATTGTTCCGTAACCACCTTCTGTTATTGAAGCGCCATCAAGACCGGTAATAACTGATGACCAATCCAAGGGATCGGATTTAGGATTGGTAATTTTTATATCGCAGAAATAATTTTCTCCAACAAGGTTACAGCCCTGACTTGGACCGACAGCAGCAGATTCAACCGTTTCAGCTTCTTTTGGTAAATCAAGACTGTGTGCAGGAGGTGCAGTTTGCCGCGTTGCAAAGACATAAAGACCGACACCACTACATATTAAAAGGATACTAATAACAAACAGCCAGTGTTTTTTTACTGTAGAAACTTTCTTGGATTTGGTACTTTTTACTTTTGCCATAAAATACTCTCTCCTATGAGGATAAATAGTTTTCATATGACTTGTCAATCAGGATTTTTAAAATGAAGCTAATGACTTTAGAGTGTTCGGAGTTCTTCTTGAATAAACATATCTATTTCCCCATCTAACACGCCACCTGTATTACTTGTTTCGACATTTGTTCGTAAGTCTTTTACCATTTGGTATGGATGGAGAACATACGAGCGGATTTGGTTTCCCCAACCTGGAGTTTTATAGCCGCCCTTGAGCACAGCTTCTTCTTTTTTACGTTCTTCTTCTTTTATCGCCCAGAGTTTGGCGCGAAGCAATTTCATTGCGAAATCACGATTTTGAACTTGAGATCTCTCGACTGAAGTTGTAACAACAATTCCTGAAGGTTTATGTTTAATGCGAACTGCGGTTGAAACTTTATTCACATTTTGTCCACCATGACCCCCAGAACGGAATGCTTCAAATTCGATGTCGTCGTCTCTGATTTCAACAGTATTATCCTGATCAAGCTCAGGAAGCACTTCAAGCATAGCAAACGACGTCTGGCGAAGCTTATCAGCATTAAAAGGAGATTGGCGGACTAAGCGATGAACTCCAGCCTCGTGTTTTAAATTACCATACGCATATTTTCCCTGAACCGCAAGCGTGATACTTTTAAGTCCTGCTTCTTCACCAGGGGTTTGCTCAATTGTTTCATAAGACCAGCCCTTTTTTTCAAAATATCTTGTGTACATGCGAAAGAGCATTTCTGCCCAATCCATCGCTTCGGTACCGCCTTGTCCTGAATGAATTGCCAGAATTGCATTTGACTTATCATTGGGGCCTGAATAAAACATGAGCGTTTCGAGTTTTTTAAGTAATTGTGCTGCTTCGCCAAGTTCACCTTCTTCAACCCACATTTGCAAAAGCTCTATTTCATCAACCTCTTTTTGCAAATCAGACATTTCCTTCATTTTCTGAGCTGCAGTCTGATGATCATCCCAAAATCCTGCTTGCATTGATTCTGCTTCCAACTCTCGTATCTTTTTTTTATTTTGGTCGACATTCACACGCTCAACCAATTTCTGTACTCTAGTTTTAACATCATCCATACTTTTTTACTCCTTATCGTTCACCGATTGTAACACATGATCAGCCTGCTCTTTTATAAACTCATGCACAAATTGAATGTCATTGGGGATTTTTTGCACACGTGAGACTGTCTCGACAACATCACCAAGGGTAATTTCCAAAGCTTGCTTTTGAATGTTTGCAATGTGCCCTAAAACGTCAGAACCTATTTTATCGGTAATCTCTTCTGCCCGATTACTACTTGCTCCAAGCACGTCAGACTGCAGATTAAACGTCGCAAAGAGATTATTTTTTACCGGCTCAGCATAACGCGACAGCATAAAAACACTCCCAAATATAATGAGTATGAGAAAAATATTTTTCAGGACAGCAAATTTACCCATTTCGCATATTATACCTCATCCAATCTCAAGCTTGACACCCGCATAAGAAATAGCTTATAATTTATTATGAACTTCCATTACACGAAAGAGAAGTGCGGTGTAGTTGGAGTATGGACCATTGAAAAAGATGCTCCCTATCTAGCACGCCGCGGAATAATTTCCCTCCAACATCGCGGCCAAGAAGGCGCAGGACTCAGCGTGTTAACCCCCCAAAAAGACATTGTTACCCATAAAGGCATGGGACTCATCCCTAACGTATTAACTGAAGAAGCAATGACTCAATTAGGATCAAGTAATTTTGCAATTGCCCAAAATAGATACGGCACATCAGGAAGCGGCAATGTCAAAAATGCCCAGCCTATAGAGCGAAAGCATGGAGACCTACAAATGTCACTCGGACATAACGGAAATATCCCAGATGACCTCCCACTCCTCCGCAAAAAAGCAGGCGACCACAGTAAACAAATCAGCGACACATCACTCATGGCAACACTCATTATGAAAGAACGCATGACCAGCGACAGTTGGGAAGAAGCGCTCGTTAAAGTTTTGCCAATGTTCAAAGGAGCGTTTTGCAATATCATTCTCACCAATGAACCATCTATCTATGCAATGCGCGATCCTTTCGGCATTCGCCCATTATGTTTGGGCAAATTTGAAGACGGTTGGATAATAGCATCAGAATCTGTGTCTCTGGATTCAACTGGAGCAGAATTTGTCAGAGATATTATGCCAGGTGAAATAATTAAAATCGATGCCAAGGGTAAGCTCACTTCATTCTTTTATGGAGAACCCAAAAAAGCGCAACATTGTATCTTCGAATACATTTATTTTGCCAGGCCTGACAGTTTCTTAAATGGAAGACGCGTTAGAGCGGGACGTGAAGAGTCGGGAAGACTGCTCGCAAAACGAATTCGCGAAAAAGGACTCAAACCAGATGTCGTTATTCCAACATTTGACTCCGGATATGCTGCTGCAAAAGGCTGTGCTGAAGAACTTGGTATCCCAATGGTCGATGCAATCACAACAAGCCATTATGTTGGCAGAACCTTTATTCAACCGGGACAATCAAATCGCATCGCTGCGGTAAACGGCAAACACAATATCGTTCCTGATGAAGTGTATGGAAAAAAGATTGTAATTGTTGATGATTCAGCAGTCAGACTCACAACAAGTACACGACTTGCCAGAGGATTTCGTGAAGCAGGTGTTGCAGAAATATACATGGGCTTTGCCAGTCCTCCAGTTGTCGAACAATGTGATTTAGGGATTGATATGCGGACAAAAAAAGAGTTGCCGGCAGCCAAATTTATCAAAATGCCATTTGAAAAAATTGAAAAGAAAGTTGCAGAACACGTTGATGCAGACGCAGTCGTCTATCTTCCAATCGAAGAAACCGCTCAAGCATTTGGCGGTGTCAAAGAAGATTACTACTACTTCCCCTTCGGTGGACCTCATCCAATAAGAGGAATACAGCCAGTCTTTCCTAAAATGAAAAAGCAACTCAGTGATAAACCAAAAATTGCAATCTTTATTTCAGGCAAAGGAACTTTTTTGCCAGATATCTTTGAATCAATTAAAAAAAGAGAAATGCATGCCGAGATAGTAGATGTTATTTGTAATAAGCCCGATGCTCTTGGACTCGAAAAAGCTAAAAAGTATAACGCTCAAACGACCGTACTTCCCTATGTTAATAAATTTAAAGATAAAACATTACGAGAGACTTACGATAAAAACCTGATAGCACATCTTAAAAAAGTTAAACCTGATATCATACTCTTATCTGGCTGGCAAATGATTTTAAGTGAAGCATTTTTGAATGCAGCTCAAGAAATGGAAATCCCTGTTATCAATCACCACCCAGGGCTTCTGACAAGTGATACTTCAGAAGAAGTCGCAACTTCCAGAGGAAGTATTCCTGTTCTTAGAGGTGGAAGTGTTTGGAAAGATGCTTTTGAAAAGAAACTTCCTGTTTCAGGTATTACCGTGCATCAAGTCTTACCTGGTGATGGATTTGATGTCGGACCAGTTATTCTTAAAGGAGAAGTACGGATAAAAAAGGATGATACGTTTGAAAGTTGGAGAAAAAAAATGGATGAAATAGAACATCTCCTCCTGCCTGCAGCACTCAAACGGGTACTGCATGTTATGAAATCAGGAATTGATACCAGTCATGGTAAATATCCCTGGTAGATTATAAAATAGGTATTATGGATAAAAAGAATGTGTTAATCATCGCATCTGGAGGCCGTGAACATGCTCTCGGCTGGAAACTTAAACAATCCGAAAAGGTGGGTAAGATTTATTTCGCACCGGGAAATGCCGGCACCGCCAAAATTGGTATTAACACAGATATCGCAGCGCTTGATTTTGCCTCACAAATCGAATTTGCAAAAACTCACGATATTGCACTCACCATTGCAGGCCCTGATGATATTTTGGCAGCTGGAGTTGTTGATGCATTTCAAAATGCCGGACTGAAAATTTTTGGTCCTTCAAAAGCTGCTGCACAAATTGAAGCATCAAAGGCATTTGCAAAAGACCTTATGCAAACAGAAGGTATCCCAACCGCAAAATACCAAACGTTTACTGATGCAGAAAAAGCAAAAGCATATATCAAAGAACAAGGAGCACCGATTGTTATTAAGGCAAGCGGCTTGGCACTTGGCAAAGGTGTTGTTGTAGCAATGACTCTTGAAGAAGCTGAGAAAGCAATTGAAGATGCAATGGTTACAAAAGTATTCGGAGATGCAGGATCTGAAGTTGTCATTGAAGAATTTCTACAGGGTCCTGAAGTTTCGATTCACGCCTTTTCAGACGGAGAAAACGTAGCACTCTACCCAGCTTCTCGTGATCATAAACCAATTTTCGAAGACAACAAAGGCCCCAACACAGGTGGCATGGGAACTATTGCTCCACTTCCTGAGATCTCCTCTGAGCAACTTGAAACTATAAAAAAGACAATTGTACTTCCGGCAATTGAAGGTATGAAGAAAAGAGGTATACCATTTGTTGGTACACTTTACCCCGGGCTTATGATGACAAAGGACGGTCCAAAAGTTATTGAATTTAATTGCAGATTTGGTGATCCAGAATTTGAATCATACATGCGGCTTCTTAAAACAGATATCTATGACATTTTGGTCGCTTGTGTTGACGGAACACTTGCAGATCTTACGATTGAATGGCACGATCAATTCGCTTGCTGTATCATACTTGCATCAGCTGGCTATCCTGCTAGTTCACAAAAAGGTATTGCTATACAAGGACTCGAAACTGTATCTGGAGATGTTGTTGTTTTCCATTTGGGAACCAAACAGGACGGCGAAAATATCGTCACAAATGGCGGGAGAGTTATTGGCGTAACCGCTGTTGGTAACACACTTGATGAAGCACTTGATAAAGCATATAGTGCAATTGGAGAGAACGGCATTCATTTTGAGGGAATGCAATATAGAAAAGATATAGGAAGGGTTACTGTATAAGATGACGACACGGATAGAAATTGGCGCAACTGTTTTTGATACGAGAGCTGCCGCGCGAGTTAAAAAGTTTCAATCACTCGGCTACAAACAGATCTCAACTCTTTGGATTTTCGATGTCTATACTATCGATAAGAATTTTACTCAGACGCAACTTGAAGACATCGCTTCAAGACTTGCAAATCCTCTGACCCAAAACTTCGCCATTGTAAATGGTTCAACAAAACCTGCCACAAAGAAATTCGCCTTTGCTATAGAAATTGGTTTTCTCCCGGGCGTTACCGATAATGTTGCCCATACAACAAAGGAGATAATTGAAGACGGATTAAAAACAAAATTCGCCGAAACTGAAGGCGTCTACACTTCACAAGTCACATTTGTTGACGGCAAACTAACAGCCGAGGAGGCAGATCAAATTGCAGCATCACTTTATAATCCACTGATTCAAAGAGCTCATGTCAAAACATATGCTCAATTTATAAAAGACAACGGCATGGATGTTATTGTTCCACAGGTAAAACTTTCTGCAAAACCAAATATCTCTGATGTAAATCTGAATGTCTCAGATGAAGAACTTACTGTTATCGGTAAACAAGGAATAGCAAATGCAGATGGAACAAGACGCGGACCACTCGCGCTTGACTTAACGTACATGAAAACCATTCAAGCATATTTCAAAAAGCTGGGACGAAATCCTACTGATATTGAAATTGAATCAATAGGCCAAACGTGGTCTGAGCATTGCAAACACACAATTTTTGCAGATCCACTTGATGAATTGAAAGACGGATTATTTAAGACATATATTAAAGGTGCTACTGAGTTGATACGAAAGAAAAAATCTGCCAAAGGCGGATCCGGTGATTTTTGTATTTCTGTTTTTACTGATAACTCAGGAGGTATTGCACTTGATGAGACATACATGGTGACACATAAAGTCGAAACACATAACAGTCCGTCAGCACTTGATCCATTTGGCGGTGCAATTACTGGTATCGTCGGCGTGAATCGTGACACCATCGGATTTGGAATGGGCGCAAAACCTGTTGCGAATTTTTACGGTTATTGCTTTGCAGATCCTCGAGTTGATATCCCGCTTTTTAGAGATCAAAAACTCACAAATAAAATGCTCTCGTCGTCAAGAATTATGAACGGTGTTATTGATGGTGTGAATGCAGGAGGTAACCAATCAGGAATTCCAACGCCGTTGGGTTTTGTTTATTTTGATGAACGTTATCGCGGGAAACCACTTGTCATTGTTGGAACAGTTGGACTCATACCACGAAAAATAAAAACAAAACTATCACATGTTAAAAAAGCGAAACCCGGTGATTTAATAGTTATAATCGGCGGACGTGTTGGAAAAGACGGCATCCATGGTGCAACGTTTTCATCAGAGGCGCTTGATAGTGGAAGTCCAGCAGCAGCGGTCCAAATCGGCGATCCGATTACACAGAAAAAATTAAGTGATGCAATCGTAAAAGAAGCGCGCGACATGCTTTTATATAACAGCATAACTGATAATGGCGCCGGTGGACTTTCCTGCTCTGTCGCCGAAATGGCTAAAGAATCAGGTGGAGCAAAAGTCGAACTTGAAAAAGTACCACTGAAATATCCTGGACTTGATCCTTGGGAAATTTGGGTTTCGGAATCACAAGAACGAATGACATTGGCAATACCAAAAACCAAATGGAAGAAGTTTTTAGAACTCATGACACGACGAGGAGTCGAAGCAACAGTTATTGGTGAATTTACAAAAACAGAAAAATGCGTTGTCACCTTTAACGGCAAAACAATTATGGATATGGATATGACATTTCTTCATGACGGTCTACCTGCTAAACAATTAACAACAACCTATGTCAAACCACTTTTTGAAGAGACATCTGTACCCGAAGAAAAATCATTAACAAACTCTCTGAGTGAAATGCTAAGCAGATTAAATATCACCAGTTTTGAATTTATATCACAACAATATGATCACATTGTCCAAGGGAATGCGGTTCTCGGGCCACTCCAGGGAAGAGGACGTGTGAATGCTGAAACAGCAGTTATTCGTCCAGTTCTTGATTCAAATAAAGGTGTTGTTCTGTCTCAAGCACTCTACCCTACGTACTCTGAAATTGATCCATATAATATGTCTGCCAGTGCAATTGATAGTGCAATCAGACAGGCAGTTGCAGCAGGCGCTGACCCCGACAAACTGGCACTGCTTGATAACTTCTGCTGGTGCAGCAGCAACGATCCTGAAAGACTAGGCCAGTTAAAACTAGCTGTCAAAGCATGTTTCGATTATGCAGTTGCATACGGTACTCCATATATTTCCGGCAAAGATAGTATGTTTAATGACTTTAAAGGGTATGATGAAAATGGAAAACCAATCGCTATTTCAATCCCGCCAACACTTCTTATTTCAAGTATTGGTGTTATACCCGACATTACAAAAGTCGTGTCACTCGATGCAAAAGTTCCTGGCGATTTAGTGTATATTCTCGGTGAAACATTTGAAGAACTCGCAGGGTCAGAATATTTCCAGTTGAAAAATGCGATAAGTAACGCAGTACCCAAAGTTGATCCGCGAAAAAATAAACTTATGTATGATGCATTTTATCAAGCAGTCCAAAAAAATCTCATCGCATCAAGTATCAGTATTGGACGGGGTGGTATTGCAACAGCTCTTGCCAAAAAAGCAATCGGCGGACAACTGGGACTTTCAGTAAGTCTACAAAATTTACCAGGACAAATAAGTCGTGATGATTTTGCACTCTATTCTGAAAGCCAAGGAAGAATACTTGTAACTATTGCAAAAGAAAAGAAAACCGCATTTGAAAAAGCTTTTGCTGGAATGAGTTTTCTACAGATTGGAAGTGTAACCAAAGAGCAACTAGTAGCTGTTAAAGGATTAGGTGGAATTGAAATAATAAATCTCGATCTAAAAAAAGCAACTGATTCATATAGAAAAACATTTAAGGATTATTAAGTATGAAAATAAAACCAAAAGCACTTATATTTTCAGGATACGGATTAAATTCAGAAGAAGAAACAGCTTATGGATTTGAAATGGCTGGAGCAACTGCTGACATTGTACATATCAATGATGTCATCGACGGCACATACAAACTAAAAAATTATCAGATCCTTTCGTTTCCCGGTGGATTCGCATACGGTGATGATACTGGTTCAGGAAATGCGTATGCCAATAAAATAAAAAATCATCTTTGGGAAGAAGTTAAAACGTTTATAGAAAGAGACACATTGGTAATCGGTATCTGTAACGGTTGCCAGATTGTTAATAATTTAGGCCTCGTTCCGGCATTTGAAAAACAGTATGGAGAGCGTCAGGTTGCCTTGCAGCATAATGAATCAGCTCGTCTTGTGTGCAGATGGATTGACATGAAAGTAACAGCCAAAACACCATGGCTTACCGGTATTGAAACACTTTCGCTACCAATTGCTCATGGAGAAGGAAAATTCTATACCTCCACAGAAAACTTAAAAAAACTTCATGCTAATAAACAAATTGCACTTCAGTATGTCACAGGTCCTATGAGTACTTATCTGGATTTACCTGCAAATCCTAACGGTGCAATTGATGATATCGCTGGTATAATTGATGAGACTGGTAAAATATTAGGACTTATGCCGCATCCAGAACGAGGCATGTTCTTTAGTCAAATGCCAAATTGGCCGGTACAAAAAGAAGAACTCTTAAGACAGAATAAAAAACTGCCAAAAGAGGGACCGGGTTTGCAACTGCTTAAGAATGCTGTACAATACTTTAGCTGAATATGAATAATAAAAAGTATACAATCGCAACACTTGGAAGTCATTCATCTTTGCAAATATTAAAAGGCGCTAAAGATGAAGGTTTTCAAACGCTTATTATTTCAACACCTGAAACTGAAGCATTTTATAAAACATTTCCGTTTATTGATGAACATATAATTATTCCAAAATTTTCAGAATTTTCAACGATTGAAAAAACACTCATTGAAAAAAATGTGATTGTTATCCCCCATGGTTCGTTTGTTGCATACCTCGGCTCAGAAAAAAATAAAACAATGAAAGCTATGTATTTCGGAAATAAAAGTGTTCTTGATTGGGAAGAAGACAGACAAAAGCAACGAGAATGGTTAACAGAAGCAAAGATAAATGTGCCGGAGCAGTTTGACTTAAGCGATGAAAAGAAAAGACCAATTCAATATCCAATTATTGTTAAGTCATATGGAGCAGCTGGTGGCAAAGGATATTTCTACGCCAGAGACCGAAAAGACTTCGACGCAAAAATGGAAACGTTTGGAAAGAAAAAATATGTTATTCAGGAATACATAATCGGCGTTCCACTGTATGTCCATTTCTTTTATTCACCACTTACTGACAAACTTGAAATTATGAGTATGGATAAAAGGTACGAAACAAACGTCGACTCACTTGGTAGAATTCCACTTGAAGGACAAAAAGGACTTGTTATCGAACCTTCATATGTCGTTGTTGGTAACAGTAGTCTTGTTCTCCGTGAAGGGATGCTGACAGAAGCTTACAATATGGGCAGACGAGTAATCGATGCCTCAAAAAAACTTATCGACAAACGCGGCATGTTCGGCCCATTCTGCGTGGAAACAATCATCACACCAGACCAGCGATTCTATGTCATGGAAATTTCCTGTAGAATTGTTGCAGGAACCAATCTCTTTACCTATGGATCTCCCTATTCATGGCTCTATTATGATGAACCAATGAGTACAGGACGAAGAATCGCCAGAGAAATAAAAAATGCTATTGCTGATAATACCCTGCCCCAAGTATTAGACTGACATGACAAATAGTAAAACAACACATAAAACATCATACGCACTCATCAGTGTTTTTGACAAAGCAGGAATTCTCGACTTAGCAAAAACATTTGTAGAGAAGAATATTAAAATAATTTCAACCGGTGGTACTGCTAAATACCTTAAAGAAAATAACATTGACATAATCCCCATTGAAGATATAACCAAAATGCCTGAGAGTTTTGATGGAAGAATGAAGACAATCAGTTTTGAAATCGCATCAGGAATACTCTATGACAGACACAACACGTCGCATCAAGAACAAGCAGAAAAATTACAAACTCCTCACATCGATTATATCGTTTGCAATTTTTATGATTTCTGGAAAAAACCAGGGATTGAAATGATTGATGTCGGCGGCCCAACAATGGTTCGTGCAGCTGCAAAAAATTATCAAAGCGTCACAGTGCTGGTAAACCCTGACGACTACAGTGTCGTTATAGAAGAAATTAAAACCAAAGGACAACCAAGTGAAGAACTTCGTAAAGTACTCGCAGGAACAGCTTTTTCCTACGTTGCAGAATATGACGCACTGATTGCAAATTATTTTCAAAAAGACGTCGATAGTGCAGATTGGTTCATTTCACTGCGAAACGGTAAGCGCCTGCGTTACGGAGAAAATCCTCATCAACAGGGCGAATTTTTTAAAGATCTTGAAGATACAGATGCGCTCGGACTTGGCAATTATGAAATGCTCCAGGGAAAAGAAATTTCATACAGCAATTATCTCGATTTAGACGGCGGTCTTCAGGCACTTTCCTGTATCGGACAAGAAAAACCAGCATGTGTTATCTTAAAACACACCAACCCATGCGGCGCTGCACTTGGGAAAGATTTGAAAGACGCATTTCATAAAGCATGGTTTGAAGGAGATCCACTTGCTGCATTTGGTGGCATCATTTTCTTTAACAGACCTGTTGATGGAAAACTTGCAGAATATATGTTGGCTGATCGAAAGTTTTTTGAAATCATCGCCGCACCTGAATTTACAAAAGAAGCACGAGATTTATTTAAAATAAAACCCAATTTGCGTCTTCTAGAAAACAAAGCACTGAGTAAACCTCAATTAGAGCCATATAGAGAAATTAAAAGAGTTCGGGGAGGATTTCTTGTACAAGACACTGATGTCAAAGTTCTTGATAAAAAAGCATTAAATGTTGTGACAAAGAAAAAACCAACCTCATCACAAATTGAAGATATGCTTTTTGCCTGGGAAATCTCACGGGTTAGTAAATCAAATTGTGTGGTTGCTGTAAAAGACGGAGTGCTTCTCGCATCGGGAGTTGGACAACAAGATAGAAAGCGCTGTTGTGAATTATGTGTTAGTAAAGCCCTTAAACCATTAACTGGAGCTGTCGCAGCAACCGACGGCTTTTTTCCTTTCAGAGATGGACCTGATGTCTTGATCAAAGCGGGAGTGACTGCCATAATTCAACCAGGCGGCTCAATTAGAGATCAGGAAACAATTGACGCCTGTAACGAAGCAGGAATAACCATGATCATGACAGGTGTCAGAGCATTTAAACATTAATGGATACAAAGCAAATTACCATAGCAACACTCGGAAGTCATTCAGCACTTGAGGTATGTCGAGGGGCAAAGGATGAAGGATTTAAAAATGTCGTTGTCTGCCAAAAAGGTCGTGAGGCAACTTATGCCAAATATTACAAAACAAACGGCTCAACAGGTTGTGTTGATGATGTCATCCTCGTTGATTCATTTAAAGATGTCTTAAAACCGGAAATCCAAAAACAGCTCATCGACCGCAACAGTATATTTATCCCCAATAGATCTTTTGAAGTGTATATCAATGACTACAACGCAATTGAAAATGATTTTAAAGTCAAAATGTACGGCAATAAAAAAATTCTTCGAATTGAAGAACGAGGTTTCAAACCAAACCAATATGATCTTTTAGATGCAGCACGCATTCGTTATCCAAAACAATTTTCAGATCCAAAAGACATTGATTGTGTCTGTCTTGTAAAAGTGCTTGAACAAGAAAGAGGATTTGAAAGAGCATTTTTTATCGTTGATAGTTTTGAAGATTTCAAAAAACAAACTGATGAAAAAATCAGTAAAGGTATTTTCACTGAGGAACAATTAGGTAAAGCAGTTATAGAAGAATTCATCGTTGGTGTTCAAGTTAATTTTAATTATTACTATTCCCCGATTCATGATCGTTTGGAACTGCTTGGAACTGATACCAGACGACAAACAAATTTTGAAGGCATAACCAAACTTCCTGTTGTGTATCAGGAAGAAGTACTCAAAAAAATGTCAATCAAATATGAAGAAGCAAGTCATACAGCTGTGACAGTTCTTGAATCACTGCTTGAACCGGTTTTTGAAATCGGTGAACGATTTGTAAAAGCATCAAAAGAACTTTCCTCACCTGGCGTCATCGGTCCATTTGCACTGCAATCATTTATCATCCCCGGTCCTCCAAAAAAAGATATCGTCGTCATCGATGTCTCGCCTCGCTATCCAGGATCTCCAGGCATTACGGCAACACCTTACAGCGGTTATCTTTTTGGAAAGTCGGTCAATGTCGGAAAGCGCATTGCTATGGAAATCAAAGAAGCAGTAGAATTAAAGAGACTTGATGAAATAATTTCATAATATGAGTGACCAAAAATTACCTTTTTCAGAACTAACAGCAATCTCGCCACTTGATGGACGTTATCGGTCACGTGTTGAAGAACTCGCACCCGTTGTCTCGGAATATGCCCTCATCAAATTTCGCATGGAAATCGAAATTACATATTTACTCGCACTATCTGAAGCAGAGGTGACACGACCATTTACTGATGATGAAAAACAATTGCTCCAAACAATTCTTAACGACACTAGTTTTGAAAGTATTGAAAAAGTAAAAGAAACAGAGAACCAAACACGACATGACGTTAAAGCAATGGAGAGAACGCTTCGTTCATTACTTGAAAACACCTCACTTAAAGATCAAATTGAAATGATTCATATCGGACTCACATCCGAGGATATTAATAATATCGCTTATCGATTGATACTCACACGCGGAACAGCTGTTGTTTTACATACCCTTGAAGAACTGATTGATGAGTTGGTAACTCGTTCAAAAGAGTTCCGCTCAGTTCCCATGCTTGCCCGAACGCATGGACAACCAGCAGTCCCAACAACAGTCGGGAAAGAACTTTCAACCTTTGCAATTCGTCTTAATAGACAAGTGAGAAAATTACAAAAGCAAAAACTAACAGGAAAGTTAAACGGTGCGGTTGGTAGTTTTAATGCCTTACAATATGTCTTCCCTAAAACAGACTGGCCAGCATTTTCTGAAAAGTTTATTTCATCGTTTGGACTAACTCCAAATCTTTTTACAACACAAATAAATCAATATGATGATGTTATCGAGTATCTACAAATCATCCATAGAATTAACGGCATACTGATCGATTTTAATCAGGACATGTGGAGATATATCAGTGATGAATGGTTTGTCCAGGTTGCGAAAAAAGGAGAAGTCGGATCATCAACAATGCCGCAAAAAGTTAATCCAATTGATTTTGAAAATGCTGAAGGAAACTTGGGAATTGCTAATGGCATTATCGAATCAATGTCCAGAAAACTGGTTATTTCAAGACTGCAAAGAGATTTATCAGACAGTACAACCATTAGAAACTACGGATCAATTCTTGCGTATGGGCTCGTAGGATATAAAAGTATTCTAACCGGACTTGGACGAGTAAATCCAAATGTTGAAAAAATCTCACAGGAATTAAACAAAGAATGGGCCATTTTAGGTGAAGGTGTTCAAACACTTTTACGAAAAGTAGGAGTTGAAGATCCATATTCACTCATTTCATCTTTAACACGTGGTGAGAAAGTTGATGCAAAGCAGTGGACAGAGTGGGTTAAAAATCTTCCGGTTGCTGATGAAACAAAAACAATCTTACAAAATCTGACGCCCGAAACATATATCGGTTTGGCTCCAGAACTTACTGATAAAGCACTTGCAGAGATTGAAGAATCGAGAAAATAAGTGATGAAAAATCGAATTGGCATTGTTGGCGGTGGACAATTAGGAATAATGTTAACAGATGCTGCAAAAAAATTAGGTTTTTCTGTCACCGTCATCGACCCCACTCCAAATAGCCCAGCAGGACAAGTTGCAGATCAACAAATCACAGCGCATTTTACTGATGAAAATGCAATTAGAAAACTTGGCGAAGAATCTGACTTTTTAACATTTGAAATTGAGCTGGCCAACGCAAAAATCCTTGATGAACTTTCAGAACAAGGTTTGCAAATAAATCCCTCTGCAAAAACATTAACGCTTATTAAAGATAAATTGGAACAAAAGAAATTTCTCCGCAAAAACGGAATTCCTGTTACTGATTTTGTAGGAGTCGAAACCATAGATGACATAATTATTGCCGGACGTGAATTTGGCTATCCGTTTTTACTTAAAGCGCGTTTTGACGCATACGACGGAAGGGGCAATGCGCTCGTAAAAGAAGAAGCTCAAATTCAAGATGCATTTAATGGATTAGGAGGTAAATATTTATACGTAGAAAAATTTGTACCATTCATGAAAGAATTGGCTATAAATGTCGCTCGTAACAATAAAAATGAAATACTTTCTTATCCAGTTGTAGAAACCGTCCACAAAAATAATATCTGTCATATTGTTACAGCACCTGCACCCGTAAATGATCTTGTAAAAGAACAAGCTAAAAAGTTTGGCGAAGAAACAATGAAACACCTGGGGGGTGCAGGGGTATTTGGAATTGAAATGTTTTTAACGGAAGAAGGAAATGTACTACTAAACGAAATCGCACCACGTGTTCATAATTCAGGACATTACACAATTGAAGCATGTCAAACATCACAATTTGAACAACATATACGCGCAGTAACCGGCATGCCCCTCGGATCAACTGAAATGATTGTTCCGGCAGCGGTGATGATCAATATTCTCGGCGAACGAAATGGAAAAGCAGAACCAAAAGGTATTCAAGAAGCAGAAGCTATCACTGGTGTGAAAGTGCATATCTATGGTAAAATGGAAACACGAATTGAACGTAAAATGGGTCATCTGACAGCAGTCGCTGATACTGTGGAAGAAGCAATGCAAAACGCTAAAAAAGCACGAGATCTAATAACTATATGAGCAAAATTATTGTAGGAATTATCATGGGATCAGATAGCGATTTGCCTGTTATGCAGGATGCAGCGACGATGCTTACAGAATTTGGCATCACGTCCGAAGTTACAATCGTTTCTGCACATAGAACACCAGATAGAATGTATGAATATGCAAAAGATGCAGAAGCACGCGGAATGAAAGTAATCATTGCAGGAGCTGGCGGTTCAGCACATTTACCAGGAATGGTTGCGTCCCTTACTTCCCTTCCCGTCATCGGCGTCCCGATCAAAACAAAATCACTTGACGGACTTGATTCATTACTCTCAATAGTCCAAATGCCCCCCGGAATTCCCGTTGCAACTGTTGCCGTAAACGGCGCAAAAAATGCAGGCCTACTTGCTGCAAGAATTATTGGTCTTTCACATGAAGAAATCTCAGACAAAGTAAAAGTCTATCAAAAAGAATTAGAAACGTCAGTTCTAGAGAAAGTCGATAAACTTGCAGATAATGGTTTTAAAAACTATCTCCTAGAGATGAAGAAATAATTATGATTAGATCGCAGACAATCCTTTCCGCACTGCCTCACGTACTTAAAACTATCGACCTACCAAACCTCGGAAAAAAATATCAGGGAAAAGTTCGTGATTTTTATTTATCTGGTGATAAACGGGTCACAATTACAACAGATAGACAATCTGCATTTGATCTCGTCCTTGGACACATTCCGTTTAAAGGAGCAGTACTTAATCAATTAGCTGCATTTTGGTTTGAAAAAACCAAACATATTGTTCCCAATCATGTCATCAGTGTCCCTGACCCAAATGTCCTTGTTTCCAAACAATGTAAAAACTTTCCAATAGAAATAGTCGTTCGGGGATACCTCACCGGGGTTGCCAATACATCAATTTGGTATTCATACGAAAAAGGTGAACGAACAATTTATGGTATGGAATTTCCGGATGGAATGCATAAAAATCAAAAATTACCAATACCAATTATCACACCAACAACACATCCAGAAGCAGGCAGTGATAAACATGATGAACGGTTAACTCGGGATGAAATTATCAATCAAAAAATTGTTGACCCAAAACTCTACGAGCGGGCTGAACAGGCGGCTTTGAAATTATTTGATTTCGGCAGTAAATGGTGTCTCAAACACGGACTGATTCTTGTTGATACAAAATATGAATTTGGATTATATAACGGAGAACTAACACTTATTGATGAAATCCATACACCTGACAGTTCTCGCTTTTGGATTGCAGATACGTACGAGAAAAGAATCGCCAAAGGTTTGGAGCCAGAAAATTATGACAAGGAGTTTATTAGACTGTGGTACACAAAACGTGTAAATCCGTACAAAGATAAAATTCCCCCAATGACTGAAGATCTCATCGTACAAGTTGCTAAACGTTATATTGGCGCATATGAAAAACTCACTGAGAAAAAATTCAAACCGTTTCAGTATCCAATTGAAACCCGCATCAAACAAAACCTCAAAAAAGCTGCTATCATATAATTCTTATGCTACTCCCCGCTTGGCTTCTTTTTGCGATTTTACAAGGTTTGACATCAAACGCATTTAATTTTTTCAGCAGGTATATCCTCAGAGGAAATGATGACGGGACTGCTTTTGCATGGCTTATGCAACTTATCCGTTTTACCTTTTTTATTGTCTATGCAATACTTTTTGATTGGAGACTCGTTATCAGTTTTGAATCGATAGCAACCCTTCTCGTACTCGGCATTACCGAAACAATTGGCATATATTTCTATATGAAAATGCATACCCATAGCGAACTTTCAATCTCGACCATTCTCTCACGAACAAGAATGCTTTGGGTTCCGCTTTTTGCATTTTTGATAATTGGTGAGATTCTCAAACCAATTGAATATCTTGGCATTGCAATTCTTTTTATAGGAGTTTCAATAGTGAGTTCTCCGAAGAAAATGTTCGTTGATAAAGGAGCACTCTATGCAAATGCATCATCTGTTGTTATAGCTCTTAATATTGTCATTTATAAGCTTTCAATGTCTTATGCTTCGGATCCAATAATACTTGCAGCTCTTGGTTTTCCGTCAATATTTATTCTTCCATTTTTTATGAGAAATGCGAGAAAAAGAATTGCTATAAATATCAAAGCAAGTCTGGGAATAAAACTTTTGGCAATCGGTTTTAATATTATTTCAATGTTCTTTTTTGCACTCGCCATGCAAACAGGAGAAGCAAGTAAAGTAAACGCCGTCTATCAGGGGATGCTTGTGTTCGCGGTCGTTGCAGGAATTGTATTTCTTAATGAACGAAAAGACATTCCGAAGAAAATTATCGGTACAGCGGTAACTGTTATAGGAGTTGTTTTGTTAAGCTTATATTAACTATGTTTATCTTTACTTCTTGGTTCATTTTGGCGGCACTTGCAGGCTTTGCGTCAAACGCGTTTAACTTCTTTACACGTTTTGTTCTCAAGGGCGATGATGACCCAATAGCTTATGCTTGGCTATATGAAACAGTAAGATTTTTTGTTTTTGCAGTGCTCGCAATTTTTGATTATCGGCTTATTATTACACCTCAATCAATTTTCTTTTTACTCGGTATTGGCGTTGCTGAATGGATTTCTATGTATTTTTACATGAAGATGCATTCATATACGCACTTGTCCATTTCAACTATTGTTTCGAGGACACGGTTGATTTGGGTGGCAATTCTCGCAATTGTTATTGTTGGAGAAAGTCTCATAATGCATGAGTTTTTGGGAATTATTATTATCTTTTTGGGACTCAGTATTGTTGTCTCACCAAAAAAACTTACCACAGATAAAGGATTAATTTATGCAAATCTTGCAGCATTTTTAATTGCCATTGATATTATTTTTATCAAATTAGCTCTCCCCTATGCATCAAATTCAGTCATCAATGCTGCGATGTCACTTCCAGGTATGCTTTTGTTTCCTCTTTTTATGAAACATCCTGTCAAACGAATTGCGCCCACATTAAAACGTAATTTTCGAATTAAAATGGTGGCAATTGGTTTTAATTGTCTAAGTGTGTTCCTGTTTGCACTTGCCATACGACTTGGAGACACAAGTAAAGTAACAGCAATTTATCAAAGCATGATGGTCGTATCAGTTATCACTGGTATCATTTTTCTTAACGAGCGAAAAGACATTGGGAAAAAACTTATCGGCACTGTCGTCACACTTTTCGGTGTAGTACTCTTAACTGTACTCTAATAGCTAAAAATGCTATAATATAAGCTAGTTTAGACACGCTGTTATGGCTATTAAAAAAATCACCTATTCAGAAGTCGGAGACAATTACGACACAAAAGATCCTATTAAAATCCACGCACAAAAGGCTGCAGCACTTACTGGTAAAAATCTGATGACACATGGTTTTGAAGAACTTTCTGATTCTCGCGGTGAATCAGCTTATGTCTGGAAACAGGGAAGTGTTTATATGGCAGCAGTTGCCGAACAATTGGGTACCAAAAATCTAGTCGCTGATGAAACACGAAAAATAACTGGTAAAACATATTACGATATTATTGCAAAAGACACCGTCGCAACGATCATCAATGATCTGACAACAGTTGGTGCACAACCGCTTGTAATTCACGCATACTGGGCAATCGAAAACAATGACTGGCTTGCTGATGAAGAACGTATGACTGATCTTATCAATGGATGGAAACAGGCATGTGATTTAGCAGGAGCATCATGGGGTGGCGGTGAAACACCTACGCTTAAAGGAATTATTACGCCAAATACCGTCGCGTTAGGCGGATCAGCAATTGGACTTATCTCAAAGAAAAAGCGCTATCTCCGCGATAAAAATATCAAAGACGGAGACCAGATTCTTTTTCTCAAAAGTAACGGTATTAATGCCAACGGTCTTTCTCTCTCAAGAGCTGTTGCAAAAAACCTCCCGAAGGGCTATGCTACCAAACTTTCAACTGGTGAAATATACGGCGAAGCGATTTTAACTCCCACCAACATTTACGCCAAACTTATCCAGGATCTTTTGGATAACGACATAGAACTTCATTATATTTCAAATATCACGGGACATGGCCTCCGAAAACTTATGCGTGCAAGACAAAATTTCACCTACGTGGTAGAAAAACTGTTTGATCCACAGGAATTATTCAACTTCATGCAAAAACATGCCAACCTCAGCGACTATGAGATGTATGACGAATTTAATATGGGACAAGATTATGCACTCATCTTACCTGAGAAAGATATTAAAAAAGCACAAGCAATTGTAAAAAAACACAAATTTGAAAGCCTCCACGCAGGACATGTCGAAAAAGGCCCACGACAAGTCATCCTCAAATCGAAAAACATATCCTTCGAAGGAGAACGCCTCCAAGTCCGCATTTAACCCTACCAATTATTGTATGAATTATGTAAGAAGATTTTATTTTCTTGTGTGATGTGGATCACAGTGGTGAGAAAATATTTTGAAAAGGTTGATAAATCAACGCAAAGTGCACACATTTTGATAACATTAAATCCATATTAAAAGAAATACATCATTGACAGAATTGTAAGAAGCCGGTAAGCTTAAATCAAGCGGAACAAGTACCAATTGTACCGCTGTTATTCTTGTTTCTGCATTTATAAAAACATGGTGAAAATTGTCGGAATCGCACAAAAAGATAAAGAATTTTTCCTCTATTTCTCTTATACAAAAGGGCCGCATAGTTATTTCAAAGGAATTCCAAGCCGTGACGGATTTAAATTTGACGGACCAGCCAAATATATCATCGTCACTGATGAAAAAAAACGCGAAGAAAAGAAACACGAATGGAAAAACCTGCGCGTAGCGAAAGACAAAGAATCCTTCTTTATTACCTATAGACCAGATGGAAAAACATTACCTTTAAATACTGCTAGCTCAGGAGATTTGATCAGGTGGAAAAAGAAAGGCAAAATAGATGACGTAAAAGAAGTTGGAGCACTTGTACCTGATTTTAAATTTAAAAACAAACATGTCTTGTATTTTGGAGAGAAAGTTATTAAAGCGGCATTCTCAGGAGATCTGAATACATGGAAAGTACAAGATGAACCCATACTAACACCACGTAGTGACTTTTTTGATGATGGAGATTTGGAAGTTGGTAATGCATTTGAAGTCCATGGACATATCATGCTTGTCTATTACGTCAAGAAAAAAGTAAAGGGTAAGCCACGTTTCCAAGTTGGTGTTTGTTTCCTTGATAAAAAAGATCCCACTAAAGTTACATGGCGTGCACATAAGCCGCTTTGGGAACAACCAGAAGAATTTCATAACGACAACCTCAAGCCACTGGGTGTAGCAGCAACAGACAATGAAGTCATTCTCTATTGGATAGTCGGTGAACATAATGTCTATGCTGTTTCATGTCCGTTGCCAGGACACCATGTGGATTTAAAAGATAAATTCCATGAGACGATTATCAAAAAGTTTGGACACAACCCAATTCTTACACCAAACACGGATAACAAATGGGAATCTCGGGCGACATTTAACAGTGCAGCGGTATATGAAGACGGCCGTGTTCATTTCTTATACAGAGCACTTGGCGATACTGATTTGTCTGTTTTGGGTTACGCGACAAGTAAAGACGGCTTCACAATTGATGAACGATCAGACGAACCATGTTATTTCCCGCGCGAGCCATTTGAAACGCCTGGTGGACACAGGTTTGGAAAATTTGCAGATCACTTTGCATCCGGAGGCGGTTATGGCGGCATTGAAGACCCACGTATTACAAGAGTCGGTGATGAGATGGTTTTGACCTATGTCGCGTTTGATGGAGCAAATCCTCCACGCGCTGCTATGAGTACAATAAAGGTTGATGATTTCCTCAAACGAAAATGGGATCAATGGACACAAGCCAAGCTCATCTCAGCACCTGGCATGGTAAACAAAAGTGCTGTTGCCTTCCCTGAGAAGATAAACGGTAAATATGTGATGCTTCATAGAGTGTATCCAAATATTCTGATCGACTATCTTGATGATCTGAAATTCGATAAATATCTCCAAGGTCATCATTTTATCCCACCAAGAAAGAGATTCTGGGATAGTAAAAAAGTAGGAGCAGGCGCTCCTCCAATGCGTACTAAAGACGGATGGCTGTTGATTTATCAATCAGTTGGTTATCAGGATCCAGGCAGATACAAGATTGGTGCAATGATGCTTGATATCAATAATCCAAGCAAAGTGCTCTACCGCTCAAGAAAACCAATTATTGCGCCAGACGAACCATACGAAAATAATGGCTTTAAAGCTGGCGTTGTTTATCCATGTGGCGCCGTTATCAAAGATGAGAATTTATTTGTTTATTATGGCGGTGCTGATTCATTCCTTTGCGGCGCATCACAAAATCTTGATAAATTCCTCTATCAGCTCAAAAATGATCAAGAGCCTACCATGAAACGAGTTTTTGTACCCTCTTTGAACTAAGATTGTAGAAACTAGAATAGGCTTGTGGTACTTGTGATTTTCAATAGACACGTGATACCATTAATATATGGTTAAGCTTCAGCGCCATCCTAATAATCCAATACTTTCTCCTCTTCCTGATTTAGCCTGGGAACATGACGGTGCCTTTAATGGAAGTGTTGTCGAACATGACGGTGTATTTCACATGGTTTATAGAGCTCTCTCTTCCACAAAAAAACAAGCAGGTATTGATATGCGTGTTTCAACAGTTGGCTATGCAGAAAGCAGCGATGGCGTTCAATTTGGTACACACAAACAACTCATAGTGCCCACTGAAGACTGGGAACTTTTTGGGGTTGAAGATCCACGTATAACGTATTTTGAAGGTTCGTATTATATATTTTATACAGCATTATCGGTCTATCCTTTTAGCGCCTACGGGATTAAAACCGCAGTCGCCAAAACAACAGATTTCAAAACATTTGAAAAACACCCAGTTTCAACCTTTAACGCAAAAGCAATGGCACTTTTTCCTGAAAGAATAAACGGTAAAATTGCCGCTCTCATAACGATTAATACTGATATGCCGCCAGCAAAAATTTGCTTGGCACTTTTTGACCATGAAGAAGATATATGGTCACATCATTATTGGGAAGACTGGTATGAAAATGCCAACGAACACACATTGCATTTATTGAGAGATATGACTGATCAGATAGAACTAGGTTCTACTCCTGTCAAAACCAAAGACGGATGGCTGGTTATCTATTCCTATATAGGAAACTATATGTCAAACAACAAACACTTTGGCATTGAAGCAGTACTACTTGATTTGGATGATCCTCGAAAAATAATTGGTAGAACTGAATACTCACTCATTTCACCTGAGAAAGATTATGAACTTTATGGTGATGTACCGAACGTTATTTTTCCATCAGGAGCTCTTATTAATGGCAATCAATTGCATGTCTATTATGGTGCAGCAGATACACGAGTAGGACTCGCAACATGTAACATAAATGAACTGCTGAACGAACTGACTGTGAACAAACCTGTCGTTAAACCAAATATTGCGTCCCCTCATAAATTCACACGTTTTCCAGGAAATCCGATCCTAGAGCCAATACTTGAGCTGCCGTGGCAAGCACAAGCAGTTTTCAATCCTGCAACAATTTACGAGGATGGAAAAATACATATTCTTTACCGAGCTCAATCAATGGATGGAACATCAGTCATGGGGTATGCAGTAAGTAAAGACGGCTTACATATAGACGAAAATCTTGATTACCCTATTTATACTCCAAGAGAACCCTTTGAACAAAAATTACATCAGATTGGAAATTCTGGATGTGAAGATCCCAGAATTACAAAAATCGGTGATAGAATTTATATGACCTACACCGCTTACGATGGCAAAACACCACCGAGAGTGGCTCTGACATCGATTGCTATCACAGACTTTTTAAACAGAGACTGGCATTGGGATCGACCGAAATTGATATCGCCAGCTGGCGTTGATGATAAAGATGCCTGTATCGTACAAGGTAAAAAAGAAGGCACATATCTCGCATTCCATAGACTCAGTGATGCAATTTGGCTACAGGTAAGTAATACGCTTGATTTTTCTGAACAAAATCCACTGCAAGGAACAATTATTGCCCAATCACGTGCTGATAAATGGGATAATGTAAAACTTGGAATTGCCGGACCACCAATGGAAACAGATGAGGGCTGGCTGCTTCTTTATCATGGTGTCTCTTCTCCGGAATCGGTCTATAAAGTTGGTGCGATGCTTTTGGATTATGATGACCCAACCAAAGTACTTGCTCGAACTGACGATCCAATCTTTGAGCCAGAAATGGATTATGAAAAAGTCGGCGTTATAGCAAACGTTGTCTTTCCATGCGGGAATGTGATTATTGAAGATAAAATATATATCCACTATGGCGGAGCTGATAAAGTCGTTGGTGTTGCAACTATGCCAGTTAAAAATCTGCTTGATCTGCTACTGAATAGATAAGTCCCTAAACCTTTATAGCCAATCTCTGTATTTGAAGTAGAAAATGATAGACACTCCCCCTGCAAAAATTAAGAGAAAGAGAAGCGGCACAATCCATGGCTCCTGAGAAAATGGCAAACCCAAGACATTCATTGAGTAAAGATTATTGACGATAACAAAAGGGAAAGCAATTGAAGTAATAACAGTCAGAAATTTAACAAGTTCATTGTTTCGATTGGTAAGAATGGATTCATGACTTGATGCGATACCGTGAATTAATTCTTTGTTATCTTCAAGTCGCTCCCAAATCTTTTGAACGTGGTCCAAAATATTACTCCAAAACGGAGCCATTTCACCATTTAGCTTGGTATATTTACCCTTTTCTAAATCACCAAAAATAGAGAGTACTGGTTTAATCATGGTTTCGAAGACAACAATATTACGTCTTGTCATAGAAATATCTTCGATGACTTTGTCTTCTGATCCATTTTCAAGCTGTTTATCAATCTGGTCAATCGTGTTGGTAATGTCTTCAACATAGGAGAACATTGCATCAACTAAAATATCAATGATTCGATAAAAAAGGTAAACAGGTCCCTTGCCCATCAATTCTTCTCTATTTTTCGAGGAAAGTTTACACATCTGGAAGAGTTCATCAATCATTGGTGTACGTTCATCATGCAAAACAACAATATAATCTTTGCCGATAAAGAAATCGACTTCTCCAACACTAATTCGCTTTCTTCTGGCTGCTTTGGTGAAATTAGGCAAAAAGGCTCTGTTTGTAGAAAGATCAGTATGTGCAGAAGGTTTGGCGGAGCTTTTTTCGGCAGCGGAGATAAAAGGCACATCCATCACAAAAAGCGAATAATCCTTATAAATTTCAATCTTTGGAATCTGCGTCTTGTAGAGATAGTCTTCGAGGTTGAGCAAACTAAAACCAAAACTCGTATTAAGAAATTTGATCTCTGATTCAGTAGGTTTATTGAGATTGATAAACGAAAGACCGTTGTGTGTGACTGTCGGGATGTTCATAATCGGATTCTCCAATCATAATAGTAAAAAATATTGTACTTCTTAATTGAAGTACATTGAGGCAGGCTTGTCAATGCTTCATTTCGGATTATATTGACGTAAGAAGGAAATTATACTACACACCTAGAGGAAATACTACCCACTAGAGAATAGCACAACTTATGACAAATAATGCTCATATGAGCTCTTTATGATGGGCAAATAGAGTTTTTCAAAATACTCTTTGAGCATTCGTGTCGCGCTGTATTCATTTTGAATAAGTGTCCTCGCTTTTTGCATTTTTTGTTCCCATGGTGATTTATCATTTGAATAATATTGAGGCACAATCTGGTTTTCCAAAACGTCAAGAACGCTTTTACTGACCATATCACTTTGGAGCTCCCACCCAACGTCAGGTACATTTATTTCATATACCCAGCCGTCCTTTGTGGTACAGGGAAGGGTTCCGTTCAGACAAGCCTTCATACCGCTTGTACCGCAAGCTTCAGAGCCTACGACAGGGGTATTTAGCCAAATATCACAACCGCTCGTTAAGAGTTTCCCGACAGTTGTCGAATACGTAGGCAAAAAGACCAAAGCATGAATCAATTCCTTTTCCACCATCTCGTGAAGTTTTCTGATAATCTCACGACCTTCACTATCTCCTTGGTGAGCAATTCCTGTAATAACTACTTTTACTGGTTTGTCTGCATTATACGCAATACGTTTAAATCGCTCTAAATCCTCAAACAATGCCAGTGGTCTTTTATAAGGAACCATTCTTCGAGCCCAACCCAGCAGCAATTCATTCTCTTTCCATTCTTCACCTGATTTTTCTTTTATATATTGAAGTAGTATCTTTTTGTTTTCGGAATGTTTTGAAAGTATATTTTCCTGACTCGCTGTTTTATCCCATGTAGGTATATGAATACCATTTGTTACTGCTTCAAAAGTATAGCCACTCCAGGTTTTAGCTGCTTCTTCAGCATGTAATTTACTTACTGCGTTTATCTTTCCTGCAAATCGCAAACCAAACAAAGAGAGCGAAATGCTTCTGACATCGGGAATACTTCCCAACGCTGCCAATTCTATGATTGGAACTTCCAAATCCAATGCATATTTTTCAAGCATTAAAGCAAATAGTTCGTAACTGAAAATCTCATTTCCTGCAGGCACAAGCGTGTGATTTGTGAAGACAACATGATGTGTTGCCATCCGCATAGCTTCCTGAAAGCTTATTTTTCTTTTTTTCATTTCATGTCGTATAATTTCAAAGTCTAAAAGTGCAGAATGTCCTTCGTTCATGTGATAAATTGAAGGCTCAATCTCCAAGGCTTCAAGCAGCCTGAATCCTCCGATCCCTAATACCATTTCCTGCTTCATACGAATTTCTTTATCAGAGTCATAGAGTTTATACGTTATACCCCGATCAGCAGGATCGTTTTCAGGAAGATCAGTATCCAAAAGGAAAACTTTTACTGTATCCTTTTCCCAAATCCAAGCTTTGACAAAGACATCTTTATCTCTAATCGGCACACGAATCACGAGTGGGTTCTTATTTTTATCCAATGCAGGCTGTAATTGTAATTCGACGTGTTCTTCAGGATTTACAATCTTTTCAGCTTCTCCATGAATTATGCCGTAGGCGCCGTACACACTGTGATACATAAGACCAACAGCAACTGCTGGTATTTGCTGATCATGAAGTTCTTTTACGTAGTCGCCTGCAAGCACACCTAAACCACCTGCGTACGTGGGAAGCATATCTGAAAGTGCATATTCAATACAAAAATAAGCAATTGGTTTTTTTTGAAGAAATGTAAAATCTCCGGAGTTGCGAAATGTCTCAAACCACGTTTTATTATCCATACTAATTTTTATCAAGATGTGTCAGCCCAATCATAGAGTGAGCAGGTAACGGTGCATTTGCTTTTCTTTCGATGCTTACCCTTTTATACCAAGCATCATATTCTATTGCTGCATGACTCCATGAGAAATCACTTACCAGACAATTTTTTACCAATTGTTTCCACTGCTTAGGATAAGCATAAATTGTTAACGCCTGTATAATTGTACCAAAAAGTGACCAGGAATCTTTGCTTTTAAATGAAAAGCCGTTACCAGATTTTGTTGCCTGATTAAAATCTGTAACGATATCATTGAGTCCGCCGGTTCTTCTAATTATCGGCACGCAACCATAACGCAGAGCTTCAAGAGCGACAATTCCTCCTGGTTCAAAAATACTCGGTATTAATGTCATATCTGCACCAGCAAAAATCTTTTTCGGCATTCTGAAATCCGGACGAAGATGGAGGCCTACCTGATCAGGAAAACTTTTTTGCAACACTGTTAGCTCCAAGCGATATCTTTCTTCGCCAGAACCTAAGAATATCATTTGGACATCAGGACGCTCTATTAATAAATGAGGCAATGCTTCCAATATTAAATCCAGTCCTTTCTGTTTGACCATTCTTCCGCTTAGCGATAATAGTGGACGATTGATGTCCGGCTGCAAGCCGAAAAGTTTTTGTAATTCTTTTTTATTATCCTGTCTTGCATGAACAAATGAGTTACTATTAAATGTTTTTTTGATTGTCTTATCTATGTGAGGATTGAACTTATCAACATCAAGCCCATTGAGTATCCCAGTCAGTTTTCCTTTCACTTCAAGTAAGACATCATCCAAACCTTCAGCATACTCTGGAGTCAAAACTTCAACCGCATGAGTCGGGCTCACGGTATTAACTGCATCCGCAAAAAGTAAACCTCTTTTTAAAGGATTTTGTGTTTGCAATTTCGCATCAGAAAGTGAAGCTGGTAAACTTCTACCATAATCAAAATCTTCTTTTCGACAATAGCGGTAATCATAATTTCCTTGCAATGAAAAATTGTGAACAGTAAACACAATCGGTGTTTTCTGAAGAAGTCCAGCATAACGAGGATGCCGTCTTGCCAAATCCATAAAATAACCTGTATGCCAATCATGTGTATGAATAATATCCGGTTTCCATGAATCTGCTATTTGATTCATTTGGTAAAGCCATTCAAGACATGCTTTTGATAATAGGGCAAAGCGGATATGGTCATCCCTATAACCATAGACATTAGCACGCAATTCATAATATTCTCTATTCTCTAAAAAATATGCCTGAATTTTGTTATGTTTATCGTGATACGTTTTAACATTGCAAATGATAGATTTTTTTAGGGTTGGGTCATTTTCAATCGGCACCTGTAATTCGGGTAATTGCATCTGTAATTTCCAATTGCCTTCGACTGTCGTTTCTTCCATCGCACCATATTTAGGAGTAAAAACCCGAACATCATGTCCTAATTTTCGAAGTTCTTTTGGAAGAAAATACATTACTTGAGAAAGACCACCAACAGAAACAAATGGAGCAACTTCAGCAGATAAAAAGAGGATATTCATAATTTAGAACGAAAATCCTGAGCATTGAATCAAAGGATTCCTCGTGCCTATATAATACCACATGAAGCTATTTTTAAGGAGAGCAAAATTTTATTGGGTCTTTTTTAAAAATTGTGTAATTGAGGCTGAAGTGCTACAATAGTAGCCTATGCATGCGAATCGAAAAATTCCGGCAACAATGGTGACGCAGCACCCTGATCATGCAGAAAAACCTCATTGGCATGACCGGGCTTACATTACGACACACGATGAAGCGGAAGAAGCATATCGCTCTTTTGCAGAATTAGGTGCAACTGAATATAAATGGGACTGGGAAGGAAAACTTGTTGATGAGAATGTTGTTGAACGCCTTTACGGAAAGTATTTTGAATTTTTCTCTGAACACCCGCTCGGACAAGAAACGTTTCTTACCTTTCGATTACCAAACCCCCGTATCCAAAATGAATTTCGTGTAGGTCGTGCTTTTATGAATATGGCAAGTGCTGCATCTGTTGCGAAGCACTTTGGATTTTCTGTTCCCCCGCTTTTTGAAGTAATTTTGCCAATGACTGAAAATGCTGAAGAAATGCTAGCATTACAAATTGCTTACGATGAAGTTCATTCCTTGAAACATCCACTCTGGAGACTCGAAGGGTTTTTAACAAACCTTCGTGTCATTCCACTTTTTGAAAGTGTTGACACAATTGTAAATTCAGATAAAATTCTTGAAAAATATTTAAAACTTCATAGAAAACAATTCAAAAAACAACCTCCATATATGAGACCTTATGTTGCACGATCTGATCCGGCATTAAATAGCGGCATGATTCCCACTATCCTCGCAATCAAGATTGCATTGTCACGATATAAAATACTTGCCGAAAAAGAAGGTCTTCCACTCTATCCAGCAATCGGATCAGGATCTCTTCCTTTTAGAGGCGGCTTAAATCCAGAAAGCGTTGAAGATTTTATGAAAGAATATCGAGGTGTCAGGACAACGACAATTCAAAGTGCTTTTCGTTTTGATTATCCAATAGAAAAAGTGAAAGCAGCAATAAGTCTTTTAGAGAAAACACTTCCTAAACATGAAGCAGTTACCATAAGTAAAAAAGAAGAATCTCAACTTATGGAAATAATTTCAGAAGGAGAAAAACATTACAAAAATGTTATTGAAGGAATTGCACCTCTTGTCAACAAAGTCGCGGCATTCATACCATTGCGACGCGAGAGATTTCAACATGTTGGATTATTCGGCTATTCTAGAGGCGATGCAAAAGTAAGACTTCCGCGTGCAATTGGATTTACTTGTGCAATGTACTCCATAGGTGTTCCCCCAGAATTTATTGCAACTGGTCGTGCGATCGCATTTGCAAAAGCACATGGTTATCAAGATTTACTTGAAAAGCATTATAAGAATATTCGGACTGATCTTAGAAACGCAGGGAGGTTTTTGAATAAAAGTAATCTAAAGCTACTGGCTGAGACAGGTCCTGTATGGCAGGAGATTTACGATAATGTGGAATTGATTGAAGCATATTTAGGAGAAGAATTTGAACCTGATAATATAAACGATAAAACCCATTATGATCTCACAAAGAAAATTCTAGCAGGACTTGATAAAAAAGAACACGTTTCAGAGTATATAACTGAATCTGCACTTATCCGCAAAAGCATGGGGTAATAATTTCTCTACAAAGGTTCTTTTTTTAATTTCAGTAAATATCCCAAGAAAGTATGTAATGGGTGAAGCAGTAAAAATAAAATAAATAAAAGAAAATACTGCCATTGTGTAAGTCGAATATAAAAGAGAGAAAAAAGCATTCCCCCGATGATAAAATCAATCTGATCAAACGGAACCCACCTTTTACCTGGTTTAATATTTAACTGCCGCTTAAAAAAACTTTTCGCTGCGTCCCCAAATAGTGCTCCAAATCCCAAAAGGAATCCTAATAACACTGGTTGAATTTGCGTGTAGTCAAGAGAAACAAAAGATCTCACAAAAGTAACATTTGTATATAAAAACACTTCTAAAAATACACAAAGAATTCCTGCAGAAATTCCTGCAATAAAACCTCTTATTGTTTTGTGACTTCCTAAAACTCTTTTCTTGCGAAAGGTTAAACCACCATCAACTGGTTGATCGAAGTATTTTAAGAAAGGGATACTTCCTGAAGCAAAAGCAGCGAGATTAGAAAGCCCAGCTGGTGCGAAAAACCAAAAGACAAACAACAGTTCCTTTATAAATTCCATCAATCAATAAACGCTAAATAATCCTGATTAATATTCTCTTTTTTATTTCTTAAAAAAGTAATATTTGATGCTAATATTTCAACCTCGAGCCCACCCTTTTGCACATGAGGATCACCATCAATTTGAATAAGCGGCTCTCCTTCTATTTTAATATGCTTTGCTTTAAAATGCACTTTACCAAGTTCAGTATATAAAGGGTGTTTAAATCCTCGCAGTCTTAAATTTGTTATATAAGCATATTTTGTTGAGAAGAGTGTGCAATCGAGAAAGCCATCATTGAGACGAGCTTTTGGTGATACAACATAATTTCCACCAATAACCGGACAATTTGCAATAACAAGAGATGAAGCTCGAGCTTCAAGCGTAACCTGTTTGTCAATCGTAAATGTCATAATTTTCTCCTGATGCGTAACGAGTGATCTAACAGCTGAAAGTACATATGAACCGATGCCTATATAGTTGTAGTCCTGCTTATTAAAAACTATTCTTGCATCAAAACCAGAACTGATATTAAAAACTCCCCGTTCGTGATTTGGGATATTGGTTTTCATAAGATCAGTTGTTACCTTCTGTTCACTATGTAAAAGGGCATCAACAGCTTTATCAAGCGTTTCAACGCCCAAACAATATGAAATTGCGTTTCCAGTTCCAAGCGGAATGATACTCAGCAAAGGTTTAATCTTCATTTGCGAAACAATCTTGCAAACCGTATTTACTGCACCATCTCCCCCGGCAATAACAATTTGGTTATATTTTCCCTCAGTAATTGTTTTTGTGAGATCCACCTGTGTAATATCAATCGGGTTTTCAGGAAGCTGTGGATATTTCTTTTGAAGTTTCTGCCATGTTTTTTCGGCAGTTCCATGTTTGGCAAGTGGATTAAAAAGAAATAAGGTGCTTGAAAAATTTTTCATATAATAACTTTATTTTTTATTCTGTTAATCGCCGGACACAGAAATGACAAAA
>JBPOIT010000031.1:0-4491 GCA_052034235.1 Candidatus Levyibacteriota bacterium
GGAGAGACTTTCGATTTCGAATGGGATTGGAACGAACTCCTTGGATGGTTGGGTTTATAAGCCCAAGAACTTAATCCGTAAGGTGCTTGCGAGCACTTCCGTACAGCACCTTACGAGGTTAGGTCAACAAAGAGGAAATTATAAAAGTATAAAACTGAAATATTATAAATAACTAAAAATATAAATATATGAATATCTTTAAAAAATACATAGCAATATTTACCATAGCAACATTACTGTTTGCTCAGTCAGCACCAGCAATTGTGAATGCAGAAGAACCAACTCCAGCACCAACAGCTGCAGTTGAGGTAACGCAAGCACCAAGTGAAGTAACAACAACACCTGCACCATCAGAGGCACCAGTTGTTGCAACAGTAACACCTGCACCAACGCTTACTGAAGAAGAGCAGGAGCGCATTGATCTTCTTGAAAGAAGAGCACGAACTGCCGCTGCAAAACAAGCAGAACTTCTTAAATTCGAACAAGGCACAGAAAACAGAGAGCAAAGTGAATCAAGTGCATTCCAAACAGGTACCGATCCCGTAAATAGTACAGGAGCAGTCGGAGCTGACACAACAATAAAAACAGGTACTGTTGACTCAGTCGGTAACATATTAAATACAGGAAATACAAATGCATCCAGCGCAAACATTTCAGGTCAACCAACAGGCGCACAGGTAACAAATAGTGGAAACGGATCAAATTCAGCAAATAGTGGTGCAATCATTCAAGACAACAATAGTGCAACAATTCAGGAAAATAACGCTAATCTTAATAATGTCCTCACTCAGGGTGCTGTAACCGGTCTTAATAATAATTCAAAAAACACAGGTGGCGATTCATCAATCAAAACAGGTAACGCAAACGTCACAGGGACAATTGCTAATGCTGTCAACACAAACGCAGCAGGTGTAATGATCTCAGAATTCAATATCGTTGACGACCACTATGGTGATCTCGTAATCGACTTTGCAGCTGGATGCATCTATGGATGCGGAAATGGTGCAACGAGCGCTGCAAATACAGGAAATGGCAGTTATTCAGATAATAATGCAGCAGTCTTTGAAACAAATAATAATGAAACAACTCAAATAAACAATGCACTTATCGGCAACGAACTTAACCTGAGTGCAGACACAGGCAACAACACAGCAAGTAAAAATACAGGCGGGGATTCAAATATCGAAACTGGTGACGCAAACGTCGTCGGCAATGTCCTTAACTTCGCAAACACAAATGTCGCAGGAAATGCAGTTATCGCCTTCGTCAACATCTTTGCAGACTTAATTGGCGATATCATCCTGACTGAAGATGCAATCAAAAATTGCTGCGGCGGTACGAACACAACAGTTGCAAACACAGGTAACGGTTCAAACAGTACAAATAATGCAGCATACGAATTTGAAAATAACAATTCAACATTCCAAACAAATGAAGCTGATTTAGACAATACGCTTAATCTCAATGCACAAACTGGTGACAATTCAGCAAGTAATAACACTGGTGCTAACTCAACAATCCAAACAGGTAATGTCACAGTCGATGCAAATGTCATAAACGTCGTCAACACAAACCTGCTTGGCGGAAACATGTGGCTCGCAATTATTAACGAAGCTGGCAATTGGGTTGGAAAAATCATGGGCGCACCTGAAGGTACAAAGTTTGCAGCATCAGCAGGAACAGACTACTCAATCGATGAGAATGGGTACGTAACTGCCACAAATAACGGCAACGGTGCTGGCTCAGACAATAACGCAGCAGTAAGTCAAACCAACAACAATACAACAACACAAGAAAATAATGCACAAATCGGTAACACTTTGAACCTGAGTGCAAATACTGGCGGCAATGCAGCAAATGATAACACCGGCGGTAATGCAAACATCAAAACCGGAGATGCAACAATCGTTGCGAACCTGATCAACTTTGTAAATACAAATATCGCAGGTGACAGCAAATTCGCAGTCCTGATCGTTAACCCTATCGGTAATTGGATTGGAGATTTAGTAACTCCAGGACAGAAAAAAGAACCAAAAACAGAAAACCAACCAGCTGCACAGGCAAATAACAACAATGCGGTCGGCGGAGCATCTGAGTCAAATAATTCTAACAACAATAATAACAATTCATCAAACAATAATTCATCTGACAATGATAATGACCAAAACAGCTCAGTTGATGTTAAGGTCGAAGGTGAAGGAACAGTTGCGTATACACAACCGATATTTAAACCATTCCAAAAATCAATCCAAGGTGAAACTGTCACAAAAGTAAATGGTGAAACCAAAGTAGCAGGTATCCATGCAGAAGCACCAAGTCAAATCCTTACCAAAAATGATGGTAAAGTCAAAGTGAACCTTGCATTCCTGGCAATCTTATTCCCACTCGCAGTCGCAGTACTCTTTGGACGAAAATTAGTTTTGAACCGATTACTCGCTAAGAAAAACTAATCTAAAAGCTGTCCACTCCTGCCCCGCTCTGCCCCGTTTATTTTATGAAAAATCAAACATTACAATTATCTGTCGTACTCTTATCTGTATTGGTAAGTGTCGCTTTGGTACCTGCTGCTTCAGCTGAGACAACATCTCTGGAAATCACCGGCAACGGCGCTGAATCTGCAAACGCAGTGAGTACAGCACAAGAAAACACAACCAATGTCCAGTCAAATAATCAGGCAACAGTTACGACAACAATAAATACACAGGCAAATACAGGTGATAATAGTGTTAATAACAATACCGGTGGTGAATCAAGTATCACAACAGGTGACATTACAACGAATAATAACACTGCAACAGCAACCAATGTAACCACTGTCACTACCGGCTGCTGCGAAAATTCATCATCGACTACAACGATAGCAGGTAATGGTGCAGATTCTGCAAATGAGGTAAATAATAATCATTCAACAAGCACCAACGTTTCAGTAAATAATTACGCATCAATCGAAAACAATATCTATACAAAAGCAAACACAGGTCGTAATAGTGGTGATAATAATACCGGATCGAAAGTTACCATCAAAACAGGTGACATAAGAGTTTCTAACTTAATAAATAACGGCAAGGTAAATGAAGCACATGTCAAAGCAATGACCGGTGGAGATATATCAGTTGCATCTCTTCTTAAAATTGCAGGAAACGGCGCATATGCTGATAATGTTATTAACTACGACGTCAACAACGAAACAAACATTGAAATAAATAACATCACCAACCTTTTGAATAATGTTGAGGCGCTTCTCAATACTGGTGATAATCATGCAGATGATAATACAGGAGGTAAAGTAACTATCTTAACAGGAGATATTGATATCTCAACAATCATCGACAACCTGGTAAATAAAAGCATTGTAGAAGTAGTCTGCGGTTGTGATAAAGAAACACCAGAAAAACCAGAAACACCAAACGAAACTCCAAATCAACCAGAAATTCCTACGACAACAACAACAAGTGTTGGTGGACCCGGCGGACCTTCAACATCAAGTAATGGAGATAGTAATGGAAGTTCATCAGGACCAATCCTACCTGTAACAGGTAACAATTTACTTTTCTTCCTTCTTCTTGCAAACATTATGATGTTCTTTCTAGGGTCGTACTTAAGACTGCGCTCGGGGAGATCCCCAGGGTATTCCTTTGCTCTCTAAAAAGAAAAGCTCCGAGATCGGAGCTTTTTTTGTATTTTAGGGCTAAGTGTACTATAATCCACACACTGCCTTACCAATACGCATGAATAGATTTTTATTTCATCTGGGCAATGGTTTTATCTTTCTTTCTCTGGTAGGATTTCTCTTTATTTTCTTTCCCTTTATTGCTCTTTTTCTCTCCCCTCCTCCAATAATGAAAGAAATTAAAGCAAAAGAAGGCAGCTTTATTACCATCCCCAAAATAAATGCCCAATCAAAAATTATCCCAAACGTCGATCCTTGGAATGAAATGATTTATAACAAAGCATTACAAAACGGCGTTGCACATGCAAAAAATACTGCACGACCAGGAGAAAAAGGAACTGCGTTTCTTTTTGCCCATTCAAGCGGAAACCCTTGGGAATTAACACGTATGAACACAATCTTTTTGCGTCTTGGTGAATTACAAAATGGAGACGTAATTGAGATTGTATCAAGTGGAAAAATGTTGAAATATAAAGTGGTAGACAAAAAAGAAGTTGATCCAACAGAGGTTGATTTTTTACTCAAATCTGAAAAAACACAACTTGTCCTCCAAACATGTACACCAATTGGAACTTCACTTAAGCGTTTACTTGTTTTTGCAAACCCGATATAAAACGTATGTTACAATCAAATTTGACACGACTGAGAAAAAATATGGATCAACAGATCCTTACTCCCGTCCGAACTATAAAATATGATATTTTACGAACGATTGGACTACTTGCAATCATTCTTGCACACGTAAATCCTCCTGATCTCCTCTTTCAAATAAGAAATTTTGATGTGCCTCTTATGGTTTTTGTTTCAGGAGCTGTTTACGG
>JBPOIT010000021.1:0-14797 GCA_052034235.1 Candidatus Levyibacteriota bacterium
CAGCAGCACAAGGTGCAATCCCCTACTTCTCAGCAACCGGCGTAATGAGTGCACTTGGCCCAAGTACTGCAGGTTTTGTTTTGACAACCAATGGCGCAGGACAAAACCCAACCTGGACTGATTCCGCGACACTCGGCACCAATTTCTGGGACAGGGCAAACGGTGTGTTATCTCCGAAATACGCAAGCGTTTATGACTTACTCTTAGGATCAAGTGCGACAAGCAGTGCTAAGTTTGCATTTACGGGTGTCAATTCCGGCACACCAACTGCTTCCATTTCTGCTGGACTTGCAGGCGGCATCTCACTTGACGCAACAGGCAGAATTCAAACAACTGCAAACCAATCACTCACTCTTGGAGGCGGCGGCACTGGCAATGTTGTTATTGATTCCGGAAACGGACAAATTTTCCTTCAGGATGCACTTACGCAAACTGGTACCGGACAAGTAACGTTTGGAGGCAATATCGATGCAACAAGCGGACTTGATGTCACGGGCTCAGACTTAACTGTCGGTGGATCAAGCGCCAGTATTTCCATAGCCGGTATCATTGCTGGCGCACAACTGAACATCGATAGCACGCTGAGACTTGATGGAACAACGCTCTCATCAATCGGAGGTGGCAACGATCTGACACTCGATGCAGCTGATGGAAATATCTTCTTTGCAGATGGAGATACATTAAATGCTGGAGGCAAAACTGCTGCTGCTTACAACTTTTTTGCCAATAATGCTGACGCACCTGAACAAGTAGGCATTGATTCTGATAATGATTTGTATATCGGTGGCAGTTTGGAAGTTGATGGCATCATTTACCAAGGCGACAATCAAGTTTGTGACAACTCAGGTAACTGTGCGGGTACGACAAATTATTGGCAATTAAATTCAGGCTCAATTGCTCCTGGTAATGCTGCTAATGCTGCAGATAGAGTGGTCATTGGCGGTACAAGTACGACAACTGCGTTCCAATTTGAAGTTAACGGCAAACAATCAGGCAAAGCTCTTGTTTCTCTTAACGAAACAGGCAATCAGGATATCTTTACTGCGTCCTCAGCGGGCACGACACGCTTTAGAATAGCTAATAACGGCGACTTGATAGCAACTGGTGGATTAAGCGGCTTAACGAGCCTTACATCAGGCGGAACAGTAACATTCTCAGGAGTGACAGCCAATAGAGCACTCTTTACAGACGGTTCTTCAAATCTCACCGGTAGCGGCGCATCCTCTGCGCTTGTCAGTGCACTCACTGATGAAACTGGTTCAGGACTTGCAGTCTTTGACACATCACCTACCTTTACAACCAGTATTCTTGGTGCTGGCACTGGTAGTTTTGACCTTATTAATTCGGGTGTTACAACCCTTAACGTTGGTAGTGCAGCAACCGCAATAAATATGGGCGCGGCAGGTGCAACGGTTACGCTTGGTTCGGGAGGAAATGCAACCATCACAACAGCAACAAACGGTAACCTGATCCTTTCAGCTGCAGGATCAGGCAACACAACGCTTTCTTCAGATTTCAATTCAAGCATATTTGTCGGCAATGCATCAACACCAGCTCCACTCTCAATATCAGGCGGCATAGGATCAAATGCTTCATTTATTGTTAACCAAACAAATAGTGGGAATCTCATTGCTGCATCTGCATCGGGCGTGACGAGATTCCTTGTTGATAATTCTGGCAACATCACGGTTGGTACATGGCAAGGGACTGCAATCGCTCCACAGTTTGGAGGCACAGGTGATAACACGTCAGGTACAACCGGCGTTCCATATATCGCTGCCGGAAACTGGCAATATGAAGCATCACTTGATGAAACCCGAGGCGGCACCGGCCTCGCAACCTATGTTCAGGGAGATTTGCTTTATGCATCAGCTGCAGATACACTCGCTCGTCGTGCCATCGGTTCATCTGGCCAAGTCCTCACTGTTTCAGCAGGACTACCAACATGGGTTGATCCTTCAACGCTTGCTAATTCCTTCTGGCAAAGAAATCTTGGAGCTGTTGCCCCAACAAACATCACTGACGATGTGCTCTTTGGCGGAACATCAACGACAAGTGCAAAGTTTGCTTTCATAAATAACATCGGCGCAGGTACACCAACAGCTTCTATATCAGCTGGATCAAACAACGCAACATTCTTAACAGGCGCAGGCAATCTCGGCACATCTAATGCTCAAACATTAACCCTCGGCGGCATTTCTACTGGCAACATCGTTCTCGATGCAGGAAGTGGATTGGTTTCAGTTGCCGACGCACTTCGCATAACCGGCAATGTTGATGCAAATAACGGCCTTGATGTCACCGGCGCTGACTTCACTGTGGGCGGAACAAACGCAACAATAACAACCGCAGGAGTTATAACTGGTACAACAATCAATGCCACCACAGCCATTCAAACCGGCAGCACAACAAGAATTGATAGCTCAGGTAATCTTTCACAAATCGGCACTATTGATTCGACATTCCTTGATGCTGCGTCAAACAATGTCAACCTCGCCGCATCAACTAACTTGCAACTCAATGGCACAACAGTTATTACTTCTGGACGCAATTTGGAAAGTATTGCCGGAGTCACAACTGATCTTACACCAACAGCAAATAACACCTATGATTTGGGCAGCAACAGTAATCGTTTTGCCGAGATCCATGGCCAAACGCTTTACCAAGCTGGTAATCAAGTTTGTGACACTGGTGGAAATTGTTCAGGGCTCAGTGTTACCTATTGGGATCAGGCAAACGGTGCAATCTCAGCAAAGAACTCAACCGTTGATCTACTAGTCGGTGGAACCTCAACTGCAAGTGCGAAATTCGCAATCATCAATGTCGCCGGAAACGCTCCAGTGGCTTCACTTTCCGGAGCAACAGGAGGAAGTTATCTGAGTGCAGCTGGAACACTTCAGACTACCAATAATCAGACATTAAATATCGGCGGCAACTCAACCGGCAATATCGTTATTGATAGTAACACTGGCAATATTACACTTGCTGACAATACAACACTCACCCAAAACCTAACTATTGCCGGCTCAACAGGTTTGACGTTCTCTGCAACTGGCGGCATCGTCCTCAACGGAGGAACGATTTCAGACAACAGCGATGAAGTTGATATCAATGATGACTTGGCAGTTTCAGGCGCACTCCAGGTTGGTACTAATTCATTAACAACAACCTATTCACGCTTTGGTAATGCAACTGCTAATGGTGCAAATCTTAATGCGAGTAATGATTTACTCATCCAAGGCGCACTCGAAGTTGACGATCTCTTTTATGCAGACGGCGGCATTGATACGACATTTACCCAAGGATCAATTCTGTTTGCGGGTGCAAGTGGAGTTCTCGCAGAAAACAACAGCAATTTCTTCTGGGATAATACGAATGCGCGTCTTGGGTTAGGTACCACTTCCCCACTCTCCCGTTTGGATATCAGAGGTCAGAATGCCACAACACCAGCGGCTTCAATCTCAGCACTTTCAACTTTTGCAGGACTTGTCGTTGATAATAACGGCAGTGGTGATCTCTTTAGTGCTTCAAAGAGCGGTGCGACCAAGTTCACTATTCTCAATAGCGGGAACCTCCAGCTTGCTAACTACACGACAAACAATGGCGTACTCTATACGAATGCTTCAGGCGTTGTACAACAGTCTGGCACTGGTGGCGATGGCTCAATTTTGACACTGTCAGGTGGAACGCCAACATGGGTTTCCAGTTCTTCAATAAATTATTGGCAGCGAGCAAACAATGCAATCTCTCCACTTAACATCACTGATGATCTGCTTCTGGGAGGATCAAGTACGACCAGTGCACGGTTTGCCTTTATCAATAATTCTGGCCCCGGAACACCAACTGCTTCAATTTCAGCAGGCACAACCAACAATGCAGCATATCTGACAGGAACTGGTGTTCTGGGAACAACCAATAGACAATCACTTACCATAGGTTCAACATCCACCGGCAATATTTCACTGAACCCTGGCGGATCCGCGACACTGACAGCTCTTTCAGGCGGCAATATCGGTATCGGTACCACAAATCCAAGTCAGAGACTTGAAATACAAGGTGGAAACTTACTCCTTAATAACGGCGGCTCAGGTATTCTTATGAGACCTGATAACGCAGGTTCTGCCTTTGTCCTTGGCAGCGGTTCAAATGCCACGCTCGGTGATTTCTACTTCCAGACAACCGGAGGCGGAAACAACAGCGTCGTACTCGGCGCAACCGGTGCCATGGGTCTAGGTACGACCACTCCAACTGCAATGCTTGATGTTGCAGGTGCGGCTTCTGTCTCAGGCAGTTTGAGCTTTAGAAATGGAACAGGAACAATTCAAACAACTCAGCAGAATAATTTAGTTCTCGGCGGCAACACAACAGGAAATATTTTGCTTAATAGTGATGGAAGTAACTATGTAACAATCGGCAATGTGACAAATCCAAACGCTGCACTTGAAGTTGCCGGAGACGTTGATATTTCAAATACATTAAGCGTCAGTTCATATGCAGGTATCGGTGTCTCTGCATCTTCTGACACGATGTTGCGTATTACTCCAGCAGACGCAAATACGAGGGGGCTTTCGATCAGAAATCAAAACGGGCAAGTATCAAACCTGTTGGAATTGCAGGATGCTGGACTCGCTGCTCTTACATGGTTTGATGACGTTGGTAATCTCCGCATAGGAGCCACAGCACCTGATACAGGCAAATTGAACATCACTGGCGCATATACAGGCAAAGCACTCGCAATTCTTAACGAAACCGGAAACCAGGATATCTTTACCGCATCAAGTGCCGGTACGACCCGATTCAGAATCGCTAACAACGGCCAAATTGCTATTTCTAGCCTTGCAAGCTGTAACACAATCGACACAGATGCCAACGGCGTCCTTTCATGCGGCGTTGATGCTGGTTCAGGATTTGCAGACTATTGGCAGCTAAACGGCAACGCCCTCTCACCAAATAACAGTACCTACGACCTCTTACTCGGCGGCACAGCAACAACGTCAGCCCGCTTTGCATTTATCAATAACACAGGGTCAGGCGCACCAACAGCTTCTATAGCTGGCAATCTCTCATTGGCAGTCCCAACAGGTGCAAATCCTGCTGCTAACCTCAACGTCTTTAATGGTGGCTCTTTGAATATACAAACTTCAGCCGGTGGAAATGCTGGTTTGGCTTCCAGACTGTACATTGCAAATAACGGAAATATTGGCATCGGCGATACAAATCCTTGGGCAACCCTCACTGTTAATGGTAATGCTAATTTTACTGAAACTATCTCAAATACCGACCTTTATATTAGCCAAAATATATTTAGTCTTCAGAATGGATCATCAAATGATGCTATCTTGTTTAATTACGCTGGAAAATCAAATGCAACATTTGACTTCTATGACGGTAATAGTACTGTTACGTCTCGAATAAATCCAAACGGCCCATCATATTTCAATGGCGGAGCAGTCGGTATAGGAACTACCACTCCACTTGCAACATTAGATGTCAGAGGGACATCAGGGACAACCCCAATTGCTTCCTTCTCTGGTAGAACAGCACAGGCTGGTGTGATCATTGATAATAGTGGGAATGGTGATATTCTCTCGGCTTCTTCAAGTGGAGCAACAAGATTTACTATAAATAATCTCGGCAATTTCGTATTCCAAGGATCTACCTATGATGCCTTTACTACTACTCTCCAAGTTTCAGACCCAACAGCCAACCGTACTATTACTATTCCAAACAATAGTGGAGTAATGGCAATTAACACGAGCGGCAGTGCGGTCTCGGGTACCTCTGCATTTGTTCAAGGAGGACAAACCTGGGCAACAGCAGCAATATTAGGAACAAATGACGCTAATGCTCTGCATTTTGAAACTAATAATAGCGTCAAAATGGCAATAGATACAAACGGGAACGTTAGCATCGGCTCAACAAGCCCACTCTCTACACTTGATGTGCGTGGTGTGTCAGGCACAACAACAATCGCCTCTTTCTCTGGACGTACAGCACAATCTGGGGTTATTGTTGACAACAGCGGAGTCGGTGATCTCTTCTCGGCGTCAACCAGCGGCATGTCAAGATTCACTGTTACCAAAACAGGCGCACTTCGTCTGGATGGGAATGGAACAGATACCTTCATGACTCCACGGGGATCAAGTATCCAATCAAAGATCAACATCCCGGTCTATGATCCTGGTGACTTTGGTCAGGTTCTTGCGTTTGGTGTACCTATTGGAGCAAATACAACTGCTCGTGCGTTAGCTGTCCTCGATAATCGAAATGGACCTCACCAGCCTACCATCGCAACATTCGCACCAGATGAACAAACTTCTGTCGGATTCTCATGGGATGGCAGTGACACAACCTCATACATAAAGTTATCTGGCAGTGCTGATACGTTAGGCATACGGTTTAATAATAACTACGATAGTGGAACACAGTATAATCCAGTCATCTTCTCCATAGCTGGTAACACCCCAATTGCCTCTTTCTCTGGACGCACAGGGAAAGCGGGCATCATCGTCGACAACAACGCACCGCATGGAGACATCTTCGCAGCTTCCAAGTCCGGTGCAACGAAATTTGTTATCAAAAATAATGGTAATTTGCAATTTGCAGGAACGACTAACTTCCTCAGTACCATCCAATCTGCAGCGACTGCTGCTCAGACATGGACGCTTCCAAACGAATCAGGTACGCTTTGTGTCCAAGGCTCCAGCAACTGCGGCTTCTCTGTTGGATCAAACTTCTGGCAAGCAGGTAGTGCAGGCACAATTTCACCGTACAACAACACAGTTGATCTTTTAGTCGGAGGAACTTCAACAGCTTCTGCAAAATTTGCAGTTTTGAATATGACTGGAGCAGGTGTACCCACAGCCTCCATCGCTGGTACAACATCCAATCTCGCTACCTACATGACTGGCAATGGAGCTATAGGAACAACCAATAAAGGAACACTAACACTCGGCACTACTTCAACGGGCAACATCGCTTTAGCTCCTGGTGGAGCCACAGCTTTAACAGCTTTGGCAAATGGTAATGTCGGGATAGGAACAACCAATCCAAACTCTAAACTTGATGTTAATGGACACTTCAGTAATGGCGGATTCAACATTTATACAGCTACATGGTTTGACACAGACGATAACTCATATCTTGTAGACCCAAGTGCTGCTTCAGGTATTTCTGCGAAGTTTGCAGGTAGCGTTGGTATCGGAACAACCAATCCTCTTGCAACACTTGATGTTCGAGGAACCTCAGGCACAACACCAATCGCCTCATTCTCAGGAATAACTGCAAAAGCCGGACTCGTTGTCAATAACAATGGCGTCGGAGATATCTTTACCGCTTCTAAATCTGGTAAGACATTCTTTACCGTTAAGAACAATGGCGTTATCCAAATGGGCAGCACGACAAATGGTTTAAGTTTTGACTATCTGAATGGCGGGCCCAACTTCACAGGCACAGCTCGTCCAATTCGCAAGATTGTCCTCTCCCCGGAATATTCTGGCGGTATTCTCACGGCTTCAGGTTCTGCAACTACTGACGGTGATATTACTGCAGATGCATCAACCAGTGCCAATATCAATATCGGCGGGACAACAAATAACTTTATTACCTACTACGAATGGAATTCAGCAGAAACGACTGCGCAGGATTACACAATTGCCGTACGTGTCACTTTGCCACCAGACTTCTCAAGTTGGGTTCCAGGAAGCCAGGCAATGCAAATTGTGTACAACACAGAACTCGCAACTGCAACGAGTGCTGATGACAATAAACTTGAACTGAGAGTCATTCCTGAAGGACAAGCAAGTAACGCTTCAGCACCTTCAGTCTATCGCCAAAATGTCATTTCAAGTACGAGCAAGACATGGAGAACACTTGATGTCTCAGCAAGTGATTTGATTGACGCACCATCATTTAATTCAGCCAGTAGTTCAGCCATGTTGTACTTGAAAGTATCAAGTAGAAACAACAACTACGTTCAAGTTGGAGACATCATCCTTAACTACCTGAGCAAGTTCTAACCTATGAAAATCTTAAAGCGAATCATTGTTTCTATATTAATCACCGCGCTTGAGTTTGGCAGCTTTCCAGCTGCTGCTATTGCGCAAGCAACAACCCAACCTACAGCTGATGTTGAAAAGGAACAATTCTCTTCTCTTGTCACCGAAACCAAACCTAGTGAATCTTTGACATTTACGGGCGTCGGTCACGGTGTTAATTCAATCATCCCCGCAATGGCAGATATGCAGGCATCCAATATCTCAGCAGGTTTTGAGTCATCAGCCAAAGTGCACAAACTCGCAAAAGAAGATTTCCGCCCCAATGAAGAAATTGATGTCGTCATTGAGAACGGCGCTCATAAAGACTACAAAACAGAACTTATTGATGCAATTGGTAACAAAGTAGCTCTCGAAACAAGTGAAGTTGAAAACGGCGCAGCAAAGGTGATAACCGTTGAGCAGCCAAGTTCATTCCGTCCTGGCAAATATACTCTTCGAATTTCCGATAATCGCGGCGGTGTTAGTGAGCAAGATTTTAGCTGGGGTGTTCTTGCTGTCAATCCTGATAAATCAGTCTACACGCCAAATGAAATTGCAAACCTTGCAATCGGCGTTTTAAATGAAGGTGGAGATATGGTTTGTGACGCACAAGTTGAACTTCAAATCACTGATCCGCATGGTTCGATGACTTCCCTTTCAACTGATAACGGCAAAATCATTGTCAACGAAGAATGTAAATCACATGATTTCACTCTAAAACCTGATTATGAAACTCGTTACGAAACAAGCAGTGTTGGTAAGTACAAAATGATCCTGAAATCGCAAACCATGAACGGCACTCACAGTATTGCTGATTCATTTGAAGTCAGAGAAACTGTCCCATTTGATGTGAAACGAATCTCAGCAACCCGTATCTATCCGCCAAATACCTATCCAGTTACTTTGGAAATTACTGCCAATCAGGATTTCGAAGGCACAGTCAGTGAAACTGTTCCAGGTAATTTTAAAATCGCTCGTCCAGGCGAAGAAGTCAAAACAGACAGCGAGAAAGTCGATTCAATCATCGCTGCTGATGTAGAAGCTTCTCAATCAGCGGGTATTCTTGCACCTGATTCACTTCCCAAAAAGTCACCAGTCTTCCAAACTGATGCGATTCTATCCTACCAAACTATCAATACTGTCGGTGACTTTGACGGCGGCAAAGCTGTTCTTGGAGCTTCAATCCCAGGGATTGGTATGCCATTTTCAGGCAATTATCCTGTGACGCAGGAATTCGGACAAAGTTTGGTGTATGACGAATATGGCCACGGTATTTATGACAGCTTTGGGATGCATGGGCATGATGGAATGGACTTTGCTATGCCGGAAGGCACGCCAATTCTCGCCGTTGATTCCGGTAAAGTGTTACTGGCTGGCACCGGTGACTACGGCATAACCGTTGTCATCGAGCACACGTGGGGACGCAGTTACTACGGCCATTTGAGCAGTGTTGAAGTCAAAGAAGGAGATGAAATCCCAAGCGGCACACAAATAGCCAGATCAGGAAATACTGGCCTCTCAACGGGCCCCCATTTGCATTTTGGTATCAAACCACATACCAATGAATCAGAGAATGGCTATTACGGCAAAGTTGATCCCGCATATTATATCGGCATGAAACAATCAGCAACAGCAGTCCTCGGTGCATCCACCAAGTTTGATGATTCAATCAACGCTGCTCCGTCAACAGATGTCCAAATCCTCAACTGGAGAATCTCAGTTAAAAAAGGTGACACAATTAAAATTGGCTACAATTATCTCGCCCCTCGTATCAGTCCGCAGTTCTACACACTTGGCCCTGCTGTCTTTACTGATAGAACAGGAAAAGATATCTTCCACGAGGAACGCAAATGGCAAATCGCCTCAGATGCACTTGATTATAAATTCAAAAGAGGCACCTTTACTGTTACTCCAAGTACCACATGTGCTGAACCCTGCTTCCAAACTATTTCTGGAGTCGGCTTCAAACCCAAGGCTATTATCTTTGAATGGTCCGAACAGGCAGCAGAAAACTTTACAAACGATCAGTATGTAGGTATGGGGTTTGCCACTTCTCCTGATCAAGAACGCGCAGTATCTTACTGGTCACAAGATGCACAAGGCACATCAGACACTGGAAAAATACACTCATCGACAAAATCAATCGTGATCCAAAACGCTAACGGCGGTATTCCAGCCCAAGCTGAACTCGTGTCATTTGATAGTGATGGTTTTACACTTAATTGGATAAACAATAATCCGATTGCATATATCGTACATTACACCGCGATCGGCGGCTCAGATGTCTCAAATGCCAAAGTGGGATCATTCACCCTTTCAAGCAGTGGAGCGACACAATCATTTACTGATCCAGGATTCCAGCCTGACTTTATGATGTTTCTCTCAAACGGTACTGAAGCGACCGATGTTAATTCCCCCCACGCAAGTATCAGTGCTGGTTTTTCGGCTGGTCCTACAAAAGAAGCTGGAATGGTTATGGTTTCAGAAGATGCGAGGGGTCCGGCACAAGATTCATGGCGTCAACAAAGCACCTCTTCAAGTATCCTTTTATTAACCGGGGACACTGGTGCTCAAGATGCAATTGCTGATGTGGCGAGCTTTGATACAAGTGGATTTACTTTAAATGTCACGGACACGCCTGTTGTAAATACACCAATTTATTACCTCGCCATACAAGGCGGACAATATGATGTCGGTGCTTTTGCTCAACCGACATCTACAGGAACACAATCAGTCTATACCGGTTTCAGACCGAGTGGCATTATGACACTTGCAGCCAGCCAATCAGCATCAACAGCTATTGCCAATACTGCAACACTTTCAACAGGAGGTGCATCGCGGGATACTGGTGGTGTTCCATGGTGCAATGATACAAGTGGAATTAATTGCACCTCCCCAGGCATACAACTTAACGCAGCAAATGATTGGTGCAATGACACAACAGGCATTACCTGCACCAATTCGTGGAGTACAAGAAAGAAAATAACCTTTAACAATGCTTCTGCATCAGCTAACCTTACCGAATTCCCGGTCTTAGTCAAACTTGATTCAACAAGGATCAACTATGCCAAAACGCAAAATTCTGGACAAGATATCAGATTTGTCGATCCTTCAAATCCAAACCAAGCTCTCTCTCATGAGATTGAATCATGGAACGAATCCGGCTCAAGCTATGTCTGGGTGAAAGTGCCGCAACTTGACGCAAGCTCAAGTGCAGATTTTATTTGGATGTATTACGGTAATTCAGGCGCATCGGATGGACAAGATACCTCCAATGTTTGGGATAGTAATTACAATATTGTCTACCATATGAGTGGCACCAATGGTAGCGCTTCTTTACCTGACTCAGCCGGAACAGCTCAAAATGCAACCAAGCTGTCCGGTACTGGTGCTGGTGAACCTACAAATACAACAAATGAAAAATTAGATGGTGTCCAGGATTTTGACGGGTCAAATGACTATACTTCTACAGCTACACCAGGACTTCCGACAACTGACTTTACGTTTGAAGCTTTTGTCGCCGTAAATGGAACCAGTGAAACAGTATTTGCAGTGAGTGATGGTTCTGGAGGAGATGAGTTTCGCATAAGAAAAGACTCAGGTAACACTTTTGAGATGATGACGAATGGCTCAACAAGATTCAATACGACCTCAACGATCGCAAATAATACATGGAATCATGTCGTGCTTACTCGGTCAACCAGCACACTGAGAGGATATGTAAATGGTGTGCAGGAAGGATCAGGAACTGATGCTACCGCATTTAACTTTACCAGTAGCTTGTGCGCATTACTCTTGGGAGCAGATAACAATACAAGCGGCTGTACAGATTCACTCAGTAACCAACTTGATGGATTCATTGATGAAGTCCGTATTAGTTCCATAGCTCGTTCTTCAAGTTGGTTGAGAGCAACGTTTCTCACTGAGAATGACCAATTCAACATTTATGGAACTGAGCAATTATATAGTGAACTGCAGAGCACTTCAGGCTGGAGTGCGCGAAAGAAAATTACTTTTAATAACAGTACATCAATGGAAGATTTTGAGAACTTCCCGGTTCTTGTCACCCTAACTGCAGGCAGGATTGACTATAACAAAACCCAAAATAGTGGTCAGGATATCAGATTTGTTGATCCAAACGATCCAAAGACTGTTTTGCCGCATGAAATCGATACATGGAACGAATCAGGTACAAGTTATGTTTGGGTGAAAGTGCCGAAAATAAACAAACAATCAAATACCGATCACATCTGGATGTATTATGGTAACCCCAGTGCCAGCGACGGCCAGGACGCTGTCAATGTATGGGACAGCAGTTACAAAGGTGTTTGGCATACCAAGGAAACTTCAGGAACTACCGTGAGTGATTCCACAGCCAATCTTAACACCGGCGCTTTACTCAACGGAGCCGCAGTAACTTCAGGCGGCAAAATCGGTTATGCCAACGTGTATGACGGAACCAATGACATTATGAAAGCAAGCGCAAGTGCGAGTCTTAATAATCTTCGTACACAAAATGGCATAAGTGGAGGGTTTACGGTCTCTGGTTGGATCAAAGCTGACACTTCCGCGAACAGTACCTGGGGTCAAATTGCCATGAAAGCACAAAATGCAAGTCCAACGAATGGTTGGTTATTTGAAACAATAGGAACTGGCAATTTAATATCTTTGAATCAAACATATAGCACTACTAATCTTAACAGAGACACTTCGGCAGCTTTTAGTGATACAGTCTGGACACATGTTACCTTAACCGCTTCTGCATCCGCAAATGCTAACTGGGTTAGATTGTATTCAAACGGCACAGAATTAAGTTATGGCGCAACAATTGATGGTGAAGGAACCGCATCAGACGATTCAGCACATCCTTTCACAAGCGCCTGTGATCAAGTAGCCACGTCACCTAATTGCTTTGATGGAACCATCGACGAGCTCCGTGTATCAAATACTGCTCGTTCTCCTTACTGGGTGAAAGCTGAATATCAGACTATGAATGATACTATGAATATCTTTGGCAGTGAAGAAATCTACGGATCTGGTGCATTCAGTTATTCTCAAGGTTCACTGTGGTCGGATGATTTAGATAATGAAACAACGTCTAATACAAACACAAACTCAGACACCACCAAAATTATCAGATTTGCAGCCAGTCCTACCGGAGGCGGAACCCCCCGAACACTTGCAACTGCCCAACTTGAGTCATTTGATCCGACTGGTTTTACACTCAACTGGACAGAGGCTGATAGCGCTTCACGACTCGTGCTCTATTGGGCAGTCGGAAGTGTAACCGCATCGCAAGAAGATTACCGCTGGTACAAAAATGCCAATGCAGTCACACCGACTGCTGCACTTGAGGATGAAAACAGTTCCACTATCCTTCCAAAAAACAAACCATACGCCAGACTCAGAGCTAACATCTCAACTGGTGGTAACGGTATGAATGCCTCAACGCAAGGTTTCAAACTCCAATATGCCGCAAATCAGGCAGAAGCAGCAATTGGCGGGACAACAGATTGGTGCAACGATACAACCGGAATCACTTGCACTGCTCCACTTCAGCCAGGCGACGAAGTTCCAGCAAGCACAACTAGTGATTGGTGCAATGACGCATCTGGTGTTACCTGCACCACAGACTGGAGTAGTAGGCGAAAAATTACCTTTAATAATGCTTCAGCAAGTGCAGCACTTACTGATTTTCCTGTCATGATCAAGCTTGACTCAACCAGAATCAATTACAGTAAAACCCAAAATAGTGGCCAGGATATTAGATTTGTCGATCCTGCTGATCCAAATACTGCCCTTCCTCATGAAATTGAAGTTTGGAACGAATCTGGAGAGTCAGTCGTTTGGGTAAAAGTTCCATCAATCAGTGCCCAATCAAACACAGATTCAATCTGGATGTATTATGGAAATGACTCTGTGTCTGATGGACAAGCTGCAAGTAGTGTTTGGGATGGAAATTACACTATCGTCTATCACATGGATGAAGCAGCGGGCAATTTATCAGATTCTGCTGGTTCTGCACAAGATGCCGCCCGCGGAGGCGCAACCGTTTCACAAGCAACAGGTAAAGTTGGTTATGGACAGGATTTTAGCGGCACAGGATATACATCAACTTCTAACCCGAGTTTGCCGACAGGCAACTTTACCTATGAAATGTGGCTGAATTCAGACCTCGTAGATGACGATACCATTTTTATGTCCCCTGATGGAGCCGCTGGTGCAGCTTCGGAAATTCGAATTTATCTCTCCACTACTGATGTAGAAGTCACTGTAGACGGTACTGGATCACCTCTGGTTGACAGGGCACTAACCGCCTCAAAGTGGTACCATCTTACGATATCTAGAAGCGGTAACAGGACAATCTATTATAAAAATGGTGTTCCGATAAATTCAGTTATCGACGCTGACACTCTTAATTTCCTTCTTGATTCAGACGGCGTAACCCAATGTGAACTTTTCCTTGGTGTCGATGTAGATTCAAACTGCAATGGTGGCCTTTCTAATTATTTAAATGGACGACTGGATGAATTCCGTGTGTCAAGTACATCAAGAGACGGCAACTGGGTAAGCGCTTCTTATTTGAACCAAAATGATCAGTTCAATACTTATGGCACAGAGGTGACACAAGCTGAAACCAAACTTAGTTCAACTGGCTGGCAGTATCGAAAGAAAATTCAATTTAATAATGCTTCCTCCTCTGCTGCGCTGACTGACTTCCCGGTTATGGTCAAACTTGATCAGAGTCGTATTGATTACAA
>JBPOIT010000024.1:0-7242 GCA_052034235.1 Candidatus Levyibacteriota bacterium
GTAATCACCAGCTTCGACAATATTTTCTGTCTTTGACCATCGCGCTGAAAAATTGTTTGCATTGATTAAAGGATCTGGAGATCCACCTGCCCAATCAAAATCTATTGTAGCATCTGTACGAGTTAAGATAACTGGTGCTAAGAGATCTTTATTATTAAAATACTCAGCAGCAAAACCTGATGCTGGCGGTGGTGGTGTTGTTGTCGGGACATAACTAAACTTTGCTACAGCATCACCACCTGATTCATAGTATTCAATAATAATTGTATGTTCACCTGCTGTCATATCTTTGGTAACTTTATATGTCGTTGCACCTTGATCAATAAACTTATCTATAACCGGCACCCCGTCAATTAACAAACGGATGCCATCATCACCGGTAATACTAAATTCGTAACTACCTGCAGTAAATACTTCACTCTTTGTCCAACGTGCTGAGAAATTGTTTGCGGGCACCAGAGGATCTGGTGAACCAGCGGCCCAATCAAAATTAACCATAGGTTCATATTTTGTCACTACAGGAGTACCTGAAAGTGTTTTATTTACAAAATATTCAGCGATAAATGAATCAGTTGGAGGAGGTGTTGTCTGCACTTTATTGTAATTACATTGCGCTACTGCGCCGCCACCATTTTCATAATACTCAACGATAATCGTGTGCGTTCCTGCCGTCAGATTTTTTATTGTTTTATATGTTGTAGGCGCTTGATCAATAAATTTGTTAAGGATTACTTCACCATCTATTACTATACGTACTCCATCATCTCCAGTAACCGCAAATTCATAATCTCCTGCAGTAGCTGGTGTAATAGTTTCTACTTTCGTCCAACGTACTGAAAAATTATCTGGGGTAATTACTGGATCAGGTGAATTACCACCCCAATCAAAATTAATACTCGCATCATTTCTACTCAAAACTGGTACGCCATTAAGCGTCCTATTATTAAAATATTCAGCTGTGTATCCATTTGCGGGAGAAGGAGCCGGTTGATCTGGTGTGAGTTCATATTCAAGTCGTGCATTCGCAAGACCAAAAAGCTCCATGTATTCCATTTTTATATCATGCATACCTGCAGTTAAATCAATTGTTGCGTTAAATGCAGCGTTATTACCATGCCATTCATTAATAACCTGATTTCCATCTATAAAGAGACGTACTCCATCATCTGTTGCTGTTGTAAACTTATACCTTCCGGCTGCGAAGTACTGACTCTTTGTCCAGCGGGCTGAAAAGTTATCTGTATTAATTAAAGGGTCTGGAGATTCATCACCCCAAACAAATTCAATCTTTGCATCTTGTCGAGTTATAACAGGAACACCAGTAAGATCTTTATTATTAAAATATTCAGCATTATATACAGGTGCTTCACTAAATAGTGCAGTATATGTTGTATCATCCTGTGGCGTTATTATTGTATGACGTGGAGCGCCATTGTCTGACCAGCTTTCAAACTGATAATATTTACCGTTGTAAAATTGCATTGTCGGAGCACTGATTTCTCTCTTAAATTTCTCGACCCCCTGAACGGTATGTGGAGTAGTATGAGGTGCGCCATCAAGCATAAAGGTTAACCCAGGAACATTTGAGTCAAACGTCATTTGAGATTTGATTGGATAAATGTTTACTGATTTGGTATCAGTCAAACCACTATCATCTGTAACAGTAATACGAATTTCATACCACGTATTTGCTGCTGCTTCACCATGATCTGGAATCGTAAAGGATCCTGCGCGACCAGTTAAAGGACCGAGGAATGGATGTACATGTGTATCATGATGTAATAAAATCTCTGTTTTAATATCTCCATCATCCATATCAAATCCAGCTGCATCAATTGCATGCGCTGTATAACTAATAATATCTCCTGCACGATACGTATTCCCTTCAGTTGGTTCACCTATTGTCAACTGCGGCGGAGTTCCGACTTGAATAGCAATTGGCACTGCATTACCTGTATGTACTCCATCACTGACAGTTAGCTCAACAGTGTATACCCCTTTTTGTGTATACATTCTTGTTGGATTTGGATCAGTACTTGTTGTTCCATCACCAAAATTCCATAGAAATGTTATTGGATCACCATCGGGATCAAGGCTTCCAGTACTTGAGAATTGTACAAGTAAAGGCTCAACACCTTTGGAAACATCGGATGTTGCATTGGCTGTTGGAATATGGTTATCTGTTGCGTAGGTAATTTTATATAATCTGCCTGGCCAATATGTAATGTAATAGAGTGCTCCATCCGGCGCAACTTTTAGATCGACCACACTTCCAGCATTCATATCGAAATCGTATACTCCTGTTGCATTACCTGTTTCATCAAGTGTTAATCGTTGAATCATACCTTTTGCATAATCACCAAAGAAAAGATTACCATGGTATTCTTCAGGAAATGATGTGCCACGATATACCGGTCCTCCAGTAATTGCTGCACTGTCTCCATTATGGTTATACGCAAAGATAGGAGTTGTCGTTGTACCACAAAGGGCATTACAATATCCTTCAAAACTTGGCCAGCCATAGTTTTTTCCTTTGCTGATATGGTTTACTTCTTCCCATGTATAATCTCCCACGTCACCACCATAAAGATTTCCAGTTACGCTATCAAACTGAAATCTCCATGGATTACGCATACCATATGCCCAAATTTCAGACATGGCTCCTGGTTGTCCGTAGAAAGGATTATCCAGTGGCACACTACCATCTTTATTAATTCTCAAGATTTTTCCGTGAGGGTTTCCAAGATTCTGTGCATTTGGTGGATAGCCATTATCACCAACTGCAAAATACAATTTACCATCAGGACCAAATCCTATTGATCCACCGACATGAAGTTCCTGGGAAGGTGAATTCGTCTGGTATAATACGTAAGGTCCGTTCGTTCCAATATCTCCCTCTGCACTAAAACGGACAACACGATTGAGCATATCTGTACCGGTGTAATAGAAGTAAACATAATGGTTATTGATGCCAAATTCTGGATCAAAGGCAATACCGATAAGACCACGATCACCTGATGCAATTGAAGGGAGCTCAGCAAAAGGGGTAGGAAGCAATTGTCCATCTTTGACAATTTTAACACTGCCTGTTCGCTCGAGAATAAAAATTCTTCCGTCAGGTGCTATTTCAAACCCTGAAGGACCTTCAAGCCCGTTACCAATAATTTGACTGACTTGAAAGTTTTCCGGTGGTGCAGCTAAGACAGTTGAATTTCCACATAAAAGGAAAACTATTGTAAATAAAAATATTGAAATGAATTTTTGTTTGGAGTTCATAATATGTTAAATTTTTTGGTAAATACTTGCTTCTTTACCAACGTAAATAATTTTATAATTATTTAAGAATGTACTTTTCTCTTCAGTCAGTACACTTTTTGATACAGCATCACTATGGGTATTATTGACCACTACCCACTCTGCATATTTCTCAGGTTTTTCAAGAGCGTATATCCATTGTTTACTTACACCCTCATGAATAATTTGTTTTAATTGTATTTTGCTATCAAACGCTACTGGATTAAAAACGGAAAGCGACATAAGCACTGTATCGTCTTTTTGCACATGTGCTTGCAGTGCATCTGCAAGATCATGATTTCGATATGCACTCGAACCAATTGTGCCGTCAGTTAAGGTGATCACTCCTTGTGTATAGGTCGCATATGTTTGCGCAATTAGCATGAGCATAGCAATAAAAATTCCTAATTTGCTCCACCCTGCAAAGATGCCATACATAATTGCTGCAAAAGGAAGTGCAAGCAATCCATAACGAACATTAAACCATTGTCCGGCGATACTGTTAGATGGGTTCCAATTAAGTTCGGGAATATTTAAAATTGAAAAACCTAAATAAAGCGCAAGTATGTTAAACATGATGGGAGAGACGAGTAAAATCAGAAAAAGAGTTTTAATAATAAATGAAAATTGATTTTTTACAAATCCAAAGAGGATGATAATGCCAAGAAAAGCATAAATAAGTACAAATAATCCGACATTGTGAAGAACCGCATAAAAGTATGCTAGGAAAGAATTAATAACGTTACCTTTTGTAATTAACCCCGCGCTTTGTTCAATTACTTGTTGTTGAGCATGAGCAGAATATGGTCCAAACGCAAAATAGAATGGATCGCCAAAAATTAAGCCATTCCATAATAACCATAAGAGTACTCCTAGTGACACAGGTAATCCATAAAGTGCTAGTTTTCCAATAAAAACATGTATTTTGCTGCGGGCGATAAATAATTCATGAATACCTATGAGCAATCCTTGTATTAAGACCACAAACCAACCATCATATCTTGCAATAACTTGAAAGAAGCCAAGAACACCAAGAAGAAGGAGATATTTTGTCGCGGCGTCATTTTTTGCTTGAAGCCAAAGAGCAAAAACATAAACAGATAAAGAGAAAATTGCGATATACAAAGGTTCAGTCAATGGAGTTGTTTGGAGATATAGCATATTTAGGTTTAATGCAAAGGCAAGTCCTCCAATAAAAGATGCAATTTTTTTCTTCGTGAAGACAAATACTGTTTTGTATATTGCCCATACAGACACAACATATGACAACATAGAGAAGATACTGCCCGCAAATCCCGAATGCCACGCCCAATCATTCCAGACAAAAACAATTGGCAGTATATGATTTAAAGGTAGCCAAACGCTTCCCATTTGGGATAAACCAGGCTCTCGATTATCAATAACGAGACGAGCAATATTTATATGAGACATCGCATCGTTATAAACCATGACAAGATTATTTACGTAAGAAATATACCAGGCTGCAAAACTGAGCAACATGATGGGGAGCAAATAATCGAATGATAAAAGTTTTGCAAACGTCTTTGGTTGTATTAGGCGTGTTATAAAACTTTTCATGATGGTTACATTGGAAGAGCTATAGCACCAGGTTTCGATGCAGGCATTATCTCTGCATCGTCTTCATCATCCAAATGAAGTCCGTGCTGTGTTTTATGCCAGTAGTGTGGTTTAAAAACAAATTCCCATAAAGCAAATGTCGCAGCAACACTCATGTATAACCAGTAAATAGGTGTGATCATTGCGTATGGAATAAGATCCCATTGATTTCTTTTTGCTGCACCAAGCATGTAATAGTACATGTAGAGGAAGTTACCGATAAACATTGAGAAAATAGCCATATAGAATATTGGTGCTAAATATAATGACTGAATAAAATCTGCCGTAAATGCACCAAAAGCAAAATATGAGATAGTCATTCCCCACATTAAAGGATTTACAAGCATTGATAATACCTTTGCACCAATAACAAGTTGAAAAATTAAGAAATGAGGTGATTTCAAAGTAAATATAAATTCACTTGGTTTTCGCATATGAACAAAGTATGTTTGGATATATCCCTTAATCCAACGTGAACGTTGTCTAATCCAGTTGATGTAGCTACTGTTTGCCTCTTCCATGGTGTAAGAATTAACAAGAGCAGTTATGTATCCACGTTTGGTTATTCTCATTCCCAAATCAGCATCTTCAGTCACATTAAACGGATCCCATTTTTCAAGCATGATCAAATCCTTCGTTCTGAAATGATTTGATGTGCCACCCAATGGGATTGGTGCATGAATAGACATGAGTCCTGATAGAACAAGGTTAAACCATAGTGAATATTCTATCGTAAACATTCTTGTAAGAAGATTTTGTGTTGGATTATAAAAGTTTAATTTTGCCTGAATACAAATTACATTTTTCTTTGCTTTTTTGAAAGCAAGGACTGATTTTTTTAACTGCAATGGATCTGGAATATCTTCTGCATCATAAATAACTGTATACTCACCTGTTGCTTTTGTTAGTCCATAATTACATGCTTTTGGTTTGGTTTTTGGAAAAGAATCAGGAACAACAACAACATCAAAGTATGAGGGCAAATTCATGAGTGTAACTTTATTTCTTGTTTCTTCATCATCTTCCTCAAGTAAAAGCATTACCTGCAATTTGTCTTTTGGATAATCAAGCGCTGACATTGCTTTAACAAATTGCGGAATAACTTGCCATTCTTTATATAATGGACAGAGAACTGTATATGAAGGCCATTCATTTGAAGGTATGGTAGCATACTCTGATTTGTGTATTTGTAGTTCTGGTTCTTTAAAGAAACTTCTATAGATAAGGAAGAAATTGAAAAGTAAATCAGTGAAATATATTAAGGTTAGTAAAGAGATAACAACCATTAATGCTGCGTGCCAGTTTAATAAAAATCCACCAATGACTAAACTCGATAAAAGAAACAAAACAAAATATTGTTTCCGCGTCATACGTGCAAATGCACTTTCTTTAACCTCCAAATTAGTATGATGGACATATTCTGAACCTCTGACATGAAATCCTTGCCCTTTTTTCTTTTCCATAGCCTTTGAAAAAGGTACTATGCCGTGATCGTTCACTTTTAATTTCATTGCATTTAGTCCAATTTCATAAGATGACGTAAGCATCGAAATTTTTGAATTGCCTGCGTGACGTTTATTAAATGAAATATCCAAACTTTCAATAACATATCCAGCATTTCTTGCTTTCACAAGTAGTTCTAAATCAAATGTCCATGATGAAGGATTTAATTTTATGTGTTCAACAATATTTTTTCTGAAGACTTTTAGACCTGACTGTGCATCTACATCAAAACCATGCAGCATTCTAACAAAGAAAAAGTTAAAAGATTTACTTATAAACTTACGGAGCGGACCAGCTGAATATTTTTGTCTGTTACCAACCACCATGTCTGCACCTTCATTTATCATTTCAATCATCTGAGGAATCGCATGTGGTGGATACTGCAGATCTGCATCAATCATACAGATGATATCGTATTTCGCATGACCGAATCCCTCTATCAGTGAAAACGCCTTACCTTGGTGTCCTATTTTAGAAAATTGTTTGACAGGTAAATTTTTTGAAAGCTGAGCAATGATATCTGCAGAACCATCTGATGAACGATCATCAATAAAAATTACTTCATAAGTAATTTTATTATTTCGCATCGATTCATCGATTTGATCAACAAGTGTACGAATGTTTTTTGCCTCATTCCAGACCGGAACAATAATTGAAATTTTATTCATATCGTTATTACCGGGCAGTAATAGGCAGCTTGTCTCTAAATCTATATACTATAAGAGGTATTTAAAATTAGAATGAATACTATAACATATGAATTTAATTTTGTAAACAGGTGATATTGTGCCTTAGCCTTGATTCTTATAAGATTTATATTGAAAAATT
>JBPOIT010000041.1:0-5426 GCA_052034235.1 Candidatus Levyibacteriota bacterium
TCCTGATCGACTTTATCAAAATCGTAGGGTTTGCGCTTTCCCATGTCGGCAAGCGTTCCATCAATATCACAAATGATAGCCTTTACACTCATCAAGGGAATTATAACAAAAAAAGGGGATTAGTTGATGATTTCCTGCAGATCAATTCCTTGATCTTCTGCACGGTTAAGTGCATCGTCTTCGTTGCCTGAACGATACTCATGTCTGAGTTCGGCTACGAATTCTTCCGGGTAATCTACTGCTTTTTCCTGATCGCTCAGTTCGTCGTAATTTAACATAAGAGAGGGATTATACTATAAGCTTTATTGGAATGTCAATAGTGTAATCGTGCTATACTAAAGGTATGAAAAACGACCATCTTTTGTTCGTTATCCACAAACATAAGGCTACTTCTCTCCATTATGATATCCGTCTTGAGATTGGCGGTGTGATGCCTTCATGGGCGACAGCCAAGGGCCCAACGCTTGATAACTCGCTTAAGCGCCTTGCGCTCCCGACCACAGATCATGAGATGGAATACCGCAATTTTGAAGGTGTTATTCCTGAGGGATCATATGGCGCGGGGCCGGTTATGATTTGGGATGAGGGATACTATATACCCGAAGTTGAATTATCAAAAGGCGTTCGAAAAGAAATTCCTGATCGCATAGAGGGAGAAAAGATAATGAAAGAGGGTCTGGAAAAAGGTGAGATAAAATTTGTCCTCCACGGTAAAAAACTCAAAGGCTCCTTCGCCCTGGTCAAAACCCGTGGGTGGGGGCCCAAAAACTCCTGGCTTCTCATCAAACACGATGACGATTATGTCCAAAAAGACTACAACGCCAACGATTACGATTTCTCCGCAATGTCTGGCAAATCGATTGAGGCAATCGGTACAAATGTCTGAGCACCGGTTGGCAAAAGAAATCGTTGTTGTGTTATATCCCGTGTTTGTTCGAGTAGGTAGACTGTTTTAATTGCGTAGAGCGGATCCAGGCCTTCAAACTCATGGATGACAGTCTCTGCGCCTCGATTGAGGGAGTGAGCAAAAGCAGCAATGTCTTCAGCCGCAACAGGTGCTGGTAAACGAAATGCGACGACCGGGCTGCATTGGACAGCGTCTTTTGCCAGTTGTTCCAGTAGTGGGGAAACCTCGGCTGGTGTTCCATGCCAATCATCTTCCCATGGCGGGTCAAGGAATATGGCATCATATCGGTGCCCTTTTTTTACAGCATCAGCAATGAAGGTTCGGGCATCTTGCTGAATGATGCTCACGCAGTTTTCGAGTCCTGCCCTCTCAACATTATATTGGGCATAGGCGACTGCCCTCGGATCCAATTCAACTGCCTCAACCGTTGCTGTTTCTCCAAAGGTGTTTGCCAAACAAAACGAGGTGCTGCCGATGCCTTCACACAAACTAAGTACGTTCGGCTGAGTTATGGGGGTTGGCGAAGCCTGTCTCGCATGCTCTGCCAAGCGTTCGCTTTCGTGAAAGCCGACTCGGCTATCACAGACGGTTTGCAGTGTTTCCTTATGGAACGCAAAACGTTCCCCTGCTTCAAGCAGTGGTAGACCAAACAAGTGTTTTTTCACTGGCCGGGGAGCTAAATATGCTACCAAATCAGCCCGATCAGCTCTCTCGACAAGAAAAGCCGCACGTGGTGTCCCATTTTCTCTAAGATTCACGACCAGATTATACCACTATCTCATTTCTGGAGTTAATACGCTTGGTTGCTCTTCTTTGCTGAAGCTTACCGAAATGCTTAAACCGCTTCGTTTTTTTGAGTTACTTCGGCTGTCTGTCCTTTAACAAACGGTTGGCCTTTCATCGTACAAACTTCAGCGCCACATTTGGTAAGGCCATTTTTATATTGTTCATCGGTAATAACTGCCTTGCAAGTTCCCGTGCATACCCATGTATCATGTGTCTTTTGTTGTTGATCCATACTTTCACCCCCTTTCGATTACTAAAAATTCTAACACAGGAAAAAGATTTTTGCCCGGAGCACTTGTAGACTTATAGTATTTGATTCGATTGTCATATTCTGTTATACTCTCAGGCATGATTGAACGATTACAGCCTCAAATGCCCGAGGATCCGAGAGTTACACACATACGCGGTGCAGCGCAAGTGCTTCTCGTAAGATACGGACTTATAACCCCTGATTCAGTCAAATTGGGGCGTCCGGAGGGAACAGATGTAGGAGTAAAGAGGAAATGTGCTATTGTATCTGGTAGGCTAAAGACTGATCTGAGTGAAGAGTTTGGTATTCGTTCACAAGTAGCCTCAACTGCCAATTTCTCACCTAGTCATTACTATTTAGTGTTCCCGGAGGAAACTCCTCATCCACCGGAGGAAGATCTTCTTTTGGATCCGGCAATAAATCAAAATATCCTCGGACAATTCATGTTTCTCGGAAAAAGAAAAGAACTAAACGCTTTTGTAGTCGCCCACCCACGTCTTCTCATAACAGAGATTAAAGACCCCGAACTCTTTTTCGACATCATATGGGGCAAATCTTCTTATCTGCGTCCCGAACCAACCGAAAAATAACCCGTAGTATTTAATCATTATTTAACAACTCTGCACTATAATCCCGCTGCTATCATGGCGCGGATAGATGTCCTTTCGGGCAACAGAAAGTTTTTTACTGTCCCTTTTTTCATCACTTTTGTGACGATCTTTCTCGCCGCCATAGGTGGTGACACCACCCAAGTAACCAAATCCCAACAAAAAACCCTTAAAGAAGTTCAATCACTCCAACCCACCCAAGAAACCCTCCCCACCACAACACCCACCCCATCTCCAACCCCCAAACCTACAGCTAAACCAACCCCCCTTCCAACCAAGAAACTAATTATCGTTTATCCAACAAATACACCAATTCCAGTCCAACAACAAACCATAAATGAACAAATATCCGAACAACGTAGCGATACAAGAACCTACACAGGAGGAGACAAAGACTGCCCAGATTTTGCCACCCACGCTGAAGCCCAAAACTTCTTCATAGAAAACGGAGGCCCAGCAAATGATCCTCATAGATTAGATGGGGATAATGATGGTGTGGCTTGTGAAACGTTGCCTTAATATGTCAAGTGACGTTTTTTTGCACAAAAAGTTTAAACCAAACGACGTAGTTTAAATTGTTCGGGGGACATTTTAGAGCCGTGTGAATTCTTCGCTCATTGTAGTAGGTGATCGTCTGATGAATGCCTTCAACCAGTTCTCCCAATGTTTCGAACCGATCAAACCCCAGTCCCAAATCTGTTTTGAAATTGTTGTAAAAGGATTCCCGGTAACCATTCTCCCAAGGACTAGCCTTCTTGCTCATAGAAATCTGAATACCAAGTGAGCTCAGAAACTAAGCTTTCTTTTTTTTTGACTTTTCCAATTCGAAAGTGATGATGCCGATTATTTCTTTTAACTGCTGGTTTTCTTTTTTCAATTTGTTGAATTCCAACAAGCTTACCGTTCCTACCGCTTATACTCGTAACCAGTAGTAGATGGTTTTTTCACTGACTCCGTACTGCTTTCCCAACGCTGGCACTTTTTCACCTTTTTTAACTTTCTCAAGTATTTCCTATTTTACTTCGGGCGCTATTGCCGACCTCATAATGCTTGTCTAAAGTACGACCCGATTTTATAAGCTCTTCTATTTTAATAGCCATATCGGTTTTCATACTTACATAGTATAAGCTTATATTGGATTAATGCTAAATAATATTTTTTGATAAAGCTGAAGCTTTACAGAGATACGTTCCTCATATAAAATGCCTTTAGATTTATTTCTGCCTCAAGATCATCTCTGTCCTCTATTTTTTGCATTTATGAAGCCTACACAACTTACATATTCTCTTGGAGACCCAATACCTTCTGGGTGTAAGCCATATATGTATATCCAGCCTAAAACTGGTGCATCGAAATGGTATACAACTTGTGAGAGGCCATTATCAAATGAAGTACCGCAACAGAATAGCATTGAGTCTGTACAGCCAACACAACCTGTCAAACAAACTGTATCCACACAATCACTGCCATATTATATGTCAATAAATAATGCTGAAATTCTTTCTTTTATTTCAGCGCTCCCTTTCTACTTGATCCTAATTGCTTGTGTTTCTTTTGCTCTGCTCATACTGTATCTTACATCGAGGTTTTTATTACTGAAGAAAAAATTAAAAACAAAACATGTCTTCTTTTCGGTGAAGCCAACGAAACATACAACAGAGTCAGCAATCTCAACTGAACAATTGTTTGGGATATTGCACACGCTTATTGGGCAAAAGACGTTTTGGGAACGTATACTCCATGCGAAAACTACGATGAGTGTTGAACTTGTCGCGACACGGGATGAAGGAATCCAATATCTTATCTACGCAACGGGACGTACCGCGCATAATATTAAAAATGTACTTCTTTCGTATCTGCCAGGTGTTGAAATACAAGAGACAAGCGAGTATCTTCCTGAAAGAATCAATGATTTTGCGAATGCAAGAATATTGTCCTATCGCATGTCAAACCATTTCAGTATTCCGCTGAAACAGCATAAAGTATTGACCCAACACGATCCAATTGCATATTTGACAGGTAATATGACAAAACTTAAAAAAGATGAGCTTATTTCTTTACAGTTTGTTCTCTCCCCTGTAGATAACGCAAGTAACAGAGAAAAAACAAAAGAAGCTGGAAAAATTTTGACATATTTATGGAAGGGAAAAGACATAGAAGGCATTTTGACATATAGCCGATTGCGAGCAGTACTTTTTTCCCCACTAATACTTATTGGCAATATTATTTATTGGTCATTAAGGATTTTTTTTGGATTACTTTCTTTCTTTTTTGATATCGCTTATGGTCGCAGTTCACAGAGCAACGATATGTATGAGTTAAAGCATACCCTTCAAGAGCAGGAGCGTAAAAGATATATGCCTACTCCTTCTCAAAAAGAGTTGTACGGGCGAGTTCAGGAAAAGTTAGATCAGCCACTGTTCGAAACAAGCATGCGGTTATTCATTACCGCGAATACTGATGAGGAAGTTTCGAGGCGAACGAATGGAATTACTGCGTCACTGGCAAGCTTTGACAATACAAACACACAACAAATTATTTACAAACACCCTTTGCTGTTATATCATCTTCCTCAAAAGATTGTTGCGGTTATTCAAGGACTTTCCTTCTTCTTTTTCAAAAATAGATTGCTTGGGTTCTCAAAAAATTTATTTCTTTCAACATCTGAACTTGCGAGCATATATCACCTCCCATATACGACAACGACAAAAACAGAAGATCTCGTTACGATAAAAGCAAAAGAACTTCATGCTCCACTCTCTTTAAAACAGTCAAATACTGATCTGGATATCGTCTTTGCCCGAAATAACTATGGAGGAGAAACGACAATGATCGGACTGACTGGTGAAGAACGACAGAGACATGTTTATATGCT
>JBPOIT010000009.1:0-208501 GCA_052034235.1 Candidatus Levyibacteriota bacterium
TCACTGGTCTTGCAACCTTCGCAGGCGGCGTTTTGGTACCAACCCAAGCTGAATTTAACGCTTCAGGTTCAGCAACTTTCGCACCTAACGGCGCTAATGACGTCACCTTCATCACTGATGCAGATTCGACACTGAGAATAGCAGGCCTTCAAACGACTGTTGGTGCGGTAACCACATTATGTCTTGAGACATCAACGAGTAACGTGGTGAATTGTCCGCCATCAGCTTCGACATTACAAACTGCATATAATGGCGGCAACACCATCACCACAACTGATGCTCGCGATATTGACTTTACACTGGCTGATACTGCAACAGATTCTAACTTCGATATCGTGACTGAAGCAGACAACACCGTTACGATAACTCGTGCAGATGGTTCATCAACAGAAACCCCTGCTCAACTTCTTCTCCTGCAAAACCTGGATACCAACCTTACCATTGCTGATGGTTTGCTTGTAAACGTGGCAGCTGGTGGTGTTATTACTGATGGTATTGATGTTTCAAACGCCGAAATTATCAATGCGATCAATGTGGGTGCTAATACTATCCTCGGTACTACAGGATCAATAGATTTTACAAACTTCGATGTTGATAGTAGTGGTAACACAACCATCGGAGGAACACTTGGCGTAACAGGTATTGCGACATTTAATAATAATGTCAACCAAACAGGCGCTGGCACCTTCTCCACAGGAACAGGTGCTGTCAATTTGAACGGTGCAACTTCGGTTACAGGCACCAATACCTTTACTGTCGGAACAGGCGCAACCACACTTGGAGGCACACTCAGCGTTGCGGATCTTGCAACATTCTCAGGTGGTGCGTTGATTCCTACCCAAGCAACACTTAATGCTTCAGGTTCAGCAACCTTTGCACCGAATGGCAATAATGATGTCACCTTTATTACTGATGCCGATTCAACAATCACGATCACAGGACTGCAGACCGCATCTGGCCAGGCTCTCTGTCTTGACGGTGGGAATAGTCTTACCTTCTGTAATGGTGCACCGTTTGGTTTGCAGGCGGCATATAACACAGGCAGTTCAATTACAACAACAGACAACCGTGATATTGATTTCACCCTTGATGACACAGCAACTGACAGTAATTTTGATATCGACATCGTGGCTGATAACACTGTTTCTATCTCTCGAACAGATGGTGTTTCAACCGAATCCCCGGCTCAACTCCTGCTCATTGAGAATCTTGATACAAATCTTACTATAGCTAATGGTTTGGCGATTACTTCGGCAGCTGGTGGATCAATCACTAACGGAATTGACGTTTCGGATGATGAGATTGTGAATGCATTAACAATTGGCGCAAATACCATCCTGGGTACTACAGGATCAATTGACTTCACAAACTTCGATGTCGACGGTACTGGCAATACAATAATAGGTGGAACGCTCAGTGTTGCGAACTTAGCGACATTTGATGGTGGAATTACGATATCAACAGGCGAAGAGTTCTTAGCATCAGGGACAGCGACGTTTGCTCCTAATGGTGATAACGATGTAAGCTTCATTACCGATGCTGATTCAACCATCAATATAACAGGCCTGCAAACTGCAAGCGGCAATGCTCTGTGTATTGACGCTACAAACAATCTGACACTCTGTAACGGTGCGCCATTTGGTTTGCAAGCGGCATATAACACAGGCAATACGATAACGACGACAACAGGACGAGATATCACCTTTACACTTTATGACGAATCAAGTGACACCGGCACAGCAACCTCATTCACCTTAACCAATGAAGGTACTGCACCAGCATTTATTATTGATGACTTAAACGGAGCAACCAACACTTCCCTCGCAATCAGATCAGGCGGTGTTGATTCACTTACCATAAATGAAAATGGCGATATTATGACCAACGGAAGTCTAGGAGTTTCTGGTTATGCAACTGTCTCGGCAACACTCACTGCATCTAACGGATTTACCGTGACAACAGGTGACGTCAATATCACCGGCACATCAGGAGCACTGAACCTTTCAGGTCTTTCAGCATCAAGTATCGATGCTGGTGTAAATGATCTACTCATTACATCAGCAACCCTTACCGTCACTTCAACAGGAATTAATGCAACAGCAATCGGTTTTACAACACCATCAACAGCAGCATTTACAACACTCACCTCTTCCGGCAATACAACACTGGCATCAGATGCCGGAACAACATTTACTGCTGGTAATGCAACAGGTGCATTAACATTAAATGGTTCAGCAATCACTGCAAATCTCGCAGACAATACTGGCGCTGCCTTGACAATCCAAGAATCAACCAACAGCTATTTTGCAATCAGTACTGCTGACGGAACAGAAAGTATTGCACTTGGAAATGTGACAACCAATCCAGTCTTCAATTTCCTCGGCAATGGCGCAGCAACATTTGGTGGTGATGTCGCAGTGAACGGCGATGATATTACGAGTTCACAAGCAACGATCAATGTCTTTAACACTGGGACAACAGCAATCAATCTTGGCGGCGCGGCAACGGCTATCGCACTTGGTGCAAATAGTGGAACAACAACCATTAATAATACCTTAACCGTTACGGACAGTGTCATTGTTTCTCCAACATCTGCAAATGGCATTGAGCTGCAAGGATACGGAACCGGAGTTGGCGAGACTTCCGAAGCACGTTTTGTTGAATTGTCATCAAACGGTACCAACTACACAGGTTTTAAAGCACCTGATGCACTTGCTTCATCATTTGTGTACACACTGCCAGAAGATGACGGTGTTGCTGATTATGTCCTCACCTATCAAGCAGGTGGGCTCCTTGAATGGAAGAATGCAACACTTCTTGCCGGAGATATTACAGCAGTCGGTAACGTTACTTTTGGCGATGCATTTACCGGCTCTGCCCTTGACACTGGAAATACGCTCTATTTCCAAGGCGCTACTGCAGATACCAATTCAATTGCATTCACTGGAGCTGATGCAACGCAAAATGAAACAATAACTATCCCTGCAAATAGCGGTACGCTTGCACTTATCCAACCAAGAATCGCTCAGGTGGCAACAGGTACTGAATCTCTCCTGCTCTTAAACGAAGCTGGAGCAAGTTCACCAAATCTCCTGCAATTACAGACTGCTGGAACTGATTCGTTTGTTGTTGATAACACAGGAAATATCGCAGTCAACGGCGGTTCAATTACAACAACGCAAACGACTGGAAATCTCTTTAACACAGGTGTTTCAACACTCAATCTTGGCAATGAATCAACAACAGTTTCTATCGGATCAGCATCCGGTACCACAACGGTTAACAACGATTTAACAGTAACTGGAACATTCCAATCAAACGGCATTTCAAACATCGGTGACGGCGGCGAAGTGATTAATTTGAACGGAACAGATATCACACTCACAGCAAATGGCGCTTCAAGTACCATCACAAATAGTATCGTTAATAATTTGGCGGGTGCATTCACTGTCACACAAGGAGCAAATGAATACATCAACGTAACAACAACGACAGGATCACAAAATATTAGTTTTGGAAATACATCAACGAATCCTACCTACTCCTTCTTAGGAACAGGTGACAGTACTTTTGGTGGAGATGTTGAAGTAAGCGGTGGAGATCTGACAACGAGTGCGACATCAGCAAACTTATTTAATACCAATGCAACAACACTCAATATCGGTGGTGTCGCAACAAACATCTCACTCGGCGCAGGAACAGGAACAACCACTATCAATAATAGCGCACTTATCGCTGGCGATTTGGCGGTTAACGGACCAACATCAGCTGACATTACGTCAACGACAACAACGGCCTCCCTCTTTAATAGCGCTGTGACAACGCTTAACATTGGCGGCGGCGCAACTGCAATCTCAATTGGTGCTGGAAGTGGTACGACAACTGTTAATAACGGCTTAACAATAACCGGCAACACCATTGCAAATGGTTCACTCACAGCCAATGGTCAAACAACACTTGAGCCATCAGGAACCAACGATGTGCTTATTGTTTCTGATGCAGATTCATTCCTTAATTTAGCAGGCCTGACAATCCCTGTTTCTTCTGCCTATTCACTTTGTGTGGATGCATCAGACAATGTCGTTAAATGTCCTCCATCAGCATCTACGTTGCAATCAGCATATGACGGCGGCAATTCCATTGATACAACAGATGCACGTGATATCGACTTTACTTTGACAGACACAACAACTGACTCTAAATTCATCATCACGACAGCAACAGGATCAACCGGCGCAACAGAATTTATTAGAGCTGATGGTGCAGGAACAGTAGACCCAACACAGCTTGTTCTTATCGACAATGCAGACGGAAATCGTATTTTACCTATCGGACTGCGTATCACTTCTTCAGGGACAAGTGGTGTAACAACTGCAATTGATGTTTCAGACCCATCAATTGTGACAGCGCTTTCATTTGCCGCAAACGATATTGTTGGCACCAATTTCACTGTTATCGGTGGCAGTGGAGACATCACCAGTGCTGGGGATCTCGCTCTTAATGGCGGAGACCTGACAACAACTGCAGGAACAGCAGCGATCTTTAATACCGGTGCTACAACGCTCAGTGTCGGCGGCGATGCTACCACCTATACCATCGGTGCACCAACAGCAACTGGCAACATCAGAGGCACTACTATTTCTCTTCCAAACGCAACAGCATTTGATGCGCTCACTGCTCTCGCCCGTGTTGATTCACTCCAGGTCGGTGGCGGTTACGGAACAGCAGGTGTCACGATCAGTAGTGCGGGAACCATCCAGGCAAATGGTAATTTAACAATCGATGGGACCTCAACACTTACCGGCGATGTCACTGCCGCTGGAGACATTGCCGTCAACGGTGGAGACATCACAACATCTGCAGCAATAGCAAACATCTTTAATGCCAATGCGACAACACTTAACTTTGCTGGTGCTGCGACAACGCTTTCTATCGGTGCAACGACTGGTACAACAACGATTAATAATAATTTAGCAGTGTCTGATAATCTCACTGTCGATGGTCAAACAACACTTCAGCCAACCGGAACAAATGACATTATCTTCTCAACAGATACTGATTCAGTCTTAACAATCACCGGTTTGCCAACTGCAACAGGTAACTTGATTTGTATCGACAATGGAACAAGTCAAATCACCAAATGTGCAGCTGATGCTATCTCACTGCAATCTGCCTATGATGGCGGTAACACCATTACCACAACGAATGCAAAAGATATATCATTTACCCTTGCTAACACGGCAACAGATTCTAACTTCAGCATTACAACAGCTGATGGTTCAACTGGCGGTACCGTCTTCTCAAGAGCAAACGGCGTTGGCGCTGCAGATCCAACACAACTTGTTCTTATCGACAATGTTGATGCTGATAGACCATTACCAATCGGCCTCAAACTCTCATCAACTGGCGGCGGTGGAATCACAACTGGTATTGATGTCTCAGATCCAACAATTGCAACAGGTATCTCACTTGGCGTCAGTGATATCGCAGGAACGAATTTCTCAGTTGATGGCGCAACGGGAGACGTGCTCGCAGGGGGAGATCTTGCTGTTAACGGTGCAGATATCACCACAACCAATACAGGCACTGCTACCCTCTTTAACACCAATGCGACAACACTTAACATCGGCGGCGTCGCAACGACGTACACACTTGGTGCAACCAATGCGACAGGAAATATCCGCGGTACAACAATTAACTTGCCAAATGCAACAGCATTAAATGCAGGCAGTGCACTTGCGACCTTTGATGCGTTAGCAGTCGGCGGCAGTTACGGATCAAGTGGTGTCACGATTAGTAACGCAGGTAATATTTCAGCAAACGGCGCACTCATCATTGATGGCACCTCGACACTTACCGGCAATGTCACAACGGCTGGTGATCTTGCTGTTAATGGCGGAGATATCACGACTACGTTTGCAACTGGAAATATCTTTAACACCAATGCGACAACACTTAACATCGGCGGCGTCGCAACTGCTATTTCAATTGGCGCTGCAACTGGTACAACAACGGTAAATAACGGCCTAACTGTCACAGGTAATCTTAATGCGAATGCTTCAACAACACTCGCACCAACAGGTACAAATACCATTACATTCACAACTGATGCTGATTCACAGTTCTATGTGACAGGCCTACCTACTGCATCAGGAACACTTGTTTGTATCGATGGTTCAACCAGTCAAATCACAAAATGTGCAGCTGATGCTATCTCACTGCAGTCTGCATACGTTGGAGGAAATACGATCACTACAACTGATGCACGAAATATCGCCTTTACGCTCGCTGATACTTCTACCGATTCTAAATTTGTTATCACAACGGCAACTGATTCATCAGGCGGAACTGAATTTATCAGAGCTGATGGCGCAGGTACAACTGATCCAGCACAGCTTGTGCTTATTGATAATGCAGATGCTGATCGAGTGTTGCCAATCGGTCTCAAGCTTTCATCAACAGGCGGCGGCGGCATAACAACTGCAATCGATGTTTCAGATCCATCAATTGTTACCGCCATCGCACTTGGCCCAAATGATATCACCGGAACCAACTTCTCCGTTGCTGGTGGTACAGGTAACATCACGAGTGGTGGAGATTTGGCACTCAACGGCGGAGATATCACCACAACTTCAGGAACTGGTAATATTTTTGCAACAGGTGCCACGACACTTAATTTCGGTACTGCTTCAACCGCCCTGACCATCGGCGCACTAACAGGTACAGCAACTATCAGAAACGATACCGTAGTTCTTTCAGGAACAACGTTAACCGCAAATAGCGCAACTGCTTCCTTTGACGGCTTAACTGTCGGTAACGGCTATGGATCAAGTGGTTTAACGATCTCAAATGCAGGAACAATCCAAGCAAATGGCAATCTCACAATCGATGGCACTTCAACTCTTACCGGAAACATTTCCAGTGCTGGCGATCTCGCTCTTAATGGCGGCGATATCACAACAACTTCAACAACCGCAAATCTGTTTAATACAAATGCGACAACACTTTATATCGGCGGCGATGCAACGACGGTCAGTATCGGTGATGCAGCTGGAACAACAACTGTGAATAATGCACTTACGGTTACCGGTGATCTTACAGCAAACAGCAGTTCAACCTTTAGTCCAGGAGGAACAGAAAGTGTCACGATTAATACCGATAGTGATTCCCCACTCTATGTGACGAATTTGGATACAGCGACAGGCAACTTGGTTTGTGTCAACAATTCCTCAGGACAAATCACTAAATGTGCAGCTGATGCTATCTCACTCCAATCTGCATATGTTGGAGGAAACACCATCACCACAACCGATGCTCGTGATATTTCATTCACTCTTGCTGACACAGCTACCGATTCACGATTTGCTATCACAACCGCTGATGGTTCAACAGGTTACACAGCATTCACAAGAGCAAATGGCACAGGCACATCTGATCCAACGCAGCTTATCCTTCTTGATAATCTCGATACTGACCGTTCGATTGCTGCAGGTATCAGAATTCAATCAGCATCTGGAACAATTACCAATGCACTTGATTTGTCTGATACTGAAATCGTTAATGCCCTCTCCCTTGGATTAAATGATGTCATAGCTACCAACTTTACGATCACCGGTACAAACGGCACAATAACGACTGCTGGAGACGTTGTTGTCAACGGCGGAGATATCACGACAAGTGCAACGACATTTAACCTTGCCAACGCAACTGCGACAACACTCAACATGGGCGGCGTTGCAACAACAGTTGCAATCGGTGCGCCAACCGGTACTGCGACCATCAACAATGAAACGCTCTCTCTACCGAATGCGACAGCAATTAATGCGGGCGGCGCACTTGCAACAATTGATTCACTCTCACTCGGCGGTGGTTATGGTTCAACAGGTCTCACCATCAGTAACGCAGGCACGATTCAGGCAAACGGCAACTTAACTATTGATGGTACATCGACACTCACCGGTAATGTCACAACTGCTGGTGATCTTGCTGTTAACGGCGGAGACATTACCACAACATCAACCACCGGCAATATCTTTACCAGTGGTGCGACAACACTCAACATTGGAAGTGTTGCGACAACCCTTTCAATCGGTGCAGGAACCGGCACAACAACGGTTAATAACGCGTTGACAATAACTGGCGATACAACTGCAAATGGTAACTTCGCAGCCAATGCAGGTTCAACCTTTACCCCATCCGGCACCAATGATGTCTCAATCATTACTGATGCTGATTCTTTCCTTAATATCAGCGGCTTAACAACAGCAACTGGTAATGTGGTCTGTCTTGATGCCACCAACAATGTTGTCCGCTGTGCTGCAGGTTCAATTTCATTGCAAGCTGCATATAACAGCGGTAATACTATTACGACAACCAATGCTCGAGGTATCGACTTTACCCTTGCTGATACTGCTACCGATTCTAAATTCTCAGTCACCACGGCAACAGGTTCGACTGCTGGTGTTGAATTCATCAGAGCTGATGGCATTGGCGCAGATGATCCAACACAGCTTGTGCTTATTGATAATGCAGATGCTGACAGAATATTACCAATAGGCCTCAGACTATCCTCCTCCGGCGGTGGCGGTATCACAACTGCGATTGATGTTTCTGACGCAACGATTGGGACTGCACTTTCATTCGGAGCGAATGATTTGGTAGGAACCAATTTCACCGTTATTGGCGGTACTGGAAACATCACCAGTGCTGGTGACCTTGCTCTTAATGGCGGAGATATCACCACAACACAAACAACAGCAAATGTCTTTAACGGAACGGCAACAACACTTAATGTTGGCGGCTCTGCAACATCACTCACTATCGGTGCAACAACAGGAACTGCGGCCATCAGAAATGCCACCATCTCCCTACCAAATGCGACAGCAATTAATGCAGGCAGCGCAGTCACCACAATTGACTCACTCGTTCTCGGCGGTGGCTATGGCACAAGTGGTCTGAGTATCAGTAACGCAGGCACGATTCAAGCTAACGGCAACTTAACTATCGACGGGACATCAACCCTTACCGGCAATATCACCAGTGCTGGAGATTTGGCGCTTAATGGCGGCGATATCACCACGACATCACTCAACGCTTCACTCTTTAATGCAAACGCAACCACGATTAACATCGGCAGCGATGCAACAGCTATTACTCTCGGCGCTGCAACTGGCACAACAACTGTTAATAACGACTTAGCAGTTACCGGCACCGGCACATTTACCGACACTCTAACTGCGAATGGTGATTTTGCAGCAAATGCTGCTTCAACCTTTACACCGTCCGGTACCAATGACGTTGCTATCATTACCGATGCTGATTCATTCCTTAACATCAGCGGATTAACAACTCCTGGCGTTGCCGGCTCTACCCTCTGTGTGGATGCATCCGACAATGTCACCAAATGTGGCGGCGCAACCTTCTCCCTCCAAGCAGCATATGCAGGCGGAAACACGATCACCACAAGTGATGCACGAGGCATCGACTTCACACTTGCTGATACAACAACTGATTCTAAATTCAGTGTCACTACTGCGACAGGTTCAACGGGCGGTAGTGAATTCCTGAGAGCTGATGGAGCAGGTACAGATGATCCAGCACAACTCGTTCTGATCCAAAACCTTGATGTTGATCGAGCATTACCTATTGGACTGAAGATTGCTGGCGTCACCGGCGGAAATGTCACAACCGCACTTGATCTTTCAGATGCCAACATCACAACAGCTATCGCACTCGGTGCAAATAATATCATCGGCACACAATTCAGTTTGATTGGATCAACCGGAAATATCATAACCTCAGGAGATATCGCAGTGAATGGCGGAGACATCACCACAACTTCCGGAACCGGCAATATCTTTACGAGTGGTGCGACGACACTTAACATCGGATCAGCAGCTACAACCTACACCGTTGGAGCAACCAATGCGACAGGTAATATCCGTGGTACAACGGTTAACTTCCCTAACGCAACAACGGTTAATGGGACACTCGCAACTGCGAACTTTGACACTGTTACTTCCGGACAAGGTTATGGCAATACTGGCGTCACCCTTTCAAGCGCAGGCAACATCTCAGCAAATGGTGCGCTTGTTATAGACGGCACCTCGACTCTTACCGGAAATGTCACTGCAGTAGCTGATGTCGCAGTCAATGGTGGCGATCTGACATCAAGTCAAACAACATTTAATCTGCTTAACACAGGTGTCACAACACTTAATATCGGCAGTGCCGCAACAGCAATTTCAATCGGCGCTGCAACTGGCGCAACAACTGTTAACAATGCTTTGAATGTAACAGGGCTCGCAACATTTAATGGTGGCGCAACGGTTCCAACTGGCGAAACCTTGACTGCAGATGGTGCATCGAACTTTACACCTGACGGCACCAATTCCGTAACTGTTAATACCGATGGAGATTCATTCCTCAAGCTAACAGGTTTGCAAACGATTACTGGTAATCTGCTCTGTTTGGACGCTTCCGATAATGTTTCAAAGTGTTCAACCAGTTCAATCTCACTGCAAGGTGCATACACCGGCGGCAACTCCATCACCACAACAAGTAATCGTGATATCTCCTTCACCCTTGCTGACAGTGTCACAGATTCTAACTTTGTCGTGACATCAGCAACAGGCTCAACAGGTGGATCACAATTTGTCAGAGCTGACGGTGCAGGCACATCTGACCCAACGCAACTCGTCCTGATCCAAAATCTCGACACTGATCGTGACTTACCAATTGGCATGAGAATTGCTGGCGTTACCGGTGGAAATGTCACGACCGCAATTGATTTGTCTGATGCAAATATTGTTAATGCACTTGATTTGGGAGCAAACAATATAACCGGCACATACTTCTCAGTTGATGGCGGAACTGGCAGCATCACAACAGCAGGAGATATTGCAGTGAATGGTGGAGATGTTACAACGACATCGACAACTGCAACACTGTTTAACACCGGCGCCACTACCCTATCAATCGGCGGTGTTGCTACGACATACACACTTGGAGCAACCAATGCGACAGGCAATATCCGTGGTACAACCATCAACTTCCCGAATGCAACAACAATCAATGGCACGCTTGCAACCGCGAACTTTGACACTCAGACTGTCGGCGGCGGTTACGGCTCAACAGGCGTCACCATCTCCAACACCGGCAATATCTCAGCAAACGGTAACTTAATTGTTGACGGCACCTCCACACTCACCGGAAACACAACTGTCGGCGGCACACTCGGTGTCACAGGCGCAACAACACTTTCAAGCACACTTGCCGTAACCGGTGACACGACACTGACTGGAGATCTCGCAGTTAACGGCGGCGATCTAACCACAACTGCTGCTACCTTTAACTTAATCAACGGTAATGCAACAACTGTTAACTTCGCTGGTGCTGCGACATCACTCATCATGGGCGCACCAACTGGGACAGCACAAATCAGAAATGACGTTGTCTCACTACCAAATGCAACTGCGTTTGATGCGCTCGCTGCCCTCGCCCGCGTTGACGGCCTCCAGGTTGGTGGCGGTTACGGAGCAACTGGTGCAACCATCACAAACACAGGAAATATCTCAGCAAACGGCGCATTGGTTATTGATGGGACATCAACACTCACCGGCAATGTCACCGCTGCTTCAGACGTTGCAATCAACGGCGGAGATCTGACAACAACCCAAACCACCTTTAACTTGCTTGACTCAGTAGCAACCACGGTTAACTTCGCCGGCGCTGCGACAACACTTGAAATTGGTTCAGGAACCGGAAGAACAACACTTGATAATAACTTGACAGCAAACCTTGTTGATAACAATGTCGACGCGCTTGATATTCAGGAAGGACTCAATAATTACATCAACATCAACACAAGTGACAATGCTGAAAACATCTCATTTGGTAACGGTACAACCAACCCAACATACAATTTCGTGGGAACCGGACTGACAACATTTGCAAGTGATATTGCAGTCAACGGCGGTGATATCACCACAACTTCCGGAACTGGTAATATCTTTACCAGTGGTGCGACAACACTTAACATTGGTTCAGCTGCTACCACCTATACACTCGGTGCAACCAACGCGACAGGAAATATTCGTGGTACAACCATCAACTTCCCGAATGCAACAACGATCAATGGCACACTCTCAACTGCAAATTTTGACACTGTTACTTCCGGACAGGGTTATGGCAACACCGGTGTTACCCTTTCAAACACAGGCAACATCTCAGCAAATGGTGCATTGATTGTTGATGGCACATCAACACTTACCGGAAATGTCACAGCCGGCGCGGATGTCGCAGTCAACGGCGGAGACCTGACCACAACAGCTGGTACCTTTAACTTGCTTACTGCAAATGCAACAGCAATCAACTTCGGTAGTGCTGCAACTGCTCTTTCAATCGGTGCAGGAACGGGTACAACAACAGTTAATAACGCACTCACCGCAACTGGTCTGATCACTGCAAATGGCGGTGCAACGGTTGCAACCGGTCAAACCTTTACAGCAAATGGCGCATCAACCTTCAACCCTGACAGCAACAACGATGTCACCATTAATACTGATGCTGACTCATTCTTAACCGTTACCGGTCTCCAAACAGCAACCGGCACACTGGTCTGTCTTGATGGTTCAGACAACATAGCTAAATGTTCAACCAGTTCAATTTCACTGCAATCTGCTTATACCGGCGGCAATACTATCGCGACAACTGACAATCGTGATATCGCATTTACCCTGGCCGATACAGCTACTGACAGTAATTTCATTGTCACCACGGCAACAGATTCAACCGGCGGATCACAATTCCTCAGAGCTGATGGTGCAGGAACATCCGATCCAACGCAACTCGTCCTGATCCAAAATCTCGATTCAGATAACGCGCTTCCAATCGGGCTTAAGATTGCGGGTATCGCTGGAGGCAATATCACCACAGCACTTGATCTGTCTGACACCAACATCACAACTGCAATCGCGCTTGGAGCAAATAGTATCAGCGGCACGAATTTCTCACTCAACGGAACAAACGGCAATGTCACAACAGGTGGTGATGTCGCAGTCAATGGTGGAGATCTGACAACTACTTCCGGCACCTTTAACTTGGTAAACAGTGGCGCAACAACGCTTAACATCGGCGGCGTTGCTACCACCTATACACTCGGTGCAACCAATGCGACAGGAAATATCCGTGGCACAACTGTCAACTTCCCGAATGCGACAACAATCAACGGTACACTCGCAACAGCGAACTTTGATACCATCACTTCCGGACAAGGTTATGGGACTGCGGGTGTTACCCTTTCAAATGCTGGTGATATCTCAGCAAACGGTGCACTCATTGTTGACGGAACATCAACACTGACAGGTGATGTCACTGCAGCAGCTGATGTTGCTGTGAACGGTGGAGACCTGACAACCAGTGCAACGACATTTAATCTTCTTAATACAACAGCAACGACCCTTAACATTGGCGGCGATGCAACAACTGTCAGTATCGGTGATGCAACAGGAACAACAACAGTCAATAATGCACTCACCGCAACAGGTCTGATCACAGCAAACGCCGGCGCAACGGTTTCAACAGGTCAGACCTTTACAGCAAATGGTCAATCAACCTTTACACCAAACTTAACCAATGACATCAACATCACAACCGATGCAGATTCCTTCCTGAACATTGCAGGACTGACAACTGCAACCGGCAATACCGTTTGTATCGATGCTACCAACAACATCGTTAAATGTTCAGCTGCTTCTATCACCTTGCAGTCAGCATATGACGGTGGTAACACGATCACCACAACTGATGGACGAAGTATCGGCTTCACACTTGCTGACACCACAACAGATGCGAACTTCTCAGTCACAACAGCACCAGGCGGTGAAGGCTACAGCTACTTCGGACTTACTGACGGCACCAACACTACCTCCCCTGCCCAACTCGTGTTGGTTGAAAATCTTGATACTGATGAAGCTTTGGCAACTGGTATTAGAATTCAATCAGCAGCTGGTGGTATCACCACAGCACTTGATGTTTCAGATATTGAAATCGGTACTGCCCTCCTCTTTGGTGCTAATGATATTACCGGTACTAATTTCTCAGTAACAGGAACCAACGGCAACGTCGGAACAGCTGGTACCATAACTGCTGCTGGCAACATTAATGCTAATTCAGGAACACTTGCAACAACACAAACAACTGGTAACTTGTTTAATGCAACGGTGACAACACTTAACATTGGCGGTGCGGCTACCACCTACACACTTGGTGCAACCAACGCAACAGGAAATATCCGTGGCACAACGATCAACTTCCCGAATGCAACTGCTATCAATGGAACGAGTGCAACTGCTAACTTTGATACCATCACTGCAGGACAGGGATATGGCACTGCTGGTGTTACCCTTTCAAATGCTGGTGATATCTCTGCTAATGGTGCACTTATCATTGATGGCACCTCAACACTCACCGGCAATGTCACTGCTGCAACTGACGTTGCTATCAACGGCGGAGATCTGACAACCAGTGCCACAACATTTAACTTGCTTAACGCTACGGCAACAACCATTAACTTCGGCAGTGCAGCAACAGCTCTTTCAATTGGCGCTGGAACAGGGACGACAAATATCAATAATGATCTCCTTATTGATGGCACCACCACGTCAACAGGACTGGCAACATTCAATGGCGGCGCAACAGTTGCAACAGGTCAAACATTCTTAGCAAATGGTATCTCAACCTTTTCACCTGACAGTACCAACGATGTCACCATCAATACTGATGCAGATTCAAGACTTGTCTTAACCGGCCTCCAAACAGCAGCCGGCAATGCGCTTTGTATTGACGCAACAAACAATGTGACACTTTGTAACGGTGCACCATTTGGTTTGCAGGCTGCATATAACACAGGCAATACCATCACCACAACTGATGCTCGAGGTATCGACTTTACCCTTGCTAACACATCAACTGATGCAAACTTCTCAGTCACAACAGCTCCTGGTTCAACAGGTTACAGCTACTTCGCTTTGGCTGATGGTGCAAATGCTACGACTCCATCACAGCTCGTGCTTGTTGAGAATTTGGATACCAATCAAGCATTGCCAACAGGTATCAGAATTCAATCAGCAGCAGGCGGTATCACAACAGCACTTGATGTTTCTGATGCTGAAATCGGTACTGCAATCTCCTTTGGAGCAAATGATCTGAGCGGCACCTACTTCTCAGTTGCAGGTGGAACTGGTGATGTCACTTCAGCCGGTGACGCAGCATTTAATGGCGGAGACATCACCACCACGTCAACAAATGCAAGTCTCTTTGATACCAATGCCACAACGCTTTCAATTGGAGGCGCTGCTACCACACTTACTTTGGGCGGCAATGGCGGCACGGCAACCATCAATAACACAACAGTGGCACTAGCAAATGCAACTGCGTTTGATGCACTCACTGCCCTCGCTCGAGTTGATGGACTGCAAGTTGGCGGCGGTTACGGATCAACTGGTGTTACCATTACAAACACTGGTAATATCTCAGCAAATGGCAACTTGATTGTCGACGGTACATCAACACTGACCGGTAATGTTACTGCCGGTGCAGATGTCGCAGTCAACGGCGGAGATATCACCACGACGTCAACAAATGCAAGTCTCTTTGATACCAATGCCACAACGCTTAATATTGGCGGCGCGGCAACGGCTATCGCAGTTGGTGCAGGAACTGGCACAACAACCTTGAATAATAACCTGACAGTAAACTTAGTTGATAACAATGCGAATGCACTTGATATTCAGGAGAACGGAAACAATTACATCAACATCAATACAACTGACAATGCTGAGAATATTTCATTTGGTAACGGAGCAACCAATCCAACATACAACTTTGTCGGCGCAGGACTTGCAAGCTTTGCAAGTGATATTGCAGTCAACGGCGGAGACATCCTAACCAGTGCAGCAACTGCAACTGTCTTTAATACCAACGCAACCAACCTTTCAATCGGCGGTGCAGCAACGACCTTAACACTCGGTGCAACAACAGGAACTGCAACGATCAGAAATGCAACTGTTGCACTGCCAAATGCATTAGTCGGCATCGGCACTGCCTCACCTATCTCAGCACTCCAGGTAACCAGACCTCTGTCACTCGGGGCAACAGGCAAAGCTCTTGCTATCTTTGATCAGAATGAAAACCAGGATATCCTGACAGCATCAGCAGCAGGTGTCACCCGCTTCACCGTTTCAAATGCAGGAAACATCACCAACAGCGGAACAATTACTGCCGGCGGTGATATCACAACTGCTGGCGATCTCGCAGTGAATGGCGGAGATATCACCACAACAGCCGGTACTTTTAATTTGGTCAACACCGGTGCTACAGCTCTTAATATAGGCGGCGATGCAACAGCTGTCAGTATCGGTGATACAACCGGTACAACAACAATCAATAACGCTACAGTGAATTTTGCAAATGCGACATCCTTCACTGCTCCAACTGCTGTTGCAACTTTGGATTCACTCCAAATTGGCGGCGGTTACGGAAGCAGCGGTACAACACTGACAAATACCGGCAACATATCAGCTAACGGCGCACTCATCATTGACGGCACCTCAACACTGACCGGCAATGTCACAACTGCTGGCGATATCGCTGTCAACGGCGGAGATATCACGACAACACAAACGACCGCTGCGCTCTTTAACACCAACGCAACAACGATTTCTATCGGCAGCGTTGCAACAACCATCTCAATCGGAGCTGGAACTGGCACAACAACCATTAACAATAATTTGGGAGTTACGGGAACAAGTACCTTTACAGGACTTGGCACCTTTAACGGCGGCGCAACTGTTGCAACTGGTCAAACATTCACAGCAGATGGTATTTCAACATTTACACCTGACAATACCAACGATGTCACGATCAATACTGATGCTGATTCATTCCTCGTTCTCTCAGGATTAACAACACCAGTTGCAGCAGGAACAGCATTATGTATTGATTCTTCAGATAATGTCACCAAATGTTCAGGCAACACCGTTACCTTGCAAACTGCATACACAGGCGGCAATACCATAACAACAACAGATGCTCGAGGTATCGACTTTACTCTTGCAAATACAACAACAGACAGTAACTTCTCAGTCACAACTGCTGATGATGCAACCGGTTTCTCAGCATTCACCAGAGTGAACGGCACCGGAACCAACAACCCAGCACAGTTGATCCTGGTTGACAATCTCGACACAGATCAAGCAATCGCAGCAGGTATCAAGATCCAATCAGCAGGAGGCGGCATCACCAATGGTCTTGATGTGTCAGATGCTCAAATCGTTAATGCAATTGCACTTGGAGATAATAATATAACAGGCACATACTTCTCAGTTGACGGTGGAACCGGAAGTATCACCAGTGCTGGAGATATCGCAGTCAACGGCGGCGATGTAACAACCTCAGCAACAACTGGAAATCTCTTTAATGCAGGTGCAACGATCGTTAATGTTGGCGGTGCGGCGACAACCGTTGCAATCGGTGCCGCAACAGGAACGACAACCATCTATAACCAAACCCTTGCTCTGCCAAATGCAACAGCAATCAATGCAGGCAGTGCAGTCACCACAATTGACTCACTCGTCCTCGGCGGCGGCTACGGCACGAGTGGCCTGAGTATCAGTAATGCTGGCACCATTCAGGCAAATGGCAATCTCACAATCGACGGCACATCAACACTCACAGGAGATGTCTCAACGGCTGGAGATTTGGCTGTCAATGGCGGTGACATCACAACCACAGCTGGTATAGTTAATTTGGTAAATGCAAATGCAACAACCATCAACTTCGGCAGTGCAGCAACAGCTCTTTCAATAGGAGCAGCAACTGGCACAACGAACATCAACAACAATTTGCTTGTTGATGGCACAACGACATCAACCGGACTTGCAACATTTAACGGTGGTGCAACTGTCTCAACTGGTCAGACATTCTTAGCAGATGGCATCTCAACATTCTCACCTGACAGCACCAATGATGTCACCATCAATACTGACAGTGACTCCTTCCTCGTACTTACAGGTTTAACAACACCAGTCGCAGCTGGCACACAACTTTGTGTTGACGCAACAAACAATGTCACCAAATGTTCAGGTAACACTGTCACCTTGCAATCTGCATACACCGGCGGCAATACCATCACCACAACAGATGACAGAACAATTTCATTCACACTTGCTGACACTGCAATTGACAGTAACTTCAGTGTCCAAACAGCTGCCGGTTCAACAGGTTATAACTACTTCAGTTTGCAGAATGGCACCAACACCACCTCCCCTGCCCAGCTCGTGTTGGTTGAAAATCTGGATGTGAACGAAGCATTAGCAACAGGTATAAGAATCCAATCAGCAGCAGGAGGCATCACAACAGCACTTGATCTTTCAGATGCTGACATCGTGACTGCCCTATTACTTGGTCTTAATGATGTGACAGCAACAAATTATTCAATCGCAGGAGCAACCGGCAACATCACAACAGCTGGAAATGTCGCAGTCAACGGCGGCGCTATTACAACAACTGCCGGAACAGCAACAATCTTTAATACCGGCGCAACTGACCTTTCAATCGGCGGCGACGCAACAACCCTTTCAATCGGTGATGCTACCGGAACAGCGACCATTAATAATGCAACCGTCGCTCTCTCAAATGCGACAGCATTTGATGCGCTCACTGCTCTCGCCAGAGTTGATTCACTGCAAGTTGGCGGCGGATACGGCGCAGCAGGTGTCACCATCAGTAACGCCGGCACCATTCAGGCAAATGGCAATCTCACAATTGACGGCACATCAACACTCACAGGAGATGTGACTGCAGCAGGAGATGTTGCAGTAAACGGCGGAGATATCACAACAAGTGCAACAACCTTTAATCTCGCCACTGCAACAGCAACAACACTTAATATCGGCAGCGCTGGAACAACGATCTCAATCGGAGCAAATACCGGTACAACAACCATCAATAACGATGTTGTCGTTGATGGAACCGGCACATTCTCAGGACTGGGAACATTTAATGGCGGTGCAACTGTTGCCAACGGCCAATCATTCACAGCCGGCGGCCAATCAACATTCACACCAACCGGCACAACTGATGTCGTTATCAACACTGATGCAGACTCACTTTTGACCGTTACCGGTTTGCCAACACTCACCGGCACAGCTGTTTGTATCGATGGCTCAAACACCATTGCAAAATGTTCAGCAGACTCTATCACCTTACAGTCTGCATATAACGGCGGCAATACCATCACCACAACCGATGCACGTGATATTTCATTCACGCTTGCTGATACCACTACTGATTCTAAATTCGCAGTCACCACAGCTACAGGTTCAACCGGCGGTGTCGAATTTACCAGAGCTGATGGTGCGGGTACAGCAGATCCTTCACAGTTAGTACTCATCCAAAATCTTGATACCAACCGAGCATTGCCAGTTGGTTTGAAGATTGCTGGCGTTTCAGGCGGTAATCTGACCACCGCACTTGATTTGTCAGATGCTAACATCACAACAGCAATTGCACTTGGTACCAATAATGTTGTCGGCACGAACTTCTCAATCACCGGTTCAAACGGCAATATCGGAACAGCAGGAACAGTAACAGCTGCTGGCAACATCAATGCAAATTCAGGAACACTCGCAACAACCGAAACAACCGGTAACCTGTTTAATGCAACAGTGACGACACTTAACATTGGCGGCGCTGCGACAACTGTTGAAATCGGCGCAGCAACAGGAACCACCTCCATCAACAACTTAACCGTTGCTCTTGATAATGCAACTGCTTTTGATGCGCTCTCAGCTCTCGCCCGAGTTGACGGCCTCCAAGTTGGCGGTGGTTATGGAGCAGCAGGCGTCACCGTTTCAAACACTGGTAATATCTCAGCAAATGGTGCCTTGATCGTCGATGGAACCTCAACACTTACTGGCGATGTCACTGCAGCTGGTGATCTCGCAGTTAATGGCGGAGACCTGACAACAAGTGCAACAACCTTTAACTTGCTTAACGCAACTGCGACAACTGTTAACTTTGCAGGAGCTGCCACTACCCTTTCAATCGGAGCCGCAACAGGTACTTCAAATATCAATAACAACTTGCTTGTTGATGGCACAACCACATCAACTGGTCTTGCAACATTTAACGGCGGTGCAACTGTTGCAACCGGTCAAACATTTACAGCAAATGGTCAATCAACCTTTGCACCAGACAGTACCAATGACATCAACCTTACAACAGATACTGACTCATTCCTGAACATTGCAGGACTGACAACTGCGACAGGAAACGCAGTTTGTGTCGATGGTTCCAACAACATTGTCATTTGTTCAGCTGCTTCTATCACCTTGCAGTCAGCATATAATGGCGGCAACACCATCACCACAGCAGATAACAAGAGTATTTCCTTCACACTTGCTGATACTTCAACAGACAGTAACTTCTCTGTCACAACTGCTGATGGTTCAACCGGCTACTCATCATTCACCAGAGCTGATGGCACTGGCACATCTGATCCAGCACAACTTATCTTGATTGATAATCTTGACACCAACCGTGCAGTTGCAGCTGGTATTAAAGTCCAAGCAGCAGGTGGCGGTATCACCAACGGCATTGACCTTTCAGATGATGAAATTGTTAATGCACTCTCACTTGGTGCAAATGACATTACTGCAACCAATTTCTCAATCACCGGTTCCAATGGTAACTTCGGTACAACTGGCACCATCACAGCAACCGGCAATATCACCAGCAGTGCAGATGTCGCAGTCAACGGTGGAGACCTGACAACAAGTGCAGGAACATTTAACTTAGTAAACAGTGGTGCAACAATTCTTAACATCGGCGGAGATGCAACAACTGTTGCAATCGGTGCAGCAACAGGTACAACAACCATCAATAACCTGACACTCGCCCTGCCAAACGCAACTGCTATTACAGCAGCAAGTGCACTCTTAACAATTGATTCTCTATCAGTCGGCAACGGTTATGGTTCAACTGGTGTGACTATCTCCAACACTGGTAACGTCCAAGCAAATGGCAACTTAACAATTGATGGCACATCAACACTCACCGGTGATGTCACAACTGCCGGCAACGTTGCAGTCAACGGCGGCACAATCTCAACAACACAAACAACAGCAAATCTCTTCAACGCAAATGCGACAACTGTGAATATCGGCGGCGCTGCTACCACCAATTTTGCAGGCGGTTACGGTGCAACAGGAGTCACCCTCTCCTCCGCTGGTGACATCTCAGCAAATGGTTCCTTAATAATTGATGGCACATCAACACTGACCGGCAATGTCACAACAGCTGGAGATCTTGCTGTTAACGGCGGCGATATCACCTCAACTGCCGGAACACTCAACATCAACGCAGGCGGCATTGTCGCAATCGATGATGCATTGACCGTAACCGGTACGATTTCAGACAGCAATTCAAACCTGATTCTTGATGACACGGTTGATATTGGCGGTGCAAACGGCATCCGCATTGATACAACCGGCGACATCTCAGACATTGATGGTGAGGTTACCATTTCAGATAACACCACAATAAACGGCACACTCACCGTAACCGGTGCAATCTCTGACAGTAATTCAAATCTTTCACTTAACGACAACACCGATGTGACTGGTGACTTCACTGTTTCAGGCCGAACAACGCTCGGATCAGCAACCCAAGGTGACGGCACATTAAATGTCACCGGTGCACAAGCTGGTAAAGCACTCGTCATTCTTAACGAAACCGGTGATCAGAACATCCTGACTGCTTCTGCTTCAGGAACAACTGTGTTGAATGTTATGAGAAACGGCAATCTGCAAATTGAAGGTTCACTTTCAGATCTTTCAGATGCAACCCTTAACATAAATGACAGCCTGGATGTTGCCGGCAACTTCACCTTAACAGGCACCATCTCAGACACCAATTCAAACCTGATCCTTGATGACACTGTTGATATTGGCGGAGCAAACGGCATTCGCATTGATACAACCGGCCAGATCTCTGACATTGATGGCATTGTCGCAATTGTCGATAACACCACAATTGACGGCACACTTACCGTCACCGGTGCAATCTCTGACAGTAATTCAAATCTCTCACTCAACGACAACACCGATGTCACCGGAACATTTACTGCATCAGGACAAACAACCATCGGCACGGCAGTTCAGGGTGACGGCCTGTTCAATGTCACCGGCGCACAAACCGGCAAAGCGCTCGCTATCTTTAATGAAACCGGCGATCAGAATATCCTTACCGCTTCAGCAAGTGGCACAACTGTCTTTAATCTCGGCAGAACTGGGAACGTTGCAATTGAAGGTTCACTTTCAGATCTTTCAGATGCTGCGTTGACAATCAATGATTCCCTATCAGTCACAGGAGATGCAACAGTTACCGGCATAACAACACTGAACGGAGCACTGATTGCAAACAGTACCGCTAACTTCCAAGATGTCACAGGTATCACTGTCGGTGTAGACGCAGCAACCAACACCAAAGGAGTTATCAAACTTATCGGTGAAGGTTCCAACAACTACTCAACAACCTTCCAAACTGGTATCCAAACACAAGACGTGACATACACACTTCCACTTGATGACGGTAGTACTAACTATGTTCTTTCAACTGATGGTAATGGCGTTCTCTCATGGCAATCAGCATCAGGCGTTGGTGCAGGAACAATCAATGCAGTCGGCAACGTCGTTACAGGAAGTGCTTTTACCGGCAGTGATTCAAGTGCAAATAAAGGTAATGAGCTGTACTTCGAAGGTTCAACCAGTACTGATGATGGAAATGAAATTCTGTTAACCGCTGTTAATCCATCAGCTGACAGAACGTACACGATGCCTGATCTCGGCACCAATGGAACCTTTGCCTTCCTCGAAGGAACACAAACATTCACTGGACTTAAGACTTTTGCTCCAGCCGCTGACAATGTCGGTTTAACTGTCACCTCCTCCACGACAGATGATGGTGAAGGTTTCAGACTGAACTTCACCCAATCAGATGACACTAACGCCAATGACACAGGCAGTGCCTTGAGTATCGCTTTGACTTCAAGTTCAGGTGACGCAGATTCACTCTATGGCGTTAACCTTGAAGACATCTCTGCAGGTGCAGCAAATGAAGTCGGTTTGAGAATCGGTGCTGGATATGACTATGGCATTGAGTTTGAAGGTTCAAGTGCAAACAATAATGAACTCTTCCTTACAGCCGCAAATGCAACTGCAGACAGAACAATTACCCTGCCAGATCTTACCGGTACGGTTGCCCTGCTTGAAAATGCACAATCATTCACCGGTTTGAAATCATTCACCAATGCGTCAGGAATTATTGTCGGTGAAGATTTGGCAACCAACACCAAAGGTGTCATTACACTTATCGGCGAAGGTGCAAACAATTTCTCAACAACATTCCAGACAACAACACAATCACAAAACATCACCTATACCCTCCCTGCTGATGATGGCGTTAATAACTATGTGCTTTCAACCGATGGCAGCGGTAATCTTTCATGGCAATCAGCATCAGGCGTTGGTGCAGGAACCATAACCGCTGTTGGCAATGTCCTGACCGGAACATCATTCACCGGTAGTGATTCCAGTGTTCAAAAAGGTAACGAGTTATACTTCGAAGGATCAACCAGTACTGATGATGCATATGAAATTCTGCTAACGGCTGTTAATCCATCAGCCGACAGAATTTACACGATGCCAGATCTCGGCACCGACGGCACATTTGCCTTCCTCGAAGGAACACAAACATTCAGTGGTGCAAAGACCTTCAATGATCTCACCATTGCCGACACCAATGTCGTCCTTTCTGGTGGTGATTCAACCTTGGATATAACAGGAGCCGCGACACGAACATTGAGTCTTCTTAATTCAACAGGCGGACAAGTTGCAAATCTTGATCTCACTGATGGTGGTCTCTTCACCGGCAGTACAAGCAGACTTACCAATGCAGGCGGACTTGAAAATATCACCGGCTATTCACAAACATCAGGTAACTTCCAGCAAACAGGTGCCGGCACATTCTCAACAGGTACAGGCAACGTTTCACTCAACGGCGACACATCAGTCACCAGTGATAATACCTTCACCGTTGGAACCGGCCTGACCTCACTCGGCGGACAATTGGGAGTATCAAGTTATGCAACCTTTAGTGCGACAGTTGATATCGCAGATGATACAACTATTGGCGGAACACTTGATGTTGCCGGTGCAACCACACTTAACTCAACACTCGATGTCGATGGGACAGCAACCTTTAATGGAGATATCCTTCAAACCGGAAGTGGCGCATTGACAACCGGAACAGGAGCCGTGACACTTAACGGAGACACAACCCTTGTTTCAGGAAAGACACTCACAACAACCGGCAGTCTCGCTGCAAACGGTCAATCAACCTTTACACCAACCGGCACCAATGATGTTTCATTTGTCACGGATACAGATTCATTCATCAATATCACCGGCCTGACAACTGCGACAGGAACAGCTGTTTGTATCGATGCAACCAACAATATCGTCAAATGTTCGGCTGCCTCCTCTACCCTGCAAGGTGCATACGTCGGCGGCAATACCATAACAACTAGTGATGCCAGAGATATTACCTTTACTCTTGCAAACACAGCAACAGATAGTAACTTCACCGTTACCACTGCTGCTGGTGGAGCTGGTTATAGCTACTTTGGTTTGGCAGACGGCACCAACACTGCACCTCCAGCACAACTCGTCCTTGTTGAGAATTTGGATACTGATGAAGCTTTGCCAGCAGGTATTAAGATTCAATCAGCATCAGGCGGCATCACCAATGGTCTTGATGTCTCAGATGCTCAAATCGTTAATGCAATCGCACTTGGAGAAAATAACATAACCGGTACCTACTTCTCAGTTGATGGCGGAACAGGCAATGTCACAGCTGCTGGATCAGCAAGTATTGGCGGCGGTTACGGATCAACTGGCGTCACCATCAGTAGTGCTGGAAACATTCAGGCAAACGGCACACTTACCATAGACGGCACATCAACACTGACCGGAGATGTGACTGCGAGTGGTGACCTCGCTGTGAACGGTGGAGACATCACAACATCATCAGGCACAGCAGCAATCTTTAATACCGGTGCAACATCACTCAGTATCGGCGGAGCTGCCACTACCCTTTCACTCGGTGCAGGAACTGGCACAACAACAGTGAATAATGCACTCACTGCAACTGGTTTGATCACAGCTAATGCAGGAGCAACCATTCCAACCGGCCAATCCCTTACCGCAAATGGTGCATCAACGTTCTCACCTAACTTAACCAACGATGTCACCATTAACACCGATACTGATTCATTCTTAACCATCACCGGGCTGACAACTCCTGGCCTTGCTGGTAACGCACTTTGTGTCGATGCAACCAACAATGTCACCAAATGTGCAGCTTCAACCTTTACCCTGCAAGGTGCATATGACGGCGGCAACAGCTTGACTACAACTGATGCTCGAAACATCAGCTTCACGCTTGCTGATACCTCAACTGACAGTAACTTTGCTATCACAACCGCTGACGGTTCAACCGGTTACACCTCCTTCACCAGAGCAAATGGCGCTGGTACGGCAGATCCTGCCCAGCTGATCTTGGTTGATAATCTCGACACCGACAGAAGTATCACAGCTGGTATTAAGATTCAATCAGCTGCCGGAACCATCACCAATGGCATTGACCTTTCAGATATTGAAATCGTGAACGCATTGTCTCTCGGTGCAAATGACATCATTGCAAGTAACTTTACCCTTAATGGCAACAACGGAGATATCACAACTGCTGGAGATATCGCAGTCAACGGCGGCACAATCACAACAACACAAGCAACAGCTGAGATCTTTAACACCAATGCAACTAACCTTTCTATCGGCGGAGCTGCCACTACCCTTTCACTTGGCGCTGCAACCGGAACCGCAACAATCAACAATGCAACTGTTAACTTTGCAAATGCGACATCCTTTACGGCAGCGGGTGCAGCAGCAACCTTTGATTCAGTCGCAGTCGGCGGGGGTTATGGTTCAACCGGCGCAACCATTTCAAATACTGGCAATATCTCAGCAAATGGCGTACTCATTGTTGACGGAACATCAACACTCACCGGTGATGTCACTACTGCAGGAGATATCGCAGTGAACGGCGGAGACATTACAACATCAGCTGGAACTGCTGCTCTCTTTAATACTGGAGCCTCAACAGTTAATATTGGCGGCGACGCAACAACAGTCAGCATCGGCGATGCAACCGGAACAACAACCGTGAATAATGCACTCACTGCAACTGGTTTGATTACAGCTAACGCAGGTGCAACAGTTGCAACTGGTCAAACATTTACAGCAAATGGACAATCAACCTTTACACCAAACTTAACCAATGACATAAGTATCACAACCGATACTGATTCATTCCTGAACGTTGCCGGTTTGACAACTGCGACAGGAAATGCTCTTTGTATCGATGCAACAGACAACATCGTTAAATGTTCAGCTGCTTCTATCACATTGCAGTCTGCTTACACTGGCGGCAACACCATCACCACAACAGATGCAAGGGGTATCGACTTTACGCTTGCAAATACTGCAACTGACAGTAACTTCTCTATTACCACTGCCGATGATTCAACCGGTTTCTCAGCATTTACCAGAGTAAACGGCACCGGCACCAACAACCCAGCACAGTTGATCTTGGTTGATAATCTCGACACAGATCAAGCAATTGCAGCTGGTATCAAGATTCAATCAGCAGCTGGCGGCATCACCAACGGCATTGACCTTTCAGATATCGACATCGTGAACGCATTGTCACTCGGTGCAAATGATGTGATAGCATCCAACTTCTCTATCACCGGATCAAATGGCAATATCGGAACTGGCGGCACAATTACTGCCACTGGTGATATCAATGCAAATTCCGGAACGCTTGCAACAACCCAAACAACTGCAAATCTGTTCAACGCTACCGCAACCACGCTTAACATTGGCGGCGCGGCAACGACTTTGACACTTGGCGCGGCAACTGGAACAGCAACCATCAACAATGCGACCATCAACTTCCCGAATGCAACATCCTTCACTGCTCCAAATGCAGCTGCAACCTTTGATTCAGTTGCTATCGGTGGCGGTTATGGTACAGCTGGCGCAACCATTTCAAATGCCGGTACGATTCAGGCAAACGGCAATTTAACTATCGACGGCACATCAACACTCACTGGTGACGTGACAACTGGCGGAACGATCAATGCAAATGGCGGTACAATTGCTACCACCCAAACAACAGCTAACTTGCTTAACGCAACTGCTACAACTGTCAACTTTGCAGGAGCTGCTACTACCCTTTCAATCGGCGCAGCAACAGGTACCTCAAACATCAATAACAACTTGCTTGTTGACGGCACAACGACATCAACTGGACTGGCGACCTTTAACGGCGGTGCAACTGTTGCAACTGGTCAAACCTTTAGTGCCGGCGGTCAATCAACCTTCACACCAGACAGTACCAATGACATCAATATCACAACCGATGCAGATTCCTTCCTGAACATTGCAGGACTGACAACTGCAACCGGCAATACCGTTTGTATCGATGCCACAAACAACATTGTTAAATGTTCAGCTGCTTCTATCACCTTGCAGTCAGCTTATAACGGCGGCAATACCATCACCACAACCGATAACAAGAGTATTTCATTCACGCTTGCTAACACTGCAACTGACAGTAACTTCAGTGTCCAAACTGCTGCCGGCGGAGCTGGTTACAGTTACTTCGGTTTGGTTGACGGCACTAATACCGCTCCTCCAGCACAGCTCGTCCTGATTGAAAATCTTGATACTGATGAAGCGTTGGATACTGGCCTTCGAATCCAAGCTGCAGCAGGCGGTATTAACACAGCAATTGATCTGTCTGATGCTGATATTGATACGGCACTTTTGCTCGGTGCCAATGATGTTACCGGCTCTAACTTCTCTATCACAGGATCAAACGGTAATATCGGTACTGGCGGCACAATTACTGCAACTGGCGACATCACCAGCGGTGGAAACCTCGCAGCGAACACTGGTTCACTCACCACAACTGCGACATCTGCAAATCTGTTTAATACCAACGCAACAACACTTGCAATCGGCGGCGCGGCAACAACACTCACACTCGGAGCAACAACCGGTACTGCAACCATCAGTAACGCAACCATCAACTTCCCGAATGCAACATCATTTACGGCTCCTAATGCAGCTGCAACCTTTGATTCAGTTGCTATCGGCGGCGGTTATGGTGCAGCTGGTGCAACCATTTCAAATAGTGGTACTATCCAGGCAAACGGTAACTTAACCATCGACGGAACGTCAACACTCACTGGTAATGTCACAACTGCCGGCGATGTTGCAGTTAACGGCGGCGATGTCACAACAACCCAAACAATAGCAGCACTCTTTAACACCAACGCAACAACACTTAATATCGGCGGAGTTGCAACAACAATCTCAATCGGTGCAGGTTCAGGAACAACAACGGTGAATAATGCACTAACTGCAACAGGTCTGATCACAGCAAACGCCGGCGCAACGGTTGCTAACGGCCAGACATTCACAGCTGGTGGTCAATCAACATTTACACCAACCGGCACTAACGATGTCAGTATCACAACCGATGCAGACTCATTCTTAAACGTTGCTGGTTTGACAACAGCTGCCGGTGATAACATTTGTATCGATGCCACAAACAACATCGTTAAATGTGCAACAGCTTCAGTCACCTTGCAAGAAGCATATGATGGCGGCAATACTATCACCACAACTGATGCACGAAGTATCGACTTTACCCTTGCCAACACAGCGACAGACAGTAACTTCAGTGTCCAAACCGCTGCTGGTTCAACAGGTTATAACTACTTCAGTTTGGCAAACGGTACCAACACTACCTCCCCTGCACAGCTCGTGTTGATTGAAAATCTTGATACTGATGAAGCGTTGGATACCGGCATCAGAATCCAAGCAGCTGCCGGTGGTATTAACACTGCTATTGATTTGTCTGATGCTGATATTGATACAGCATTGTTACTCGGTGCCAATGATGTTACCGGAGCTAGCTTCTCTATCACCGGGGCAAACGGCAACATCGGAACCGGCGGTACCATAACAGCTGCTGGAGACATCAATGCAAACTCAGGAACACTTGCAACCACGCAAACAACTGCAAATCTGTTCAACACCAATGCAACAACACTTAACGTTGGCGGTGCTGCGACATCAGTTGTTCTTGGCGCAACAACCGGTACAGCAACAATCAATAACGCAACAGTGAATTTTGCAAATGCGACATCCTTCACTGCTCCAACTGCTGCTGCAACTTTGGATTCACTTCAAATTGGCGGCGGTTACGGAAGTAGCGGTACAACACTGACAAATACTGGCAACATCTCTGCAAATGGCGCACTTGTTATTGACGGCACCTCAACTCTGACCGGGAATGTCACAACTGCTGGTGATGTTGCAGTTAACGGCGGAGATGTGACCACAACATTTGCAACCGGCAATCTCTTTAATACCAATGCAACAACAGTTAATGTCGGAGGAGCTGCGACTGCCTACACCATCGGTGCACCAACAGCAACAGGAAATATCCGAGGCACAACCATTAACTTCACGAATGCAACAACCATTGATGCAAACCTCGCAGCAGCATCCATTGATTCAGCAACAATCGGTGGAGGTTATGGCACATCCGGTGTAAGTATCAGCAATGCAGGAACTATCCAAGCAAACGGTAACTTAACTGTTGATGGCACATCAACACTGACCGGCGATGTCACAACAGCTGGCGATGTTGCTGTAAACGGCGGAGATCTGACAAGTTCAGCTGGAACATTCAATCTGGTCAATACCGGCACCACCACCCTTAACATCGGTGGAGATGCAACAACGGTCAGTATCGGTGATGCAACTGGAACAACAACAGTCAATAATGCACTCACCGCAACAGGTCTGATCACAGCAAATGCAGGCGCAACGGTTGCAACAGGTCAAACATTTACAGCAAACGGTGCATCTACATTCTCACCTAACTTAACAAATGATGTCACCATCAACACTGATGCTGATTCATTCCTCGTTCTCACCGGTTTGCAAACAGCTGCTGGCGACACCGTTTGTATCGATGCCACAAACAACATCGTCAAATGTGCAACTGCTGCCGGCACATTGCAGTCTGCATATAACAGCGGCAACACCATCACAACAACTGATGCACGTGATCTTACATTCTCACTTGCTAATACATCAACTGACAGTAACTTCACCATCACTACAGCAGCTGGATCAACCGGTTACACATACTTCGGTTTGGCAGACGGCACCAACACCACTCCTCCAGCACAACTCGTGTTGGTTGAAAATCTTGATACTGATGAAGCGTTGCCAGCTGGTATTAAAGTCAGATCAGCATCTGGCACCATCACCAACGGCATTGATCTTTCAGATGATGAAATCGTTAATGCTTTAACACTCGGTGCCAATGATGTTACAGCAACCAACTTCTCTATCACCGGTACAAACGGCAATATCGGAACCGGCGGAACAATAACAGCTGCTGGCAACATCAATGCTAATTCCGGAACACTGGCAACAACACAAACAACCGGTAATCTCTTCAATGCAACAGTGACAACACTTAACATTGGCGGCGCTGCAACGACATATACACTCGGAGCAACCAATGCCACAGGCAATATCCGTGGCACAACAATCAACTTCCCGAATGCGACTGCTATCAATGGCACCAGTGCAACTGCTAACTTTGATACCATCACTTCCGGACAGGGTTATGGCACTGCTGGTGTCACCCTTTCAAATGCTGGTGATATCTCTGCTAATGGTGCACTTATCATTGATGGCACCTCAACACTCACCGGCAATGTCACTGCTGCAACTGACGTTGCTATCAACGGCGGAGATCTGACAACCAGTTCCACAACCTTTAACTTGCTTAACGCTACGGCAACAACCATTAACTTCGGCAGTGCAGCAACGGCACTTTCAATTGGAGCTGGAACTGGCACAACCAACATCAACAACAACCTGCTTGTTGATGGCACCACCACGTCAACCGGTCTCGCAACATTTAATGGCGGCGCAACAGTTGCAACCGGTCAAACATTTACAGCAAATGGTCAATCAACCTTTACACCGAACTTAACCAATGACATCAATATCACAACCGATGCTGATTCATTCCTGAATGTTGCTGGTTTGACAACAGCTGCCGGCGATAACATTTGTATCGATGCCACAAACAACATCGTCATCTGTGCAACCGCAGCAGTTACCTTGCAGGGAGCATATGACGGCGGCAACACCATCAGTACAACTGATGCACGTAATATCTCCTTCACCCTTGAAGACACTGCAACTGACAGTAACTTCAGTGTTCAAACTGCAGCAGGTGGAGCTGGTTACAGTTACTTCGGATTGGCTGATGGTACAAACACTACCCCACCTGCACAACTCGTGCTTGTTGAAAATCTTGACACCAATGAAGCAGTTCCAGCTGGTATTAAGATTCAATCAGCAGCCGGTGGTATCACCACAGCACTTGATGTTTCAGATGCTGAAATCGGTACTGCCCTTCTCTTTGGAGAAAATAACATAACCGGTACCTACTTCTCAGTAACCGGATCAAATGGCAATGTCGGAACAGCTGGTACCATAACTGCTGCTGGTAACATCAATGCTAATTCCGGTACACTCGCAACAACGCAGACAACTGCAAATCTGTTCAACGCTACCGCAACAACACTTAATATCGGCGGCGCTGCTACAACACTTAACTTGGGTGCAAATAGTGGTACAGCAACCATCAACAATGCAACGATTAACTTCCCAACTGCGACATCATTCACTGCACCAAATGCTGCTGCAACCTTTGATTCAGTTGCAATCGGCGGCGGTTATGGTTCAACTGGAGTTACGATCAGTACCGCTGGAAACATCCAAGCAAACGGTACCTTAACTGTTGACGGCGTTTCAACACTTACCGGCAATGTGACAGCATCTGCTGATCTCGCTGTTAACGGCGGCGATCTGACATCAAGTCAAACAACATTCAATCTGCTCAACAGCGGCGTCACAACACTTAACATTGGAAATGATGCAACAACGGTAAGTATCGGTGAAACAACTGGTACAACAACAGTGAATAATGATTTGGCAGTTACCGGAGCTGGAACCTTCACGGGAACACTCACAGCAAATGGTGATTTTGCAGCCAACAGTGCATCCGCCTTCACACCATCAGGAACCAATGATGTCACGATCACCAGTGATGCAGATTCATTCCTCGTGTTGCCAGGCCTCACTACTCCAGGAACAGCCGGCTCAACACTTTGTGTCGATGCAACCAATAACGTTACCAAATGTTCAGCCAACACAATCACCTTGCAGTCTGCATACACAGGCGGTAACACGATCACCACAACCAATAACAGAGATATCTCATTCACACTTGCCAATACTGCAACAGACAGTAACTTTGCTGTCACAACTGCTGATGATTCAACCGGTTACGCAGCATTCACCAGAGTGAACGGCACCGGCACAAACAACCCAGCACAGTTGATCCTTGTTGATAATCTCGATACAGACCAAGCAATCGCAGCCGGTATCAAAATCCAATCAGCTGCTGGTACCATCACCAACGGCATTGATCTTTCAGATATAGATATTGTTAATGCCCTTTCGCTTGGTGCAAACGACATCATCGCTACCAACTTCACACTCGATGGCACAACCGGCACAATCACAACCGCTGGAGATTTGGCTCTTAACGGCAGTGATATTACAACAACATCAACGGGTATTGCATCAGTCTTTAATACCAATGCAACAACACTTAACGTCGGCGGCGCGGCAACTGCTCTTAATCTCGGCGCGGCAACTGGAACAGCAACGATAAACAATGCAACCATTAACTTCCCAACTGCGACATCTTTCACTGCGCCAAATGCAGCTGCAACATTTAGTTCAGTAGCAATCGGCGGCGGATACGGTTCAACCGGCGTCACTATCAGTACCGCTGGCAACATCCAGGCAAACGGCACCTTAACAGTTGATGGCGTCTCAACACTCACCGGCAATGTGACAGCAGCTGCTGATCTCGCTGTTAACGGCGGTGACCTGACAACAAATCAAACAACATTTAACCTGATCGACGCTGGTGCAACCACCGTTAACTTTGCTGGTGCTGCAACAACACTTGCAATCGGTGCAGGTACCGGAACAACAACACTTGATAACAACCTGACTGCAAATCTCGTTGACAACAATGCAGATGCACTTGATATCCAGGAGAACGGCTACAATTACATTAACATCAACACAACAGACGGCTCTGAAGAAGTTGCATTTGGCAATGGCACAACCAACCCAATCTACTCATTCTTAGGAAATGGTGCGACATCATTTGCAGGAAACGTTGCAGTCAACGGCGGCACACTCTCAACATCACAATCATCAGCCAACTTGTTCAACACCAATGCAACAACGCTTAGCGTCGGCGGCGCTGCAACAACACTTAACTTGGGTGCAACAACAGGAACTGCAAACATCAGAAACGTAACGATTAACTTTGCCAATGCAACATCCTTCACTGCACCAAATGCAGCTGCAACCTTTGATTCAGTCGCAATCGGCGGCGGTTATGGTTCAACAGGTGTCACCATCAGTAACGCTGGAAATATCCAGGCAAACGGAACCTTAACAGTTGACGGTGTTTCAACTCTTACCGGCAATGTCACAGCAGCTGCTGATGTTGCAATCAACGGCGGCGATTTGACATCAAGTCAAACGACATTTAACCTCCTCAACAGCGGTGTGACAACACTCAATATCGGAAGTGATGCAACTGTTCTTTCACTTGGAGACGCAACTGGAACAACAACAGTGAATAACGCACTGACAGTAACAGGTGCTGCAACATTTAATGGCGGTGCAACTGTCCCAGCAAGTCAAACATTCTCAGCAAATGGTGTTTCAACATTTGCACCAAACTTAACCAATGATGTCACCTTCACCACTGATTCGGATTCAACAATTATCCTTAACGGTTTGGGAACAACAACCGGTACCCCACTCTGTCTTGACGCCACCAACAATGTCGTCCAATGTGCAAACGCATCACTCAGTCTGCAAAACGCATATGTTGGCGGCAACACCATAACGACAACTGATGCACGAAATATTTCATTCACTCTTGCTGATACCGCAACTGACAGCAACTTCAGTGTTCAAACTGCAGCCGGCGGCGCTGGTTACAGCTACTTCGGTTTGGTTGACGGCACTAACACCGCTCCTCCAGCACAGCTTGTTTTGATTGAAAATCTGGATACTGATGAAGCTTTGGATACAGGCCTCAGGATCCAAGCAGACGCAGGCGGCATAAATACAGCTATCGATTTGTCTGATACAGACATTGATACTGCACTTTTACTCGGTGCAAATGATGTCACCGGCTCTAACTTCTCTATCACCGGCACCAACGGCAATATTGGAACCGGCGGTACCATCACAGCAACCGGCAATATCAATGCAAATTCAGGAACGATTGCAACGAGTCAATCAACCGGAAATCTGTTTAATACAACAGCAACAACCCTTAACATCGGCGGTGCTGCTACTACGTACACACTCGGTGCAACCAATGCAACAGGAAACATCCGCGGAACAACGATCAACTTCCCGAATGCGACAACCATCAATGGAACCCTGGCAACAGCTAACTTTGACATCATCACATCAGGTCAAGGTTTTGGAAATTCAGGTGTCACCCTTGCAAGTAACGGCAACATTTCAGGTGATGGAGACTTAACAATCGGCGGTGCTGCTGCAATTACTGGTACAGCAACAGTTACTGGTGATGTCGCAGTCAACGGCGGCGATCTGACAACCACTGCAACCACCTTTAACTTACTTAACAGTACAGCAACAACTGTTAACTTCGCCGGTGCAGCAACAACACTGGCAATCGGTGCAGGAACTGGCACAACAAACATCAACAATGACTTGCTCATTGACGGCACAACCACGTCAACCGGACTTGCAACCTTTAATGGCGGTGCAACAGTTTCAAATGGACAAACATTTAATGCAAATGGCGCATCAAACTTTGCACCAACATTAACAAATGACATCACCTTTACAACCGATACTGATTCAACTGTTATCCTTAACGGTTTGGGAACAACAACCGGTACCCCACTCTGTCTTGATGCCACAAACAATGTTGTTCAATGTGCAAATGCAACACTCAGTCTGCAAAATGCCTATGCAGGTGGTAACACGATCACCACAACTGATGCACGAAATATCGGCTTCACACTTGCTAACACAACAACTGACAGTAACTTTACCGTTACCACAGCTGCAGGCAGTGAAGGTTACAGCTACTTCGGACTTGCTGATGGCACAAACACCGCTCCTCCAGCACAACTCGTTCTGGTTGAGAATCTTGACACCGATGAAGCATTGCCAGCTGGTATTAAGATTCAATCAGCAGCCGGCGGCATCACCAATGGTATTGATCTTTCAGATCCTGAAATCCTTAATGCATTGTCACTTGGTCTTAATGATGTCACTGCAAATAACTTCTCTATCACCGGATCAAACGGCAATATTGGCACTGGCGGCACCATCACCGCAACCGGCAACATCACAACAGCTGGTGATGTTGCAGCCAACGGCGGCGATGTGACAACCACTACGTCAACAGGAAATCTGTTCAATACCAACGCAACAACGGTTAACATTGGTGGTGTTGCAACAGCACTGACACTCGGTGCAAATACAGGAAGTGCAACAATCAGAAATGAGACAGTCACCTTCTCCAATGCAACAACCTTTGATGCAACAAGTGCAACTGCCAACTTCAACATTGTTACTGCAGGACAAGGGTATGGTAATACCGGAGTCACACTTGGTAACACTGGTAATATCCAGGCAAACGGCACCTTAACAATTGACAGCACGTCAACACTTACCGGTAATGTCACCGCTGCAGCTGATGTTGCAATCAACGGCGGAGATTTGACATCAAGTCAAACAACATTTAACTTACTTAACAGCGGTGTCACCACACTTAATGTTGGCGGCGTTGCAACTGCACTTAATTTCGGTGCAGCAACAGGAACAACAACCATCAACAACCTGACACTCGCCCTGCCAAACGCAACTGCAATCAATGCAACAGCTGCAACAGCAAATCTTGATATTGTAAATGTTGGCGGCGGTTACGGTTCAGCTGGTGTCACACTTGGCAACACCGGAAACATTCAGGCAAACGGCAACTTAACAATCGACGGCACATCAACACTGACCGGTGATGTTACCGCTGCAGCTGATGTTGCAATCAACGGCGGAGACCTGACATCAAGTCAAACAACCTTCAATCTGCTCAATAGCGGTGTCACAACACTTAATGTTGGCGGCGCTGCAACAACACTTTCACTCGGTGCTGGAACAGGAACAACAACACTTAACAACAACCTGACAGCAAACTTGATGGATGACAGTGCTGATGCACTTGATATTCAGGAAGCATCACACAATTACATCAACGTGAATACAACGAACAATTTTGAAGAAATTCAATTTGGCAATACTGTCACGAACCCAATCTATTCATTCCTCGGTAGTGGCGCTTCCACATTCTCAGGAAATATCAATGCCAATTCCGGAACAATCGCCACCAACCAAACAATAGCAAATCTGTTTAATACAACAGCAACAACACTCAGTATTGGCGGCGCAGCAACCAACTTAACAATGGGTGCAAACAACTCAGGAACAACAACAATCAGAAACTCAACACTTGCTCTGCCAAATGCTCGTGTCGGTATCGGTACATCAACTCCTATCTCAATGCTACATGTCACTCGCCCACTTTCACTCGGTGCGATTGGTAAAGCAACAGCAATCTTTGATCAATATGAGAGTCAGGATATTCTTACTGCATCAGCAGCAGGAACAACCCGCTTCACTGTTTCAAATGCAGGAAACATCACCAACAGCGGAACAATCACAGCAGGTGGAGATATCACAACAACCGGCGATGTCGCAGTTAACGGCGGTGACCTGACAACAACAGCTGGCACTGCTGCTCTCTTCAATACGGGTGCAACAACAGTTAATATCGGCGGCGCTGCAACAACAGTTAATATCGGAAATGCTGCAGGAACAACATTTGTTAATGGCGGACTCACAGTTGCCAACGGTGAAACATTTACTGCCGGCGGTCAATCAACCTTCACACCAACCGGTACCAACGGTGTGACCATTACAACAGATGCAGATTCATTCCTGACAGTTAACGGCCTGGCATCTGCAACCGGAACAGCAGTGTGTATCGATGCCACAAACCACATTATTACCTGTGATGATGCTTCCCAAAGTCTGCAATCTGCATATGACAATGGCAACAGTATCACAACAACTAATAACCGTGATATCGACTTCACTCTTGCAAACACTGGAACTGATTCTCTCTTCAGTGTCTCAACCGCTGATGATTCAACCGGTTATTCAGTGTTCTCAAGAACAAACGGTGCAGGAACAAATGACCCAACGCAGCTCGTGCTTATTGATAACGAAGATGCAGATCGCGCATTGCCAGTTGGTTTGAAGATTTCTTCAACCGGCGGCGGCGGTATTACAACTGGTATTGATTTGTCAGATGCAACTATTGATGATGCAATCATTCTTGGTGCAAATGACGTCGTCGGCTCAAGCTTTACTATTGATGGTTCAAACGGCAACATTACAACAACTGGAGTCATTGCAGCAAATGGCGGTTCAATTACCACCAACCAAACAACAGCAAATGTGTTTAATACAAACGCAACATCACTCTCTATCGGCGGTGCTGCAACAACACTTAATCTCGGTGCAACAACAGGAACGGCAGCCATCAGAAATGCGACAATTTCATTCCCGAACGCAACAACAGTTAGTGCAGCAAACGCAACCGGCAACTTCAGTGCACTCACAACCGGCGGCGGTTATGCATCAACTGGTACAACCATTTCAAGTACTGGTGATATCCAAACCAAAGGCGCGTTAACTGTTGATGGTATTTCAACACTCACCGGTAATGTCACCGCCAGTGCTGATCTTGCAGTCAACGGCGGAGATCTCACAACAACATCCGGCACTGCTGCCCTCTTCAATACTGGTGCAACAACACTTAATATAGGCGGCGCTGCAACGACTGTTTCAATCGGCAACGCAGCTGGTACAACAACAGTCAATGGTGGTTTGACAGTTGCTAATGGTGAGACATTCACTGCCGGCGGTCAATCAACCTTCACACCAACCGGTACCAATGGCATTGCTATCACAACCGATGCAGATTCATTCTTAACAATTGACGGCTTGGCAGCAGTAACAGGAGGTACACTTTGTGTCAACACGTCAGACCAGGTCGGAACCTGTTCAGCAGCTTCATTCAGTCTGCAAGCTGCGTACGATGCCGGCAATAATATTACAACAACCGATGCAAAGCCTATCGACTTTGTCCTTGCAAACACCACAACAGACAGTAACTTCTCAGTTACAACTGCTGATGGATCAATTGGTCATTCAGTCTTTGCAAGAGCAAATGGTGTCGGCACATCCGATCCAGCACAGTTGATCCTTGTTGACAATCTTGATACAAACCGTGCAGTTGCAGCTGGTATTAAAGTCCAAGCAGCTAGCGGCGGTATCACCAACGGTATTGATCTTTCAGACGCAGAAATCCTTAATGCTCTCTCACTTGGCGATAACGATATCATCTCAACCAACTTCACACTCACCGGTTCAAATGGTAATTTGACAACAACAGGTGCAATTGCTGCGAACGGCGGTACCATTTCAACTGATGACACAACCTTCACCTTGGTCGATGCAAATGCAACAACCGTCAACTTTGCAGGCGCTGCAACAACACTTAACATTGGTGCAGGAAGCGGTACAGCAACAATCAATAACCAGACAATCAGTCTGCCAAACGCAACAGCACTTAGTGCAAGTGGTGCAACAGTGACAATTGATGCAGCTACTATCGGTGGTGGTTACGGATCAGCTGGCGTCAGTATCACCAATGCCGGCAACATCTCAGCAAACGGTGCTTTGATCGTTGATGGTACTTCAACACTCACCGGCAATGTCAGTACCAATGGTGATATCGCAGTCAACGGCGGAGATGTCACCACAACATTTGCAACAGGAAATCTGTTTAACTCAGGAGCTACAACGCTTAACATCGGCGGTGCTGCGACAACAGTTTCACTTGGAAATGCTGGCGGTACCACAACAATTAACGGCAACTTAACACTCGGTGCAGATAAGACACTGACAACAACCGGTGCTGTCTCTCTCACTCCATCCGGCACATTGGATGTTGCAATCACAACCGATTCAGATTCATTCCTAAACATCAGCGGTTTGACAACAACAACAGGTGCACAGCCAACCCTTTGTGTAGACGCAACGAACAACGTTGTCAAATGTGACTTAACTGCAAATGCCAGTCTCCAAGCTGCCTATGACAATGGCAACAGTATCGCCACAACCAACAATCGCAATATTGATTTCACATTGACAAATGACGTTACCGATTCAAACTTCTTAATCACAACAGCTGATGGTTCAACCGGTAAAACAATCTTTGCTCGAGCAAACGGTGCAGGTACAACTGATCCAAGTCAGTTGGTTCTCATTAATAATGCTGATGCAAATCGCCCATTGCCTGTTGGTCTCGCAATCACCTCTTCAGGTGGCGGCGGTGTCACAACTGGTATTGATTTGTCAGATGCTTCAATTGATGATGCATTGGTTCTCGGCGCAAATGACGTCGTCGGCTCAAGCTTCACCATTGATGGTTCTAATGGCAACATCCAAACTTCTGGAACTGCTGCAATCAACAGCGGCACCATTTCAACAACATCATCAACCGGCTCACTTTTTGATACCAACGCAACAACGATTACTTTAGGAAGTGCAGCAACGACCTACACAATCGGTGCAACCAATGCGACAGGAAATATCCGTGGAACAACCATCAACTTCCCGAATGCGACAACAATTAATGGCACCGCTGCAGCACTTAACGTTCTCTCATCTGCAATCGGCGGCGGTTACGGAACAGCTGGAACAACCCTTTCCGCAGCAGGTGACATTTCAGCCAACGGCGCACTCATTGTTGACGGCACGTCAACATTAACAGGTGCTGTGACTGCATCAAACGGCGTGACCATTAACGGTGCTTCAACATCAGATTTGATTGCAGCCAAGACAACAGCAAATCTCTTCAACACTGTTGCAACAACACTTAACATCGGCGGTGCAGCAACAACAATTAATATTGGCAATGCAGCAGGAACAACAACAGTTAATGGTGGTTTGACAGTTGCTAATGGTGAGACATTCACTGCCGGCGGTCAATCGAACTTCACACCAACCGGTACTGACGGTATCACCATCACCACAGATGCAGATTCATTCCTGACACTTAACGGCCTTGCTTCTGATCCTGGAACTGCTATTTGTATCGATGCTACAAACCATGTCATCACCTGTGACAACACATCACAAAACTTGCAAGCTGCATATGATGCTGGCAATAACATCACCACAACAGATGCACGATCCATCGACTTTGTTCTTGATGACACAACAACTGATAGTAACTTCAGTGTCACAACAGCTGACGGTGCAACAGGTTACTCAGTCTTCTCAAGAGAGAATGGTACAGGAACAGCAGATCCAGCACAATTGATTTTGGTTGATAATGCAGATGCAAACAGACCAATCACAACCGGCATCAAAGTCACCTCCTCCGGCGGCGGCGGATTTGGAACTGGTATTGATGTTTCAGATGCAAGTATCACAACTGGCATCGCACTTGGCGAAAACGACTTATCAGCAACCAACTTCTCGATCGTCGGCTCAACAGGTAACTTCTCAACCAATGGAGATCTTGAAGTAAAAGGCAATGACATCACGACAACAACAGCTGGTGTCGCTGCTGTCTTTAACACCAACGCAACAACCATTAACATCGGCGGTGCGGCAACGACATACACACTTGGCGCAACCAATGCGACAGGAAATATCCGTGGTACCACGATTAACCTGCCGAACGCAACAACACTCTCAGCAACAAGCGCGACAGCGAATTTTGATATCGTCACATCGGGCGGCGGTTACAGTAACTCAGGAGTCACGCTTTCAACTGCCGGTGATATTTCAGCAAATGGCGCACTCATTGTTGATGGCACATCAACCTTGACCGGCAATGTGACTGCAAGTGCTGATGTCGCAGTCAACGGTGGAGATCTTACAACTACTGCTGGAACAGCTTCGATCTTTAATGCCAGCGCAACCACCATCAATTTGGGTGCAGGCGCAACAACAGGTATCAACATCGGTAATGCAGCAGGTACCACAACAGTCAATAGTGCACTGACAGTTGCAGCAGCTAGAACCTTTACAGCGGGCGGCCAATCAACCTTTAATCCAGACAGCACCAATGATGTCACAATGAACCTTGATGCTGATTCATTCTTAACACTCGTCGGTCTTCAATCAGCAGCCGGCAGTGGTCTGTGTATTAACGCCACCAATCAAGTTGTTGCATGTAATGATGCATCAGAAGGTTTGCAAGCTGCATATGACAACGGCAACAGTATCACGACAACAACTGCACGTGACATCGTCTTTAATTTGGATGACACAGCAACTGATTCAAAGTTTGCAATCAATACCCTCTCTGGTGCAGCTGGCGGTGTTGAAATCAGTAGAGCTGATGGTACCGGAACAACAGATCCAACACAATTAGTTTTGATCCAAAACCAGGATACCAACAGAGCATTGCCAATTGCACTTCGAATCACCGGTGTCGCAGGCGGCGCTGTCACAACAGCACTTGATGTTTCAAATGCAGATATTGTTACAGCAATTGCACTTGGCGCCAATGACATCACCGGCTCTGTCTTTAATGTCACCGGCTCAAATGGTAATGTCACAGCAGGAAATGTCGCAGTCAACGGCGGAGACCTGACAACAACTGCTGGGACCTTTAACTTGGTAAATACTGGTGCGACAACACTTAATGTCGGCGGTGCTGCTACCACCTACACACTCGGTGCAACCAACGCAACCGGAAATATCCGTGGCACAACAATCAACTTCCCGAATGCAACATCAATTGTCGGGTCAGCTGCAACAGCAAGCTTCGCACAACTCAACACAGGCGGCGGTTATGGTTCAACAGGAACGACAATCGAAGGCAATGGCACAATTAAAACCAAAGGTAACCTGACAGTTGACGGCACTTCCCTCCTCTCAGGTATTGCAACTGCATCTGCAGGTTTGGTAATTGATGGTGTCACACAATCAAGTCTTATTGCAGTAAAATCAACAGCAAATCTGTTTAATACTGTTGCGACGACACTTAATATCGGCGGCGCAGCAACAACTGTTTCACTCGGAGCAACAGGTGGAACAACAACAGTCAATGGAGCATTAACCGTTGCAAGTGCGCAAGCATTCCAAGCACTTGGTAACGCAACGCTTGGAAATGGCGATGATACAATCGCACTTAACGGCACAACAATTACACTGACAGCAAATGGCGCAGGCAATGACATCACTGCAAATCTGGTTGACGACAACACAGATGCACTTGATATCCAGCAAGGTACAAACAACTACATCAACATCAACACCTCAAATGGTACTGAAGAAATTCAATTTGGTAACGTTTCAACCAACCCAGATTACACATTCCTCGGAACCAGTGCGATGACCGTTGGTGGAGATTTGATTGTTAACGGTGGCGACCTGTATGCAACATCTGGTACAACAGTTAACTTATTCAACACCGCACAAACTGATAATTTGAACATCGGTACTGATGCAAATGCAACCGTTTCAATCGGCGGTGCAAGTACACTGACAACAATCAATGGCGGACTGACCGTTTCAAGTACAACACTGAACACCAATATCGGTTCCCCACTCGTCAACTTGTCAGGCAACAATGCAGTAATCGATATGTCAGGAACCGGCACACTCGGCATCAACACCACAACAGACAGAGCCGTCAACTTCGGAGCCGGTGCATTTAGTATTGAATCAGCAACAGTAACACTTACCGGTACCAACCCAGCAATTGCTGCATCCGGTGCAAACAATCTGCAGATTAATGGCGGCGCATCAGGACTTGTTCAAATTAACAACACCTCAACAGGAAACGTCGAAATCGCCGGCGGTTCAGGTGCAACTGGTTGTACCATCAATAACAGTACCGGCGCACTTACCTGTTCAGGAAATATCACCTCAAGTGGCAGCTCAGGAAGTGTTACTGTCGGTTACTTCAGTAAAGACTTCGCAACAGGTGTTATCTCAAATGCAACTGCGAGTGATACCCTTGCTGTGAGTACAACCAGTGTTACCCAGCCAGCACTCGCTCTCACCAACAGTTCAACTGCTGGTGCAGCAAGTGGCACAACATACATGCTTGATATCCTCCGCTCTGGTGCTAATGCAAATGCTACCCATACTGCATACGGTGTCAGATCACGAGTAACCAATACAGGATCAGGTGAAACAAATATTGCCGGTTACTTCTCCGCTTCAGGTGATGGAACTGGGGCTTATTATGCAGGTATCTTTGATGCAGGGAATGTCGGTGTCGGAACAACTGCTCCAAATGATAAATTAGTTCTTGGTGCAGGAAACAACTTCGGTATCAATGTCGGAGCTCCAACAACACTCTCTCTCACACCAAATGTAGGTGGTGGTACATTTGCAGCTGGAACATATTACTACAAAGTGACAGCGCTTGATGCAGCTGGTAATGAAACAACAAACAGTACTGAAAGTAGTGCAACAGTTGCACTTAACGGAACTATCAATGTTGACTGGGCGGCTGTATCAGGTGCGACATCATATCGCATATACCGTGGAACATCATCCAATAATCAGACAGTTTACTTCACATCAACAAGTGATGTGTATCTTGATACAGGAACAGCTGGAACAGCTGGAACACCTCCATCAACTGGTTTCAACAATGCATATGCAATTAAACTGCTTAACACAGGAAGTGCATACATCGGCGGAAACCTTGGAATCGGCGACGGCTCCCCTGCTGCCCCATTGACAGTAGGAAGTGGAGATCTGTTCCAGGTAGCATCAACCGGTAACATTACCTTTAATTACACCAGTCCAATCATTAACTTTGCAAATACCGGATCACTCACATTAAGAGACGGCACCAATAACCTATTCACCTTTGCTGATACATCAAGCACTGCTACTACATTCAATGTCGGTGTAAATGGAACCACGAACGGACAAATCACCTTTGGATCAGTTGCCGGAGGAACTCAATCCTCTATCGTATCGGAATCAGATGGTGACCTCTGGATCCAATCAGGAACTGCAACAACAATCGTCGGTCGTGGAACAGGTGATGTCTTAATTCAACCTCCATCTGGCAATCAAACAACCGTCAACTTGCAGGGTTCAGGAAGTAACTTCCGTGTCCAAAACGCAGGCGCGACATTCTTTAACTTATCAAATCTTGGCGCTACAACCTGGACTCAGCCATCAGCACAGAGCGTCACACTTGATGCCGTAACAAACGCCTCTACATTAAACTCATTAACAGCAGGTGTCTTTGATATCAATGTTGGTTCCGGTGTTAGTAGCAATGTTGGTTTCACACTTGACTACACAGGTAACAATGGCGCTGCAGCCAGTAGCAAGATGTATGGTCAGAGAATTAACCTTATCCAAAATGATGCAGACTCACAATTACTTGGTCTTACCATTGGTCTTTCAAGTGCGGTAACTAAAAGTGGTGCAAACATCGTTGACTGTCTCCTCTGTCTCTCAAATGCAGTTGCACAAACTGCATCTATCTCTGATGCAATCAGAATCACATCGACAGGCGCAACAGCTGGTTCAATAACAAACGGTATAAACATCAACACCACAGATGTCACAACAGACATCGTTCTTCAGAATGGTGAAACGATTGATAACAATACCAACGGTGTAGTAACAATTGGTGGAGCAGATCTTACACTCTCTTCCGTTACTGGTGACTTAATATTTGGTAATGGTGAATCTATTAATAACGATACTAATGGAAGAATCACCGTTGCCGGAGCAGATTTGGCTCTCTCATCCACAACCGGTGATGTGATCTTTGGAAATGCTGAATCAATTGATAACGATACTAATGGTGTTATCAACATAAATGGAGCCTTGCAAATTGATGCAACAACTGACGATAATGAAAGACTCTGTCATAGTGGCGCTGATGGCGCTACTCAAACAAACATTCTTATTAGAGACTGTACAGTTTCTGGACAAGACTTTGCTGAATGGTCAATTGTCGCCTCTTCCAGTGCAGAACCAGGAGATGTTGTTTATGTAGTCGGTAATGATCTTACGGATAACACATTAACATTGAAAGATATAACAACAAATGCATACCAAAATAATGCATCAGGTATTATCAGTACCAATCCATTTATCGATATTCTTGGAGATGAACAATATAAAGGCAAAGCAGGTGCAAAACCAATTGCACTTTCAGGCCGCGTCCCAGTTAAGGTTTCAACTATCAACGGTAATATAGCAGTCGGCGATCCACTCGTTGCATCGGCAATACCAGGCGTCGCTATGAAAGCCACCCAAAAAGGCATGATTATTGGTTTTGCAGAAGAAGCTTTCGATGGTACTGTCAGAGTAAGTGCACAGGTACTCAAACAAGAAGAAATATTCAACAGTGATCTTGATGACCGTCAAGCATACAATTCTAATCCAGCAAATTGGGATTCTAGTGTGGGTAAGATCATGACAACTATCAATCCTTTCTTCTACGATCCAACAAACATAGGACCTTCATATAATGGTCTGGGCAATTGGATTCATAACGGTAACTTCGATATCCTTGGGGATCTTACAGCGAGTGCGGCGGCTTTTGGCAATAATAGTGAATTGACGATTGATGGGACTGGGAATTTGACGACTACAGGTGCGGTTCAGACTCCTCTGCTTGATCTTTTGTCTGGAACGATTGAAGGATTGGGTGGGAATGTGATTAGTAAATTGGCAGCAGATTATACCGGACTGGATGCAAACAAATTTGTCTTTAAGAATGCAGTCAATGCAGATCTCTTCTCTATCGACAGTACGGGGAATGCAACATTGTCTGGAACGTTGACAACTAACGGCGGTAATTATGATTTGGCTGAAGATTATGCAACCAAAGATAAATCGTTGCAAGAAGGTGACGTTGTTTCAGTTGATGTTTTGTATGACGAACATGTCCAAAAATCAGCTGGAGCATATGATACAACAATAGTCGGCGTTTATTCTGAGAAACCAGGATTTAGATTGTCACAAACTGGATCTACTATTAACGGTGGACGTGCTGTTCCAATTGCACTTGCAGGTCGTGTACCAGTCAAAGTGAATACAGAAAATGGTCCAATCAAAAAGGGTGACTATCTGACATCATCCTCCACCCCTGGCGTTGCGATGAAAGCAACCAAACCAGGACAAGTTCTTGGTAAAGCACTTGCTGACTTTAGTGGAACGGGTGTTGGCAAAGTTGTTACCTTTATCAATGTCACCTTTGCAGATCCACAAAACAAACTTGCAATCCTGACAGATGAGGCAGCAGCACCTTCAGAGTTGAGTGCAGCAAATGTTACACTTCCAGCTAACTTAACAATTGATGGCCAGGTCGTAAATGGTTCACTCGCCGATGCACTGACAGTTATCAGTGAAAATCTCAGTGCGAAATCTGTTTCTATCAATGCGCTGCAAGCAGATCTCTTCACAAAGACTGCTAAAGACGTTGAACAGGACACCAAACTTGCAGAGCTCTCAGACAAACAAGCATCAGATGCAGCTAGCCTTGAGAACCAAGCCTCACTGCTAGGTGATAAAGTAGCGTCAAATGAAGCTATTATCGCTAATCTGAGTAAACAAATTGAAGATATCAATAATGCGTCCAGTTCTGCAGATGTGACAGCTCTTGAAGCCCGACTGAATGCACTTATTGCACAATTGACAGTAACACCTGCAGCAAGTGCAAGTGCGACTCCAACTCCAGCATCACAAAGTGCACAGACGAATCCAACACCAAGTGCAGATGATCTCACATCACCTGACCTTCTTATTGCAACCAATTCAGCATTGCCGACAGATGCCAACTTCTTCTCAAGTGCAACGATTTCAGGAGAGCTGACAGCATACACAGCAACTGTCCAGGATACATTCAAATCATTTGGCAAATCATATCTCGGAGATACAACAATTAGTGGTGATGTAATGATTACCGGTCAGACACTTCTTAATAACACAGATGTCGCAGGGACTCTTAGTGTTGATGATCATATCAATGTTGCGGGAACGCTCACTATCACGGAGAATGCAATCAATGTCTTCGGCGGAACAGATGAATATGGTCAACCAACAGGTGGTGTTCTCTATCTCCAGCAATCACCACTTGCTAACTTGCTTGATATCTTCAACGGCAATGTGGTGATCAATAAATCAGGAACAATTGTCACCAAAGGTGATGTGAAAGCAAATAACATTGAAACCAAAAAGGATATCAATGTCGGTGGCAACATCAATCTTGAAGGCGGCATCACAATCAGTGCAACAGCAGGAGCAACGATAAAAGCTGGTGACGCTCTGTACATCTCAGCTGACAAACAAGTCCAAAAAGCTGACTCAAGATATGTCGACCGCGCAGATGTGATCGGTATTGCAGCAAATGACGCAGACGTCAACGAGCAGGTAAAAGTAATTATTAGCGGCAAAGCCAAAGGGCTCAGAGCACTTGAAGCAGGTGTTAAATATTATCTCGGAATAAACGGAGGACTCACACCTGTTATTCCTGCGACTGCACTCAAAGATGTCCCAGTAGGAATCGCATTTTCAGAGACAGAACTGATCATTCAATTGGGTTCCGAAAAACTCACCAGCGCCTCAGTAGTAAATTAATTAACCGTCGCTCATTCCATTTTTCGGCATTTACGAGCACGCGTAAAGAAAATTCCTGTAATGAAGCGTCTAAAAAGGGGTAAGGAGAACAACGTGAGTCCGGCCCTTTTAGCGTAAATTTTTAGCAGGGCGCAGTCTTGCCGAGAGCTTTGGTCCTTTTGCAGTAAAAGAACATAAAAGAATACCTCATATATTCTTTGTCGACACAAATAACATACGTGGTGCAGTTTTCCTGATGATCCTACCAATATCAACAGTAAGTAGTCAGTAAAAAGAAGTACTGATACACAATTAATCTAACATTAATTAATCACGTTTAACAACCTCGTCATACACCTTCTTGGAGATTTGTTCTATAACTTCTTCTTGATCTGCAATATTTTTCCCTTTAGTCATAATGCATAGAGCATATGGACTTTCAGGATAATAGACAATACCACAATCGTGTAATTGTTGTTCATCGCCACGTTTTATCTCTCCGAATTTGTGCGCAACAGGTATGCCTGATGGAATACCTGCTACTAATCCTTCTTTAAATTCTGTTTGTGATAAAAATTCCAATGCTTTATTAGACATTTCAAAATTTAGATATGATGAATTATAAAGAATTCGAAAAATTGCAGCATATGAATGTACGGCAATATACTGTTCTATATCACCTTTTCTTGGATCTATGATACCTAGATCACTTAATGTATCAATGAAATCTTCTTGCGAATACTCTTGATTCAAATATTTTAAAAGCAGCTCCTGTGCAGTATTTTCTGATTGTGTGATAAGAATTTTTAGTACTTCTTCAATCGTATATGTTTTACCTTTCTCAATCTTTACCTTCGGTTTGATATTTTGATCTACGATCTTAATATCACTTACCACAGTGAGCGTTTTTTTCAATAATGAAGGGTCTGCCTCTGCCTTTTTTAAATAAGTCATCAGCAGGGGTACTTTGAGTAAACTGGCTGGTGCAAAATCTTCGTTTGCATTAATACTCATCAGTGGACCATTTTGAAGATCTCTAAAATGTATCGCAACAGTGGACACTTTCCCTGCTGCGCTTTCAGTCTCAATAACTTCCAACAGATCATTTCGTAAAGTTACGTATTCCTTCTTTTTAACAGGATCCGTTTCGCAACGCAGAGGATTTAGATACGCATAGGGACATTCTGCTTCTGTTGAGATTTGTGTCAAATTTTTACTTTTTTTTGCAGAAGTATTATATAAAGAAAACCCTAGTGCAAGGATGATAGTTAATAAAATTAGATAAATAATTATATTAGTTTTATTCATTAGCTCGTATTCAGAAATTAATTAGTATTTCTGTAATGCACCTCATTATATACTTTTTGAGATATTTCTTTTATTACTGTTTTGAGATCACTCTGTGATGTTCCTCTGGTCATAATGCAGATGACATAGGGATTGTTTGGATAGTAGACAACGCCGCAATCATGAAATTGTTGTTCGTTTCCGTTTTTCTGTTCACCAAATTTATGAGCAATTTGCAGATCACTTGGGATACCTGCAACGACTCCTTCATTAAAGGATGTCTGTTTGAGAATGCCCAATGCTTTATCTGACATAGCAGTTGTAAGATATGATGAATTATATAAAATTCTGAAAAGTGATGCATATCCTTGGACGGTTATATACTGCTGGTCATTTCTTTTCCTTGGATCGACAATTCCTAAATCGCTGAGTGTTACAATAAAATCATCTTCAGAATAATGAGCTCTTAAATAATTCAACAGTACTTTCCAAGAGATATTATCAGATTCTGTTATCATGAATTTAAGCAATTCATCGATTGTATATGTCTCACCAATTTTTGCTGATTTCCCAGGAGTGACATTTTGCTCCCAAGAACCCAAATCTCCTTCTACTTTTACGTTTTGAGAAAGTAGATTTGGATCTGTTTCTGCCTTTTTGTAATACATAATCATGAGAGGTAATTTAAGAAGACTTGCTGGGATGAAATTCTGCTGTTCGTTGATGTTAAGGATAGGACCGTTCTGAAGATCTCTGAAATAGACAGCGGCAGATATTAGCTTTCCTTCATTTTCCTGCTTCTGGATATACTCATTAAGTTCACTACGGAGAACCACGTATTCTTTTTTCTTTTTCGCCAAATCAGGTTCACATCTGAGAGGATTGATATTGTGATACTGACATTTAGTATCTTTCGCGAGGGGTTCTTCGGCTCGTTTATTTACCAAATCCCACACATGCCAATAGCTGCCAGCGGCAAACAGAATGAAGAGAACCAATGTATAAAGTACAACTGCCTTTTTACTCATCAGCACAATTATATACAAAATTTATTATAAATACATGCACTAACTAGACATATTTCTCGCCCCATTGGGATCATTAGTATTCGGCAATTACGAGCACGCGTTAAGAAAATTCCTGTAATGAAGCGTCTAAAAAGGGGTAAGGCGAACAACGTGAGTCCGGCCCTTTTAGCGTAATGAAAGGAATTTTTAGAGAGCGGAGTCTTGCCGAGAGTTTTGGTTCTTTGTCGGCACAAAGAACATAAAAGAAGAATATTTAATTAAAACTTATTATCAAAGTTGGAGTATTCCCACTTTCTTTTGTCCCAAATTCCACTCTCCCATTCTGTCCTTCATCAACTTTTTTCAAAAGCCATCCAGTGTTTGTATTTGCTCCACTGATAAATGATTGCACATCAGAAGTGACATCAAATTCAACAACTCCTGTTTGATTATTGGTAATTGTCGTCGTTGCAGTTGCAGCAGATGCAAAAGGCCAGAGACTACTATTTGTCATATTCCATTCATCTCCCCCTGTACAATTCTTTGAAGTATTCTGTATATTTGAATCAGTTGAACATGACCACGTTATACCATTTCCTGTTCCTCTAAATGATGGATTGTTGCCATCATTAAATCCATTCCCTTCTGTCCAGTCCTGAATCAGTCGGTGAAGAGAAATCGGACGACCTGTCGATCCCCAGTTATTTCCGTTGTCAGAAATGGCAAATTGCAGTTTTGCTGTATAATTCTGAGCCCCATTTACCGCTGTTTCTATCTGAGATTGATCAAATTTCACAAGCGAACGGTTATGGCCTGTAGACTGAAGCCGCATAAAGGAAGAAGACCCCTCATTTTCATTAGAAGACCCCTGTTTAATATACGAATCAGCAGTCGGATACAACGTTACGGGTTCTAAAGTATTTGCCACCGTGATTTCCGCAGTTTCAATATCTGACATTCCCCCATCATCCGTAAGAGTTAAAGTTACAGTATATGTGCCGGTAGCAGTATAAGCGTGTGTCCCCGCTACTACTCCAGATCCATTACTTTCACTAATAACACCATTACTTGTGGTTCCATCCCCCCAATTCCAAACTGCGGTATGGTTACCATTAATATTAGGATCTGAAAAGTTAGTTGAACTTTCAAAAGACATGTCTGTTTGTATTAATGTCGGAAGATTAATCGAGCTTATTGTAGGAGCAAGAGAAGGTTTGCTTATGGTTATGGGCTCATAACCTAACCCTGATTGAGGTAGATATAATCTATAGTTACCATCTGGAAGCGAATTTCCACTTCCGTAGCCGACACCATTAAACAAGCAAGAGTTGCTAGGGATATGTAATTCTGTAGTTGCTACGACATTCCCACTAGCGTTTATCAAGTGACAAGTTTCTCGCATTGGGACATTAGTCTCTACGTAAATATTGTCTGAATTATATACTACTCTTGGAACATCAAGTAACGTTGTTGTTGTATAAAAAAAGCTATTTGATCTGATACGAGTGCTACCTTGTGGATCTCCATAAAAGTATAGAGATAAATTTTTATAATCAATACTAGAAGTATTAAAAGTACAAGAGTTAGCTGTCTTACTCGATGCAACGATATTCATATCTGCATTAACCACTAAATAACAGCTATAGAAAGTAGCATCTGGTGTAAAAGAGATGGTTAATAGCCTCTTATTGGGAGAATCATAAACATATGAAAAATTAGTGATTGAAAGAGATGGTTGAGGGTCTGGTATTTCGATAAAAGCCGCAATGACATCATACTCCCCTACATTCCCATGATTATCTGTAATTTTAACTTTAATGACATAGGTACCCGCGGAAGTATATACATGATCCATATAATATAGTGTTCCATCAATCGTAAGGGGTTGTTCGCCAGAACCATCGCCATAGTCAACAGTACCAGTCCATGAGGATGAATCAGGATCGCTAAAGCCATAAAATTGATAGTAACGATCTCCAGCATGATTAATTAAATAATTAGGTATATAGAATTGTGGTGCTTCATTCTCTGGTGTAGAAGTTGGAGAAGTTGGAGGCACCAATGATGGCTTTCCATTTATCATATAAAAGACTTCTGATATTCCAACTGGATTATTCTGATCACCAAACTGATTTAAAATTTCTATCGTGTATTCTCCATCAGGTAATGTAGCTCCAACAAATGAACATCCATTTGCTGGTCTCATTACAGAGCCATTGTTAACGAAATTATGAGAACTGTTATAGATTATACAATTATCACTCGTTTTGGTTTCGGAAGGCATCGGATTGAAAAAAATTTTACTTAAAGTTCCAGGATCATTTCCTGGATAGAATCCTAAGACACTCATTTGTGTACTTGCATATGTGGTAGAAGTAAAAACTAAAGTAGTTAGTAGACTAAAGAAGATTAACGAATAGAATTTTCTCATCTTATGTAAAGTGTAGAGTACTCTTATTAAAAAGTCATTAATTAGAAACGCATCAAATTCACACAAGCTTTTTTGCTATAATATATAAGTACTCCTGTCCTATGAAAAAACTACGTGGTTCTGCTGGGTGGATCTTTGTTACTCTTATTTTAGTTGTTTTTTTTGCCGCTATATATGTTTTGCCTAATTATTCATTAACTGCTCCACTTTCACCTTTTGCTCCATCCCCTTCTCTTAACAGAGAGATCGTGGAATATTCACTCTCAGAGGAGAGAACACTACCAGAGCAATATAATATACCTGGAAATAAATTACCTGAGTTTACATTTGATATTGCTGCACCGAAATTCCAAGAGATATTACAAAGCTCTGGTGATGCGCTTAATGAGAAAGCAAAAGCAAAAATCACCTATCAAGGATCCGGTAAAGGTGATAATACTTTCGATGCAGATATACAAGTAAACACAGAAAAAAGCAAATTGGTGGTTCATCCCAATGATATTCCTAATTTTACGCCAGGCAAATATAGATTAAGTTTGACACTTCGCACGATTGAAGGAGAAGTTAATATCGAGCAAGATTTTACATGGGGTGTTATCGCTGTAAATACTGATAAATCAATCTACAAACCCGGTGAAACTGCGGAGATTGGTTTTGGTATTTTGGATGACGGAGGCAATACTCAATGTGTGGACACGGCTGACATTGTGACAACAATTACTTCACCTGAAGGTAAAGTAACCGAACTATCAACTAATACTGGAACGATCAGAGATAGTGGCAAATGTGGTGCTATCACTTTTACGAATAAAGCTGATTTCCAGGCGCAATATAAAACTTCAACTTCGGGCATCTACCAAATGCACGTCACTGCTAGTATTAAAGGCGGTCCAATGCGCACAATTGATGACTATTTTAAAGTAGATTCTGATGTTCCGTTCGACATTACACGTAATGATTTTCCTACCCGTATATACCCTGGTAGCCCCTACCCTGTCGCTTTCAAAGTAGTTCCAAAAGAGGCATATCGCGGTAAAATTGAAGAATTTGTTCCTAAGAATTTTCAAGTAGTAAGTATAAATAATAGAGGGCGAATTGAAGATGTAGGACTCTATAAAAAAATCACTTGGGATGTAAATTTAACCGCAGGTGAAGTGAGTTATTATAGCTACATAATAAAATTTCCTATGATTTCACCTGAATTTTATTTATTAGGACCTATTACAATAGGTACATTTAAAGAAGCGCGACAATGGCAGGTAGCATCAGATGCTATAAACTCGAGTACAGGCCTATTAAGTTATGAGGATAATGGAGGTAGTAATACTTGGTCACGAGTGTGGAACGGAACGGCTTTTAATGCGCAGGCGTCTATGTCTACAACTCCTGCTGATAGTCGATGGTTTTCTGAACAAAGTAGTCCTATCAATAACGAGAAACTTGTTGCACTAGTAGACAATGCTGGGGTTAGTCCAAATATCGATCCGCTCTATATGTTCAGATGGGATGGGGCAGCCTGGAATTTAGATTTCTCCATTGGTTTTACTTGCCAACAAGACGCATCACGTAAATTTGACATCGCCTATGAAGAAACCTCTGGAGATGCACTTTTAGTATACAATGACTGTACTAGTCAATTAAAATATCGAAAGCGAGCAAGTGGAGCTTGGGATGGATCTTCAAGTAATGCTGGTACAGCTTATGACACGACAAAGTCTTGGATCAAACTTAAAGCAAAACCAAATACTGATGACATTCTTGTAGGAATACTTAACGCCAACAGAAGGGTTGGCGCAATGGTTTGGGATGGTGCAAGTAATACTTTTGGGACCCAACTAGCAGACAGTTCAGGTACGAGTAGTCAAACAAATACCATTACCGAGGAATCCATGGGTATTGCGTGGGAGAATTCAAGCGGAAAAGCACTGCTTGTCTATGGATCCACTACTACTACTCTTTTATATAGAGAGCTTAATGGGACCTGGGGAGGAGAAAATACTGCCTATACAGGGCTTGCGGGTCCGGTAGCATGGTTGAGTGTTTCTGGGGATATACAACTCAACAGTGATTATGTGGCAGTAGGAATCGTAACGGCAACAACAATTAGAAATGAATTTGGTGTTTGGAATGGAGCAACATGGGTTACAAAACCAACAGCTGTTACTGCGAGAAGCATCCAAGATAAAGCAATGTCTGTCAACTGGGAAGCATCTACATCTGCGAAAGCAATCTGGGCATATTCAACGAATGCTGGTGGAACTACTCCGCGTCAATTATCATATCGTACCTGGACAAACCCTGGTGGGGTTTCAACTTTCGGTGCAGATACTATTCTTACAGGAACTTTAGGTACTAATATCCTCACCATTGAGCTTTATAGTGATACCAACTCACGTGGTATTATTGCGCTTATTGTTGATAATAATGGCGCTTTGTGGGATAGAAATTGGGACGGTAGTAGTTGGTCTGCATTACCCGGTGCAGCGTTAATTGCGAGTATTCAATCTGCGGGAGACAACGCACAAGCGTTTGGTTTTGGATTTGACCGTTTTTTGGAAACATTAGCTGCTTACAAATTCTTTGCCAATACAAATTCAACAGATGTGGGAGTTGCATTGGGTGCTCAAGACTCGCCTATTATTTTCAGCACAGCAAATCCTGAATTTAGATTACGTATGTTATTGTATATTGATCCAGACGATTCTGTGGCAATAGGAGCTCGTCTATATACCCTGCAATATGTAGATCCTGGTGTTGGATCGTGTGCGGCACCTAGCGGAGGGACACCTGCCTCATGGACTGATGTAGGAACAGGGGTTTCTACTCTTATCGCATACAACAACAACGCTACACCAACAGATGGGTCAAACTTAACAACCAATGCTTCAGATCCAACTTATAATGGAAAAACTGTCAGGGCGCAAACATATGAAGAGTCAAATACTTTTGCAAATTCTACATCTGCAATCGCAGGTGATCAAGTTGGATTGTGGGATTTTTCATTGAAGGATAATACAACTTACGACATTGACTCTCAAACATTTTGTTTTCGGGTTAAAAACAACTCTGGGCGTGTTATTAAAACACCGAGCTATCCTCAGATAACTACTGCTGGAACACCTGATGTTCTTATTCAGGGTGGTTCGATTATTCAAGGAGGAACGATACTTCAGTGACATGAGACATCGTTGGTTTAAGTTATTTTTTGTTGAATTGCCTCTTTTTGCTTTTGTTGGGCTGTTTGTTTGGGTGACGATGAAGGCACTTCCCTCGCCTGCGGGAGGAGCAAGTATTTTTGAGTTGTATGTTACTTCTCATGTACAAAATCTCACCCTTCCACTTCTGCTCTACTTCTTTTTTTTGGTGTTGTATATCGTTATTGGAACGCAGATTTCTTCGAGGTATCACTCTCATCAGCGAAATATTGGGACGCGTAGTGTTCGTTATGCATTTGCACTAGCTGCGATTTTAATTGTGTCTCTTCCCCTTTCATTTGTCGTGACGTATGTTGTTGCGTTTACGCAGATTAATTATGCTATTTACTCCTACAATTACAAGGACGCGCAAAAGGATATTCTGACGAGCCCTCAGGCGATTGCAGACGCAATTACGTATACTGATAAGCTCAGTATCACAACGCTCTCTCCTGATACCTATAAAAAAGACATACTGCTGTTATATATGAAACAGAAAAACGGTTTCTATGAAGAGAAATTCCTTCCAGGTTTTCCCTACATTCTCTATCAGCGCAGTTATATTCCCTACAGTACACTTTTTCTCACCAATAACACACTCGTCGCAACAAGTATCTCTAAAAGAGACCTTTCAATAATCAGCCCTGCACTTGGCAAAATGATTATTGAGCACAGCTTATTAGATCCAATTCAGAAAGGGCTGCCGACTGTTGATATTCTGTCACATGACGCATACATTGATTTTCGAAAACGAAGCATTGTGACACAAGTCGGTAAAATTGATGATGTCATTTATGCGGTTGATGATAGAATCGCCACAGTCAGTGCCTTTATCGCCGAGAATGAAAATTCTATTTCAAAGAACAATAATCTCAAAGAAACAACACTTGCTAAACAGCAAACAATCACCTGCAAAACACCTGAAAAATGTGAAGCCGCCAAAGAGAAATTGCAAAAGATCGTCGACCAGGCAGATAAAAATATCGCCAATGCAACCATTGCCATGCAAGGTAATCAGCAGGTACTCGGTGCAACAATTACCAACAAAAATACCCTCATTACAAAACGTAACGAGCTGGCAGGAACGCAGGAACTGACTGAATATGAATTGGGGGTTTTTGTACCTGAAAACAAAATTAAAATGACACTTGATACAGAAAGTGAAGATGTTTTTGATGCGTATATTTCAACCCTAGCGCATGAATATCTTCACTATTTCTCCTATGTCGACGCCGAACATAAACTCGATCATTTTTTTGAAGAAGGTTTAACTGAATATTTTGCAAGAATTGCGGTCCAGCACTACACCGGCAAATCACTTGATCTCGGCTACCCGATGAGTTATCGCATAATTGCGGCTATGGTAAATGATATTCCAAAACGTGAGTTTTTCAATGTCTATGTTGAGAAAGATCAAAAAGCGCTTGAAGCACTGCTTGATAAAACATATGGGAAATCATTCTATAAAACCAATGCAGCAATTCTTAATCAACTCAGCTATCTCCCCTTTGATCAATCACTTGATGCCGCAAATATCATCATGGCAGATATCAATGCCAAACCTCTTAAAAAAGAAGACTTTTCAAAGAAATAACATAGACGCTACGGGGTAACTGAAGGAATCTCACTAGGTGCAGTTGATGGTGGCACACTTGTAGGAGTTGCTGTCGGTGTTGGCGTTGCTGTTGGATCAGGATTGTTTGGAGCTGTTGTTGGCGTCGGTGTTGGTGTATTCGTAGCTGTCGGACTTTCAGTTGGTGTAGGGCCTTTGGTGGGCGTTTTTGAAGGTATTTGTTTGCCTGTTACAAGCGGCACTGCCTGTCTGACTGAGGGATATGGAAGAGCACGGTAATCACCTGATCCTTTGACATCTTTTTGACCGAATTCTAATTCACCGGTTGGAAAGGGATTTGCACCGGATGCATTTCCTCCCCCTCCTGATGCAAGCCACATAATTCCTCCCACAACGACAAACACTGAGACAATCGAAACCGCAACTGTTAAGTGGTATCTATCGATAGACCATGATTTCTCCTGATTACCGATGACTGAAAGTACCTCTACTTTGTCCTCTTGTGGTGTTTCCATAGGCTTACTTTAAGTGTAACACGCGATAACCAATTTGCCAAATATGACAGCTTTATATTATGTTTTCTCGGAGATTTTTCGTTTGCTCTGTCGTTTAATTAGAAGTTTATTGTTGTGCAGGTTGTGCTTGCTGTCCGTTCTGTTGATCTTGGCCTTGTGCAGGTGTCAACGGTGGGATGTTTGCTGCTGGATTTGGTCTAACACTTGGTGCTGGTGTAACTGATGGTGGGTTTGCAGTGTTGACGTTAACATCTGGCTGGTTTGGATCAGCAAGTGCACTATCTGCTTTAGCTGCTGAAGCTGATGCTGCACTCTGTGCGTTTGCATCTTTTACTTTAGCTGCTAATTCATCTCGGAGTTTGGATGCGATTTTGTAATCATTACTATCTTTGTTGACTTCAAGAAGTTTGACTGCTTGATCTGCAACTGCTTTTGCATTTTGGACATCACCTTTGTCACGGAGTGCGATTGACAGGTTGAAGTAAGCATTTGCATAATCTGGTTTCAGGTTAGCTGCGTCAGAGAAGAATCTGATAGCAAGGTCATAGTTTTTGATTGAGTAATAGATACCGCCGACGTTGACACGAAGTGCAGGATTCAATGGATCTCTCTGAATTGCTCTACCGTATGAGTCGAGTGAGAAGACAAGTGCGTTTTGTGCAACTCCTGCAATGTTTCGGTATATTGAAGCGAGTACTTCCCAATTTCGTGCTGATCGTGGACTCAAGGCGATACTTGCTCGTGCTTCATTTACTGATTGTGAAAGGAGCTGTTGGATTGTTTGACGATCCTGATCGGTCAATGTACCTTTGTCCTCTGCTGATTTAGGTCCTTTTTGTGCTGCGAGTGCGTTTGCGAGTGCAAAGTTGGTTTGTGCCATATCAACTCTGTAAAGGTCGATGTATGGATTCAATGTTTCTGCTTTTTGCAGGTTTTGATAGGTCAGAGTTCCATTTTTACTTGCTTGTACAAGTGCTTGACGATGATAGTAGTCCGCTGCAACTGCACTGTATGTTCTGATAACGACTGGTACAGCTGCGATCAGGAAGACAACAAAGACGATGATTGGGAACAAGTCAAACTGTTTGTTATCTGATGTTGATGCTTTGATGCCCATTGAAAGTGCCATTTCTTTCTCGCGAATTGACTTCTGTGACACCATGAGTGCTGCGAAGATAAACAGTGTGATGACGAATGAGACAAGTGTTGTTGTGTGCATTGCGAGCAGTACGACTCCGACGAGTCCACTGATTGCGAGTGCAGGAAGCAAGACATGTGGATTGTTACTTTCAGTATCTTTCGCTGTGTCAACTGACATGTGTTTGCGAGCATTGTTCAGGACGACGATGCAGACAAAGATGAGTGCGAGCAGTCCGAAGACTCCGAGTGTGCCAAGCATTTGCAGGAATTCGTTTGATGCTGTGTCGAATGAGACATTCCAGTATGCAAGTTGGTTGAATTCAAGTGGTTTGTAGCTTGTGAAATTGTACAGGTAGGTTGAAGGACCTGTGCCGATGAAAGGTGCATCACGGAATGCTGATGCTGAGACTTTCCATGAGACTGCGAATGGCAACTGTATTTCTTTAGGAAAACTTGCTTGCATTTTCTGCAGTCCGTCCATGCCGCCTGGCAATGGAGCATAAGAAAGGACGAGTGTTAAGACCGTGACGACGACTGGAATAAGTGCGAATGCAAGTGTTTTTTTAACCTGTGCAGGTTTGCTGATGAAAAAGCTGACTGCAAAGACAATGAGCAGTGCAATGTAGCTTGCGATAGAGCCGGTAAGGACGATTGTGACTGCAAATAGGATTGAGATTGCGATTGCAACAGGTGATGGAATATATTTATTTGGGTTGATGATTGACAACAGTGCCATAGGTAATAAGAGCAGCAGCATTGCAATTGTTGAGAATGACGAACCAGTTGGCGTGAAGTTAACAGCCCGTGCAAAGTCCATTGGTAGGAATGCGCCGAAGAAGGAAAGGATACTTATAAGAGAGACGACAACCGCGCTGCCGAATAAGACATATATAAAGGTCTTGATTTGTGCCAAGCTTTTTAAGTGACTGACCGTTACGAAGTACAATAATATATAAGTAACCCAAGCCACAGCTGAGCCATGAACACGTGGGAAGTTACCAAAGATTGCGGTATTTTTTGAATCAGTAAAGTATGTCGAGACAAGGACTGCAACGAGCAGTAGGATTAAAGGAATATCAAGCGGCGTTCTTGTCACAACTACCTTCCCTTTAATAATAGAAGAGAAAATCCAAAGACCAATTAAAAGAAGTGTTGCGACCAAAAGAAATACCAATTTTGGAATTTCAAAGAATTCAGTCATTTGGTTAAAGAAGAGAAGAGGTGTTAATCCGACAACAATTAGAAGTATAAATGTTATTGCGTGATCCAAATAGGTAGACAGTGTTTTTTTCATAACTATATATTCTTCAGAAGGAATGTCTTGTAAAAAACACCTTTCTAAAGTTTGTTTAATTGATTAATAATATTAAGACAGAAAATGATTTACACGTCAATAAGCAATTTTATACCCTATCCCTTGACAACAAGCATTTAGGTTCGATACAATATATTTATGGTCGAAAACTTCACTCTTTCACAATTCAATTCTCTCTACCCTACAGATGATATTTGTCTTGAGAAAATCAAGAGAATTAAATACCCCAAAGGTATCGTTTGTATATCCTGTAAAAAAATAACCAAGCATTACAAGGTAAAGAATAGACCTGCTTACACGTGCAAAATCTGTCGAAGTCAATTGTATCCACTTGCCGGTACAATTTTTGAAAAATCCTCTACTCCACTACGATTATGGTTTTATTCCCTCTATCTCATGATCACAACAAGAGGAGATGTCTCGGCAAAAGGCCTTCAGAGGGAATTAGGAGTAACATACAAAACTGCATGGAGAATACGTAGTGCAATTTATAAACTGATGGCCCAAAACGGAGGCGACTTACTTGCAAAAGAGCCAGAGGAAAATACTATTAAAAAATGGACCTTCTTCAAACGTCTTACCTTTAGTGTCACAGAAACACAAAAAGGTTAGTGATACTTACTGAGGGAGTCTCACTGCTCGTTTTAATAATTCATTAAAGTCTTTTTCGGTCGTCGCCTTCTCCCCTTTTTTAAAAAGCTTTCTTACTTTTTTATCTCGAATGACAATTCGCTCTGATTTCGATTTCATAGTGTGAGTATACATTATATATGTATTGTGAAGAAAGAGTGGTGTATGGAATAAATCTTCTAGAACATGCTATTATAAATAGAGTATGCTCGCTAAATTCCTTTCCGCTGCCGTTGTTGGCCTTGATGCACTCCCCGTTGAAGTAGAAGTCGACATCGCATCGCAAGGACTTCCCTCGTTTACCATTGTGGGACTCCCTGATAAAGCAGTTGAAGAGGCAAGAGAGAGTTCGTTCTGCCATGCGTAATACAGGCGCTGATTTCCCAGCACGCAGAATAACTGTCAATCTCTCCCCGTATGACAGTTGAGAAGATGGTTGAAGAAACCAAAATTTACAGCGTCGCAGGACTCTTAGGAAAAGAACCAATGATTCGCAGACGGCCTTTTCGAGCACCGCATCATACAACCTCGCTTGTCGGACTGATTGGTGGTGATTCATACCCAAAACCTGGGGAAATCACCCTTGCCCACCTCGGCGTATTATTTTTAGATGAATTTCCTGAGTTTCCTAGAAACGTTTTGGAGAGCTTAAGACAACCTATTGAAGATAATATCGTCTCAATTTCCCGCGCCAGCGGCAAAACAACCTTCCCAGCTAAGTGTATGTTATTCGCTGCGCATAACCCGTGTCCATGTGGATATCTTGGGGATAAGTCCCACAATTGTACTTGTGCACCGGGACAAATCTTGAAATATCAAAAGAAACTCTCCGGTCCACTACTTGACCGTATTGATATACATGTGCATGTTCCAGCGGTAAAAGTTGAGAAGCTCACTGAAAAAGACACAACAGGCATTGAAGATTCAGCGACAATAAGAGAACGCGTACAAAATGCCAGAGATCGACAATTATATAGGTATAAGAAAACAACAATAACTGCCAATGCCGAGCTCTCCAATAAAGCAATAAAAGAATATTGCGCGTTATCCGATGAATGTATACCCATCCTCCGAATGGCAGTCAGCAAAATGCTATTATCAGGAAAGTCGTATTACCGTATTCTCAAACTTTCACGAACCATTGCTGATTTGGATGATAAAACAGACATTTTGCCAAATCACATAGCAGAAGCTCTCCAATACCGCCCAAAAACAGAATCAGCTAATGCCTAAGATGATTTCACACGACATAACTATTCTGTTAGAATAATGAGACATGGATAAAGGACTCACTGCCCGGGAGGTTCTTCTTGCTCGAACAAAATATGGCAAGAATATTATCTCAGCCAACAATTCCACATCAATTCTCCATATTTTTGGATCACAATTACTGACAACAATTAACTTTATTCTCTTTTTTGCCGGAGTTTTCTTCCTAGTAACACAAGATTCAATTGATGGTTTTTTTATCTTTGCAGTCATTATTATTAATGCATGTTTTGGTTTTATTCAGGAGTACCGCGCGGAAAAATCACTTGAGAAACTCAAACAATTTGCGGCACCGATTGCAAGAGTTAAAAGGGATAATAAGGAGCAAGAAATACTCGCTGAGGACTTAGTGCCTGGCGACTTAGTCATCCTCTCAGAAGGATCTCGTATACCAGCTGATGGAATGATCATGAATGAGAGCATGCTTGAAGTTGATGAATCAATCCTTACGGGTGAATCAATTGCCGTTGTTAAGAATTCGCAGGATACGGTGTACTGGGGAACGCTCGTCACAAAAGGAAATGCATTGATGCGGGTAGAAAAAATAGGCATGGAGACACGATTTGGACAAATTGCCCACACGCTTACTGATATAAAAGAAGAAAAGACACCTCTCCAAAAGAACTTTGATCAATTAGGCAAGACTCTCTCCTTATTTGCACTTGGTGCAGGCTTTTTAATTATTCCGGCAGGTCTCTTTCATAATGTAGATATCGTTCCACTACTACTCATTGCAGGAACGATTGGTGTAGCGGCTATCCCAGAAGGTTTACCCGCCGTTATTACGATTGCTTTCGCGCTCGGGACACATAGAATGGCAAAAAATAACGCAATTGTACGTAAAATGGCAGCAATTGAAACCTTAGGCGCTATTCAAGTCATTGTTTCAGATAAAACCGGAACAATAACCCAAAATAAAATGACCGTGAAAGAGTATTGGCTGAGCGACAATGCAACATTACATTTTTTTGTACGCGCATGTTTACTTGGAAATACAGCTTCGCTTGTAGAGAAAGCGAATAATGACTTTGATATCATTGGTGACCAAACAGACGGCGCAATGCTGGTTTGGGCAAAAGGACATGAAGCACTTGCAAAGACTGAAGGAGGAAAGGTCCTAGATGAATACGTGTTTGATAATAATACAAAAACAATATCCACACTTTGGCATCATAACGCACACGAATATGCATTTGTACGAGGAGCTCCTGAATCAGTAATTGCGCGATGTAAAGTTTCAGAACATGAGAAAGTACGCATCCAAAAACAGGTTGAGATGTATGCAAAGACAGGACTCAGAACAATTGGTTTTGCATACAAACGTGCCGAGAAAATTGATAAAAAGGATAGAGCAGTAATAGAAAATGGATTAACATTTCTGGGAATACTAGCCATTTACGATCCCCCACGCCCAGAAATAAAAGAAGCCCTCGCCAAAGCACGAGGAGCAGGCATACAAGTAATGATGGTCACTGGAGATAATGAATACACAGCGCTCGCGCTTTCAAAAGAAGTAGGACTCGTAGAAAACGATGAAGATGTTGTTACTGGTGACGAACTCGAAAAGCTTTCAGATGAACAACTATCATCAATCCTTCTTAAAACAAGAATTTTTGCTCGTACAAAACCTGAACAGAAATTAAGGATAACGACTTTGCTTCAAAAAATGGGAATTATTGTCGGGGTAACAGGCGACGGTGTAAACGATGCGCTTGCTTTAAAGAAAGCAAATGTCGGCGTTTCTATGGGCAAAAAAGGTACTGATGTTGCAAAAGAAGCATCGGATATTATCCTCGCAGACGACAATTTTGCAACGCTTGTAAAAGCGATTGAAGAAGGACGAATTATTTATAAAAATATTGTTAACGCAATTCTCTATTTGATCTCTGGAAATCTTGCTAAAATTCTTCTTGTTTTCATGACGACACTTTTCAACCTACCTTTGCCCCTTTTACCTACTCAAATTTTATGGATAAACCTTATTACTGATAGTATTCCAGCCCTCGCATTAGCGACAGGTACTCGAGATAGTTCTGTACTTCTTCATAAACCCCGAGACCCAAAATCACAACTACTTAACACAGAAAGACTGCTGATGGTAACCGTTATTGCACTCGCACTTGCCGACGCTATGTTATTTCAATACTATTTTCTCTTAAAAACTATACCGGTGGAAGAAGCGCGTACTATAATTTTTAATAGTTTAGTATATTCTCATTTACTTATTGTCATTGTCTTCGGATGGCATTCGATAAGGAAAGGAAACAAAACTCTTATAATGACGATCGTGTTTATCGTTCTCCTTCAACTATTTGTCACTTTTAATCCATTCCTCCAGATACTATTACATTTGAAAGTATAACAGGACAATTTTCTACGATAAAAGAGGCTAACTATAACAACGGTTGCTGTTTGTCTGCAGTTTTTTTAAATGAACGTCCAATATGAATATATGCAGCCTCTGTTGCAACTCTTCCCCTTGGCGTTCGCTGCAGAAACCCTAGCTGGAGTAAATAAGGTTCAACAATATCTTCAAGTGTGCCGCTATCCTCTGAAATAGTTGCCGCAATCGTATCTATGCCAACCGGCCCGCCTTTATGTTTTTCAATAATTGCTTTGAGAAACTTCATGTCCAATGGATCCAAACCTTTTTCGTCGACATCAAGCATTTTTAATGCGTCCTCAGTAGCTTTTTCATCAATGTGCCCGTGACCACGAACTTGGGCATAGTCTCTCACTCTTTTTAATAATTTCAGAGCAATTCTGGGTGTACCCCTTGCACGTCTCGCAATTTCATGAATACTGTCTTTATCAACATTAATATTCAGTTTTTTAGCAGCACCCTCGATAATCTTTCCTAATTCTACAGGGTCATAAAAATTTAACCGATGAACAACGCCAAACCTATCACGAAGTGGCGCAGAAAGCATACCAGCCCTTGTGGTCGCACCGATAATGGTAAACTGCGGCAAATCCAAACGCATCGTTCTCGCAGACGGTCCTTTCCCCAAAACGATATCAAGCGCATAATCTTCCATGGCAGGATACATTGTCTCCTCAACTGCTTTATTTAACCTATGAATTTCATCAATAAACAGAATATCTCCTTTTTCGAGATTGGTAAGAATTGAGGCTAGATCCCCTGCTCTTTCAAGCGCTGGCCCAGTTGTCACACGTATATTAGCGCCCATTTCGCGCGCAACGATATGCGCAAGTGAGGTCTTACCGAGTCCAGGAGGTCCATAAAGGAGTATATGTTCAATTGCTTCTTCACGTTTTCTTGCAGCTTCTATGGCTATTTGTAGTGAGGTTTTAACACCTTGTTGACCATGAAATTCATTCCAAGAACCAGCGCGTAGGGATGTAATCAGAACTTCTTCTTCAATTGTCACATCTTCAGCTTGTAGCACATTTTGTTTTTTTGTCATACTATTTTCCTAAATATTTAAGCGCCAACATTACTTTTGCCTCAACAGTCTCCCCTTTTCCGTTAAGTGCTCTGATTGCATCCTGCACTTCACCCGTTGAATAACCAAAGGCCTTTAATGCTGATTGAAGCTCTCCTTGTTCTGCTCCAGCATCAGAAAGATCAATATCTCCACCTGCTCCTAATTTGTTTTTAAGTTCAATAATGATTTTTTGTCCATTCTTTTTCCCAAGTCTTGGAACAGACGTGAAAAACGACACATCACCATCTCTAATAGCCTGTATAATCTCGTTTCGAGAACCAACTGCAAAAATACCAGTAGCAGTCCTACACCCAACACCGGAGACACTAATCAGATATTCAAAGAGTTTTAAATCTTGTGGTTCAGTAAAGCCATACAGTTCAAGCAAATCTTCCCGCACATGTGTATGGGTAAATACCTTTATTTCATCACCAATATTAATACGAGCCAAAACAGCTGTGGGGACTACTACTTTATAACCGACTCCGTGGACATCGATAATGAGGAATGGATCTTCCCGGTATTCTATAATTCCTTTTAGCGTTCCTATCATAAGGCAGTGAATTACTGAGATTATAACACACAAACTTGAGGTTACCAGAGATAAGGAATAAACCGTTTTGTCTGCTTCATATATTGCGCGTATTGCTTTCCAAAATGCTTCAGTAACAAATCTTCTTCCCACGATGCCTGCATATTCACGGCTACAAGACCAAGCACATAGACATAGACTAAATAACTCTGCACTATCAATTCACTTCCGAGGAAAAAAAGCGCTATGCCAGCATACAGAGGGTGACGAATATACTTATAAATACCATGCACAACCAGTTCTTGTTTCTGTTTCACCTGATATTCATAGCAGTTAGCCCAATTGGTACCCAAGTTATGCCTTCCAACAATTGCGACACCTAAACCGATAAGGACAAACATAAAACCTAACACCTGCATGAATGGATTGGGATTAGGCATAGCAAAGAGAGAGATGCCTAACAATTGAACACCCACAACTCCAAAGGCAAACATCGTAAAAAGCATACTAAAAGTTCCTTTACTAAAAAGCTTCGTGCTTTTCTTTTCTTTCGGCTTTACGTGTTCAGTTTTCTGTTCTGAAAGATACCAATACAACCTCCACAGGCCAAGAAGGCAAAAGGAAATCCAGCCAAGTAGTGTACCAAGATCATTCATAGGCTATTTCTGCATTTTAATTCTATATGAAAAGGCATGTGTTAAAGCTATCGCCAATGCGTCCGCAGTATCGTCAGGTTTGGGAATTGTTGTTAAATGTAAAAGACTTTTGACCATTTGGCCAACTTGAGCTTTCTCAGCGCGACCATAACCGGTGACTGCCATTTTCACTTCAAGTGGTGTATAGACGGTGATAGGAACATTATGCTGCTGAGCCGCAAGAAGCATAACTCCTCTTGCTTGTCCGACAACCATAGCTGTTTTGACATTGGTGTTAAAAAACAGCTCTTCTATCGCAAGCGCATCAGGTTTTTGTTCCTTAATGAGTTTACAGATATCTTCATACAGTAATTCTAGCCTTTCTCCAATTGTGTGAGTTTGAAATGTTTCAATACAACCAAATTGTAAAACGCTAAATTTTCCTCCTGTAGCCTCAATAATCCCCCACCCTGTTCTCCCAATACCTGGATCAATACCTAAGATAATCATAATGCATTTTTATTATACACCTCAGCAAAATAGAACCCATAGTATTGACATTATGATCCAATCCTTGTATAATCTTTAACAGTAGGATACAATATCCTAGTAATTATGAAACATCCAGTTCTTAAAGCTGAACCGCGAACAATCCTTGGTAAAAAGGTAAAGAAACTTCGACGTGAGGGACTTTTGCCTACCAATGTGTATGGAAAAGGACTTTCTTCAGTTGCGCTGCAAGTCAGCATGGATGATTTCAAAGCTATCCATAAGCAAGTTGGAGATACAGGCATTATCGATTTACAATTTGATGGTAAAGCAAAACCTGTGCTTATCAAAAATCTTCAAATGAATTTTGAAACACGCACTCCTCTACATGCAGATTTCTATCAAGTAAATTTGAAAGAAAAGATTAAAGCTGTTGTTCCAATTATACTTACCGGTGAAGCACAAGCTGTTACTGATAAAGCCGGCATGCTTCTCCAAACACTTAACGATGTTGAAGTTGAAGCACTTCCTGAAGCACTTCCTGAAAATATTGAAGTTTCAGTGGAACACTTGGCTGTTGTTGGTGATAGTTTCACTATTGCTGACTTGAAAGCACCTGAGGGTGTTACAATTCTAAGTGAAGAAGGCCAAACCATTGCAAAGATAGTAGAACTTGTTGCTCCAGAACCTGAGCCTGAAGAAGAAGCAGAAGGTGGCGAAGGTGCAACAGAAGGCGAAGCTACTGAAGAGACTGCTGCTGAAGCTACTGACGAGGCTGGTACAGAAAAACCGGCTGATGAAGAAGCAAACGCTTAATTTTAAAGTTTTATTTTCTCCCCGAGAACTCTTCCCGCATCAAAATTTGGATCAACTTCTAAAGCTTTTTGGATGTATTTTTTAGCCTCAGCTATATTCCCTTGACTATATTCCAAAACTGCAATTTTATAATAAACATCTCTATATCCCGTATATTGATCTGCTATTTTTTTCCAATGAGCTATTTCACTTGTAATACCTTTCCTATTGTCCTGCACGAGTTTTGCCTGAGCTGCATTGATAGGAAGAGACACTAACTCACGAACGATTTGCATGACTAACATCGCAGAGACCATACTTATTAAAAGAAGCTTTAAGATAAACATTGTTCTGATCGAAACAACGTCTTCGGTAATAAATCGGGGAATCCTCGGGAAATCGGGCAGTTTCTTTTTCATCTCGCAACTGGATATGACTCTATCATAATTGACTCGCCGTGTCCAGGCAATTGCTGATAGATAGCCTCAGTTACAAAAGGCATAAATGGATGTAAAAGCCTTAGCTGGATTTGGAATAATGAACTCAGAACGCTAAATGAATTGGCATCTACCCTATTTTTTACATCCTCAATATATTTATCTGCAAATTCGTGCCAAATAAACTGATATAGCCCTTGCGCAGCTTCGTGCAGATAAAATCTATCGATGTTCTTTGCAGTTTCTTTGGTCAGATTTTCAACCTTTTCTATCCATTCCATGTCTGTCTCATGAACAGCTATTTTCTTTAACTCATCAAACGATGTTTCTGGTTTATCTGAGAATGATTCTGGTCTATTCATTTCAATAAACCTTCCCATGTTCCATAACTTATTGGCAAAGAACTTCATACCTCTCACCTTCTCCTCAGCCATAGGAATATCATTTCCAGCCGCGGTTGAGAAAATAAGTGCAATTCTTAATGCATCTGTACCATAAAGATCTGACCAATCAAGAGGATTAACGACATTCCCTTTAGATTTACTCATCTTCTGCTTTTGTGCATCTCTGACAAGACCATGAAGCAGTACATTACGGAACGGGATTTGACCTCTCAGATAGGTACTCATTAAAATCATCCTCGCAACCCAGAAAAACAAAATGTCATAACCTGTCTCAAGAACTGCTGTCGGATGGAAGTTTTTAAGATCTTCAGTTTTTTGCGGCCAACCAAGCGTTGAGAATGTCCACAAACCACTTGAAAACCACGTATCAAGCGTATCAGAATCCTGCTCCCAACCTTCTCCACTTGGAGCTTCAATGCCACAATACAGTTCCTCGCCCTTATACCACACAGGAATTCTATGTCCGTACCAAATCTGACGAGAGATACACCAATCCCTAAGGTTATCAATCCAATGATAATACGTTTTTATAAAATGCGACGGTGTAATACCAATTTGACCACTGGAGACGCTCTGTTTCATGAGTTTCTTCAGTGTAACTTTTGAACCAGAGGGAATTCCTTCAATTTCAGAATGCTTAAGGACAAATTCCTTATTAACATCAACCATCCATTGCTTTTTGATTTGAGGTTCGATGATCCCGCCGCCACGATAGTTTGTTGCAACTCTATTTGCATACTGCTCATCAATCTTCACAAGCAGACCTTTCTCTTTAAGTTTTTCTACTAAGACGGGACGCGCTTTCTTTATATGCATTCCCGCAAACTCACCTGCAATTGGTAGTAACAGACCCTTAAAGTCGATGATTTGTTCGATATCCAGATTATGACGTTTGGCGATTTCATAGTCAGTTTTATCATGCCAAGGTGTAATCGTCATTACACCCGTTCCGAAATTCATATCAACTGCTTCATCTTTAATAACTGTTGCTGTAACTTTCCCATTTATCCATTCAGCCTCAAACTGTTCTCCGTGCTTATATTTAGCATACCGCTTGTCTTTCGGATGCATCACAACGTACTTATCACCAAATTTGGTCTCAGGACGAACAGTACCGATGGTAAACGGTCCGTATGTAAAGTGATAAAAAGGAACAGCCTGATCTTTCCATTCGATTTCATCATCTGAAACGGTTGTCTGAAGAAATGGATCCCAGTTAACGACTGTTTCACCTCTATAAATAATGCCATCATCATACATTTGCTTAAATGCAGTCCGAACAGCCAAGTTTCGATCTTCATCCAATGTATAGGCCTCCCGTGTCCAATCAACAGATGCTCCCATACGTTTTATCTGATGCACAATCGTATCATGGCTGTCTTGTGCAAAATCCTCCACTTTTTTTAAAAATGCTTCTCGGCCCAAATCATGTCTTGTTTTCCCCTCTTCTTTATAAAGAATACTCTCAACCTTTGATTGCGTCGCTATCGCAGCATGATCGGTACCAGGAATCCATACTGTTTTAAAACCTTTCATACGATGGTATCTGACAAGGATATCTTGAATAACAAGCATCAAAGCATGACCGTTATGAAGTGTACCAGTCACATTTGGTGGAGGAAGAACGATGGCATAAGGCTTACCGTTGGGGTTTACTTCCGGCTTAAAATAGCCTTTTTGCTCCCAAGTGTTATACAAATCGCTTTCAATATCTTTATGGTTGTATGCTTTGTCCATGAGGCTAATTTTAGCACAGAGGGTTACTCTTTGGCTATGGAGAGTTTATAACCGCGAGTTCGAACTGTAACAATTTCGTAGGGACTGTTTTGCTGACGAAGTTTTACTCGTACACGTGCAACTAGTCTATCAATTGCCCAGTCTGATACGCCAAACTCCTGATACTCTGGCCACACGACTTCAATAATTTTCTCTCTTTCACAGATTTCCCCTATTTGAGACTCGAGCAAACTAAAAAGCAGATGTTCCTTACGAGTCAAATCAACAAGCTGTGATTTTTTATCGTTTTTTTCCTTTCCAATTAAATAATGCTCAAGAAGCGGGCTAAAGATTTTTAACCCATCTTTCGTATCTGTTATGAAACCTGCATCCCATAAATAAAGAGCTTTTGCTTTTTCATTAGCTTGTATTTGTTGCCCTTTTGCGGCAGGAAGCACGACTTGCTTCTCCTCTTTTGTCAAACTCTCCCATAATTCTTCTGATTCGAGTGTTATTCGCTCATCGGTAAGGAGCATTTCGAGTAATTCTTCCTCCGTCGTAATCTTTTGTGACTTTTTCTCATTCATTACGATAAGTGCTAATTGCAGATATTGGACGTTACCATTGACGAGCCGGAAGAGTGACTTCTCAATTGTTGGGGATAATTGGAAATTGTAACGTTTTTCATAAGACTCATAAATAATTGCCATATCGCTTTCTTTTGCAGGTCTGATTGGCATAACCTGAGCAAAAACTGGCAAACGGTTTTTTATCTGAGGGAACATAACATCAAGACTTCTAAAGCTGGTAAACACATAACTTGCACGTTCATGCGTTGCATCCCGAAGCCCTTCCAGGTTATCAAAAAACGATGTTGTGATAACATCTTTCAATCTATCAAAGCGTATAAAAAAGAGTGTTGGATAAATATCTCCTGCTGCGATCCAAGAGAGTGAATGCCGAATACTATCTATAACCAAGAATAAATCATGAGATTGAATGCTCGTTAGAAACAGCGTATTTATTTTCTTTTTTGTTTCATCAGGTAAATCAGTTGTTTCTACAGCATCAACGATTCTTTTCAGAACAAGAGTCCAGAAAGGATAAATCTCACGCTCTACCAAATCATTAAGATCAACGGCAATAAAAAGATGTTTTTCGTCATTGCTAATATATGTTTTAACTATTTCTTGGTGATAGAGGAAAAAACGAAGGAAATTGCCTATACCGACACGTTTCATGCCAACAAGATTGACACTTTGGCGTTGTTTTATATATTCACCAAGTTTTTGAGCTTCGTCTTGACGAAAGCTAAGTGGATAAGAGGCCTCAGTTACGCGCTGATCCATTAGGCAATTGTATCTATTTTTCGTATGTTTGGCAATCTAGCATTTTGTGATAAATGTCACATATGTCAGGTAACGGTGTGATATACTATTGTTGAGCAGATCGGTACTTCCCTCTAGTGTCATGAAGTATATAGATGACGTCACCATTACACATAAGACAGTGCTCCTCCGGGTGGATTTTAACGTGTCATTAAACCTCAACCAGACAATTGCAGATGATGTCCGTATCCAACAATCTCTCCCAACTATTAAATACCTGCTTAAGAATCACAACAAAATTATTATCCTCGCCCATTTAGGTGAACCTGAGAAACGTGATCCTGAATCCTCATTACACCTTGTTGCAAAAAGACTCCATGAATACTTACCAGAAAATAAGGTGACATTGGTTGATGACTTCACAGCAGATGACCATCAACTAAAAGAACAAACTGAAGATGAAATAATTCTTCTTGAAAATATCAGATTTTACCCGGGAGAACAAGCCAATGATCCAGACTTTGCCAAACAACTCGCAAAATTAGGAGAGATATATGTTAACGACGCCTTCGGCGTATCACATCGTAAAGCAGCATCACTCGTTGGACTCCCAGCAATACTCCCCTCTTACGCAGGACTTCTTATGAAGAAAGAGATTACTATGCTTGAAAAGCTGATGAAACACCCGTACAAACCTTTTGTAGCTATTGTTGGAGGAAAAAAGATTGCAACAAAAATTAAATTCATAACAAAACTTACAACAATTGCAGATTACGTTCTTGTTGGAGGAGGCCTCGCCAATACCTTTCTCGTTGCCTTAGGCCACAAAGTTGGTGAAAGTCTCATTGCTGAGGACGATATTGAACAAGCTAAAAAGATTCTGCATTTAGCAGCAAAAGAAAAAACACAAATCCTCTTCCCTACTGATGTGGTTGTTGCAAAAAGCCTCGACAGTCATTCAAGCGATGTTAGAAGGATTGACCAAATAGGAGCTCATGAACAAATACTTGATATTGGACCAGACACACAGGCAGCATTTGGCGCGGCGATTGCAACTGCTAAAACAATTGTATGGAACGGGCCTGTTGGCTATATGGAGAACCCAGAATTCAAAAGAGGCACTGATTTCCTTTATTATGCAATCACTCATAATGTCGCCGCAATATCTGTCTTAGGAGGTGGAGATACACTTGCTGCTATTAATAAAAAGGAGTATTTAAATAAAATCACTCATATATCTACCGGCGGAGGCGCTATGTTAGAGTTTATAGAGAATGGTACGCTACCAGCCATCGAAGCTCTCAAGTAATAACTATTTTTTAATCATATTCTTTTCTGCTATACTAGCAGAATGGAACTTATTGATTTCATACTTCACTTTGATGAACATCTCAAAACGATAATTGCTACTCTTGGGCCTCTCACTTACCTTATTCTGTTTCTTATCGTTTTCGCTGAAACAGGGCTTGTTGTCGTCCCCTTTCTTCCTGGAGACTCATTACTTTTTGCTGTTGGAGCTGTTTCAAAAAGTACAGAACTCAATTTCACTGTTGCTTATATTACACTTATAAGTGCTGCAATTATGGGAGACTCAGTAAATTACTGGATTGGTAATAAGATTGGTCCTAGGGTTTTCGCGAAAGAAAACTCCCGTGTTTTTAGAAAAGAATATCTCGAGAAAACACGCGCATTCTATGAAAAGCATGGCGGCAAAACAATTATACTAGCACGATTCGTTCCTATTGTCCGTACATTTGCACCATTTGTTGCTGGTGTTGGAAAAATGCACTACCGTACATTCCTTTCTTATAATGTCATCGGAGCATTTATCTGGGTAAGCTCACTCATGGCGGCAGGGTTTTTATTCGGAAGTATACCTTTTGTTGAAAAAAACTTTGAGTATGTCGTTATCGGTATTATTCTCTTCTCACTACTTCCGATGTTAATCGAGTACATTAATCATAAAAGAGCTGGCGCTATTACAAAAAAAGAAAAGGTAACAACTTCCTATAGTGACATTGAAGAAACGTTTACGAAAAAACATATCAACGATTGACATCTATACTTAGTTAAGACTCCTCTTTCCAATTTTTCTGTGCTATACTTATTCCCATGGATATTATCTCAATGGTTCTTATTATCTTAGGCCTTATTCTCTTTGAGACGGTCAGCAGTATTGATAATGCAGTTATAAATGCTCAAGTACTGTCTACCATGTCTGACAGGGCAAAGAAATGGTTCCTCACGTGGGGGCTTTTTATCGCTGTTTTTGCGATGAGAGGACTCTTACCTTTTGCAATCATCTGGGCAGTAAATCCAGCTTTAGGACCAATAGGAGCTATCACTGCAGCGTTCAGCTCTGACCCAAGCGTCAAAGAATCCGTAGAAAAATCTGCTCCAGTGCTCCTTATGGGTGGTGGCGTTTTCCTTCTTTTTCTCTTTTTCCACTGGATCTTTCTTGAACCAAAACATTACGGCTTAAAAGGCGAACGTTTTATTTATTCTCAAGGCGTTTGGTTTTATGCTGTCGTTTCAATATTACTCGCCACAATTATCTGGTATGCTATACAAATTGATCCTATGATGGCCTTCTCTGCAGTTGTCGGATCAACGGCTTTCTTTATTACCCACGGTTTCAAGGAAAATGCTGAAAAAGCAGAACGTGAATTACTCAAAGCAGATAGTGGTCAATCTGACTTAAGTAAGATATTTTATCTTGAAGCTATTGATGCGACTTTCTCAATTGATGGTGTTTTAGGCGCTTTTGCTTTTACCCTTTCAGTACCACTGATTATTATTGGAAACGGCATAGGAGCATTTGTGGTTAGAGAGGCAACTATTAAAGGAATTAATCAAATCAAAAAGTATGTATACCTTAAAAATGGAGCTATGTATTCAGTTTTCTTCCTAGGCTGTGTTATGTTATATGATAGTTTTGGCCATCATCTACCAGAATTATTAACGCCTGTAACAACAATCTTCATCATCGGGTACTTCTTTCTTAAATCAAAAAAAGAAATCAAACCCGCTTCTGCAAAAGCTTCTAAATAAATTATTTCTTTGAGAACTGAAAAATAATATCTTTATCCGAATCTAACTTTGTTTGATAACTTACTTTTCCTCCAATGTCTACTCCCCCACTCTCTTTGCTATTGAGGAATCCATAACCCGAAGGATATGCAACAATAAGACTGAAGGGATCAGAGACAGTGCCTGGTTGTTTAAAAAGTCTAAGGTTATAAAGCAGCTCTGGAGCATTTTGTTTTTTTACTTGTGGGATAGTAAAGTTAATTGCAATTGTTTTCTTACTGCCGGCAGGTACTTGATGAACAAATCCAATTGCTCTTTTACCACTGATCGTTGTTTCTTCAAGTTCAAGTTCTGCGGGTGGTAAAAATCCAGTTTTTGTAAAAACTGCAGGATCTGCAATCGCGGGAGTTGTTTTAACTACTTGGTTATCAAAAAGAACGGAAGTTATTTGAGCAATATTAGGTAATAAGAACCTCACATAATTTTTGTAATCACCACCAAAAGGACTATCTTTCTTACTTGTATTCTCATACGTTACCGTCACCGTAGATTGCATATCAGACTCTCCTACTGAGACCTTTTGATCAATGACACGCTTGAGGTAATAATTTGTTTTGTTTGCCCCAATATTTGCATCAATAACTCCAAGATAGTCAAGGATAGAACCCTCTGATTGAGATCTCGCATCCCACATGGCACCTGAAAGATTATTTACTGTGTATACTTCTTGTAATCCAATATCAGAGAAAGCTACCATTACATGTTTTCCCTTAATCGACTCTATAATGCCAGAACTAAGTAATGGTACTGATATTTGTTTTTTCTCTTGGATATGAAGGGTTATTGCGTTAAAGAGTGACCGAAGAAAATCCTTTTTTTGTGATGACCCAGGAAAAAAATCTTTTTCAGCATGTGTCTGCGTTAGCATATAAAAATTATCAGCGGTTACTGTCTCGTTATAATCCTCTACTTTGACTGAACCAATTGCTTTAAGTACTTTATGAAGGAATTCAGTGTCAACTGCGATTACACCATCAACTTTTTCATTTGTTTCAAGTTGCAGGAAGTTTGTAGCCAGCTGAGCGTTTTTTGTAAAATCTGGATCAAAATTGCTATCACGCAGGAACCAATGAGCTGCACCTAAGTATCTTCGTAAACCATATGGCGGCTCAATATGTGTTGTAAGTTTGCCGTCAGCATCATAAACGTCATAAATTTGTAAAGGATCGTATTTACCGTTTTCAATTGAGAGTAATCCATAGGAACCAATGAATCCCCCACCCGGGCGGAGTTCCATATTATTTTGAAATAATACGAGATACTTTTTTTTGCCTTCAAAACCCAAAATAACAGGATACGTGTCTCCTGTATTTTCAAGAAGTATGATTATCTCTTCAAGTTTTGTCATTTTCGCTTCGATTTGTTGTGGCAATTTGTGTTCGGCTTTTAATTTTTGTAATGTTAATAATGAGTTCTTTGTACCGGCTAATGCTTGTAAGAAATCATGTTTTGGCTGAGATGTCTTACCATCTGTAATTTTTTGCATAGTCTCTGCAGAATTAAGTAATTCACTTGCAACTTCTGTTACTTGTTTTCCCAAGGAGAGTTGTTCAGAAAGTGCGTGCTTTTGAGAGGCAGCTACATATTCCAAATAAATCAATGCTTCTGTCATGGTAGATGCTGAACTAAATGAGAAATCTGCAGCTGCAATATATTGTTTGGCTGAGGCAAAATTTGTCTTTTCTGCTTCCTTGATGGACATTTGCAACGAACTTACTCCGACAATTGAGAAAAGGCCAATAAGCACACCAGGTAAAATAATAAAATATAAAAGTATGATACCTATAATAAGTATTGGACTCCCCTTTTGTTTACCGGTTTTTTGCATTGTTTTTTTGAGGTGCACTCTTTCACCTCTTGTTATTTGCTGTGTAAAATCAATATCTCGCAGTCTTGCTTCTAGATTGTAGTCAGGAAAACAATACGCTCCTTCTTGCGGAATATAATATTGAGGCTGGCGTCTTTTGTATTTACGATAGTCCACTTTAAAATGAGGATGTATTTTCTGAATAATTCTCGCTACTGAGGTTTCACTAATTTCATGTTTTGGAAAGATAAAAAGTACTCTGCTTGTTCGAGTTTGCGAGAACGCGACTGCAATAAGCGCAGTAAGTAAATCCTCTAGATGAACCGGGTATAAATGCCCAGAACCATTGCTTGGAACTTCAATCCTCCCATGCAAACGTGCTTGGAAAATAAAATATGTTAATAAGTTTTCTTCGAGCAAATCATTATCAAATATTTCCCCATAAAGCACGATGTGTAAATGATGAAAAATATGTTTTGAAAGTGCTTTAAATAACGATGGACTACTATAAAAAAGTGATGTGATAAAAAACAATTTGCCTGCACTTTCATTAGCTTTTTTCATAAAAGAAGGCAGCATATCGAGCATCTCCTCTTCTCCGTTGTAGTACAGAAAAACATGTGAATAGATGTTATCGGGAATTAACGGGATTTTTTTTCTGTAAGGAATATGAATAATATTACGTTCAGTTGCCATTTCTTCGGGGATTTTCGGCGATACCAATACGACTAAGAATTGTCTATATAGTTTTCTTGCAAGCTCTATCCCCAATGCACCTGATTTGTCTATAATAAGTATGGGTAAAAGTGAAGTTCGTTCGGTAGTAACTAAGAGTGGTCTATTTTCAGCCATATACTCATGATACATCGAGGAGTAATGGGTGTAAACAAAAAACAAGTTTCTAGGTTCAAATTAGGTATAATTTTACTATTGGGTTATGCATATTTTTCGATTAATTTGCATAACTACCAATCATATTGTATATTAATCTATTCTGTCAAGATACGAAAATAACTCGAATTAACAAGCTTTTTCACTATGTTCCTATATTTTTCGCCTTACCCAAATGCAATGTCATTGAAAGGTTAGTCCAACTTAGTCCAAGTATAAAAGTAAACAAGAGTTGTCCTTGCTGTAGGGTAATCCAATAATGATCCATACTACCAGTAACTAGTATTACCGAGAAACAAACAAGAATTGGAATATGAGTCAACAATTGTTTTTTGTGGAACATACGCTTAAAAGTTTTCCCGAGAAATACGAACATAAACCCTAATCCTACAATCCCAATCTCAGCACCTATCAAAAGAAAAAGATTATGCACTGGTTGAAGATGTAAATGCATTAAAAGAGGGGATTGTGCCTCATACAGTGATGGAAGGAAATTACCAAGCCCTACGCCCTCTACAGGGCGTTTGACGACCATTGTTAAAGCAGCTTGTGCCAATAAATTTCTTTCTACGAATGATTCCTCCGTAACGGATGTCGTAAGAAAGCGAGGTGCGACAATTTGAGTAATGAGTAAAATACTTACGACAGCGATAAAAGAATAACTAAATACCCTTAACTTTCCTAAGACTAATGCTTTATTGATAACTTGTCTCATAAACACTATCACAATAAATCCCACCCAGATAAGAATGGCAATCCTACTTAACGTAAGTAAGAGAGCTGCACTACCAAGGAGGAGAGAACTAACTGCAAGTATTCGTAGTGATTTGCGAGTCACTGGATATAAGTAAAAGAAGATAAGAAACATGCTCACAACAAGAAATCCTGCAAGCACATTGGGATGTGGGAATGTGCCATATGCACGCATCACAAGTTCTCCATTAAGAGACGCATTTGCTATCCCAGGAGTTGAAGCAGTAAATGAACGTTCTCCAAAAAAGTAAAATAGCCCACCGATTGAACTTTGAATATTATATTGAAGAATTGCTACTATTGATTCGAAAACGACACCGACAGCAAGTAAACTAGTTATTTGTTGTAAAGACATAATCTTTGGGACAGATGCTTTAATGTAAAAGAACAACAATGCATATTCGACAAATTTAACCCAATGATAAAAACCGTTATAAATATTGCCAGAGACAAAAATATTAATAAGCAAAAAGAGAATAAAGAGAAGAAGAGGGAATGGGAATAGAAACTTTTTTAGAGATAGTTGCTTGTGGTTTGTATTACGAATAACCCAAACTATAAAAAGAGAAACAATCAATAAGTCTGTTGTATAGATAGTGGGGGAGAGATAATCAATTCTAAGACCATTAACGACTGCAAATTCTGGCCAAAAGTGTTTACCAAACTGTGTAGGTAAAAGCAGAATTAAGAGAATAAATGCAGTTTTTTCAAACAATATGAGAGGGTTTTTTATGAGTAATCGCATTTGTACGATTATAGCGCAGAATTTCTAATGTATATAAGGAAAAATGGTTAAGAGACGAGGGGGGTTATTTAGGTTTGATGATGAGTACACGGTCTTTGCCTTCTCCTGATGATTCTGACATGACCTGGTCGTCATCTTGTAAAAGAACGTGAATGATTCTACGTTCCCAAGATTTCAGAGACATTAAGATTTGTTCCTGGTTTTCCTCAATTGCTTTTTCTTTTGTTTGTTGTGCGAGTTTCTCAAGATATTCAGTTCTGTTTTTCTTGTAACCGTCAACTTCAATGGAAATGCGCATAAAGTGTCCGAGTTTCTTAGCAATTGCTAAAGAGAGGATGAGCTGCAGTGATTCTAAAACTTCGCCGTGGTAACCAATAACCATACCTGTATCTTTGGTTTCCATCATGATATCAAGCGTTTCTCCGTTTGTTGCGATAGAGAACGTGCCATCAATGCCTAATAATGAAAACAGCTCTTCAACGAGTTGTTCAATTGCTTTTTGATCTTTTGCTGTGATTTTGGTTGCTTCTTCCATAGTATTTATGCTTTCTTGCCGCTTAATTTAGTGACCCATCCTTGGAGCCCACCCCATCCGCTGACAAGGTACTGCTGTATAATACCAAAAATCGTGTAAGTATTCCAGTAGAGAGATAAACCTACTGAAAACTGGAAAGAGAAGACTGCAATCATAATTGGAAGAATATAAAGTGTTTGCTTTTGAAATGTGGCCATGAAATCTTCAGGTTTTGGATCTCGAATTTGTTGCACTGTTTTCTTTGTAGAAGCAGGCATCATCATTTTTGATTGTGCAAATTGGAAAACTGCTGTTAATACAGGTACTAAAATTGCAAGTACCGGTGCAACAGCCATAAGTTGTGTTGGCGTTTTATCAAGTGCCAAACCAAAGAAATCAGTATTAAATGGCTGCATTATCTGAAGAGCTGGCGCATAAGCCAAATTATTAACATACGTAACTAAATCTTTACCTTGCTTTGATAACACGTTCATAAGCGCAGGATAAAGACCAAAAAGTAAAATGACTATTTGTACTAAACCTGGTAAACAACCAGCTGCTGGATTAACTCCATGTTCACGATAAAGAGCGAGTTGTGCCTGCTGCTGTTGTTTCATATCTCCCTTGTATTTCTCTTTTATCTTATTCATCAGCGGAGCAAGCTCCTGCATCTTTTTTGACATGGTGAGTTGATTGGTAACAAGGGGATACATGATGAGTCTAATAAAAACAGTTAATAGAATAATTGAAAATCCAAAAGCATAGGGAATATGCATCGAAGATAGCAGATGATAGAAGGCTAACAAGCTATTGGTAATTGGTTGAATTAAGATGATATTAAATATGTCCATATGATTTACTGAAAGGCTGGCAGCTAAGTAATCTACGCATTGCCAATTGTACTCCTTTTAAAACACCGTGTTTTTCGACCGATTGTTTCGCATATGCTGAACATGTAGGTGTGTATCTGCACATTGATTTGATACCGAGAAGCTGATTGATGGCAGGTGAAATAAATTGATATATGCTAATTAAACTAAGTAATATAAACTTCATTATGTGTAACTTTGGGTGAACAATTATGATTTCAGCAGCTTCTTTATTGAAAGAAACTTATCAGTTTCACTTAAGAGGATTTCTCTCTCAGCACCTATTATACCTTTTTTTAATAAAAAAAGCATGTCATACCCACCAATGATGTTTTCGAAACGTTCCTCAATGCATGATCTGAGTATTCGTCTAGCTTTATTGCGATATACAGCTTGTTTTGCAACTGCCTTACCAATAATAAAACCGAATCTACTATATTCCTGTGCGTTAGGTATAACCTTAACAAGAAAATATGCTGTTGGATAAACGGATGCGTTCCTAAAATGGACTGAAGCCGGTAAACGGTATTGACGGGGGAGCATGAAATTAAACGGTTAGTCTAGCTCTACCTTGATCTCTTCTACGTTTGATTGTTTTACGACCGCCATGAGATTTCATCATGACCAAAAAGCCGTGTTTTCGCTTGCGCTTTACTTTTTTAATTTTTGTTAATCTTTCCATGACGTATAGTATAGCAAATTTAGTCACAATTAACAATTCTTAGATAATCACCGTTTATTCACCAAAACACACCAATTAGTACAGCTTGTTAAATAATGCCATTTCGAGTCTTGACAATGAGTTATCCACATTATTAAATAGAAACCCATGGACTCACATTTAGCCGCTATCTGGGATAAAGTACTAACAGATATAAAACCAAAAATTTCTGATGGTAATTACGCTGTTCTTTTTAAGCCTACATATCTTCTTTCTCTTGCTGACGATATAGCAACAGTTGCTGCACCCAACACAATGATTATTAATCTTCTAAATAGACGTTTTCTTTCTGATATTAAATCTCTTCTTGATACACATACAGGAAAAGACCTTACTATTCTTTTTGTTCCCCGTGCACCACTCCCAGTTGAGAAAAAACATAATCATGAAGCAGGGCCTCTCTTTACTGAAAATAAGGTTCTTACCAAACCTATGGTCGGACATCTTCCTCGTGTCAGACCAGAATATACCTTTCCTAATTTTGCCGTTTCTTCAAGTAATCAATTAGCGTTTGTTTCAGCGACAACAGTTGCTAAGAATATTGGACAGTCATACAACCCACTTTTTATCTATGGACCTGTCGGTGTCGGAAAAACCCATCTTATGCATGCCATTGCAAACTACGCATATCTGGGAGCTCCTGAAAAAAAAATTATTTATATAACCAGTGAAGAATTCACAAATGAAGTCATTGAGGCAATCCGAAATAATGATACTGCACGAATGAAGAAGCGTTTCCGTTCAGCATATGTTCTACTCATTGATGATATCCAGTTTATTGAAGGGAAGGATAAGGTTCAGGAAGAACTCTTCCATACCTTTAATATCCTTATTGATAACCAATCACAAATTGTCCTTTCGTCTGATAGACCGCCGCATGAAATCAAAAAGCTTGAAAAGCGCTTATCTTCTCGCTTTGCAGGAGGTTTAACTGTTGATATTGAAAAACCGGATATTGAACTTAAAACAGCGATATTACAGAAGAAAGCAGAAAAATACGGCCATGAACTTCCGACAGACATTGCGATGTCACTTGCCGAGCAAGCAGAAGACACAAGAAGTCTTGAAGGTCTTTTGCTTCGGGTCATAACAGAAGCAACGACAAACAACACAAAAATCAGTCTTGAATCTGCACAAAATGCCATGGGGAATTACGCACAAAAAAAGGCAGAACATATATATGCTGAAGATGTCATTAATGCCGTTTGTACATACTTTCATATAAAGACAACACAGTTAAAGGGTCCTAAAAGAGATGCATCATTGGTAAAAGCACGACAGCTCACCATGTACTTATTAAAACATGAATTAGGATTAACACTTGTTGAAATTGGAAATCTTCTTGGCGGCCGTGACCATACGACAATTAAGCACGGTGTGGATAAGATAGAGGTGCTTGTGGAAAACAAGGCTGCGGTCTCTCAGGATATCTCTGGGATAACTAAATCATTTCGGGGATAAGTATGTGGGATAACTCTCTTCTTATTCTTATGAACATTTTATCCCAAAAGTTATGAACATTTTATCCACATTCTTTCAGTCATAAAACCCAAAATTACATATATACTATATAGGATTTTAAAATATGCTAATTATTACTGTTTTATGAGGAAAGTTTAAAAAAAATGACACTTATGAGTCTTTTTGTTCTTGATTTTTTCCACATTTCCCTATACACTACTACAACTACAAGTATATATATATGAAGGTTTCCCTATTGACGGCAAATTTACAAAAAAAGCTTTCGTTTCTTAATCACGCTATCTCTTCAAAGAACCAACTACCAGTATTACTTAATATACTCATCGAGGCAAATGGTGAAGTGATTACACTTAGCAGTACTGACCTTGAAGTTGGAATAGAAATAAAGATACCAGCAATAATCGAAGAAGAGGGATCAACTACAGTTCCAGCAAAAACGTTCTCTGAACTTATTAACTCACTTTCTGAAGAAACAGTCACGCTTCACACAACTGATAATAAACTTGAAGTTGTAACACGAAAAACAAATAGTATCTTCCAAACAATTAACGCTGAAGAATTTCCTTCTCTTTATGAAGAGAAAGGAGAAAAGATCGCAACACTTCTTTCTGAAGATATACAAAAAGATTTTTCATCTGTTGTCTTTGCAGCAAGTCAAGATACGACGCGTCCAGCACTATCCGGAGTATTAGTCAGAAGAGAGGACGAAGGCTTCTTGCTCGTCGCTACAGACGGTTACAGACTATCTCTTAAACATTACAAGACAGAGAAAGAAGGGGAGTCTGCAAATTCTTCATATATTATTCCTGCACGGGTTTTTAAAGAACTCTTATCGATGAAGGATGAAAAAGGCGAAATAACAATGCATGTAGCCTCAGGAAAGAATCAAATCCTTTTTGAACAGAACCAAACGGTATTGGTCGGAAGATTAATTGAGGCAGAATTTCCGAATTTCGAAAAAATTATCCCTGCAGATTTCTCAGTAAGTGTTTCGTTTGAAAAAGAAGATATGCAAAAAGCTGTGAAGATTTGTTCCATTTTTGCAAGAGATGCGGCGAATATTATTAAATTTTCACTTAGAAAGGATCAGATAATCGTTTCATCACAATCACCAGCACTAGGTGAGAATACGGTTTCTGTTGACGCAAAGCTCAATGGCGAAGAAAACGAGATCGCATTTAACGCCCGCTACTTACTTGATCTCTTTTCAAACAGTGATGATAAAGAAATGGTCTTTGAAATGACAGGCCCGCTTAATCCAGGAGTTTTCAAAATAGCCAACGATCCATCCTATCTCCATCTCATCATGCCTATTAGGGTTCAGGGGTAAAAGCTAATTACTCGTAAATCTTTATATATTTAATATAGTCATCAACAGTCATCGGAGGGAAAAGTCTAGTTTCAAGCACACTTCCTGTTTGTGAATTAGCTACGAAGGCGATACCTAAATTTGCATAAATATATTCTTCGGCGTTTGGGCCAAAAAATGATGATCCGATAATCTTATATTCTGGATTGCCATAGCTTTCTGTGAAGTGGCTAATTTGCGCTGCTGAATCAGCAGTAGTAATTTTGCGTTCAAGAAGAATGTTATTGCCCTGGGTAATATAAATATTAGGTCGAGAAGGATTTATTGAAGCTAATGTGTGTTTTACTAATCCATTAGGAAGAGTTTCTGATTCTTGAAAGCCTGGCAATGTGTTTATGGGCGCTTCTAATTCTGTTTCATATTCAATTTGGTCAAAATTGATTGATGGAATAGGGAGTATTGTCATACTTGGTTGTGATGATGGTCTAGTTTGTCCAGGTAATGTTGTTGGTGTGAAAGTCGTATTTGATGTCTCAGGGGTTGATTTCTGAACTGGAGTTTGTGGTTGAGATATATAAATTAGTAGCCCAATAAATAATAGTAAAGGTATCGCTGGAATCAGCAGCCATTTATATGTGGCAATAAACCCATAAATTTTATCTTTGAAAGCAGAAACATTCATAATTATTAGCATCCAGGTTCCCAAAAAGTTAATTTTTTTTGCAGTTTAATATCAACATGAAAATGATCATCGTGCCCAGCAATATATTTCATAACCAGTCCAGTAGATCTATTTGTATCACGTGCATATTTCAAAACAGCGGCATTTACTGCTTGATCGTTATACCAAATATTCTCAATAAGATTTGTATCCACAAACATTTTACCAAGCTCAATTGTTTCAGTATCGTTGCTCATTTGAGCCACACGTCTTTTTCCATCAATGTCACCATAAATATCTACTGCGCGGCCAATATTATGTGATTTATGACCTGATGCGTTTAAATCGCCTATCCATAATTTGCCATTTGGATATTTTTCTTTCCATCTTATAGCAACTGTATTCAGCACACCGACAAGATCCTTATGACCATATCTTTGGTTAGAGCATGCATAGAGAGTATATAGTTCTTTTGGTGCTGGAATTGAGGATACTGGCATCAGGCAATATCCATCGGATTTACATGTTATATTTGGAGGATATGTAATACCTTCTGCTCCGACACCGCTATTACAATTAGGGGGAAGGTTCGCAGGTGTTCCTTGAATATTTATGTTTACAATAACACAGTTGCTCGTTACCGCTTGAGCTGATGATGTGAAAATGAACGTGAAGAAAACACTAAAGGTGAAAGTTACTACAGCTAAGAAAAGTGTGCGGTTAATCATAACTAAGATAATCTTACCTATTTTAACAACCATCAGGCAAGGGGTTAAAGTCTTTGATAGTCTGAGGATCGAGCGTTGCTTTTATATCGTAATTAAGGTAAAAGCTGACTGGGTAATTACATATACCTTCATCACTAACACCAAAGGTTCGGAACCAGTTTGTCGCAGCGGTTTTAGCTTCAGCAATATTTGCTGTGAGTATTTCAACTTGAAATGTATCTACGGAAGAGACATATTCTATACTGAACTGCGAAGACATATAAAGTATGCCTGATAATTGTCCAGGTGGTCGAAGTGAAAGAATCTTTTCTTTCGCAGCAATATCCCAACTTGCTAATGGAGATTTTTGTGATACTTGCTCAAGGTATCGCTGCTGAGGTGACGTGAATGGTGATTGAGTAAAATCAGGTGGAATAGATGAAGGTTGAACATTCATTGATGGCTGATTTGGGGATTCTTGGTAGTAACCAGTTGAGTAAATGATTATAAAGATAATCAAACATGCAAAGACTATAATTGTCGGTTTATACTTTTTTATGAATAATAAAAATGACATGATTAACAACTATTTGCTAGTGGACTAAAAATGGTTCCTGTTCCGCGAAGTTTTGTCATGGTGTCAGAGTTGAGATAAAAGAGGACAGGAAGGTCACAAATGCCTTTTTGACTCATACCTCGCGCACGAAACCAAACGTTGGCTTCTGCTTTTGCAGCAGAAATGTCGGTTGTTAATATTTCAACCTGAAACATATTTGCATTGTTCGTGAAGTCAATAATAATTGTGTCAGATTGGTAGAGGATACCAGAAGGATTCTCCTTGGGTAATGTAGAGAGAATTGTCGCTTTTGCAAAGGTATCGTTATCTGATAGTGGTATGCGGTTTACAATTTTATCAAGGAGCTTGTCTTGGGCGATTTCGTTATAAGCAACTGGTGGTATATGTGAATTTAAGGAAGGGGTTGGTGAAAGTGTTGGCAGTATCCGTACTTTGTTTTCTGAAGTATCGTTCAGAGCGGGTTTAGATGAACTATTCGTAAATGCAATGAAAGCTGTTAAAACAACAATGATTAGTAGGATTATGCCAAATACAAAAGAAAGAAGGTCACCTTTATTTTTTTTCATAGTATGTCGTTAGTATAACTGCTTGAGGTATGAGCATCAACGTGCGCATGACCAATATCTGCCCAAACTCCCAATTTTTTTGCCATAGGTTGTCGCATTTTCTGTTTGGATTTCCCAGTTCAAATCACCACGGTCATTTATACCATTTTTACCTTCCGCCGGAGGAGGAAGCCCTGGTGGTGAACTGCTTCCCATCTGGTAAAGTCCCCAGGCACCAGCTGCATCAGGTGTTCCTGTATTTGGGTTTGCATACGCATTAGGGTTATAACCACTCTCACAAGGAACGATCTTATTAAACCAAACATCAGCATTTGCTGGGTCTGCCTGCTTGAGAAGTGCAAATAATTTGTCTTTACTAAAATTACATTGAGGATTGCCAAAATTCTTTCCGATGGTGTTACCAAGAGCACCAGCTGCATCTTTGCCATTACACAGGATATTGCTTGGAGCTACCCATGTACCTGAAATACCTCCTACTGCTCCAATGGTGTTTACTTCAGCCCAAGTAACAAGGTGAGTCTTATCCTTTGTTACTTTATACTTTATTGTGATAGTAAAGTTTGGGGGATTAAGAAGTGGAGCAGTAACGTTTTCAGAAGCTTTCCATGTTATTGTTTTGGCTGTCGGATTGAAAAGACGTACTTGCCAATCCGAAGTGATGTCAGCATCAAGTAAACTAATCCCGTCAGGTAAGTGATCAATAACGATTACCTCTTGTGCAGGCTTTGTATCTTTAACGGTGATAGTAAAAGTGACAATGTCTCCAACTTTTGCATCAAGAAGTGGTGGCAATATTTTTACTTTTTCAACTGTTAATGTCTCAAGAATTGCGTTTTCATTCGCTCTTTTTTCTTCTTCTTTATCGTTGAAAATGAAAAGGAGAAACATAACAACTAAAAATAATACAATCGCGCCACCTAGTATAGCAAGGCCAACTGGTGTTTTCGTGAAGAAAAAGATAAGTCCTCTTTCTGCCAGTTTCTTAGTTGCTGCTCCGCCCAATGGATTTGAAGGAACTTTGGGAAATCCGCTTTTAAAATTTCGACTTGGCACTCTGCCCCGCCTACTATTTGGACCTCTACCATCGTTTCTGTTTCTATCCTCACCATTGTCAGAATCATCATCGTCTTGCGAATCGTCTTGTTCATATGGGCTTGAAGTGGGATACTCAGGCTGAGGCCCTGGTTCATAGAAGTCAGCTCTAGTATTGCCAAGGACATTGTCATCGTTTGGATTGCCAGGTTGTCCCCGGTCAAACTCCTCAATGGAATAAGGATCAAAGTCCTCGACAACCCTATCTTCTAGTGGAAGAGGAGGCGGGATATATTTTCGCAGTCCTGGAATAACAGCATCTTTTTTGCTAGGAGGAAGTATTATTTTTGTTTTTGGTTTTTTTGTAACCGGCTTTATTTGATTAATTGATTGGTCAGTTTTACCAGCTGGTGTAGCCGCGGCTTTCGTTATTAGTGATATATCTGGTTTTGTGTTAAAGGGTGAAGATTTTGATCCTTGCGGCAATGGTTTATCGTAACTGCTTTTTTTCACTGGATCTGTATTCCCTCCACGGAAGATGTTGGTTACAGTTCGTTGCCGTGGAATTTTAGGGATATTCTGGTTGATTGGTATACTTTGGTTGATAGCTTTTGTGGATGGTGTGCTTACTCCGAACGGGGAAGTACTTTTACTTGTTCTCTCGGTAGAAGCTGCGACTGCTGCTGATACTGTAGTAAGATTTTTTTCGTCCTTCTTTATATCAGAATAATTACCATTTACTTCAAATGGATTTGGTTTTTTTACTGGACCATGATATCCTTCTTCTTCCTTTTTTTCTTTCTTCTCGGGTTTTTCTGTTGCAATTTTTCGTATCTCCAGTTCAGCTTCATGATGAATACGGGCGACTATAGCTTTTATATCAGCAATATTTTTTGTAGTAGATGTATCTCTTTTCGCTTTTAATACTGCATTTTTGATGAGGTCTATGACTTTTGGATTCATAAGTCCTGCCTCATTGGACGTAAGAGAAGAGTTTTTAGTAAGACGTGCTTCAGGAAGATCCATGAGGTGATCAACAAGTTCTTGGATTTCTTTGTTGAGCGTAGTTATTCGTTCTATTTTGGGATCCTTCGTATCGGTAGCCATACATTAATAGTAGCAGAGAATATGTAGTTTGGTAAAACTTCTATAACTTATGTTTTTGTTGGATCTTGTTTGCCAAGGCCGGTGGTAGGAGCTGAGACGTTACCACCGACATGAGGAGAATTCATTAATGATGGGTGTGTTGCGTCATCTATGGGAGGAGTGCCTGGTGCAGCGCTCGTAGGGGCAGGTACGTCAAATGTTGCTGTTTGTTTGGTTAGAATCGGTGCAGCACTTGGGTCTTGACCAGCTGCTTTTTCTGCAGCTAATTTTTCTGCAGCGAGTGCAGCAGGACTTCCCGGGACATGCTCGACTGGAGGAGGTGCCGTTGGGTTGCTGCTTAAATTTGCCCCAGTAGGCACTGCGTGTCCGTCTGCAGGTGTTTGGTGCTTTGTTGGTTCAGCAGCAGGAGCGGGTGCAACAGTGGCTCCTCCACCTGCCGGCGCATCTGGTGGTGGGGTATGTGTGGAATAGGAATGTGGAGCTGTCGGTTCTTCAGGTGGTGTGGCTGTTTCAGCATCAGCTTTGTCAGCTTCTTTTTCTGCTCCCTCTGCTTTGAGCATTCGTTCTTTGTCTTGCTGTCTTTTTAAGAGCTCAATAGGGTTGGAGGTTATCAGCTCATGTTCAAAAGGCGCGGCAAACACCTTCATAGCAACGTGATTTTGTCCTGCAAAAAAGAGTCCTTCTCCAACATCAGAGGAAAGGAGTAATGCTTTTTCACCTTCAGAAAGGTAAAAAGTTTCAGCGATCATGTCGACTTCAGCCGTGCCTTGTTTGAGAAGCACCTGAATGGAAGAGTTGGTGAGAACAGCTTTACCGTATTCATTTTTCAAAAAGTCTTCAACATCCTGCGTTGCAGTTGTGAGTCCCAGATAATATTTACGCGCACGTTTGGCGATAGAATAGACAAAGGAAGCTGAGTCAGGATATTTCATCATGTACCAGCCTTCATCAAGAATCAAAATACGTTTCTTTAAGGATTTCTTCACTTTCGTCCACACGAAATCAAGAATAATATGCATAGCCACAGGACGAAGCGCTTCCTCCATATTTCTGATAGAGAAGACAGTTAAAGGATTATTGATAGCAAAGTTTGACTGTTGGTTAAAAATACCGGCGGCACTTCCTTTGATGAACTTTTCAAGCATATAAGCAATTTCGCGAGAAGGCTGACTTTCCATACCCAGAAGTGTTTTATACAAATCTTCCATAAGTGGTGGCTCCCGTTTTTGGGTGGCAGGATCTGTTGTAATACCTTTCTGTCTGTATGTCTCAATAAGCGCACGGTCAAGGATAGCGTCGTGTTCTGCATCCAAATCCCCGGTAATAATTTTTAGTAACCCATGTAGAGAGAGAATTTTAAGCCCGAGCTCGTTTTCGCCTTCTTCGTAAATATCAGAAAGATCAAACGGATTAATTTTAATTTCAGAGCTTGACGAGAAATCAACAACTTCGCCCCCTAATGCAGGCGTTAAGGTAACATATTCTCCGTCAGGGTCAATAACGATAACCTCAGCACCAAGCATAAATTGCCTACTGATTTCGAGTTTGATGGTATACGATTTTCCGGCACCGGATTTTCCTAACACAACTTCGTTAGCGTTTTCAAGAGAAAACCTATCAAAGATAATAAGTGATCCGTTTTGTTGATTGACTCCATACATAACACCTTTGTTTTGGGTCAGAATTGCGGACGTGAACGGAAAAGTCGACGCAAGAGAAGAGGTGTCCATATTGCGCGTGACATACAATTTATCAATACCCATAGGAACAGTCGTCTTGAAACCTTCTTCCATTTGCAGTGTCGCTATCTTTCCGGTGACAAGCAATCCTCCAAGTGCTGTTTGAAGTTCTTTTACGGTTTCTTTGAGCTTTGGCAGTTCTTCGTCCGAAATCGTCAGATAAAATCCGAACTGAAAGAACCGCTCAATACCTTTTGCGAGTTCTTCTTGGAGTCCAAGTGCGTCTTCAAGCGCAGCTTCAACACTCGGATCTGCTACTTTTCCTTGTTCAGCATCAGATGAAAGTGTCGCTTCCATTTCTCCAATTTTTCTTTTTAAATCAGCTAACACGTCTGAGGAAGACGTAGGGTAACAAAACATAGCAATATCAAGGGTATGATCATAATCAATAATTGGTTGCAGCCAGCCTGGTGATACGTAACGTGGGTATCCAGCGGCAAAAAGTGTCGTGTAATATGTATCGCCAACGCGTATGTATCGGAAATCAACTTCAACTGATGAAGGAGCTATGATGTCAACGACGGATGTAAGTCCTTTTTCTACAGTTTCAATTGCTTTACTTGTCGGTGGTGCTGCAACAGCAGCTTTTGCAGCTTTTCCAGCCATAGGAGCTGTGCCTGCTTTTTGAACAGTAGTGGTTGTGGGTTTTGCATTGCCGAATGGTAATTTCATTTCTTTGCCTCCGTAACCATTGTAGCTTGTATTCCTGGTTCTACTTGTTCCACATTAATCCCAGTTCCCTCATTATAAATATCATAAAAAACCTTTATCAAATCTTCCTTCTCAAGCACTCTTGCTGAGGTCGCAAATTTTTGCAACTGACCGAGGAGTGTTGATGCTTTTGTATTCAATGCTTTCTTCGCATCGACGGCAGTGATTTGTGCCTGAGACATGCCTTTTTGGACCGTTTGTGTTACAGCACTCACTCCAGCTTCAAGTGGAGAATAGGGGATAACGATATAAAACGATTTACTCAAAACAACATTAACAGTAACCATCTCATGTACGAACGTGCGGTAATACTCAATATATTGTTTTAATTGTGGATTTTCAGTTTGGGCGATAATCTCATCAAGCGATTTAAGATAGATTGAGATGTCGATGCGTTTATTTCTAATGAGAATTTGGATAGGGAAAGAGAGTGAGTTAAGAAGTGATGCGTACGCAAAGATGCGGGTATCTTGTTCACGGCGTGATAGGAGCGCGAAGTTACTTGCTGTGATTTCGATAATCATGCAAGCAGCGCCTCCTTCAAGAACAACCACATTGTCAACAAAGTCGACAATTTCGGTAAACTTTTGCGTTGTAGCATGTATTTTTTGGGCAGCCATACGTTTTAATTAAATAATTGTTTTCGCAATTCTTCCCTCGCATCATGGGAAATAATTTCAATTGGTAACATAATTTGATTACTGGCGGTGATCTGAATGACGTCAAACGTGTGTTGTTTTTTTGGATCGTCAAGTTCAATTGTATAGATACCTTTTGCGAGAGGCGTTGCTGAAGCAAATTGTCCAAGGGCGTTTGTTTTAAACGCACGGACAGGATTACCATCTTTGTCTTTTACTTCGACAAGCATGTTTGGCAAGATGTTCCCACGAGGATCTTTGACAATTCCCACAACAACGTTTGGTGTATCTGAAATGTTTGGCAAGTCGACTTTTTTAGCGGGCGCCTGCGGTACCGTTTTCGCATACTGGGAAGCTGGAATTGCAACTGGTGAAGGTGCAGCGGCTGGAATTGGGGTTGGTGCAGCGGCTGCAACAACCGGTTGTGCTACAACAGCAGGTTGCACAACTGTTGGTTGTGCTTTTTGTGCTACTAACTGGGATTGTAATTGTTGGATTTCCTGTTCCAATTTGAGTTTTTGCGTGTGAATCTCCTGAATTTGAGTTTCGAGAGTGGTAACTTTCTCGTGCGCTGCCGGAGCATGTGTTATATTTTCTTCCTGTTTTGCTGTTTGCAGTTCGTTTTGAAGCTGGTTCTCTTTTTGAGTCAATGATTGCTCTTTTTCCTGCTGGCCAGTAGCCGGCGTTTGCGTAGGTACAACAAGTGGTATTGCGACAGCTGCCACTGTTGGTTTCATAGCGATGGGTTTTAAAGCTGGAGTAGGAGAGGCAGTCTGGGCAACAGAGTTTGTGACAGTTGGTAGTGATAATGAGCTAAGCATCGCTTGTTCCTTCTTATCGAGAGAGTTACTGCTCTGACTATGAGAATTTCGTAAAAATGCCTGCAATTGTGCTGCTTTTATGTCCACACCAGCTTGTTTTACTGATGCGGTTGTACTTTGTTTGGCGGGTTCTCCCTCAGCGGCAAGTGCAACTTTTGTATAGTTTACCGTCGAAAAACTGAATCTCCTACCAGTTTTTTTGTATATATATTGATTTGGAGAAAAAATTGCCTTAAAAAAGTTTCCTGCCATGACATCAACAGGTCTTCCTTCAATCGGAACAAATGCAATAAACGCCCCACTACCCCCAAGGATTGGAATTAAAAGTACTTTTGTGAGTATTCCAAATATACCAGGCAGGGGTAAATAATAAAGAACAAAGGCCATAATAACACCACTCGCGACGTAGCCAAATTGCTTGACGGTCATGGTACCGATGAGTTTAAACTGAAAACCTGTTACGTCTTGTGGAATTGGATGCTGATCCATATAAATAAACACAAACAGAATCTGCACTCATAGGTGCTTTACTGTTGCTAAAAGTGTATAACGTGAAAAATTTGATTGCAACTCCAACAAAGTGGGTCAAACAACATAGACATTTGAGGCTAATCGTGAAAAGGGGTGTTTTAGAGAGGGTGTTACTGACAGCCTCCAGTAGCTACAAGTTCTAGGTTTGTAATACAGTCGGAAGATCCTGTGAGGAATCCTATAAAGTAAATAATTGCAAATGAGCCGAGAACAAGTATTACTCCCAGAACTGCAAAGGTTAGAATCTTACGTGCTTCCTGAGTTGCTTTTTGATCACCACCTGAATTAATAAATTTAACTCCTCCATAAATAAACATAACTGTTGCGGCAGCTCCAACGAACATAAGTGCTCCTGCAACTAAGTTATTAAAGAGAACAGGTATACAGCGCAGTGTTGCTACCTTGCTCTTTGCATCAACACAGTTTCCCCAGTCCTGGAATTGTGCTTGAACTGGAGTGGCAACCACAGTAAGAAAAAAAGCTGTCAGTAGTGACAGAACAAGTAGCTTTTTCATAGATTAGGCTTGCGCGATTTTATGCGGCGGTAGGAATCTTAGGAAGGACTAGATTTGTAAGACTTAGTCCGAAGAAACTCAAGACTACTGAGAGGATAAAGAAGGCGAGGAATGCGATAATTAAACCAACAATTGCGGCGATGACTGTTTTTCTTGCTTCATCAACTTTGCCTTTGTCACCACCTGAAGTTACCCATCGAAGACCACCGTAGATAAGGAAGAAGAGGGCAATGATTGCAACGATAATAAGGAGGAATGTTACAATTGCACCAATAATAGCCCCAAGATTGCCTGCTTCAAGGTTGCAAAGAGCTTGAAAGTTGGAATCGATTGTTGTACATGGATCGACACTACCTGTCGCAAATGTTGGGAATGCTAGTCCTAAAAAGACTGCTCCGGATGCTGCTGTTGCTGAAAGTGTTGTTAGTAATTTTTTCATGTTTATTTTCTCTATACTCATCATATGCTACTTTTTTTATTGTTGTCAATAGATCAAAATAAGTCAGTATTTTTCTTTACAACTTTATGTTGAAGAATGAACCTAAAATGTTGACAAACATAAAAGACAAAAGCACAATAACAAGTCCGACAATTGACCAGGTAAGCCGTGCTCGTGCTGATGCAACTTTTGCTTTATCTCCAGCTGATGATGTCCATTGAATGCCAGCGCGTACTATCGAAATAAGGCAGAGGACGATCGCAATAATAACAAAGATTGTAATACCTCCTCCGACCGCTTGTTCAAGTCGTGCTTCTCCACCTTGAGGAATCGATTTCGGGGCATTAATCTGAACTCCCGGTTGTCCATCCGCACCAGGAAGTGTTAGCGTAATATATTCAACCATACTTATACCGTACAAACTTTTTTTTATAAAAGCAAGAGCGCAAATATTCCGAATTGAAGATTGTATATATTACGGGTACAATAAATTTGTATGATTCAAGATCATTTAGAAGCCCAATATCCAAGTGACAGCCGGGAGGAAGAAATTAGCAAAATTTTTGCCTTTGCCGCGGAAGGGAATTCGTGTCAGATTATTGGTATTCCAGGAACCGGAAGAACAAGCCTCCTCGAAATACTTGCATATAACAAAGAACTTCAAAAGAAACATTTAACGAATTTAGAAATGAAACCTCATTTCGTTATGGTTAATTTTTCTGAAATCAGGAATCGATCTTTGTTTGATGCCATGAAATTTATGTTTCTCAATCTTACGGAGTCACTTCGTGAAGAGAAAATGCCTGAGGAGCATAAAGTTGTCGGCGATAAATTTAGAGAACATTTGCAATTTCAGGATGAGCTGATACTTTTTCAAGGATTTAAAGAAGCTGTTGATTATATGGCAAATGAAAAGAAAATAACTCTTGTCTTTTTGTTTGATCGTTTTGAAGAATATATTCCAATAGTCACAAGTGGATTCTTTACGAATTTACGGGTGCTTCGTAGTAATGCAAAATATCATTTTTCAATAGTTTTTTCACTGCCACGACCATTAGAATCACTCCTTGAACCTTCTCTTCTATCGGACTATTACGAATTCGTTGCAGATAGGCATATTTATCTTAATCTTTATGATGTTCCATCGACCAGTTTCCGTTTATCTTACATAGAAAAGATTACCAGTAAAAAACTAGATAAGAAAGTGTTTGAAGAAATAGTCGGCATGACGGGTGGTCTTGGAAAACTGACAAAACTTGCTGTTGAGGCTGTTCTGGCAAATAATGGAACGCCTGAACGATTGCAGGATTTTTTGCTTGCACAAAAGACTATACGGGCAGGACTTCGTGATATTTGGCAGACATTATCTCCTGCTGAGCAAGCAGATCTTCTTGAGAAGAAATTTGAAGATCCAGATGTCGCAGTATATTTGGAACAAGTTGGCTTGATAAAAGATAAGCATATACAAATCCCATTAATAGCTGCATTTATCGACACTTTTGCAAATGAGCAATCAGCTGAAGCTCAAAAAATTGTTTATGATGAAAATACAAACACTATAAAAAAAGGTTCAGTAACACTTTCTGACCAGCTAACGTCATCTGAATTCCGATTACTCAGATATCTTTTGCAAAACCAGGAAAAGGTAGTTGAGAGAGATGAACTTATTGGTGTCGTGTGGCAGGGGAATAAATCGACGGCAGGTATTACAGACCAGGCAGTTGATCAGCTCGTATTTCGTGTTCGTCGCAAAATTGAAGAAGACCCCAACAATCCTCAACACCTGCAGACTGTAAAGGGTCGCGGGTTTAAATTTGTTTCTTCAATGTAGTTGTAAGCTTTTTGTTACCCCAATATAAAGCAGTTTTTAACTGAGACACGTAAAATAGCCTCATTATGAGTAATCCAAACGAAGAAGAAAAATTGACACCAAGTTCGGCGAAAGGCTATGATGGAGATAGTACTCAAATGGCTGAAAAACCTGAAATTGAAAATTCTGATGAAGAAAGAGATCCTCACGATAGTGAGGTAGACCCTCATGGAGAAGATAAACCGGAAACGAATGAACAGCAAAATACAGAGACGAAAAAAAATACTATTGCTGAAATGTTTAGTGCACTTCTTTCCTCAGTAAATCCTGAGAATGGTGGTCCGGAAGATAAAATCTTCAAAACAGTTGTTGAGGCAGTTACAGACGCAACTTCAAAAAATAAGAATCCCAATAAAGCAATTGCTGAAGTAATGAGCTCATTTCTTCTTCCCAATAAGCCAGCTGCAGATTCTACGGAGGAAGAGTTGGAAGGAACAAAAAAAGCGAGAGTGGTTTTTGATACCATTCTTGAGAGTGCAGAGGAAGCACATCTTGATTCAAAAGCAATTTTAAAAGAGCTTGCAGGTATCGCTAAAGAACAGCAGGAAGAACTACCTACAACGGCTCAAGATAGATATGTAGTATTTGAGCAGCATTTGAAAAAAACCCTTAATACTGCTTCTGACGAGGCACTTCAGATTATGCACGAAGACCTGAAAAAACTTCGTGCAGAGATAGCCAATGACACCCAGCTCGATGAAGGCGTGTACGAAGCGGTTTTAGATTCGGAAACGCTTCTCGCAGAAGTGGTAGAAGTAAAAGAAGACACAGCAACGCAGGAATTTATAGAAATTCAACAGGCAAATGATAAAAAATTTGCTCAAGTTATCGTAACTGTTTTTGAATCAGTTGCAGAGACCCGATTCACAAATCTTACTCCTGGCAAAGAAGTTAATTTGCGAAAAGAAGAACAGCTGAAAGCAGATCATCTCATGAAACTCTTATTGGCGAGTGATGATCCTAAGCAACAAAAGCAGGAATTAGTTGCAGCACTGCTGACGAGTTATCCAGTTGCAGGTTCAAGTGCTGAGCAGCAAGAAGCACTTGCAATGAGAGAACGAATCATGGGTTATGCAAAACTTGCCGGGTTGGACGAGAAAGCAATTTTAGACAATCAAGCGATTATTGCAGCTGAGGATATGCTTGTGTCAAAAACAGATGCAGTAAATGATTCTGAGTCTATAGTTGGGTCTGATCTCAATGCGTTTGAGAGAAAAGTTGAACAGCAAATTGCCAATGCTTCAGCGGAAAGAGTGAAAGAGATTCAGGATACATGGAAGGATTTACTAGAAAGTGTTGATCCCAATAGTGAAACGGCTCGTGAAGCTCTAGAAGCAATCGCGGTGCTTGATAACATTATCCAACTAAAAGAAATGCAAGCAGCTCGAGATCGAGGGGAATCTGTTGATTTCAGTACACTTCCGGTGCCAAAGGAATACAAACATAATGATCACGAAGCAAAAGAATCGGCAAGCAAAAGTGAATCTGATAAAGAATTAGCAGCTTTACTCGCCAAGCTTTTCTCACCGCTTCGTAAAGGTGACAAAGCAGAAGATTATGCGCTGGTAAGTGTAATTACCGATTTTATTCTTGCGTCAGAACATACCAAAGAAGAAAAAGAAGCACTAATTGCTGGTATTGCCAAATGCTTCTCTCAAAAAGATACCCATACATCTGAAGCGAATGACATACCCTCCTATCTCCGAATATATGCGGATTCCGTGGCATTAGCTCAGCCAACAGTTGATGCAGGAACATCAGAAAAAGAAGGACATGAAGACACACCTGAGTTATTGCAGAAACTTATCGAAGAAGCATTAGCTAAAGTTTCTCACAAAGACCTTATTCAGTTAAAAGGTGCACTGGGCTTTGTTGCTATTAAAGAAAAACCTTCAGCTGAGATTAAAGAACAGATTACACAAACGATAGCTTTTATTAATGCTCTGCCAACTGATAAAGAAAATGCAAAAAAAGCTGATGCATCACAGCGGCCTGTCGAGAAGCCAGAGAAAGCGATCAAAGCTGAAGATGCAGAGAAAATAGAAGAAAGATTGGTTGAAGGCTCAATGCAGACAATAGAAGCAAAGAGGCAATCATTCTTCGAAGAGACGCACTTTATTAATGAAGAAAACAATATCGAGCGGTTTAATGTTGTGCGTTTAGAGAATTATGCAAACAACCTGAAGGATTTAGGTAGTCAACTCTCTGAGTCGGAGCTCAAGTCAGCTTATATGGCGCTGCAAAAACAGATAACACTTTCCAGAAGAGCTCCGGAATTTAATGGCAATTTTCATTTGGACGAAGTATTACACGTCAACGAGATTTCTAATGATGCGCTGCGTGATATCGTGGCTCGGTTGCGAGAAACAATGGCTCCTGCCGAGGTAATGAAGTTCATTAATGAGACAAAACGCTCGTTGAGAGATAATAAAGCATATAACGAGCGACTTTCTCTACCTCCACGAGTTTACAATATGGAGCCAACGGTTGTTGAAGCTTCTGTTGGTAATCGATACTACGAACCCGGCTCGAGGTTTCAATTAGGGAACGCTATTAACGAGATTCGTTCCATGTCCACGACGCCAGATCCTGCTTTGCCAGCAAATTTAGGATCTGATTATACAGAAATTGCAACAAATATAAAGACCCAACAGGAATTTTCTAATACGGCAGTATTGGAAGATCGTATGCATAAGCTTAACTCTCTGATGTCTGAAGGTATGAGAGCAGGTATCAATCTTAAGGACATGACACAGGCACAGGCTTTGGCGCAGCAATTACATGCACAGCGACAAGAAATAGCAGTAATGGAGCAAATGTATAAAGGTCAGATGGATGAACGAACATATAAAGCTGAAGATGAAGCACTCTACGAAGGTTATATACATACAGCTCTTGGAGAACGGATTAAACGTATTCAAATCGAGTTGGAGATCAAATCCGGATTGCGATCACGTACTTATGTTGATTCGAGTGGGAATACCCACACGCATAAGGTTCGAACAGACGAAGAGCTTATAGCTTATTACACAGAACTGCGAAAATGGGCAAAAATTCTTCTAAAAAATGATGTGCGAAATAATGCGGGTAAAGCAGGGCAAGAAGGGGCGCTTAATTTATCGAACGAACGGTTTAAGCGATATAGTGACATTGTAAAAGCTCTCCCAGACTCTTTTGATCTTGCAAATGCGACGGATACTGCAGCTATGCTAAGTAACGTTAATTACATGTTTGATATAACAACATCAGGAGGAGATTTTTTGCGCTACTTTATGAGAAATACGAAAAATCCAAAAGGAATTGATCCAGAGAAACATGACTCAATAGATTTTAATCCTCATGAATTACTGGGGGTCGATTATCGCCATGCTGAAGGTACCAGTTCGTTCGGGTTGCCGAAATCTCTGGAGGATACCATGGCAATTATGGCAAGACAGTACTCTACAGAGAAAATTAATTATAGAACTGGAGGAGATCACGAATTATTCGATGGGGAAGGAAATTTTAAATTCAACAATTTCTATTACCTCATTCGTGAACAGATTCTGAACAATGATATCTTATATAACAAAGATGGACAGATTAACCCAATGCAAAAAATTACCGTAAAGGGTGATGCTTCATCAGTCTCTCTGGCAGAGTTATTGGTTTTAATGCCTGAATATTTATCCCAAAGAACGTTTGATATCGTTGTCGATAACGATGGAGACGTTACTTCAGGATGGGGGCGTCCAACAGAACACCCTGAATTTACGTGGGCACAAGCACAACAGTTGGGTGCTGAAGTTGAATTTAGAATCATGACTCACGAAGCGAGAATTCAGTATGTCCAAGCGTCACTTGCTGGGGATAAAGGGAAGTATTTGCAACTTATGGAGTATTTGCATAAATCAAATCATTGGGTTCGTGCGAATAATATTATGTGGCTGCTTGGTTTACCATCAGCGGTAACAAATGGTTCGCAGGAAATTATAGATGTCGTTGGTCCCAAAGAAACCCAAGGCACACTCGGAAAAGCAGTGAGCGATATGCTCGTTGGGTATAATTATATAAATGAAGTCTCAAAATATTACAAACATGCAAATGGGGAAGAGAAAACCTTCAATGAAAACATGTTTTATAGATTTTGGGAACCAAATGGCGCAAATAAATTTCTTGTAACTATGACTGAAGAGACATTAAATAACTACAGTGACGCCAAAAGAGAATATGGGCGATTTATTCAGGAGCGCATACAGGCGGCAGCAGTGAGGGCTCGCTCTCTTGCGGGAGGAGATGCTGTCAAACTCGAAAAAATTGACCGCCAACTACAAGACCAAACACAAGCAATTCAGGCGGAAATGGATAAACAAAATGTAGGACTTGATATTCGGTTTACCAAAGACAGTCATTTAATGAAATTTTTACAATATACAGAAAAAGAAGTGTTGGGAAGGAAATTCCGTAATAAAAAAGAAGAAGAAGAGTATTTCAAATTTACGGTGCGTGATGATCTCCTTGATAATTTAAAAGGCGGTTTGTTTACAAAATTAGCTGATATGCAAGTTCATGAACTTGATACACTTGTAGATAAAAATAATAAGACCAAAGATCGTCCTGATACCTATCTTTTTCTTCGGGCAAAACAGAATAAAATGCGCTTTGGGGACATACGTTTTGATGGGCAGACGATAGAAGAGTTGTTAAACGACTTTAACCCTGAGCAAATCAAACGGTTTGATTACACAAACAAGGCAGATGATCCACGAAATCACTTCAGTGCTTTCGCAAATGATCCTGATCGATTGCGAAGAGAATTGGATACGTATATGGATGCGAAAATTAATCCAGAGAATTACAAGTTCTTTAAACATAACGAAAAAATGATGCTTGCCTTTCTCAAACATGTAACGCGAATTGATCGGGCATGGCTTAATCATTTCCGTGATATTCCGGAGAATGAAGTTGTAAAAGATATGGAGAAACGCGCAATGGAAGAATGTGTACAGCTAGTCCATGGTGTTGATGACATAGAAGCGACATACGCATGGTGGCAAGCACGAGATTATATCTATATTTGGGGAATTGGTGATTGGTTGGATGATAGTGGTATCGGATTCAGAACTGGTGGTAAACTTTTTCATACTGGCAAATGGCGTGCACATAGAGGTGGCAAAGACGGTGCTGGGAATAAAGACACCTTCGACGAATTTGGAGCAGTGGCGCTACCCTTCTTAAACACTATTCAAATTCATGATATAGAAGGGCATCAAGAGCTTGGGCATCAAAGTATTTTTAGTTTACTACAAGGCGGGCATGGCTATAATATTACACCACGTGCTGCACGTGAGTTTAAACCACGTAGTCGGTACTCGATAGCGCATGATTCTGAAGAGTTATATGTCGCAAATATGCTTTCAAACGCAGCAGAACTTGCAGATTTACTCTCAACGACGGAAGTTGACTTTACGAATATTGTTGCGACAGATCCTTTGGGTAATATTGTTTTTGATTATGGAAAAGCACGAGAGCTGTTTAAAAAATGGCGTAAAGCTATCAGATATTCATATCAAAAAAACGGTATTGATTATCGCGAGAAAATCTGGGTTGACGGACAGGAGAAAACCCTGTATGAATTTTGTTTTGGTAAAAAAACACGTGCAATTAATGAACTGATCAGACAAGAAACTGGTCGCTCTATTGACGATATGTTTCGTGATACGGCAGATGCTGTTATGGCATCAATTATTGCTGCTGAAGTCTATGAACACAGGAAAATGCATTTGAGTGGCCATCACTGGACAATCGAGAATGTGATTGAACTCGAAAAAGTTATCCGGGAGTTTATGGATGAGTCTGATTTAGAAGAAGACGAACATGGAGATGTTGAGCTCGTGCGTAAAGGCAATGCCTTCACAAAAAAAGTCTTCAGCGGCGCACTGAAAGCATATCATACAAGTTATGAAAAAATGTATATGGCAGAATTGAATTCATCTTTCTGGGGAGGTTTGTTCGCAGGCTTATGGGCAGGATTGAATGCCTCACTCACGAAAGGGAAATGGATATATTAGCGCTTCTGTCCGTCTGCAAATCCATTAAATTTGACCAGTTTGTAACGGAGACGTTTCATTGCAGGTACATATGATTGTCTATTACCCCAACTGAAGTTTGGATCCCCAGTCTCTGCACCTTTTCCGGCAGCGACTCTTCGTAGCCATCCAGCATCATGTTCGTGCAGTTTGGCATTGCGTGTGCCATGGTTCCACATTGCGCCAAACGCAGCTCTTGGTACTGCTGCTCCAGCTGCAAGTCCTGCTCCAATTGCTGCTCCATGTTTTGTCCCAGTCACTTTAAGAGATTCCTGAAGAATGGCGAGCATTGATGGTGACATCAAGAGTAGTCCAAAAGCAATAAGCCATCCCATAAGCCCAAGGATATTTGGATTTCCTATAAGCGGGGCGATAAAATAGTCTGGAGTGCCGGCTGCGATCGCAGAATCTCCAGCAGCAGCGGCAGCAGTGCTTTTATTACTGAATAACTCCACAAACAAACGTGCTAGCACAAAGACAAAGGCTGTAACAGGAAAAACTGCGAGATTAGCAACCATTGAGCGAAGCCATTTTTCAAAACCAAGTGGTTTACCAGGTAGTAATCCCATCACAATAAAGAACGGGGCAGCTATAGAATAAATTATGACATAGGTGTAGGCTTTAAGTAGGGTAAACCATACACTAAAAAGTACTTTCAAAATTGTAATAAGAATAATAAGCCATAAGAGCATTTTTGCAATAAAACCAATGACAGTTGCAAAGCATCCTCTAAACGAAAATCCACCTAGACCAATACCACAATCATCTGTATTTTTTATATTCATCATCTGCTTAATAAGTTGTTCCATAAATTGTCCCAAACTGTATGAAACTTCCTGGGTAATATTTTTAATGCCTATATCAATATCATTGTCGCCAAAATTCAAAACGTCATTGTTCTCAGCGACTCTAAACACGTTATTCACATAGGTCAAAGGCATTTGGAGTAAATTAGCGGTAGCTACATCAGAAAGTGGACGAGTTTGTGAATTAGGATCTTTGGCGTTGCCGTTTGCGTCAAGTGATGTATCTAAATTTTTATCACCGGGAACCATGGGATTTGTGATTGAGTTTTCGCCTGGGCCTCCTGCTGATGTAATGACGTTGATGCCGACATAAGTCGTTAGCCACATTGTATCAATGAGTAACCCTGCAATTCCGTATGAAAAAGTTACGAGAATAATACAAACTATAATGCGAGGAATTTGATTTTGAATTGTCATAATTGTTCGAGGAGACATTTCAATTCGAAGCATTATGCCAAGGCCGATGATGACGAACGCAACCATCAAAAGAAAATATGCCATATTTCGAATAGCAGTCCAGAGTGTTAATAAGGGGTTTAGCCCTTGAAACCCATATCCAAATTCCTGCGCATATGCGGGTTTCACTATGCCGAAGTTCTGTGCGAGATAGTCTGTATACTGACTTGTACTGATTGTTGGTGTATATAAGGCACTAATCAAATTTGTAGAAGCACCCACAATACCTCCAATTTTTGGAGAACCATCCTTATCCAGTGAAGCAGGATTATACCCAATTTTGCCGGTGGTAGGATTAACGTCCAAACAAGCATGGTTTTGATCCACTGGATCTATTCCGACGAGTATACACATCGTTGATGCCATGAGATCAATCATGAGTGTTTGTACCCTCGTGTGTTGGTTCACCGGAACATTGGAGTCGGTATTTGGCAAATTGTAGGAGTTGCCTGTATTTGACGTTGGATATGAAGATTGTGTTGATGTTTGAGCAAGCACTGGTGAGGTCCCAAAAAAGAACGTCACAAGTGATAAACAGAAGACTACAATAAAAGCGCGGGCAGCAAAGCGCATAGCTATTTTAGTTTGATTTATTTAGCAAAGGTTGTCAAGTCGAATTGGCCAGAAAAACCATTCCTGACAAAGCCTGATCAGGCTTTGTTTATGGCGGAGAGAGGGGGATTCGAACCCCCGATAGCCTTGCGGCCATACACGCTTTCCAAGCGTGCGCACTCGACCACTATGCGATCTCTCCAAAAGTTGTTTCTTTTATAAACTTTTTGTAAGCTTCCTATCAAGTTGTATATCATTCCTGAGAGTATACTTATCGTGTCATTATATCGCATTTACAAGGTATTTGCATAAATGACAGAGAGATTGTAATATTAGGAGGAATTATGAGTAATGAAAATTCAGCAGAAGAAGGTGCAGTAGTCAAACCAGAGAGAGCTCATGAAGGTAATGCAGAGGTTGGAGAACCTCTGCCTGATCGCACAGCACCAAGTCGTTTGCAACCGCCAGAAACGGTTAATGTAGACGGTGAAAATTCTCCGAGTCAACCGGACCACGAGACACCATCTCCAGAGTTTAATGATTTGCACCCCGATGAACGGAAAGCATTTGAGGAGCAAGGTATTACGAGCGATGTGTACGACGAGTTAAAGGAGTTAAGTCAGGAGATTATACAAAATGGCAGCCTTCCTCCAGAAAAACAAGAAAGGCTTGATGAAATGGTTGATAAACTGCAGGATTTGTCACCAGATATAAAACAGAAACTGGGTGAAATGTTAACGGCTGAGAACCAAAAGTTGAGCGAAGAGTTAGACAAACCCGATCCAGCTGCAGCGCTTGAAGTGGATCCTCAAACGGTTTCTGCACTCGGTGAAGCACAGGGGGCGGTTAATCATTTGCTTGCAAGTGATGAGAGAGAATTAGATATCGATCGGGCAAAAGCAGCGTCTGATGCATTACATAAAGCTCGAGAGAAGCTCGATCTTGAGAAAGCAGACAAATTAGGGGAAGGTCCGTCTAAGGCTTATAGGATATGGGTTACTTTGGGGATAATGTTTTATCTCTATGTAGGAGCGCAGTATGCGATGGCTAAATTTGTTGGCGGTTTTAGTTCCAATAAGTAAATACCCGTGTAAGAATCCAAACTTCTTGATAGCATGTGAATTCTACACGGTAACCAATAATGCGGAGAGGGGGGGATTCGAACCCCCGAGGCTCATCGCCTGGCGGTTTTCAAGACCGCTGCACTAAACCACTATGCGACCTCTCCAGTCGTCTGTGTATTGTATCAAAAATTTTCCTTGACTTCATCCAGAGAATCATTTACAGTGAAGATATGAGTGAAGCTGCCCTTCAACCACAAGATCAACCTCAAGTGCCGCCTCAGGAGCCCCAACAAGCGCCTCCTCCTCCTATTCAGCAGCGGCCATATGATTCCAATCAGCCCTACCAACCAATGTATGCTAACCGATATGATCCCCGCGTCTCACACGATGTTAAAACATTTTTAACATGGCACGCTCCTGGTAGACCTTTTAAAGAGCACTCAAAGGAATACTTTATTAATGGTTTTCTTATTATGATGGCTCTTGAGATTATCCTCTTTTTGTTTGCCCAATATCTTCTTATGTTGGTGGTTTTCTCGTTTGTCTTTTTGTCTTACTCGCTTGCCATTGTTCCGCCGAAAGATTTTTATTACAAGATAACAAGCGAAGGCATTCGTATAGAGGACCATGTGTTTATTTGGGAAGAACTATATGATTTTTACTTTTTAACCCATCATGAAGAGGATACATTACATATCAGAACGAAGGCATATCTTCCCGGAGAATTAACTATTACGTTAGGAGATATCTCTGTTGGTCAGATTAAGAAAGTATTACTTCCATATCTTCCGTATCGGGAATACGTCAGACCCAATTTTACTGAACAAGCCGGAGATTGGTTAACCCAAAACTTTCCTCTTGAAAGATCCACACAATAATTTGATTGCAAGCCTCAGATAAGGTAAAATACACATGTTGCTTTGCAAAATACGCACCCGTAGCTCAGTTGGATAGAGCGCAACATTGCGGATGTTGAGGCCGGAAGTTCGAATCTTCTCGGGTGTACACAGTTGGAGGGATCGCATAGTGGTCGAGTGCGGCGGTTTCGAAAACCGCTGTCCTGGATTTTCCGGGACCGTGGGTTCGAATCCCACTCCCTCCGCACAAAACAAAGATCAATTTTAATGCGAAATATCTTTAATGTTCCCAATAAAAATCAGGGGGTTCACCTTCACATGTTTGGGCAACAAAATCTGGCTGAATGCCATCTCTCCAGGCAATAAGGACACAGCTTTTCGCTTTACCTCCACGTTCTTCAACTGCGCCTACCGCTTTACGAGTAAGGAGTCCTCGTTTACTGGCTTCATCAATGACAAGTACTTGTCGATTAGAACAATCTCCCAAACTAACTAATGTATCATCAAGATGATAATCTCCAGTTTCGTCTTTGTACACAGGAATCCCCACAACATTACGGCTTTTGATTTTCAGTCGTTTTGCAATTGCAGCAGCAACCGGAAAACCACCAGTACTTAATGCCAGAATAGTATCCGGTAGAAATGTATCGTCAGCTGCTATCTGTTCAAGGATTTCATCAAGAAGTCTATTAAATTTGTCCAATGTAACAATTTCTTTACTAGCGGATGCACTCATACATGGAGTATATCATTTTCAATTGTTTACGATGAACGGGGGAATTAAGTATGAAAACTTCGGGGCGGGCCAGATGGAACGATATTGGAACTTTTTTAGTACTGCCAATGGTATAATTGACTAATTATTTATGAAAAAAGTTATTAAAAAAGTTAATAAACCTATTTTCATTTTTGTCGCAGGGATTTTAAGCGCAATTATAATTGGTGATTTGTTTAAAAATTTTTATAGAGATTTTATTTATAAAGATACAGACGACGTTATACTTCAAGAAGCTAAAAATTCACCCACTGATTATTTAACTGAACAATATACTGCTATATCTTTTGTAAATATGGGTGGTGGCGCTGCAGGGTATTGTGGGACATGGGTTTCAGTTGTGCCCATAAAAAAATTTGATGAATTTCAAAAAGCACCATATTCGCTTGCTTATACTACAGATTGTGGAGCAGATATATCCTTAAAATGGATTGACAAAACAACATTAGAAATCAGTGGGATAATTGATGACGAATACAACGAAAATAAAAATAGTGACGGGAAAGTAAAAATTATTTACAAATAACACATTTTTTATCTAACACAGTTGATGCTAAGACTCTGAGCGGGCCAAAAGGGACGATGTTGGAACTTCTTTATCAAACAATACTAATTTTAGGCGAAATTAGTTTTATAATTCGACAGGATCATCATAGGCATCTTTCAGTAATTTAATTCTTTCGCCAAAAGCATCAAGTTGAGCGGGTTCAACTTTAAGCATGAGTGTACATTCTTCTGCGACTTCATATACTTCTTCAAATACTATTTTGAATTTTAAAATAATTAATCCTGTATTATTTGCTTTGAACCCTTCAATCTTTACACTTTTAACTTTACCATCAGATCCTTGCAGTTCCCAAAGGAATTTATTATCTGAGAGAATATTGGTAGTCAAATTTCTACCCCACGTTTTTTGTAAATCTTCTAGTGAAGCATAGCAATTGAAATTTGCAGACAGTCGGGCATTTGCTACATGTATATTCAATTCAATGAGATCCAGTAGTGAATCATCAACCCATCTAATATTAAAAATTAATTTATTTATCATCCTTTGATTATAGCAGAATTGAGGCTACGAAATATTGCGGGACAGTTGGGACAAAGTTTGAAGTTTTATCATTAAAAGCTCATTCTCTCATTATATTTAGTTTATAAAATATCGTATCTCTATATAGATCCATATCATCAGGTACTGAATCTACTTTTTGAAAACCTTCTTTCATGTAAAATTTATTTGCCGCAATCAAAGCTTTAATTGTTCCTAAAAATATATCATGATATCCATTGTCTTTCGCAAAAAACTTTAGTGTAGAAATCAGTTCATGTGCTACGCCCTTCCCTCTAAAGGTTTTATCTACGTACATTCTTTTAAGATAGCCTCGATTACTGCCACAATTTTTCAGAGCAATAGTTCCGATTACTCTGTCATTCACAATCGCAATCCAAAAATTGCTTTTATCATTTTGATAAACTTCAGGGATTTTGTCTAAGTCAGGTCGACTAACACCCGTTAATCCAAACTCATCCTCAAGGATATTTAAAATAAACTGCTTTGTTTTGCTTTTATATTCCTCCGAATACGTGCGTATTTCCATAAAAAGATTATAGCAAAGTTCCAAAGCACACAGAGTCTCTAAAAGAATTGAGGCTAGGAAACGGGGCGGGCTAGAGGGGACTATATTGGAACTTTTATTCAATATAATGAGTATTTTTTACAGATTCAGGGGGGATAGTTAAACAGACAAAAATCAGTTCTTCATTAGAATCGTTTATTACTTCATGAACTTCACCTTTTTGGTAGATATATGTTTGACCTTCTTTATGAGTTTTGCAGTTACCTTTAATGACGTGGACTATTTCAATACCATCATGAAAATGTTTCTTTTCAATGACGCCAGGTTTCATATAGTACACATCACAAGATCCAAAATCATCATGAGTTATTTTATGTGATTTTCTATATGGTGAAGTTGCCATTGAAGTAATTATACCAGTTCCAAAAAAGCTGTGGGGTGGGCCAGAAGGGACGATATTGGAACTTTTTGCCAATCTCGACAGTAACTAATCACCAATAAATTTTATATATTCTAGATCATCTGCATTTTTTATAAAATTTATCATTTCGTTCTTAAGGTTTTGATTAATATTAAATCTTTGCAGTTCAGTAATTAAATCAGGTTTTTGAAGATCATTAAAATACGTATCGCCATAAGGGTCAATATATGAAAGTAAAGGAAATTTAGATTTATAATCCTTTATCTTATATAACTCACCCATAAAATCTGCAAAATTAATTCCACTTACTTTCAAGGTTTCTCCATCCTCGTTGATTTTTCTAATACCTATATGTTGCATAATTGAATTATAGCAGATATGAGGCTAAGCCGAGTAGCGGGCTAGATGGGACGATATTGGAACTTTTTGCGCTCAAAGTTGAAAACGGAATCAATAAATTAAGGGTAAAAGTTTTAATAATGATACTACGAAAAATACTAGCCCAACAATCAATGTCACGATCTGTTGAATCAGGAGCGCCCACTTCTCGGAAGCTGGAACAGGCTTATTATTCCAGTCCTTATACGCAAATTCTCCAAGTTGCCTAAATTTTATTATTAAGAATAATCCTGCCAATAATCCAAAAAAGTATCCATTTCCATCAATTGCCATTAAAACCGATGCAGCTACTAAAAGTATGCCAGCTAAAATAGCGAAGGATTTTAGATGATCAATCATTTTTTTTGAAGTTTTAGTCATATGAAATATTATAGCAGAATTGAGGCTGGGAAGCTGGGCGGAGGAGATGGGATTCGAACCCATGTGAGAGGTTTTAACTCTCGGTGGTTTAGCAAACCACTCCACTAGGCCACTATGGGACTCCTCCAGCTTATAGAATTTGGTTATGTTTACGTAATCTTGCATTATGTGTGCCCACTATTTGCAGATATCTGTTAACTTCCTGCTCATTATACAACCAAACCTTTTTATTTTCTATCTTATCAATTATTTTTGGTGTGAATCCTAATCCTTCCAATGTTTGTGATACAAACAATAGCAGAGGTTTAGATCTATTTGTAAAACAGATTTTTTTATAAACATATTCCTTGTTGTTTCCTTTATATTTGTGCAAAAACACTCCACCGTCTGTATCCATAAGACCTCGTAAACAAGCAATTTTATATTCTTGCATTGAGGAGATCCAATCAGGTACCCCAACTTGCTGTTTTACTTTACTACCTATTTTCAAACCAAGTGTTGTAAGATAATGAACTAAAGATACACCATTATAATAAAGAGATACGCCTTTATCATTTTTGTGTTTATGTATCCTTGGACTTTCTCCAAACAATTCTTTTCCAATCTGGCAAACGAAGAGAATATATTCTCTGTCTGCTTCACTATTTAACGTTATACAAATCTGTCCAGGGGTTAATCCGCCGTCTCCAAGCATAATCCCAATATATTCTGCTAACTTGCTGCTATATCCTGAAGGAAGTGTATAACTTTTACAGAATGGTATAATCCCTTTCTCTCTAAGAAGAGCTAGCGCTTTTTTCCCACCCTTACTTCTTCCTTCTTTAGTCGCTTGACATCCATATTTTTTATATGCTGCAATTCCACCTATTGCATTTGCTTTTTGCTGAGCAGTTTTCCATCTTAGAATCAGTACTTCTTTCTCTTCAGGTAAATGAAGATTAAATTTCTCACAGAATATCTCTGCCGCTCTTAGAGACAATGTTAGCTTCTCTTTTTTCCAATCTAGTAAACTTCGAGGATGAACATCAACCATTTTTGCCAACTGTTGGGTTGTTAAACCACTACTTGTATAAACATCTTTTAAGAAGCTTTTTTGCTGATTTAATTGGAACTTGACCCTTATATTTTTCATATCGGCTACGCAGATCCTCTATAAAACTGATCCTATCAATTTTAACTTCACACTACAATAGGAGATTCATAATTGAGTATTTTATGCTACAATCAAAAACATCCTAACTTGGAGAGGTCGCATAGTGGCCGAGTGCAGAAGTTTACTAAACTTCCGACCTGCAAGGGTCCGCGGGTTCGAATCCCGCCCTCTCCGCATCTATTCATGCAAGAGTTTTATGCTACAATATTTACATGTCCCTCCTCGATTTTCTTTTTCCTAAGCGGTGTGTCCGTTGCCAAAAAATTGGGTCTTATATTTGTCCTCAGTGTTCTACCTATATTTCTTTTACTGACACAATAATCTGCGTTTCGTGTCAGCGTCCGGCGATTGGTGGTATTATGCATCCTGATCTTCAATTCTGATAACCTTTCTGCGTTGTAGGATCAGATAATTCAGAGGCATCAGTTGGTGCTTGTGGTAAATGATTAGGAATCTCCGTTCCTACTAGCTCTACTAATCGTTTCGGCAAATCAGGGTCAATGTCAGCGATCTCCCTAGTTAATTCACCTATTACTTCAGCTCTGTCTTCCGGAATTATTCCTCCATATGAAAAGAGCTTTTCTATTTTCGCTCGTTCAATGCCATTCTCTTCAAGCTTCGTTCTAATATCTCGTGGCAAACCCTCATACGTGAACGTAGCAGAATCTGTAGTCCACAGAACCTTGCTCTCCTGCTTGCTGTTAAGAGTTGTTTGGGGTATTGTACTTAACGGCTTTTGGTTATGATCGTAGCATGGTGGTATTCGTCGGCGGCGAAAAAAATGTGTAGGAATTGTTTGGGAGAGAAATTAGGATTTGGATTTTTCTGCTTTACCTTCTTCTTTTTGGAAGACGAGGTAGTAGACGACAGGGATGAAAATAAGCATGATTGTTCCTGAGAACAGGAGTCCTGAAATAATTGCACCGCCGAGTCCTCTCCAGAATGGATCTGAAAGAGTAATTGGGATAAGACCGAGAATTGCGGCGATTGATGTTAACGTAATTGGTTCAAGTCTACTTTCTGCTGCTTCAGCAATTGCCTGACGGAATTCCATTTTTTCTTTGAGATTTTGATTGATTTTATCAACGATAAGAATTGAATTTTTAACAACAATACCAAAAAGCGCGAGTACACCGATCAGTGCAGGGAATGAGAGTGGTGTATGTGTAAGCCCGAAGACAATAAACACTCCTGAGATAGAAAGCGGGATAACAAGCATAACGATAAATGCTTTTCTGAAAGATGAGAATTGCAAAACCATGGTGACAATAATTAAGAAGAATGATAATAACATTGCTTGCAAAATAGCATTTACCGAGTTTTGATTTTCTTCATTAATGCCTCCTGTTTGCCACTCATAACCTTCTGGCAGTGTGAGTGTGTTTGCAAACTGTTCCAGTTTGGCATTTTCTTCGGTCGGAAGGACGCCTTTGGTAACCCCAGCTGAAACTGAAATAGTACGTTTGCCGCCTTCTCTTGTGATAAGAGAAGGGTTTGGGCGAAGCTCAAATGAGCCAAGAGCTGAAAGCGGTACTGGTCCGTTTTGCGTTGCGATGACGATCGTGCCGGCAGATTGTGCAGTTTGTTGAGTTGTTGCTGTTCTTAGGACTATGTTTTGGCTGTCAGAAGATTCCGCTTGGAGTTTTGCATCTTCCTTCATCGTAAAACCGCTTGCGTATGTTCTCATGAACAGACCCAATTGATCTTCCGTGACACCAGCTGCGAGCATTTTATCTGTGTCGGGGACAAAAACAATTTTACTCGTACCTGCTTTTATCGATTTAGACACATTGGTGACTCCTGATTGTTTTTCTAAAAACTGAACTAATTGGTCAGCATATCTATCAAGAACAGCAAGATCGTCACCAGATAGTTTAATTTGCAAATCAGATCCTGCTGGTGGCCCGCCGCTTTCTTCAATTACTGAAATCTTGCCGTTAGAATATCCAGCATATTTTGCTCTGAAGTTTTCTGCCATATCGATTGAGGAAATAGGTCTTTCATTTTCTGGCGGCAAAAGTACTGTTATAAGAGCTGTATTATCACTTGCTCCAGAAAACCCTCGCGCTGGATCGATACCGAGACGAGGTGTTGCTGTGACAAATTTTACATGTTCGGTTTTCCGAATATCTTCAAGGAGAACCATCATTTCTTTGGTCGTTTGTTGCAAGTTTGTTCCTTGCGGGAGTTCTACTGAAATGTATAAATATTCAGAATCACTCTTTGGGAAGAATTCGTTTTTGACAAAACCAAACGGTACCAATAAATAAGAGAAAAGTGAAAAGATGACAACTGCAAGTACGGTTTTCCGTCTATTTATTGATTTTGCCAGAATGCGATCAATCAGTGAACGGTATTTTCTTTCAACAATTGAAAAATTAATCACACCATGATTCACATATTGTGAGAGATTTGCAGAACTTTTTTTTGTGGTTCTCGATTGAATATTTTTCCTAGCGCGATTAAATAAAATATATCTAACTTGAAAATAGACAAAAAGATTGAGGAGAAAAAGCAGCAACGCTGGAATAAAAAGTGGCCCTTGCGGCATGATTGCAAGAAAAATGGCAAAGACAACAGCAACGCCGATCAGTCGGAACAACACCACAACGCGATAGGGAATAGTTGATTTCAAGAGCAGTAGTAAAAGTGGCAAGGTGACAAAAAGTGCTACACCAAGTGACGCTATGAGTGTACTTGAAACAACAATTGGGATTGCACGTATAAATTCTCCGATAATACCGGTTGAGAGAAGAAGTGGTACAAAAGCCCAAACTGTTGTTAACGTTGTTGTCAAAATTGGTGTTTTAAAATCACGCCAGACAAGCATTCCAGCTTCAAAAGGAGTAAATTTGCCTGTGCGGTAATAAGCAGTAACTGCCGAAATGACAACGATCGTATCATCAACTAACAATCCGAGTGATAATAGAAGTGAGAAAAATGCGATGAAACTTAATGGCACACCAGTGACATTCATAACTAAAAACGTAACAAGAAATGTTAATGGGATAGCAAAGGAGGCGATGACTGCTTGTCTAATGCCAAGGAATAAAAAGAGTGCGATAAACACTAAGGTGACGGTTATTAAAAAGTCACGAATAAGTTCATAAAACTGTTCGTCAATTTGTTCTCCCGTATTAAGAATAGTTGAAACAGTATAGGTGTCACCATATGCTTTGATGACTTCATCAGTCACTTTTTTTGCCTCTTCAACGGGTTTTGTGATGTTTGCAGAACCAGTTTTATAAACATCAAAACGTATTGTTTCACTCTGTGTTTGTGAGCCTGTTGCGATATATGATGTTGCAGAATCTGGTTTAATACGCTGCTGAATTGTAGCAACATCAGAAAGCATGATTGTGGTCATTCCAGTTTTAATTTTGATATTTCGCAGGTCGTTAACAGTTGTGACTGTTGGATCAATGCTCAGACCAAATGAAGATCCGTTTGTTGCAATTGTCCCGGCAGGGAATGATCCCGTCGCAGTTTTTATGGTTTGTGCGATAACTGCTGGATTTATTCCGTAGAGCGCTATCTTTTCAGGTTCTATTAAAATTTGTATTTCTTCATCATCAATGCCAGCGACTTCTACTCTTTCAATACTTGGCAAATCTTCAAGTCGATCTCGAATTGTTTTTGAAAGACGTGTCAGACTTAACGAATCTACACTTTTGCTGCTCAGTGCAAATGTCCAAACTGGCTGATTTTCAAAATCAAGTTTTTGCACTCTGGGATTTTCTGCATTTTCCGGAAGATCTGAAATACTATCTACTGCTGACTGCACATCAGCTTTTGCTTTATCGGGACTTACACCAGATTCAAATTCAAGGGTTACGATAGAAACTGAGTCTTGTGACGTTGACGTTATTGTTTTTACATCAGGCAAATCACTGAGACTGTCTTCAATAGGAATCGTGACAAGAGATTCAATATCATCAGGAGATGCTCCAGGAAGAGGTGTTGCAATCGTGACAATAGCAATATTAATTTCAGGATTTAAGACGCGGGGTAGACTCAAAAAACTTGTGAGACCTACCATGCAAACAAGAAACACAAGAAGTACCACCAACCGAGTATTCCGAAGATATTTCGCAAACGGAGTATTGCTCAGTCGGGGGTCAAATTTGAGTTTCTTAAGATAAGATGTTAGTTCTGCCATATACAATAAAATTCGAATCCCAACCTTCTAAATTGCATTTTTATTTCCAACTGCGGGCTTCGAATTCTTAGTTAATTTTCACTTTGTCTCCAGTAATGACATTTCTGTTTAGGATGATTTGGTCGCCGCTTTTGAGGCCATTTTCGATCTGCACATAGCCACCGAACACTTCTCCTGGAGTAATAGTTCTGGTTTCAGCTTTTTCTTTACTTGCAACTAGAACAAAGGCTTTTTCTTTTGTTTGATAAACAGCATCAATTGGGATGAGTGGTGCCGCTGCTGTTGTCTTGGCTTTGCCAAGTGGTACTTTGATGGAGATGTACTCACCATCAATTACTTTTTCTTGCTGTTCTTCTGGTATATCGTAAAAGACTGAATACTGCTGACCATCAGTTGCTTGTGTTGAAACATAATAGGGTGTAACGGCAACTGATTTGCCTCCTATCAATAGATGACTTGGTTCTCCCTGACCTATGACTTGTGCGACAGCTTGAGGGACTGAAAGCACAGCTGTTGATTCGACACTATCTGACGTTATGGTTGCGAGGACGGTGCCAGGATTAACAGCTTGTCCTACTTTTACATTAATTCTTTCCACAGTTCCTGCAAAAGGACTTGAAGGATACATAAGGGCTTCACTGACATACGCAAGACTTACTTGCAGTCTCGAAACTTCTTTGCCTAAATTGATTGATTTTTCTTGTACTTCAAGTTGTTTCAGAGCGATTTCTTTTTGCAGATTACTAAGAAGTGCAGGAGATTTGTCTTCTGCTGATTGGAGATCTGCTGCTCGTTGAGATGCCCGGAGTTGATTTATGCCGCCTTGTAACTGATTTATTTGACCAGGAAGTTGTTGATAAGCTGTATATGCTGTTTCGTTGGTTGGCGCTGGTGGATTTTGTTGAAGTGTTTCGTACTGTTCACGAAGTTTATCAAGCTGGTCTTCGTTTGCATCAATGAGTCCAGTGGTATCATTTACTGATTGTCTGGTGATATCTCTTGTTTGCTGTGCCTGACCGGCTGATGCAGTTGCAACATCACGCTGTTTATTTATGAGATCCATTTGCGGACCGTAACTATCAATGGCGTTTTGATATTGTGTTTGAGCAATTTGTCTTTGCACAGATGCTGCATTTCCACCCTGATAATTATTGGCGAGTGAAACAATAAGTTGTCCTTTCGTAACTTCTTGTCCTTCCTTAACAGGAATATTTTGGACGATACCGCCTGATTGGGCAATTATTTTAACAACGCCTGATTTTTCAACTTTTGCTTGAAATTCTGCTTGCGGACCTTCTCCGATGCTGTAGACGTTAACATTTTTTGTTATTTGTTGTTCACCTTTTTCTTCAGGCTGTGGTTGCAATAGTCTGCCTGCAATAAGAAAAATGAGAAGTAGTCCTAGAAGGATGAGAAAACTAGCAAGAGGGCGGCGTTTTATAAAACGCGTACTTTTTGTGTAAGCATTTTTTGAGCCGTTAATAACTCTGTCTTTAATAACAATCTCGTTCGTATCAGTTGTTATTTTTCTGATCGCTTTTCTTTCTGCCATAAGATAAATGAGGAACAATGCACATGTGGCAGATAATGCAGGTTAATCCATATGTAGTATATCTCATATAGCCTCAATTGTCAAAGTTTAAGGACTCTTCGGCATAATAGTTTGGTACAATAGAATCATGGTTATTCGTTCCATTGAGACTACTGAGAAAAAAGAATACAACGCAGTTGTTGAACATCCTTTGCAAAGTTTTGAATGGGGTGAATTTCGTCAGAAAACGGGAGTCAAAGTAATTCGTCGTGGGTTCTTTGAAAACGAAAAACTCGTTTCGGGTTTTCAATTAACAATTCATAAAATTCCCAAAACCCCTTTTACCATTGGATATTTACCAAAAGGAGAAATGCCGACAAAAGAAGTGATTGAAGAACTGCAGAAAATTGGTAGGGAAGAAAAGTGTCTTTTTATTCAGTTTGAACCGAATATTGAATATAGCAAAGAGCAAGAAACAAAAATAAAAAATTTGGGATTGATCGATGCTGCGCATCCGTTATTTACCAAATATACATTTGTTTTGGATCTCACGAAGACAGAAGACGAGTTATTGCAAAACATGCACCAAAAAGGACGTTATAACATAAAAGTTGCGACAAAACACGACGTAACTGTTATCGAAGATAACACTCAGAAAGCATTTGAAGCATATTGGCAATTGACCGAAATGACAACAAAGAGGCAGAAGTTTTATGCACATACAAAACAATATCACCTGCAGCAATGGGAAACGTTTGAGCATATCGCTAAAAGTAATCAATTATCATCACATTTATTTACAGCTCGTTATGATGGGAAAATAGTAACAACAATGCTCTTTTTTGTGTTTCATGACACACTGTATTATCCATACGGAGCATCAAGTAGCGAACATAGAAATGTTATGCACTCTAACCTTACGATGTGGGAAGGTATTCGGTTTGGCAAAAAACTGGGACTTAAAAAATTTGATATGTGGGGTGCGCTTGGTCCAGATCCAGATCCAAAAGATCCATGGTTTGGGTTCCATAACTTCAAAGAAAAATACGGGCCAAATCATGTTGAATTTCTTGGCAGTTATGATTTGGTAATATATCCTCTTCTATATCAGGCATATAAAGTAGCTGATAAACTCAGATGGTTCCTTCTTAAATTAAAATCTTAAGCAAATTTTTGTGGTTTAAAGACAGCGATATATACTGCTACGAAAAGGACAAGTGCTCCAATTAAAAATGTTATCGTTGGGATTTCGTGGTAAAACAAAAATCCTAAAAGCACTCCGATAAGAGGCTCAACCATCATTACCATGGTGCCTGTGCTTGCAGGAATTGTTGTAAAGCCTTTGTTCATAAGATTGAATGCGGCAAAGTTAAAAAATCCAAAAAGCAGTAGAAGCAGCCATGGTTCTGAAGTCGTTGGTAGTGTGATAGTTTCAAATCGAAAAGCACCAATACCAGATGTGAGTACGGCAATCCAGACACTCCAAAGTGTTACTGTCTCAGGTGCGTTGCCGCGTTTTGTCATTATACGAATACAAACAATATATAACGCAACACTTATAGCTGTTAACACTGCATACATGTTCCCGGTGAAGTATTTTGATGAAGAAAGATCTTGGGGATTAAAAAAGAGAAATACTGCAATAATAAGCAGTCCAAGAGACAGAATAATATGTCTGGTGAGTTTTTCTTTAAGGAAAAAGTATGCAAGTATCGCAGTGATAATAGGATATGCAGAATTAATAAATAATGTATTTCCTATGGTTGTGTGATAGACAGCAAGAGTAAAGAAAATAATTTGGAATCCATAACCAGCAACTCCAGTTATAAGCATCAAATAATAATCCTTTTTATGTTTCAGAAGAAAATGTTTTTTTGTGAGAATAACGAGTAAAAGTGTTAAAAGCCCGGAAACAATCAGACGTAAAAATGTCTGAGTAAACGGTCCGAAATCGGTACTTAAACTTCTGACGACAACACTCATTGAGGCATAACTAAGTGAAGCGAGAAGTAAATACGTGTAGCCGTTCATGTTATTCCTTTTTCCTTTGTGGAATTTGGTAGACGTAGACTTCATTCATTTGATCATCTGCAATGAGTGGTAGGTCTAATTTATAGACAAAGGTTACGATTCTTGTTCCTGGCTGCAGTTCTTTGAGGAGTTTTGGTTTTAATTTATTCATTGCTTTTGGGACGAGATACATAAAGATAACTGTCGCGTCTGAAATGTTTACGTCAAAAAAGTTTTTCCTCTCGATTTTTATATCTGTTGAAACACCATTTAACATGACGGCAAGACGAGAAATAATAACCCGCAGCGGGTCAATTTCAACTCCTACTCCTCGGGCGCCTTTTAATTTCGCTGCAGTGATAAGGGCAGTTCCGTCACCTGAACCCAAGTCATAAATAACATCGTCTCTTGTTATTTTTGCAAGATTGATCATAACTTTTGCCGTTTTAGCTGACGTTCTCCACCAGGGCGACCACGGACTATCGGGCGGCCAAATCATTGAAATGATAAAAAGTAGGATTGCGACTGGAATTAAAATAAGAAGTATAACCATTTAGTATGCGATGACCTTTCCAAGTATTTGATCTCTTCCAATCATACCAAATTTCCTACTGTCTGTACTGTCTGATTGATTATCTCCCGCAACAAAATAATTATTATGATTCATTTTTGTAATTCTTTTAATGAGAATCTTTTCCTCAACAGGACTTTCTATGGCAATGATGTCATTTATTTTTGGAGTGCGAAGAAGATACGGGATTGCACTGACAATGACTGTTTGGTTTTCTTTTATTGTCGGTTCCATACTGTGTCCGTTGATTACAAAACGAGAGAGGATAATCATGAAGTTATTTTGCAGCGGCTTTTGTTTGGTTAAAAACGTCAGTTATTTCCGCAATGAGATCAAGCAATTTTTGTCCATCAGCTGGATCAACTGATTTTTTTGTTTGTCCTGCTGCTTTTGTTGCTCTCCAAAAAAGATCGTGTAAATGTGGAAACTTTTCGAGATGTTCAGGCTTAAAGTAATCTGTCCATAAAACCCAGAGATGATGCTTGACCAGTTCTGCTCGCTGTTCTTTAATAATAATTGCTCGAATCTTTTGTTCTTCTTCATGGAAACCTGCATATTTCTGCATGATTTGCATCACGCTCTCTGCTTCGATCCGTGCTTGGGCAGGATCGTATACACCGCACGGAAGATCACAATGTGCATAAGCAATATGTTTGGGAAGAAGATTTGAAATGAGGGAAAAGAGCTTCGTCATGAGAAAAATATAGCTGTTTGTTTGTCAGAAATCAAGTGTGAATTCAGTAAGACCCGAGTGTTTTTGTTAGGAAACTGTCCGAGTTGATGTCCAGCAAGTTAATTCATATGAACATATACTTGTCATTATGGTAATGAAACAAGTTGATACTCAATGGACACGCGTGCAAAGACAATTTGAAGAAATAGGCGATCTTTTGAATCTTGATGCACAATTTGCGTCATATCTTTCTGAACCTGAGCAGATTGTCGAGGTTAGTTTGCCGTTAAAACGGGATGATAATTCAATAACACACGTAAAGGGTATGCGTGTGCAACATAATAGTTTGCGCGGACCATATAAAGGAGGTTTGCGGTATCATCATGCTGTTTCACTTGACGAAATGAAAACACTGTCATTTCTTATGACGATAAAGAATGCGCTTATCGATGTTCCGTTCGGTGGGGGTAAAGGCGGACTCATCGTTAATCCAAAAGCGCTCACAGAGCAGGAACTGGAGCGCTTAACTCGTCTTTTTGCTAAACATTTAGCTCCATCAATTGGTCCGGATGTCGACATCCCCGCACCTGATGTTAATACGAATCCAACTGTTATGTCCTGGTTTGTAGATGAGTATAAAAAGCATGCAAATCATTCTGCACCGCATGCAGTTGTCACCGGTAAACCCCTTGAAAAAGGAGGTTCACTCGGACGGACTGAGGCGACAGGTTTGGGAGGAGCTATTGCGCTTCTACAAACACTCAAATTACTCAACGAAAAGCCAAAAGGCTTAACCGTTGCGGTGCAGGGATTTGGCAATGTCGGATACTACGTCGCATATTTTTTGCAGCAGTTTGGATTAAAAATTGTTGCGATTTCAGATTCAAAAGGCGGTGTTTATGTGCCTGATGGCATTGCAGATATTAAAGCACTGCAAAGATGTCGTGAGTCAAAAGGTATGCTTGCGGGATGTTACTGCGTTGGTGGAGTCTGTGATATTAAAAATAAAGAAGTCGTAAATGGTCGAGATATTACACCGGATGAGATTCTTACTCTGCCTGTTGATATTGTAATTCCTGCAGCACTTGAAGACGTCATTACCGAAGAAATTGCGAAAAAAATGAAAGCACAAATTGTTTTGGAAATGGCAAATGCTCCAACGACAGCAAAAGGAGAAAGGATACTTAACGAGCGGGGGATACTTGTTATCCCTGACGTGCTAGCAAATTCCGGAGGTGTGGCAGTTTCATATTTTGAATGGTACCAAAATATGAAAAATGAATCATGGAGCAAAGAAAAAGTGTTCTCGCGTCTGAAATCAAAAATGGAACGAGCAACAGAACTTGTTGTTCAGGCAAAAGAAGAGCATGAGGTAACACTTAGAGAAGCAGCTTTTATTGTAGCAGTGAAGAGAATAGAAAAAGCGTGGTATACTAAACATGAAAATCGGAAAAAGACAATAAAGAAAGAGCACAATGTTCAAAGCAATACCTACACTTACTGATCATATCCTCAAAGAGCAAAGACATCATAAACAGGTTACACCTGAATTTTATATTGTCCTTTTGCAAATTCAGAATACAGTCAAAGTTATTGCAAGTCATGTGCGAGCATCCGGACTTGTTGATATTCTGGGGAAAACAGGCAAGGAAAATAGTTTTGGAGAAGAAGTCCAAAAGCTCGATGAATTTGCAAATCAACTATTAATTGATCGATTGCTTGCTAGTGGGTATGTCTATGCAGTTGTCTCAGAAGAAGAGAAAGAGCCAATATTTGCAAAAAAAGAATTAGCAGGTGACTATATCGTGTATTTTGATCCGCTTGATGGTTCATCAAATATCGATACAAATTCTCCGATTGGAACGATATTTTCAATCTATCATAAAGAGGGTGGTATCTTGCAAAAAGGTGAACAGCAGCTTGCAGCTGGATATGCAATTTATGGTTCGAGTGTCATGTTTGTTTACAGCGTTGGAAGCGGGGTAAATGGTTTTACTTTTGATCCTGCAATTGGCAGTTTCCTTCTTTCTCATCCCAATATGACTATGCCTAAAAAAGCGCAGATATATTCCATAAACGAAGGTTATGGGGATATGTATGATGACAGTGTGAAAGCGTATCTCCAATACATTAAAGAAACGAGAGCTTATAAGGGAAGATGTGTAGGTTCGCTCATTGCTGATGCGCATCGAACCTTTATAAAAGGTGGAATATTCCTCTACCCGAGACATACGAAATCTCCTGAGGGGAAATTGCGCTTAATGCTTGAGGTGAACCCTTTTGCTTTTTTAACTGAACAAGCTGGAGGCATTGCACTTGGTACAGATAATATTAGTCCACTGGCAATAATGCCAAAACATATTCATGATAGAGAGCCATTTATTATGGGAAGTGTAGAAAATATTGAAGAGTATCTCAAGTTTTTTAGTTCGTAAACTCCTGACTGTACATTTTGCCGTAAATTCCTCCGTCAATAACACCAACTCCTATTTTTTTGAAGTTGGGATTTAAGATATTTGCTCTATGACCAGGACTATTCATTAGCCCTTGCATTGCAAGTTGTGTGCTTGGTGCGAGTGCAAGATTTTCACCAGCATAAATATATTCAATATCTTCATTATTCATACGGTCAAAGGGTGAAACACCGTCTGGTGTGTAGTGAGAGAAGTAACCGCGTTTGAACATGTCCGTGGAGTGATTACGGGCTACGTCACGCAGCTGATTATCAAAGGCAAGCAGCTCGAGACCGGCCTTTGTTCGCTCTGTATTTACAAGACGAAACATTTCTTGTTCGGCTTCTTCATCAATGGTACCGTTCTGAACGGTAAAACGCAGATTAACCAGTTCGTTACTCTCTGGTTTAACCGTCATAAAATTAAGCGTTTCATTGAGTGCTCCACCAAATATGCCGTTGAGCTGTTTCTCAAAAAGTGATGTGTTTGAAACGAGTACTGAGCCAACTTGAGAATTGTTAACTAGTTTTTTAATAAGTGGTGAAGAAGGGAGGGACACAATAACGGTAAGTAAAAAAGAGAGTACAATAAATGCAGAAATTATCCCCGGAACAATGCCGAAATAGTGATTTGTTTTACTGAAAAAATGTGTAATGCCCTGATTGGTACGAATCTTTGGAATACGCATAAGTAATTTCCGAAACAAAATATTGAGAAGAATTTCACATAAAAGCGCTAAAAAGAAAAACCCAACAGCATTGGCAATACCTATTGGCATCGAAAACGAAGTAACGAGAAGGTTTGCTGCGAAACCATAAAACTTCAGAGCCACAATAAAAGACGTAATGAAACTGATAAGATCAAGCAGTGCAAGTGTGAATCCAAGTGTATATCCCTCGTATGCGTAGAAGAAAATTATTGCTACGATAATAATATCTAGCAGATTCAAACCAAACGTAAACTGTGTCAGTAAGGCTCCCAAATCCGGCATTGTCTCTTTATTATAAGTGTGTTGCGTTAGAATGTATAGGGAAGAGACTTTGTTGTTTTGAAGCTATCTGCTACAATTAAAAATAGCCTTCTCAAAATTTTTATGGTGAAAAAGCATTACAGAAAGGTACTGAAAAGGGCAAAGAAAATTTCTTTAAAAAAGTCATTTTTGGTACTGATGATTTTACTCATTATTGGCCTGAGCGCTTTAGGTGCGCTTTATTATTTCTTACTAAAAGATCTCCCTTCTCCTACGAAGTTGAATAACAATACTGCGTCTTATTCCAGTCAAATCTATGATAGGCACGGAACTCTTCTCTATACACTCTATACGGATCGTAATCAAACATTTGTACCGCTTGATAAAATCCCGAAGTACATGCAGCAAGCAACCATAGCGATTGAGGATAAAGATTTCTACCGACATGGTGCGGTAGATTTTAAGGGAATTATTCGCGCAGCTTATTCGATTGTTGTCCATAAACAGTTGCAGGGAGGATCAACCTTAACACAGCAGTTAGTAAAAACCAGCCTCCTTACGCTTGAACGTACTTGGGAGAGAAAAATTAAGGAAGTTATTCTCGCTTTTGCGACGGAACTTATGTATGACAAAGATAAAATTTTGGAGATGTATCTTAATCAGGTTCCGTACGGTGGTACAGCTTACGGTGTTGAAGCAGCATCTCAAACCTATTTTGGTAAACATGTCGGAGAATTAACTATTGCAGAAGCGGCATATATGGCTGGACTCCCAGAATCTCCAAGTACATTGTCTCCCTTTGGTTCTCATCCTGAACAAGGAAAAAAGCGCCAGGAAGAGGTTTTACGGAAAATGGCGGAACAAGGCTATATTACAACAAAACAGAGGGATGAAGCTCTCAAGCAAGATCTGAATTTTGAAAAGATCAGTAATCCAATAAAGGCGCCACATTTCGTTTTTTATGTTAAAGACTTTTTGGTTAAAAAGTATGGTGAAAAGCGAGTTGAACAAGGTGGACTCAAAATAATCACATCCCTTGATTTGTCGCTTCAGGATTTTGCCCAGTCGACAGTAGCCTCGGAGGTAGCCAAATTGAAAAATAATAAAGTTGGGAATGGGGCTTCAATTATCACTGATCCTGGAACAGGTGAAATTTTGGCGATGGTTGGAAGTAAAGATTATTTTGACGAAGAGCATGGAAACGTAAACATCACACTTGCACTTCGGCAGCCTGGCTCGTCGATTAAGCCTATCAATTACGCTGTTGGCTTGACCAAGGGATATAGTGCAGCAACACCGTTTGTCGATGCTCCTGTTTGCTTCCCTCAATCAAGCGGCCCAGCTTATTGTCCCCGCAATTATGATGGAAAATTTCACGGTATCGTAAATATGCGTGATTCACTTGGCAATTCTTTAAACATTCCTGCCGTCCAAATGCTGAAACTTAACGGCATTGAGTCTATGATAAAAATCGCAAATTCGATGGGGCTTGAAACATTGCAGGATCCTAGTAAATACGGATTATCTTTAACCCTCGGTGGTGGAGAAGTCACAATGATACATATGGCGACAGCTTTTGGTGTTTTCGCTAATCAGGGATATCGTATCGATCCACATCCAATTCTCAAGATTACTGACCGGGAAGGAAAGATAGTTGAGGAATATAAACCTCCAACGAGTCCAATATTTGGTAAAAGAGTTTTGTCATCAGAAGTTTCCTATATTATTTCTGATATTCTGGCTGACAATAATGCGAGAAGAATGGCTTTCGGTTCAAATTCTGAACTCAAAATTGATAAGCAGCGAGTTTCTGTCAAAACAGGCACGACCAATGATTATCGTGATAACTGGACAATAGGCTACACGCCTTCATACCTCGTTGCAGTTTGGGTTGGAAATAACGACAACAAACCGATGAGTGGGGTTGTTTCAGGTGTAACAGGAGCAGCACCTATTTGGCATGATATTATGGCGCATATTCTTGAGGGCAAAAAACCTGAAATTCCCCAGAAACCTCCAAAAGTGGTGGGAAAATATGTTTGTGGTGCGACTGGTCAAACTGCTCCTGAAGGACAACAATGCTCAAGTCGTTATGAGTACTTTATTAAAGATGCGCCAAAGGTAAAGGAGGGCGGAACATCACGTCAAAAAGTCTTTATTGATAAAACAACTGGGGCTGAAGCCAAACCAGGACAAACAGAAAACGTGGAAGAGCGAGAAGAAACAGTATTTATCGATCCCTCAGGGGCAAAATATTGTGTCAGTTGTGCAAGACCTTCACCAGCTCCTTAACCTGTAATCCCTTTTTAAAAACTGTTATTATATATGTGTCATGGCAGAAAAAATAAGTCCTTACAGTCAGCGTTCAGCAAGAAAAACAATGATTTTTGTTATAGTTTTGCTTGCGATTGCAGCTCTTATTGCTATTTTTGCAATCTACATGACATATAAACAATCTTCAGTGATGACCCAGTCTACGTATTTTGAAAAACCAACTCCTGCTACGGGTTCTTCTGAGGAGTAATTGTAAGAAAATTCTTACAAAGCAATAAATTACCGCATTTTTTGAATCTCCTTCTTTTCAATGTCTTAGGGCTTTAGTATAATTTTCCCAGCTTCTCAACCGAAACAATTAACACGGCACCTCCTTACTCCCGCTTGTTAAGAGTCTTTGGTTTGTTCTGTGTTCGATCATGCGTATTGTACTTTATATCATTTTCCTCTTTTTTATAGGCTTGATTGCTCTTGAAAACGGAGTTGCAGCAGTTATCAACTTCATTACAGGTACAAGTAGAAATATCTGGAAGCATATACGGCATCCGAGAATGACTATTCCCTTAATACCAAAGAAACGTTTATCTACCATGAAAGTGAAACGTTTCAAGGTTAAAAGAATAAATTTTTCCTTATTTACAAAAAAGAAAAAGAAAAAACGAACGACTCAGCCTCACGGCATCTTTGTCAGGACAAAAATAAAATATTTCTTTATTGGTAGTTTTTTTTCAATGCTCTTTGTCTTCTTGCCTTTGGTTTTGTTAATTTTTATTCAGGATTTGCCAAGCCCCAAAGAATTATCACTGCACCAAATGCCTCAGACAACCAAAATTCTTGACCGTAACGGTAAGCTGCTTGCTGAAATATATACAAATCAAAATCGAACGGTCATACCACTTTCTGATGTACCTATACATCTTCGTCAAGCAACGCTTTCAATTGAAGATAAAAATTTTTATAAACATCCAGGTTTTGATGTGCCATCACTCATCCGGGCATTTCGTGAAACAGTTACAAAGAATAATCGTCAGGGTGGGTCAACTATTACTCAGCAGCTGATTAAATCATCAATGTTAACACCAGAACAAAGCCTTTCTCGAAAAGCCAAGGAACTTGTGCTTGCCTTCTGGGCTGAACATATTTACACAAAAGATCAGATTCTGGAAATGTACTTCAACCAAGTTCCATACGGAGGAACTGCTTGGGGAATCGAAGCTGCATCTGAAACGTATTTCAATAAATCTGTCAAAGAAATATCACTTGCTGAATCTGCATTTCTTGCAGGTCTTACTTCAGCGCCAAGTTATTATTCTCCCTATGGTAATTATCCAAATGCTTGGAAGGGGCGACAAAAAGAAGTATTAAAACGAATGGTTGCCACAGGTTATATCTCTCAAAAACAAGCTGATGTTGCTGCAAAAGCACCAATTACTTTTAGAAAACAACAAATTGCGCTCCATGCACCACATTTTGTGACATATGTAAGAGAGCAGTTAACGGCAAAATACGGATATGCTGCCGTCGAAAAAGGAGGATTATCAATTACGACATCACTTGATCTCTCAAAACAGGAAATGGCTGAGAAGTATGTCGCTGCAGAAGTCGCAAAAAGCGTCTCTTTGAATTTTACCAATGGTGCGGCAATTATTACTGATCCCCAAAATGGTGATATCTTAGCTATGGTTGGTAGTCATGATTTTTTTGATGAGAATGGTGGCAATGTAAACATAGCAACAAGTCAAAGACAGCCAGGATCGAGTATAAAAGTGGTTGCATATGCAGCAGCTCTTGAAAAAGGGATGACTGCAGCGACCATACTCGATGACGCTCCTGTCAGTTATCCAAGCGGTGGGGGTACGTATTCTCCAGTTAATTACGATGGTCGGTTCCATGGACGAGTGCCTTTGCGTACTGCACTTGCAAACTCCTACAATATTCCTGCAGTTAAGATTCTTGACCAAATAGGTGTTCCTGCTATGGTTAATCTCGGCAAAAAAATGGGAATAACCAGTTGGGGAGAGCCTGAACAATATGGATTATCCCTTTCTCTCGGTGCTGGGGAAGTGACAATGGTGGATATGGCTCATGTTTATGGCACAATGGCAAATGAAGGAATTCGTCAGGATTTGGATCCAATACTCAAAATTACTGACTCAAAAGGAACAGTTTTGCAGGAGAAAAAAACAAAACCTGGCAGGCAAGTGCTCGCAAAAGGTGTTGCTTTTATCATGTCTGATATTTTGGCTGATAATAATGCTCGCTCTGCTGCCTTTGGTCCAAATTCTGTATTACATATTCCCGGCAGAACTGTCTCGGTGAAAACAGGGACGACAGATAATAAACGTGATAACTGGACTGATGGGTTTACAAGAGATTACGTAGTTATTGTATGGGTAGGTAATAACGATAATCAACCAATGAGTCCGACACTTGCTTCTGGTATAACAGGTGCCGCTCCTATATGGAACAATATCATGAAAGATCTTCTTGCAAAAAAGCCTGATAATAAACCAACTCCTCCTGCGGAAGTAGTTAAAAAAACATGTTTTGGAAAACCTGAATATTTTGTTAAAGGAACTGAAAATTCAGTGAGTTGTGGGTTTCTTTCCCCGCCAAAAGGTGCCTACAGTTTTCGCTAAAAAAGATAGTGGTTATTTACCTTGCAGTTCCTGAAGCTTTTTCTCAAGCAGTTTGAATTGTTCCTCTGGTGTCTCTGTTTGATTAAATAAATAACTTGTGGCGACAAATCTATTTGCACCAGCAGCAGCAGCGAGTGCAATTGTTTCGTCGTTAATGCCGCCATCCACTTCAATCGGCAGAAATTCATTTTTTTCTCGTAAGGTTTTCACTTTTTGCAGGAGAGATTCTTCAAAAGTTTGTCCTGAAAAGCCTGCTTGTATAGTCATGACAAGAACTGCATCCAGGTCATCAAGTGGGACTTTAATAGCGTCAAGTGTTGATTGCTTATCAATTGCTAATGCGACTTCTCCATAGAGTTGAGCTTCTGCTACAAATGCTTCCTGGTCAGGCATTTTTTCTATATGACCAATAAATCGGTGGAACCCTGCATCAGCCCATTTTTTAATATGAGCAAGCGGGTCTTCAACCATAAGATGCACTTCAAAAACAAGTCCTTTATCATTTACAAATTGTCCACGCTGTCCGCCAGGTAATTCTTTGGTCCATTTCATAAACGGAGTAGGGTCTGCAAAAGTTGTATTATTGGCAAATTTGCCGTCGATAACATCGATGTGGACTGTTTTTATAAGCGGCTTAACTTTCTCGATTTTCTCTTCGATTTCTTCAAAATTTTTATTCTCAGTACCAGGGCTGGGGACTATTTCAAACATAGGTTAGTAATTCTCTAATATCTTTATCTTTTCAATTCGTCGCATGTGGCGCGGATTTGTCGGACCTGGTGCTGAAAGAAAAAGTTCAACTGCTTTAAAAACGTCTTCTTCTTTTACAAACCTGATGCCAATTGAAAGGACATTTGAACCATTATGTTCACGTGTGAGTTTAAGCATTTCAAATGAGTCAGTACTTTGCGATCCTTCAGCATTGATTGCTTGTGTAGGAACAGCGGGGGTATAGAACAATGCGCAGCGGACGCCTTTAATTTTGTTTGCAACCATAGCTTCACCTTGTCCAGAACCGCCAAAGACAATACCTCTCGCATTTTCAGGATCCTTCCCAACTGCTAGTGCAGCTTTGCTGATAAAATCAGGATAATCATCGTCCTTATCATACGTATATGCTCCGCAATCCTCAACCTCATAACCTTTTTCTTTCAAAAACGGTATGAGTTTACCTTTTAATTCGACCCCTGTATGATCTGTTGCCAAATAAACTTTCATAGTTTTACTTACCGACGATAACTTCTGCGTCTTGGGTAATTGTATCATCAACTGCTGCTGAAATACTTGCATTGGGATTAGCATCACGAATGTCTTTTTCAAGTAGTGATAAATAGCTATTTTTGCTTTGTTTGACATGAATCGTAATGCCGGTGTATGTGAATTTAGCTGCATTACCGATTGTGCCAATATTGTAGCCCAGTTCATCGAGCGTTGATGAAACTCCTTTTGCTGCACCTGCAGTACCGCTGCCATTAAGAATTGCGACTGTTAACTCACTGCGTTCAAGCTGAGGAGTTGTCGGTGTTGGTAGTGATGTTGGTACAACTGCAACTATCGGTGTTGGAGTAGAAACAGGAGCAATTGTTTGCAAAATATTTTTTCCACTGCTTGCACCAATGAAATAAAGTGCTGCGAGTGCGGCAATAATTAACAATAGCACGATGAAAAATATGAGAAAAAGCCGTGGCCTAGGGGATGACCGTTCGACGTAAGAAGGGAATTCAGAAAATGAATCGCTCATGTAAAATTTATTTGCCTGCATGTTTATTCAGGCAGATTATGCATAGATACTAGCATATTTTGCTTCACTTTGGAATGGTATACTTACTGTATGAAAGAAAAAATTCCCAATAATCCAATACTTTTCGGTTTATATATAAGTAAGATACATAAAAAATGGGCAATGCTTGCACTCCTGTTTGTTTTTATTGCAACGGCAATAAGTCGTTCAACAGTACTCGTTCTCAGTAATCTCACAGATGCAATTGCTGCCACACCTCTTTCAATGAATGCAATTTGGCTTTGGGCAATTATCTATCCATTGATATTTTTTATGGGCGAAAATACTTGGCGACTGAGTGGGTTTTCTGGTATGCGTTGGTTTATGAATTTTCGCTATTCAGGATATCAAATACTTTTTGAATATTTAACTCAACACAGTAAGGAATATTTTAATAGTCGTTTTGCGGGATCTCTCTCAAACAAAATAACCAATGCTGTTGACGGAACACAAGCAATTTTTGAACGTTCCCTGTGGAATTTTTTACCGCTCCTTTTAGGTTTGATATGGTTTAGTGTTTTTGCATTTTCTAGTAATCAACTGCTTGGGATTATCATGTCGTCTTGGTCGATACTCTTTTTGGCAATGAATATCTGGTTTGCAACACATCTTCAACCACGGTCGTATCTATCTGCCAAAGCAGGATCAGTCCTTAAGGGGAGAATTGTTGATTCTCTTTCTAATATCTCTTTGGTTCACGAATATGCTTACGTAGCAGGGGAGCATTCCTACATACGGAAATTTGTTAAAAGAGATCGAGATGCTGGGTTTGCCTTATGGAGAATGAGTGAATGGATGCTCTTTATTAACGGTGTTTTGATTACGGTTTTTATGCTTGGGATGATTGGTACTTCAATATTCCTTTTTCAACAGCAAACAGTAAGTGCAGGAGTTGTGGTCATGGTTATCGCTATTTCACTCAAACTTTCTGATCAGTTATTATTTTTGGGTATGGAAATACGTGATGTCACAAGGTTTTATGGAGAAGCAAAGGAAGGATTAGAGGAAATTCTTAAGGAACTTGTCATTATTAATGCCCCAGGTGCTCTGAGTGTCGATTTTGAAAAAGGTTTAATTGAGATTGAATCTATAGAATTTGAGTATGAAAATACCAAAGTTTTTTCTGATTTTTCTCTGCATATTCCTGCAGGACAAAAAATAGGTTTTGTAGGAAGAAGTGGTGCGGGTAAAACAACATTTGTTTCACTGCTGCTTCGGCATTTTGATATTCAAAAAGGCGAAATAAAAATTGACGGACATAATATCTCAAGTGTCACACTTGAGAGTTTGAGACGTGCGATTGCTTTTGTGCCGCAAGATACAAGTCTTTTTCATAGAACAATTACTGAGAACATTCGTTACAGTAATCCAACGGCAACTGATGAACAAGTTATTAAAGCAGCACATTTGGCTCAAGCACATGATTTTATTGAAAAACTTCCCGAAGGATATAATACGTTAGTGGGAGATCGGGGTGTGAAATTATCAGGAGGGCAAAGACAGCGAATCACAATTGCCAGAGCTTTTCTTAAAAATGCCCCTGTACTTATACTTGATGAAGCAACAAGTAGTCTTGATAGTGAAAGCGAACATGCAATTCAGATGTCACTTGAAGAGCTAATGAAAAATCGTACAGTCATTGCAATTGCTCATAGACTTTCAACACTGAAAAAAATGGACAGAATAATAATTATCGAAGACGGAAAAATTGTTGAAGATGGGGCTCCAGATTTCTTATTGCAAAGGAATGATAGTCTTTTCAAAAGTATGTGGGATCATCAAGTGAAGGGCTTTATCGTTGATGACTAAATTCATGCATGGTTTGATCTAATTTGCTATAATAGACTCCATGCCCATGAAAAAATTACTTACTACTCTTCTTGTCGTCGTCGCAGTTTTTTCTTCTTTTGTACTCTTTCAGTCTCAAGCTCAGGCTGATGAACTTGAGGATATTAATAAAGAACTCGCCAAATTAAGTGATGAACTTACCAAATCAGTAGCAGCAACAAAACCTCTTGAATCTGAACTTGTTAGTATACAAGGGAGAATCGTCAGTATAAAAGGTCGGGTAGGGCAAATTGAACAGGATATGGTTGTTAAACGGAAAGAAATAGATAAAGGCTATAAAGCGCTTACGGAAAAGGAAAAAGTGTTGTCAAAGACGATTCGCGAATTTTATGTACAGAGTTATTATGATTCACCACTCCTTGTTTTTTTATCACTTGACTCTGCTTCTCAAGTAACCCAGGCACTTGCCTATCAAAAAGCAAAAACAGACCAAGATAAAGCAATTATTACTAACGTTGCACTCTCACTTGTTGATTTGGAGAAGAAAAAAAACCAGCTCGAAATTGAACAAAAACAGATGGTATCCCTTAAAGCCTCTCTTGATACTCAGTCCGCAAAACTTGATGAAGTTGTTAAAGGGGCAAAAAGTTACCAGGCAAACTTAAGCGGTAAAATTTCAGAACTCTCTGCTAAACAGCAGGAAATTATTAATGCGAAAAGTGGAGGATTTACCGTCAGTGGGAATAACGAACTTGCTGATGAATATATAGCCTCAATCCAGGGATTTCGTGAATCTGCGCCTGCAGGGTCTTTTGGTATTTTCTCTTTTGGTGCATATACCCACCGTAATGGTATGAGCCAATATGGTGCAAAAGCAAGAGCAGATGCCGGTCAATCTGTTGAAGATATTTTAAAGGCATATTATCCCAACGCGACCCTTAAAAAGGACTATTCAGTTATGGGAACGATTCAAGTTGATGGTCATGGCTCCATGCCTTTTGAAGATCAATATTTGCAGGGAATTTATGAAATGCCTGGAGGTTGGCATATTAATGCATTGAAAGCACAAGCCGTTGCCGCTCGCACATATGCCGTTCGCTATACAGATAATGGATCAAAGGCAATTTGTACAACTGAGTCGTGTCAGGTCTTTAAAAATGAGAAAAAAGGAGGTAATTGGGAAGTGGCGGTTAATGAAACAAAAGGTTGGGTGCTTGTCGATAGCGGTGGAGGTCTGGTTTCTACACAATATGCATCAACGCATGGAGGATTCAGTAACACTGGCGGGTGGGACACAACAGACGGCGCAGGTGGAGCTAATTTTATTGATAAAGCATACGAAAAACTAGGAGGTTCTCCATGGTTATACAAAGCATGGTGGCGAGAACATTACAGTAATTCAGGAGCAACATGTGGACGGTCTAGTCCTTGGTTAAGTGCCGTTGAGATGGCAGATATCGTTAATGCTGCAATCGCCCTCAAAACACCAGGTATTGACACTGGCAGAATTACACCAGTAACCACGTCGTGCTGGGGTGGAAATCCTTATAGTCATGATGAGCTGAGAAAGATGGTTGAAGGAAATGGTGGTTTAAGTGCCGCAACGAGTGTCTCAGTATCACAAGGTAATGGATCAACAAATTCGGTAACTATTAATGGCGTCAATATCAATGGAAATGATTTTAAGACAGCATTTAATTTGCGTGCACCAGGATATGTTCGTATACCACAAACAGGATTTGCCTTCTTTAATATTGAAAAGAAATAAATTAAGTAGTAAAGCTTATCAAAGACACATAAATGATATAATAAAACACACGAACTATGCCTGATATTTTTACAGCACCCCAACAGAAAACACAGGATGAGCCTATTCGGGAGATTCCTTCTCCAACACCTCCTCGTGAGGAAAGATTGAGTACCTCACTTCCTGCATCAAACAAGGGTACAACGCCAGGTTTATTTACTTCCTATAGACCATTTCCAATAGGTATTAAATTTATCAATCAAGAGCATGATGAGCAAATTGTGCTTTTTCTTAGGCGTCACTTTATTACAAATGTACCATGGATATTTTATACAGTGGTGTTTTTGCTGCTTCCTCCACTCGTTTTCACTCTTCTTGCAATTACCAATGTCACATTTTTCTCGCTCACTCCTCAGTTGACGTTTGTCTTGGTCGCTTTCTATTATCTTGTTGTTATTAACTATGCCTTGGTGAGGTTTATTATTTGGTTTTACCACGTAGGCGTTGTAACAAAGAAGCGGCTTCTAGACTTAGATGTTGACAATATTTTAACCTATCATTTGGCTGAGACAAATATTGCTGACATTGTTGATGTTTCTTATTCTCAAAAAGGCTTTTTTCAAAGTTTTTTCAATTTTGGAGATGTGCCAATCCAAACGGAAGCAATCAAAGCGAATTTCGAGTTTGAGCATACACCGCATCCAGCAGATGTTGCTGATATCTTAACTGATTTGCGGCCCGAATTGAAAGGAAAAAAACATCATGCAACCTAATTTTTCAAACATTATGAATGTGCTCCCGGATGATGCAATACTGCTGATTTTTAAAGTGCTTTTACTGGCTTTAATATTTGTTTTTATACTCTTCAGTTTTATTGTCATCAGTCGTGTACGAACGCTAGATCGCACATTATCACTCAGTGCAGCAAATGCGTCAGCTTTTCTAAAAATCGCTGCATTTTTAATTTTCATGTCGGCTATCTCGCTTTTTATTATTACTCTTGTTATAGTATAAATAATGCCCGAATCTTCACTACATCTGTCCAAACCAACCTTGGCATACGCAAAACTTGTTGCTACGCCAACTGAGACCTCCTGGTCCCAGGTATATAATGCCGGCAATTTATTCGCTTGTGTCTCCATAACCGTTGAAGGGGAAGCGGATGAATCCGTTTCACTTGCATCAACAGGCAAAAAACTTCTTGATAATCTTCAGGCAGAGTTCTTTGTTCTCGAAGAAAAATCATTGGTATCAATAACGGAGGTAATTCAAAAATGCCTTCAAGAAATTCCTGACTATCTATCTGTTGCAATGACAATAGGCTTTTTTAAGGAAAGCATTTTATATATCTTCGTCGTTGGACAGGGGCGTGTCATGATGAAGAGGCAAGGGAAAGTCGGTATCCTTTTGGAGAATAAAATACCTCAAAAAGATGTCTTAACAGCCTCGGGATATTTGCACAATGAAGATACTATTATTTTGGAGACAAAGCCATTCGCAGAAGATATCAATGATGAAACATTGGTAACAGCGCTTGAACTCTCCATTCCTAACGACATCGCGGAAGCACTCTCTCCGCAGTTACATGCAAAAGAAGATGGGCGGCAAGCTGCAATTATTGTCGTTTATCATGGTGTTAGTAAAGGAGTGATGGTCGATACCTCCATGGAAGAGGAAGAAGAGACAATTGGTGAACCATTGCCGTTGGTTGCGGAGGAACATTCTATGAACGCAGAAGATCAACAGAGAGATCCTATTTTTGAGGAACAGCAAGAAAGAGACGATTTTGAAGAAGCAGAGGAAAATGAAGAACCGAGTGAAAAATCGAGAAAGAAGACAAAATTTACGTTCCCCAAAATAGCTGCATTAGGCTTTTTGAATGGAATAGGATCAAAGATTTCAATTCCTGGAGGTTTTAAAATTTCACATACGCGAAAACTCTTTTTAAGTATTATTGTAATATTGGTTGTTCTATTGACAGTGAGTATCTTTTTTACCAAAAAAAAGGAAAATGATGCTCAACAACAAGCACTTTTTAAACAAGTTTATGAACCTGCCCTTAATAAATATGAAGGAGCAAAAGCACTTGAAACCCTCAATAAGGATGTAAGTTATGAAGATTATTTAGAAGCGAAAAAAATACTAACAGCCAGCAGCAATAAATTTCCTGAGGGTTCAGAAGAGTCAAAAAAAATAAAAGAGCTTTTAGCAAAAATAGAAGCCGAGTTGTCAGAATCATCTCCAGTGCAATCCGCAAACGCAACAGAGGCAAAAGTCGGTCCAAATAGTCTCCTCTCAATTGCAAAAGCAAATAAAGATGCGAAAGCATTTACGCAGGATGATACTGCTGTGTATTATGTTACCGATAAAGCAATTGTTTCAGTTTCAAAAGGCAGTGGTAGTAAAACAGAAATTATTAAAAACGACGCAGTATGGGAAGACGCAGTAGGAATAGCAACGTATCTTGGTAATTTTTATGTGCTTGATCGTAAAAAAGGAATTATTAAATTTGCTGCAGGAGGATATGCTCAGTCATCGTACTTTAAAGACAAACCCGATGTCACCTCAGCCAAAGATTTGGCAATCGATAGCTCAGTATGGCTACTTCTTCAAGACGGCACAATCTTAAAATATACAAGCGGTGTCTCTGATGGATATAAAGCGCCAAAACTTGAAAAAGCAATGTCTGATCCTGCCAAAATCTTTACTGATGCAAACACAAGTAATATCTATATTCTCGACAGGGGAAATAGTCGGGTGATTAGAATTGCTAAAGAAGGTTCAGGTCATTCAGAATACACTTCATCAGTGATTAAAACTGCACGTGATTTCGAAGTAAAAGAAAAAGATAAAAAAATTATTATCCTATCAAATGACAAGATTTTTGAAATAAACCTCTAGCACAACACTGGCTGTTTGTTTTTACTCACGTTTTCAAGTATCATAAAGGCATGAAAATCCTTAATAAAAAAGCAGGTTTTGATTATCAATTGCTTGAATCCTTTGAAGCAGGTATTCATCTATTTGGAGCAGAAGTAAAAGCAGCAAGAGCTGGCAATATTGATTTGCATGGGAGTTTTGCCAGAATTATCGGTAGTGAGATCTATTTACTTAACGCAAAAATCCTTCCGTATAAATTTGCACGTCCTGAATCTTTTGATGCCACACGTACACGAAAATTACTTCTGCATAAAAAACAAATCGTCTCTTTAAAGTCAAAAATTATCGGAGCGAATTTGACAATAGTGCCTGTTTCCATGTATACTAAGGGCAATCTAATCAAGCTCGAGCTAGCCTTGGCGAAGTCTCGAAAAAAGTTTGAAAAGAAAGAGCTTCTTAAGAAGCAGGACCTTGACAGAGAAATAGCAGAATCGTTAAAAGGAAACTACTAACCGATTCGTCATTCACCTAGGTTTTACGAGTAAAAGGGATACATCCCTGAAGCTCGCAGAGCGTAGGGGGATGACTTGATTCGACGGGAGAAGTACTTTAAAATTGCAAGCCGACGATGATTCATAGTCGTTAAAAAGGATCAAAAAATAAATGCTAAATCTAGCATTACAAGCCTAGATGAGAAGCTCGCTAAGCTTCAAGCTCAGTGGGACGCTCTTAATCAAGGCGGCCAACGCGCTTACGCACTCGCTGCTTAAGCCGTAAAGCCAGTTCATACATGTCTTTCCTTATCGGGACAGTAGGGGCTAAAAAACAGGTGAGGAAAACTGTAAAAAGTCAGGTTACGCTTTTTACTGTACACAGTAGCCTATACTTTGTTATTCCGTCCGACAGGAAACGGCAAAGCGAATTCTAAGAGTCGGATAAGCTTGTAGACGTTTTACATTATCTCTATCCGGACTCCGGTTCATAACCGGACATCTCCACACTTCCGTTTTTAGCCTGTCCTATTTCGCTAATTAGCTTGACAGGATAGGCTAAAGATGCGGTTCCAAACCCCAAATTATAATCGTACCGCAGTTCTTCCTCAAAATACATAAAAAGTATCGCTTTTTTATCGTTGTAGTTATCACTTTTCCACATATCAACAGGCTTTTTTAATGTGTTAAACACTTTTTCCGAGGCGGTTCCAAACTGTTCTGGGGTGTAACTTTGTTTCAATAAACTCTGCTCTATTTGGTCTTCAGTTTTTACTAATTCTTTAATTTGTGACTCATACGTACTGATTAATGTCTCATCTTTTGTCTTTCTTGCTCTAGCAGCATACCATTCAATACTCTCCTTTGTTTCTACAAGCTCGGAAGAAAGTCGTGTTCGATATTCTGTATCCTGCGTCACTCGCTGTTCCCATTGTTCCTGCAATAGGTCCTTAGTTATATCAACATATCCATCTAAAGGCTTTACTCTCAATAACAACTGTTCAAACTCAGGCTCAATTTTATATTTCCTAACAACCTTCCAACGATAAGGACACTTTTCTGTGCGGCAAAAGTAATTAGGATAATAAATACTGCGCCCCTTATTCCAGCTTGCAGTCATAGCCTTACCACAGGCAGCACAAAGCACCCAAGGACGCAAAGGAAAGTCTTTAGAATAATCTTTTCGTTGCCATGGCTTGGTACGCCCACCCAATCGCTCTTGCACGATCTTGTAGGTCTCAATCGTTATAAACCCCTCATGCTTAGCTTTCATAAGAGGAATGTTCCATTTTGGATAAGCAATGTATCCTGCATAGAGGGGATTTTTCAATATCTCTACTGTGGTACTTAATGATGGTCTGTTGGGTAAACCTGCAATCTCATATTGTTTATGAAGTTCTTGTCTAACTTCCTCCTGAGTAAGCAAAATCCCATCACGATATTTTTCTATTGCATCTTTAAATATAGCTGCATGTGGTTCTACAGGAGCTAATATCTTCCCATGGAGTGGCTCTCTTTTGTTTTTTAAAGCTGTTGGTGGCATAAAGGACCAATAGCCTCTTTCTAACCTAGCTTTCATTTTTTGAATTACTTGCCTTCTATTTTGATTCCTTTCCAGTTGAGCAGTTGCGGCCATTACAGTCTCAACAAATTCTCCTTCGGGTGATTCTTCAAAACGAAAGTTAGGACTTTCGACTCTTCCATTTCTTCCATATATCTCACTTTTTAGTTTAAAATGAACCTGTGTATCTCTAGCGAAGCGCTTTAGATCATCAAAGATAACAACAACTCTTTCATTGAGATTACCTGAATCATTTTGTTCCAAGCAGACAAGCAACCGCTTCATAGCGGGTCTATCAAATAATCCCCCTGATTTCCCTTCATCTCGAAAAACATCAATAATCTGATACCCAGCATCTGCTGCATATTTCCTACAACGTTGTTCTTGGCTACCTAAACCATCACCTTCTTTTACTTGTCTTTCAGAAGACACCCTGCAATAAATAACTGCCTTTGTCATAAGGTCTTTTCTCCTTCGTGGATGGCTGAATCAATAGCTCTATTACAGAGAGTTCGAAGTGTATTAAGTAGGTTATTTAGCTCTTCATCCGTCATCTTTTCTGCTCTTTTGCCTAACTTTTGGCGAGCATATTCAATTGTGATTGTATTCTTAGTCATAGCCAGCAATTGCAGTGAGTGCTGGCATTTCCAAGAGTATTCCTCTAAAGCCCTAGTCTACGTGTAGCTAGATTTCACAATTAATTATTTTCCTAAAATTTCATTCTCTAAGAACTCTGCAAGTTCTTTTTTATTTACAATTTCTTCATTGATTTTCCACCTAAGTCTTCCGTCCTGATCTCTTCCTGCTGGAACAATAATAGGTTCATCAGGAAACTTCATTCTTCTTAATGTACTGATTTGTCCTTTCAGTTCCGACTCTGCTGTACTGGTAGAATCCGAAATCTCATTTAATTCCAAAGCAACTGCACCAGTTACTGCCAACGTGTGAAGAAAGGAGAGGAGGTCTATTCTAAGATGTCGTAATTTATCTTTAGTCTGTTTATCCATGCACGTATTCTACAATAACAGACATATCGCGTCAAGTCGTAATCTATCGTAACCTATTGTAGGAATTAGTTTTCTAAAGCGGCTTTTTTGTTGCGTAAACTGATCTCTTTTTAGTTATGTTAGCTACAAATTTGTCTTTAGTTTCTGCAACAAATTGAACCTAGGCGTTGCCTTCAGGCCTAGCAGTTGCAGGAAATGTTCTTGGTAAGTCATGGGGCAAGCCTACTCTCATGAACTGCTTGGCAAAGGCTTGTGCTAAATGCTCTCTGTAAGGAGGAAGTAATCTTACTCTCGTACCATAGGATCCCTTGAAAACTTTTAAGAATGAATAAGGAACTGTATATATCTGCTTGAGAACTACTCTTTGATAATTAAAACTGTGCCAACGATGCTGATGTTGATTAATAATTCTTGAAGCTACAATTTCTTCTTTAACCATTGGCTCCCAGTCGCTTTCGGACATCTTTCCCCCCTGAATTTGTTCTGGAATATCAAACATAGGACATAAAACAACTGTCCCATCGGTTCGGTTCATCTTTAACAAATCACATGATTGGGATAAAACGATGACACTTGCTGATTCTTCATCTATTGTGACGGTTTCGCCAGTCTGCGCATCATTCGTATACCGCGGAACATATATTGGAAAGTTAAAGAAAATGTCTCCCTGCTCTAGTTGGGTATCTGCTCGTACAACTTTATACCATGGATATGTGTTTGGCATTTTTAGTCTCCATATTCTCTGTCCTCATCTTTAACAGCAAGTGCGCCAAGTTTACCAGATTTGTTGATTCTTATACCCGACCTTACCTTAGTAAGTTTTATATATGTCATCGCATCAATTTCATAATCTTCATATAGGCGTTTTTGAGGAGTAGCAACAGGATAATCAAATGCTTTTGCAAGAGTAATATATGTGTCAAACGCGAATGGAGTAGGAGATGCTATTGTCGTAACCATTGCATAACTTCCAGCATTTCCTTCCCATTCGACCCATCCTCTTTGACGAGCTTCTGTTACAGGTAAAGATGCAGTATGTTCGTAAGCGGTTTGTGCATCGTCAGACAAGCCAATGAGAATACTACCTCCAGAATACTGCATATGTCCCAATGGATTAACAATCGGTGCCGTGGCTGCAAAATCAGTATGATCTTGAGAATAGGGCTGAGCATGAACAGAAGACAAACTAGAACCGATATTCTCCTTACTTGCCAAATGCTCCATATATAATTTACTGTAATCTCGATAGTCTGCTAACATATTTATTTATCGTGTTCTGCTAATGATGAAAACCACTTTTTAGCGACACCATGAGAATTGTCCAACCACTTCTTAAAAGCATCTTCATCGTAGTAGTCTGGACATTCATTGTTATTTGAAACTATTTCATTATCAAATACAATGTGCTTGATCTCTTTTTCAATCCCTTTATTGTCTTTCTCTTTCTTATATCCTGTTGCAACCCTAAGTATACCTTGTGCTTTCGGTGTTTCTAATTTAAAAACGGTCGAGAAGTTGATATCTTGTACAGGAGTTGTTGTTGCATCATCCGATGGAATTCCTATTGGTAGCTGGACATGATAATTTAGCTTATCTTTTAATAAAGCAAATAAATCTTCTTTCTCATCAAATAGAATTGCATTTCTGTATCGGAGTGAGATAGCTTCTGGCTTTAATTTTGTACTTTCATATGCTTTTATGAGCTTTTTTCTCAGGAATAAAGCATTGTCTAGAAATGACTTCCAGTCGTAGTTCTCCGTATAGTTTAATGTTGAGACACCAGGTCCAAGTTGAACTAAAGGCCATCCATTAATCCCTCCCGTTCTAAATTGATAGCGTGGTATAAATGGCAGGAGTTCCAACGGGGCATCGTTTTCTTTTGTAGGAACAGCCGAACTAAATCTGTCTTTAACTCCTTCTGCGAACATTCCCAAAGCAATAGGGAAAGTTACATCCTTTTGGAATGCAGGGTTTTGACTACTTTTTTCTAGCTGCCAACGTATGGATAACCATGCTTCTTGTAAGGGACTTTTTTCATCTTTTGTAGAAGACTTTTTCATATTCATGTTAGTTTACAAATGTATTATACAGGGAATTGTGATTTATTCCAAGCCTAGCTTTACTTAACAAAACATTAAGTTGTCTTTCAAATACTCTTTTTCGGCACATGACTAATTATTCGTTTTGCCAATAATGATGAGCCAAATCGCATTGTGGGGCTTTAGAAGTGATAGTGACAACAGTCTATTTAGAAGCCGTAGGAATCAACATCTTCAAACTTATCAGTGATAACACCATTGCCAGTCTTCACAATTTCATTCCCTTTCCTAACGGTGTAGGTAAACTTTGTTATGCCACTTGCCCCATGGACACTTGTTGGACCAGTATTCGCATCCATATTTACTGATGTTCCTAGCTCTGGTTCAATGGCTTTGGTTGTACTGAAAGCATCTCCAGCGATAGGGTTCTTTAGCTCACTGGTAAAAAGAGCAATGGATACGCTGCCTTCAAAGGGTTTGGTATCTTTATTCCTGATGTCAAAGAAGTATCTGTATTTGCCATCAACTTTCTTCACAATTTGACTGGTAACAACGATATTATACTTCTCAACAGGCTTAGGTGTGTTTGTTGGAGCTGCTGCATTCATACCATCTTGAAATGATTTAGCTGCAGAGTTTTGTTGACTTCCTGTGGTGGTAGCTTTATTGTCATTACTTGATCCCACGATAAGAACAAATCCCCAAAGTGCAGCAATGACAACAAGACGTACTACCTTATTCCATTTTTGTCTCCAAATCAGACGAGTGAGATAGCCCATCAAGAAAAGCGGAAAGGACAGGACAATCAACAGAATGCCCCATTTGGTTTTATACCATTTCTTTTTCATTTCAGTACTCATACTCTACAGTATACCACAATACTAGTGCAGTGTCAAAAAGAGCAGGTTGGTGTGTAATAATACCCATGAATCCAAAAAATCTCGCTAACGAGAATACACCAGAAAATAGAAGAAAGGAAAAGCGTGAATTTGCTGTAGCAATTGGTAAGCATCTACGCAAGATTAGAGAAGCAAGGAATATAAGCCAAGAGCAGCTCTCTGTGAAAGCTGGATATTACCATACCTATGTCAATAAAATTGAGCAAGGCAAGTACTCTCCAAGTATGCACACAATATGGAGACTCTCTCATACCTTGGGGTTATCTCTGGACGATTTTTTCAGCGAGTTTTAAAATTGTAAGATCTTCCAATTTTCATTTTTTATCCTTAAGTCTAATAAAACCTATGGTATAAAGCCCAAACGGAGTACTATTTTGGTTTTGGAATCTCTTGTGTTGCTTTAGGAGAAACAATTGATTTTCGAAAGTCCTGCAGACTTTTTTCAGCAGCTTTTATTGCCTCTTCATGTTCTTCCATTTCCTCTTTTGAATATTCTTTTGCTACCCAATCGCTTCCATTTTTCACCAAGGACATCATTTGAATGGGATCAGAAACGCCTCCAGGACTTACAGAAATAGCATGACGTAACGTCCAAAAAGTAGCAAAGATTGCCTCATTGATATTTGGTGGACAATCACCATCCCAAAAGACTCTCCTAATAAGTCCCAAAAAGGGGTCAGCGATAGCTTGTCCACTCCCAATACTTGCAAAAGGTAGGTCATCATTAGTTTCCTCTGGTGATCCTTGATGATCAAATTGAAACAAAGAGGATTTATGTTTTATAGGAAGAGCTACAAGTGTGGAACATAAAGCGCTCTGTGTTGCCACGCCATTGCCCAATACCGGGGCAGAAATACGAGCTGTTTCCAGTTCAGGTAAAATATGATTTCTAAACTTTTGACTTATAATAGTCATTGCTTCAAAAGGAACTTTGCCAGATAAGCCTCCTGCTTGATAGAGTTTATCCATTTCACCCTTTAATCTTTGACCCAAACCTACTGGGCCGGATACACCAACGATAATTTGATCTTGCAAAATCGAAAGTTTTTTTGTAGGCTGCATTGCGGTAGGTGTACCAAGCGCACCGAAAGTAGCAGCACCATCTGCGCCCATCACGATACTACCATCTTTACATTTTATTCCAATAATAAGAGTCATTCTGCCTATTAATCCCTAAATACACTATTTTTTTTGTATTCGGGGAATTCTTTATAAACTGAGGAGACAAGCTCCTGAAAAGATAAGGGAAGCATCCAATCAATCAACTGCTTTAAATATTTAGTTGCTTCCTCTGTCACCTGTTCGTGTAATTCTTTAGCTCGTTTCTTGCCGCTGCTTGTTATGTTGTATTTACGTCCAGCACTTTGGGCGGAATGAGTCTCGACATATCCTTCCTTTTTCAAAAGGTCTGCATCGTGGTATATCCCTATATCAAAAGGGCCATAATTATACGCAACAAAATGGTAGAAATCTTTGGTCTCTTTGGGCATGGCATGATGCAATAAAAATAAGGACTTTTGGAGTTTTACTGGTGTAAGGCCAGTTTTATCTGCTTCCGCAATAACTAATAAGGTCCAGTCTTTTCTCTCAATATTCATTGGGACAATTGTATCATATACGGATAACTGCCACCGGTGCAACAGGGAACGAGTACATGTACTGTATGCAAATAAATGTGTAGTGCCAAAAATTACTGACTGCAGTGAAAACTTTCTGGCACTACAAAAATCTTCTTATTACTTCTTTTCTGCTTTGACATTCAAGTAAGCAAGTTTTATCTCGCTCAATTATTTTATTCATCTTTGTCGTTATATTATTAACCGTATCGTAAGCCGAGATCATAGTAAAGGGGTGCTTACCAGTTTTTAAAAAATCATCCAGTCTTTTTTCATCTCTTGAAAGCGCTGCTAATAATGCTGCTGCTTCTCGTTCAGTAAATGCGAAAAGCTCAGGAACAGTTTTACATCTACCCAATTTTAGCAATGTTTTCCTCTTTATTTTATTATCTTTGCGATAATTTGCTACAAGGTAATATAACAACCTTTCTCGTTCATGAAAAATTGATTTTTTTGTAATGATAAATGCCATACTATTATATTTATTTCTCTATATACCTTGTTCTATTACTTACATGTGATACTTTCTCAAGCAAATTGCCTGGATTGGAAGCTAAAATTACGTTCACTGAGGATTGGATACCATTTAAAGACATAGTCTTCAATTCGTCTCCAACTTATTTCGCCTATGTCCACCAATAAAGCCGCAGTAATGCGGCTTTTTTTGTGGATTAGCAATACTTTACAATCAAACTGACAAAAACAAAGAGTCACTTGACAATCTACTTGACAATTGTATACTAATAGTTTACAATTGTCAGTATGGATACGAAAAGTAAAATTCTTGAGATAGCATCAAAGGAAACAAAATTTAAAACGTCAGATGTTGTGAAATCGTTGCGTGGAAATGTATCAAGACAATTTATAAGCTACGAGATAAATAATCTAGTAAAACAGGGCATACTTGTAAAAGGTGGTTCTACTAAAAACTCATTTTATACGTTACCCTCAAATGCAATTGTTCTTGGAACTAAATTTCATAAACGGTTAACGAATAAAGATCTCAAGGAACATGAGGTATTTGATAAATTGCAGCATCAAACTACTTTCATTGAAAATTTAAGAGAAAATGTATATAGCATTCTTGCATATGCATTCTCTGAGATGCTGAACAATGCGATAGAACACTCAGAATCAAAATATATTGAAGTCTCTGTCGAAAAAATACAAGATAATTTTGTTTTTGTTGTAGATGATTTTGGAATTGGAGTTTTTAGAAATGTGATGAATAAAAGAAAACTTAATTCTGAAATTGAAGCAATACAAGATCTTCTAAAAGGTAAAACAACAACACAACCACAAGCGCATTCAGGAGAAGGGATATTCTTTACGTCAAAAGCTGCAGATGTATTTATATTGGAAAGCTTTGGATACAGATTGAGAATAGATAATGTAATAAACGACATCTTTCTAGAAGAATTAAAACCATCAAAACAAGGAACTAGAGTTACTTTTACCATTTCGATAAACTCAAAAAGACATCTAAATAAGATTTTTAAGGACTATCAAACTGATCCTGAAGAAATGGCTTTTGATAAAACAGAAGTCAAAGTGAGACTTTACACAATGGGAACAATTTATATTTCGCGCTCTCAAGCTAGAAGAGTATTAACAGACTTAGAAAAATTTCGATCAGTTATTCTTGACTTCGATAAAGTTCCGACCATTGGACAAGCATTTGCAGATGAAATTTTTAGAGTATTTCAGACAAAACATCCAGAAATAACAATAAAGCCAATCAATATGAATGATGCAGTTTCTTTTATGATAGGTCGTGTAGAAAAACTAAACTCTGATTAGAATCTGCTTCGTCGTTTATCCCAGTTACTTAATGAGGTATACCATGAGAATAAATTATGCCTTGACTGCAAAAGTAGAAACCACTTCCAATTATAATCTTAATTCTTGTTCCAACTTATATCTAAAGTGTCCACAAGTTTAAAATCCTGTTACAATTAGCGTTTTTATTATTAATAATCATTTTCTAAAAATGCGAAATACCCGTTTAGCTACGTTATTAACTAAGCTTAAGATTATTAATTAAATTTTTCTTTTTTCTCTTCACCGCGGTTTATATTTTAACTTTTGCACTGGATTATCAATAAGCAGAAGTAGCATAATTGATGCAATAACCGTTACAATAATAATCGTCAAACTAAAAAGAGGATTTTGCATAGCAAAATTAAGGTAATAAGTATTATAAATCTGGATTACAAATATATGTGTTATATACATTGGATAGGATAAACGGCCCACAAAATTATCCACCTTGCTCAATTTTGTAAGCTTAAAAATAAATGGAATAGATACTACTAGGAGAATATATAACAGTATACGAAATGGATTATAGGTGTATAAATCTATTCCTGGAATTTGTGAATAGAAGACAATACTAAAAACGAGGGTTGCAAACAGAATCCATGGAATTTTTGACGGTACATGTTTCAATCGTATATACCTATACAGTAAATATGAATAATGCCCAGCGAGGAAAAAACAAATTTCAGCTGGGAAGAAACGATAAGGCCACGGTTCAAAAGTTAAACCTATTACATAGAGAAAACATTTTATAAAAAGACTTAGTGAAAAAACAGTGAGAATAAATTTCCATCCGCGTTTAAAGATAAACGGAGCAATCACATAAAAACTTAACTCTATTCCAAGGGTCCAAGCCTGTGGAACAAAAAGAAAACTTTCCAGCCAGATTTTTGTCGTAGTATATTGCTGCGTAAAAAACAGTAATCCGGTATGAGTATTTAAACTCATAAAAAAGAGCATGTCTTGACCAAAAAGAAATAAATTTGTAAATATAAAATAAAGTAAGGTCAAAGGATTCATATAAGGTATATATGTAATATAGGCAATGAAATGATTATCTAAATGTGCAAAATGCCAAAATAATGAGGTTATAAATACCATCAGAAGTACTGTCCAGTACATCGGATACAATCGCAAGAATCTGTTTTTCAGAAAGTGTATATAGGTCTTCTGGCCTTTATTATATTTTTCATGCAAGACTAGAGACATATAAAACCCAGAAAGGATAAAAAATGATTCGACAGCAGTCATACCTCCTACTAATTTAACACCAAAAATTGGCAATGTATGTCCAACTATTACAGCCACTGCAAGCAAAAAACGTATTAATCCCATGTGAATTGAGTTTAGCAGACGAATATAGCGTATGTATATCGGAATGCCAATCGGCACCGTAACACTGATCGTATATGGTTGTTCACGAGCATCGGAAAAAATACCATATACATCCTTTCCAATATATTTCAGATTTGTCCACATAATTAAGCCGCAGTAATGCAGCTTTTTTATTGGTATAATAGATTGCGGGTGGCTTCATGACTCCAAAAAAAATCTTTCTGCTTCTTATTCCTTTTATATATCTTCTTTTTCTGCTTTTAAAAGTTGATCCGAGTTTCGATGTGGATTTGGGGAGGCATATTAAAATGGGCCAGATTATTAGTGAGTGTGGTTGTGTTCCTGATCAAAATTTATTTTCGTTTACACACCCGGAATATAAAACGGTAACACATTCATGGCTAAGTGAAGTGATTTTTTTCCAATTTGCATCTCTCTTTGGGATTACAAGTTTACTTTATTTGAAGGCAGGAATTATAGTTATTACCTTTGGGATAGTTTATATGTTTTCTGTAAAGAAAGAAGCGTTTCTTACCTCCGTTTTATTTAGTCTACTTACAGTTGCGATTTTTGCAACAAGATTTACCGTTAGACCTGAACTCTTTAGTTATCTTTTTATTGCGCTTTTCCTGCTCATTTTCGAACTCTATAAAAGAAGGCATAAAATGATATTTTTATGGCTTTTGCCGTTTATAACTGTGCTTTGGGTTAATATGCATATTTATTTTTTTCTGGCATTCTTGCTGTTTGCATCTTTCTTGGTTGAAGATATAATCACAAACAAAAAATTTAATAAGGCATTTATTCCGCTTTCTCTTGTTATGTTATGTGCGCCATTTATTAATCCAGCTTTTGTTGCAGGAGCGTTCTATCCGCTGCATATCTTTAATAATTACGGGGCGCCAATAATTGAGAATTACCCGGCTGCAAGACTACTTACTTTTTATACTCCTTTGTCACCACAATTTATAACGATTCTTATTTTTGAAGTGATTAGTTGTTTTGCATTGGCAGGAGTACTTTTATATCCAAGAAAAAAAATGATAGCAGTAAAAGTGAATACAACAGTCGGAATTTTACTGGGGCAACTATTAATTCGTTGTATGGCCCTTTTTTCACTCCTTGGCTTACCGTTCGTTATAAAAGAATATATTTATCTTGAAAAGCATGTGACAAAGTCTGCGAAAAAAAAATTCGCCATAGTTCTCAATGGCGTATTGTTGATAAGTTTTATCATCCTTTTTGTTACGCAGATAAAACAAATCATCATGTATGAACAATTACATTTTGGTTTTCAAATGTCTCAAGAAAGAGCGGTTAATTTCTTTTCGAAAAATAATCTACAGGGAAATATTTTTAACAATCCATCAGTCGGAAATTATTTAGTTTATCGTCTTTATCCAAATCAAAAAGTATTTATTGATAGTAGACCGGAAGCGTATCCCTCAATTATTTTTGACGAATATTTCAAAATGCTGCAAGATAAAAATTATTTTAATGAGCAGGCCGAAAAGTATAACATCAATGTGATATTTTTTAGTCCGATAGAATATCCACAATTTTCAAGGACATTTCTAGCAAATATAATAGATGATTCTCATTGGGCACCGGTTTATTGGGATGGAAATGTTATGATTTTTGTTAAGAATACAAAGGAAAACGAAATCATTATTAAAGAGAATAGCCAATTGAGAACTATGCTACTCAGAACACTACATTAAAAAGTATTACTGCTCTCGTGTATAATTATTTATAGATGCATACTCGTTTAATGGTGGTTCTATTTCTACTCTTTCTCTCTCTGTTCTTTTTTAAAAGCCTTGCACTTGATCCTGATTTAGGTTGGCATCTTGCAACTGGTAGTTATATATTATCATATGGATTTCCACAGACAGACCCTTTTTCTTATAGCATGCCTAGTTATCCAATCATTTTTTATGCTTGGTTAACAGATGTTATACTCGCAAGTCTTTATAAAGTAGTAGGTATTCCAGGACTAGCATTTCTTGTCGCTGCGTTTGCAATTGCTAGTCTTTGGTTGCTTCTTCCAAAATCAAAACAAAATCACATTGTTATACCACTATTGTTATGTGGCTCGACATTGTTATTTGTAATAGGTATTAGAGCACAGGTTTTTACCTGGTTACTATTTGCATTGTTCCTCTTAGTACTAAAAAAAGAAAAGAAACAGAAATATATCCTACTGCCGATTATCTTTTTGTTTTGGGCCAATATGCATGGGAGTTTCATTTTAGGTCTAGGTATAGTTGCACTCCATAGTATTATTGCTGTCTATACACGTAAGAAAAATTACTTACATGATATAGCAGCTGGTTGCATTACCTTTCTCGTAACATTGATTAATCCTTATGGTCTGAAATTGTGGGAAGAGACCTTTCAAATTATATTTTGGACTGAGAAACATTTTTTACTTCTAGATTGGTTCCCTGGAATCTTTGTTCCTTATATTCCACTCTGGATTATTTTCTTTTTATCAACGTTTTTCCTTTATAAATTAGCTAATCGATACACTTTATTTGAGAAAATAGGTTTTATTGTGCTTTTTAGCATTGCAATGGGCGCGATTATCGATATACCCTATTTCGCAATTTTTGCTTTTCCAATTCTCATAAAAGGTTACAACTATTATCTAGCTGAACCAAAGACAGAGAAAAAACTATTTCTTTCAAGCAGACGTTTTCTTAGTATTATTTGTCTCGTTATCTTTCTTCACGGAATATTCTTGTTTTATGCAAAACCATATCCTGAAAATGCAGTACGTTATTTAGACAGCCAAAATATTCGAGGGAATATTTTTACCGACTTTAATTGGGGTGGATATATTTTATGGGCTTTACCGGATAAAAAAATCTTCATCGATGGACAAATGACTCATTGGAAACAACAAAATACACAAATTGGAGAAAGTGTTAATGCGTTTCAAGAATATCTTCGTATTGCTAGTAGGAAAGAGAGCATAGCAAAATTCACGACAAAATATCATATAAATACTTTGATTCTGCCGCCGGGCTTTGGAGATTCACATGTTTCAAACGGAGCGAAATTATATCCAGCAGTCTCAGTACAACTCATGAAAGGTGGCTGGGAAATTATATATAAAGACGAAATAGCAATTGTTTATCGCAAGATAAGTAAGTAACTCGTGTATAATGAAACAATGTGGTTGTCTTTACTCTCACTTCATTTGGTAGGAAATGTTGGCTACAATTTGCTTCTTAGAAAGTCAGTCCTCGCAAAAACTGATAAATGGTTACTCGCCACTATCCTTCAAACAGGGATTGCCATTCCAGCTTTAATCATAACTCTTTTTAAACCATTCAATTTTTCAGGTTTTAATGATTTTGATATTTTTTTGTTTATCAGTACGATGACTTTAACGATTCTTTTGCAAGTGTTAAATGTTAAAGCATTGCAGTATCTTGAAGCAAGTGTCTATTCCGTCGTTTATAATACTCGAATTATTCTCATTTCTATTATCGGAACATTACTGTTGGCCGAAAAATTAACGCCTTTACAAATTATTGGCGGTTTGCTCATTTTTGGTTCTGTTTTTATTGTTAGACAAAAAGAAAAATTTACTGTCACAAAAATCGGTTTGCTATACGGTTTTGGAGCTGCATTGACGTTGAGTTTTCTTAACGTAACAGAAAAACTTTTAAATCAGAGTGTTGGATTTTTTGAATATTTTTTACCTGAATCTATTGCGTGTGCTGTTATTATGTGGGTAATCGTCATAATCCGAAAGACAAAAGTATCCTCGACGCTTTTTACAAAACCCTCAAATATTTTTCTGATGGGTTTTCGTGCATTATCTGCATTTGGTTTTTCAGCGGCGATTATTTATGGGCCTGTTGCGCTTTCAAATTACATAGCTAGTTTGATCGTTGTTTTGACGGTTATTTGTGGTGTACTTTTTCTAAACGAACGCGATTATCTGAAATCAAAAATAATTGCAGCTAGCATTGCCTTTATTGGTTTAACATGTATTTTATTTGCAGGATTTTAAATGCAAAAAATATTACTTTCTCTCTGCTGCATTGTACTTTTTTTACTACTTTTCGTGGGGGTTTTTCATCCTATAAAATCAATTAATGAAGATTTAGGTAGGCATTTGCTCCTCGGAGAAATCATTAGTCAGACAGGAAATGTTCCAACAATTAATCTTCTTTCTTATACCTATCATGACTACCCGTTTATTAATTCTCATTGGCTTTCCGAGGTTGTTTTTTACCAAGTAGTAAGCAGGGGAGGATTTGTGATGTTACTATTTTTCACAACTATGCTAACTGTTGTTTCCTTTTCCTTACTTTTTACTTTCGCGAGTAAACATTATGCTTTATCATATAGTTTATTAACGGGTGTTGTCTTACTGCCTGTTATTTTGAGAAGGAGTGAAATACGTCCTGAAGTTTTCAGTTTTTTCTTTGAAGCAATTTTTCTCCTGATTCTTTTTACTTATAGATCTAAATATACGAAATGGATTTATCTTCTTATTCCGTTGCAAATACTTTGGGTTAATATGCATATCTATTTTGTGATAGGAATAATTCTTATCATAATCTTTCTTTTTGATTTACTTGTTAGACAAAAATTTCATTTAAATTATAAAACAAAGGTATTAACTTTTGTTTTTCTTATTACTGTATTAAGTACTCTCTTTAATCCGAATGGTATACATGGTTCACTTTTCCCTTTTTTCGTTTTGCAAAATTATGGAATGCCCATTCTTGAGAATCAAAGTATTTTTCTCATCACTAATCAAAATCATATCTTTCAACTTGCGTATAGCGTGCTAATCATCATCGCAGTATTCATGGCCCTTTTCTTAAACAGAAAAAAGACTTCTTCGAGTGATTGGCTACTGGTTATCGTTTTTTCAATTTTGGCGTTTACTGCTGTTCGAAATATTCCTCTTTATGCATATGCAGTGTATGTGCCATTAACTGCTTTATTTTCCAGATACATACCTTTAGTGGGTAAGATCTTCTCAAATATTTATTCAAAAACGTTTGTAAAATCACTCAAACTATTTTCTCTCTCTATGCTCATCATTTTTTTAATATTCTATCTTTTTACTATTTCGACAACACGTCCTTTTGGATTCGGTGTTATTGAAAATGCAAAAGGAAGCGCTGATTTTTTTCTCAAAAACAAGTTACAAGGTCCCATGTTTAATAATTTCAATACGGGCAGTTATTATGCTTACAGATTTTATCCCAAAGAAAAAATATTTGTTGATGGAAGACCTGAGGCGTATCCAAAAGCATTTTTTGAAGATATCTATCTTCCGATGAGAAGAAATCCTCAAATGTTTGCAAAACAAATGAAGGTGTATGATTTTAATACGATCATTATTTCAGACTGGAAATATGGCGGAGTAGAAAAGAACGTTATTGAAATGTTGCAAAATGACAAGAGGTACGCATTAGTATATCTTGATGAACATGAATTAATTTTTGTAAAACGAATTACGGAGCATACAGAAGTTATATCTCATTACGCTATCGAAAATGAATAACATATTCTAACTCTAGAAGAGATCTTCATTCTCTTTGAATTCTTGAGATTTTTTTATCTTTTCAAAATTTTGAGAGATTACATGTTCTGGTATCTCAAGAACAAAACGAGAGACAGTATTAGTAAGTCTTTGTCCAAAGAATAATCGACGTCTGGCATACGTAATAAAAAGTTTTTCTTTTGCTCGGGTCATACCCACATAGCAAAGGCGCCTTTCTTCTTCCAATTCCTGCTTATCCATTAGGCTTCTGCTGTGAGGGAATAATCCTTCTTCCATGCCAATCATAAAGACAATAGGGAACTCGAGCCCCTTTGCTGCATGTAGTGTCATCAGTGTTATCGCATTTTTCTTATCATTATTCTCTTGTGGGTCATGATGATATTCTTGCTCGACTAATGCAACATTTTCCAGAAATTCAGTGAGATTTGGAAAAGCGATAGCAACAGATCGTAGTTCTTTTATATTCTCAAGTCGTGCACGATCTTCTTCAATTTTTTCATCGTATAAATCAAGGTATTTTGTTGAACGAATGACACCGTCCAGTATATCTATTGTGTTCATTTGATCAGCAACAGTTTCACCTTCCATTTCTTTTGGCAATGGAACAGCAAGTGTCTCTCTAAAGAGAAGGAAATGCTGCAACCGACCTTTACCGAGTTTTTCGATACGTTTATATGCAAGCATATCTTTTTCATTATGGATAACACGTAAATAGGAGAGAATATCTTTTATTTCTTTACGGTCATAAAAACGTACACCTCCTATAAGGAGGTATGGAACTCCGTGATGGAGGAGTGCTTCTTCGATAACACGCGATTGTGCATTGGTGCGGTATAAGACTGCTACTTTTCTCAAGTTCTTGAGTCCCAGATTGGCGACGGTTCGCAATATGAAATCTGCTTCATCCTGTTCATTCATAGCTTCATAAACTTCTATTTCTTCGCCGTCCGGATTTTCAGTCCATAACTTTAAAACAGGATGTGAAGTATTTCTTGCGATAACGGTCGATGCTGCATCGAGTATTTTTTGAGTTGAACGATAATTTTGAGACAATGAAAAGGTTTGTGTTTGTGGATAATCATCTTTAAATTTCATAAGATTTCTGTAGTCAGCACCACGCCAGGAATAAATACTTTGAGAAAAATCTCCGACCACACAAATATTCTTCCACTTATCTGAAAGGAGTTTAGTTAGACGATACTGCGCTCTATTGGTGTCTTGATATTCATCAACAAGAACGTAGCGAAATCGGTTTTGATATTTCTCAAGAACTTGAGGATTTTCCATAAAAAGTCGAATTGTTTGGAGGATAAGATCGTCAAAATCTAGTGCGTCATTAGCTTTAAGTATTTTTTGGTAAACAGGGTAGATTTTGGCAACAGTTTCTTGGAAATAACCCCTGGCAAACTTAAAATAATCCTCATGAGATAAAAGTTCGTTTTTTGCCTGTGAAATAGTTGAAAGAACAGAATAAGGCTTAAAATCTTTTGTAGAAATCTGGAGCTGACTCATTGCTTCCTTTATAGCGTCAAGTTGGTCTTGGGAGTCGAAAATAAGAAATTTTTGAGAATAACCAAGGTATTTCCCTTCAACTCTCATTATCTTGGCACAGAGAGAGTGAAATGTTGCTACCCATGGTGTGCCTGTATGCTTGGAAAGATCATATTCAGCAAGATTCTTTTGTATTCGCTCTTTCATCTCATTTGCAGCTTTGTTGGTGAATGTAACCTGCAAAATGGATTCTGGCTCGACATTCTTTTCGGTTATTAAATAAATGACTTTAAACGTGAGTACGCGAGTTTTTCCTGAGCCTGCACCTGCAAGAATAATTGTCGGACCTTCTGTATTGAGCACAGCTTTTTTTTGTTCTGGATTTAAATCCTTGAGCAGTATATGATTCATAGGGTATAATATTTTAAAGGTTAAGAAGTACTATTTATTCTACCATATGAAAAAACTTTTTATTGTAGCTAATTGGAAATCATATAAAACAACACCTGAAGTTCGACGATGGCTGGATTTTTTTGGACAGAATAAAGGATATCTTCCTCAAGCTAGCGAAAAGGAGATTATTATCTGTCCTTCCTTTCTCCATTTGGGGGTAATTAATGCATTTATAACGCAATATAACCTACCCTTCCGTGTAGGTACTCAAGACATTTCTCCATTTGAAGAAGGTTCAAAGACTGGCGCTGTTTTTGCAAAACAAGCCGCGGATTTTGCTACACACGCAATTGTGGGTCATTCGGAAAGACGTAAATTTTTTCATGAAACTGACGAAGATGTCCTGGCAAAAGTAAAACAATTACTTGAAAACAATATCACGCCAATTCTATGCATCAGTGATATGACCCAACTTGACTATTATCTTAAAGAGGATACTATCTTAATCGAAAAATCTGACAAGATTATTTTTGTCTATGAACCGCCGAGTGCAATCAGTGGTGGTGGTGCCTTCCATGCTGAAATACCTGAAATAGCAGATAAAAATGCGTTATCAATAATCGAGAAAATTGGTAAAAAAGTGACCATATTATATGGTGGAAGTCTTAATCCAGACAATGCCCATACATTCTTCAGGCTTGAGCATATCAGTGGTGGATTGATTGGACAAGCAAGCTTAGATGCTGCAAAATTATTACAAATTATCAAAAGTTTCTAGTGAAAATTTCCCTTTAGCTATTTATTATTTTCCGTTTATTTGACTGTATGTGATAGGTCATATATAAATGGTAAACAGAAAGAGAATAACTATGGATCGTAAAATTTCCCGACGACGAACGAGACGTATTAGAAAACGAGTCTTCTTAGCATTTCTCGTTTTTTTTGTCGTAATTGCAGGTATTATTATCGCAAGTACTGCAAAGTATTTCCCAGCTCTATGGGAACTAACTTTTGAAAAAGACGTCATAGAGCTCAAAGAAACGAAAGAGAAACGAGTTAATATCTTAATTCTTGGAGTCGGTGGGGGAAACCATGACGGACCAAACCTGACAGATACAATCATATTTGCAAGCATAGATCCAGAAACAAAAAAAGTGACACTAGTGTCATTGCCGAGGGATTTATGGGTACCTGACTTAGGAGCGAAAATAAATACGGTTTATACTTTCGCAGAAGAGAAAGAACAGGGGAAAGGACTATCCGTCACCAAAGCACTTATTGCAAAAACGTTGAATCAACAAATTGATTATGCGGTAAAAATTGATTTCAGAGGTTTTGAAAAGATGGTTGATATGATTGGCGGATTAAAAATTGATGTTGAAAATACGTTCGATGATTATGAATATCCACTGAGTGGTAAAGAAGCTGATCCGTGTGGTTTAACTGAAGACAGAATTGCTAGTCTTTCGGCAGAGATTGCGTCAGGAAGTGCTTCAGTTGTTGATTCTTTCCCCTGCAGATATGAACATCTCCATTTTGAAGAAGGTTCCTTAACTATGGAGGGTGAAACTGCTCTTAAATATGTCAGATCTCGTCATGGGACAGGGAAAGAAGGCTCTGATTTTGCAAGATCAAAACGACAAGAAAAAGTGATAACCGCATTTAAAGATAAAGTTCTTTCAGCTGAAACACTTCTCAATCCAGTAAAGGTTGTCAGCATAGTCCAAACACTGGAAGGAAGTATTGAAACAGATATTAAGGAGAATGAGTATGATGACTTTGTAAAACTTGCGCAAAAAATGAAAGGTGCAAAAGTGACAAGTGCAATTGTTGATACAGGCGATAGTAGTGAAGACAGATACGGATTATTAGAAAATCCTCCAATCAGAAGTGAATATGGCAATCAATGGGTACTTTCTCCACGTATTGGTAACGGTGAATTTTCAGAACTTCAGGAGTACGTTGCCTGTATGATAGAGGGAAGTAGCTGTTCAGTGGGTCAAGCTGGTATTATTACACCGACAATGATTCCAACTCCTCGTATAACAAAAACCATTCAAGGAAGATAATTCAGATAATTTATTTTAGTTCGTAGATCTTTGTATTATCCTTCTGAAATACCACAGTTCCTAGTTTCACAAATTTACCTTCGTTTAGTGATGGATGTTTTTGGTATTCCATAGCACCGATGAAAACATATTTGATTTTGTATTTACTTATCAGATCAAGCGTTTGCTTCTCGTCATTTGACTCGTAGAGATTTTTAATATCATTAATTCTAGCTGCAGGAATGTCATAACTTCCTCTCCATAACCATTCATGGACTGTCCAGCCAAGCACTGTGGGAAGTCCAGTATTTGCAGAAACCCGCGCATAATCTGTATATGAATCACCCTGGGCTTCGAGTATTACTGGTTGGCCTTTCACGTTTTTGTTAAGCCACATAATTGCTTCGTAGTCTGCTGGATATTGAGTTTTTATGTATACAGTTCCATCAAGACCTTTGTAGGTTTTTAGTTCTCCGTAATATGAAGAAATTGCAAGATATGGGTATGTCAGAACAAGTCCGATTAGTGAAATTGAAATGACAGGGAACAAGACAGCGCTAAAAGGGGTAATCCATCCACGATGTGCAACTGCTGGTTTCATAAGTCTAAAAATAATATAACCGCAAGCAATACTTAGCATAATAAATGATTGAAAAACGAGTTTAAACATAGTATTCGCCCGATAATGGGCTGGGTAAATGTCCTTAACATAAATAAATTCAGGAATAATAATAAGTAGTGTACCCAGAAGGATAAGTATCAAAATAAATAAATCTACGTGAAATAGTTTTTTAGATCTAGTTACGAAAATTGTAAAAAGCAGAACAAAAAAGTAGAAGAATCCGTACAGCATCAAAAGTTGCCACCATTCAGAATGTTGGCAGTGGTTCGCTTCAAACATAAAAGGTCCGATTTTCCCAATCTTGGTAAGAAAATCAGGAGCACAAAGGATTCCAATTCCAGAAACAAATGGTTTGAAAAACAAATTATATGGCACAGTAAATAAGCTAAAAGCAGCAGTAACTGTACCGATTGCTAAAAGCATATCTCTTAGCCATGGCATAAGCCATCGAGTATGAATTGTTCCAGACGCTTTTTTTGAGGCTTTAAGATTCTTAATAACCATACCGTCATCAATAGCTGCGTTTTCATTTTTGTATTTGGGTAACTGCTGCCAATAAAGGAAAAGAATGACAAAGCTCGTGAGGAGGAGATAAATTGCCCCATCCCATGCATTGGTCATATACATTGTTGAAAGGAAAAAACCAATCAGAATGAGTATCATTGGATGTACGAGGAATGACTGCATGAATTGTGACGGTTTATTCTTTGAAGTATTTTCATCAACTTTTTCATCAGGATCATGAGACATAAAGATTGCAAGTAAAAGACCAATGATGAATAAGACAAGAGGGATATCTAAAACATGTCCATGAAGATCTGCAACTACCCAGGAATAAATAGGAAATTCGTGAATGGTATTGTAAATATAACGTGTAGCATTTGGATACCAATAGGCATTCGGGAATGTTTGCGGTGAAAACACAAGTTCCCACAGCGGTTTTGGTGCGTCATTTTTGTAAGGCGTGAAGAATGAATAAAGAATATGAAGATTCCCGGCAAAAGTTGCAAGTGCGGCAGTTAAGAAGCCAGATGTGAACTGCTTCACTTTTGAAAGGTGCTCATCTTTTACAGCAAATGTATAGAGTGCGGCCCCGATTGAAAATGTTTGTGTGAGACAGAGTGCAAATATGGTTGAGAGCATAAGATTAAAAGAAATATTGGAAGGAACAAATGAGAGTTTCGTAAGCACAGCCGTCATAATATGACCGAAATAGTAATAATTAATAGTAAACGGAGGAAACCACATATCAGTAGGAGGGAAATAATCTCCACGGATCGCGGAATTTATAAATCCATAATCCATATATTTTTCAAGTCCATGAATATCAGGCGCGAATGAATGTATGTACGCCCAGAAAAAGAGTGCAAGGAGAAAGAATAACTCTTCGAAGAGAAAAATCGGCCAGAATTTTTGAAGGGCGAAACGAATTTTCCATTTGTCACGGATTAGAAAAAAGCTAATTCCGGCTGCTAGTGCAAACACGATATAAGAACTGAGAGGAGAAAATGGTACTATTCGAATTGTGCCTAACACAAAGATAAAATATGTAGTAATTGTTACACCTAAAATTTTAGAAAAAATATAACCTTTATCAAAGTACTTATCAAAAAGCAAAATAGTAAGTGGTAAGAAGCCTATTCCTAAAAGCAGGAAGACCCCCCACCATTGTAAAACTGCGTAAATATCTGTTGGAAGCATAGTATTAGTTAAATATTATTTGAAAATTTCGTCAAGTTGATTGATAGAATAGACATTCTTTTCGCGAGGTTTATCCTCATTGCGATGATTGAGCCAGAGAAATTTCGTATTTCTATTGTGCTTTGCGGCATAATTGACAAGAGATAAGTCATCATCGATATATAAATCCAAATTGAGACCTTTAATGATTTCGTTTTTGAAAATATGTGGCTGCTTATTTTCATAATTAAAGTATAATCCATCAAAGGTTTCATCGAGGTTATAGCGTTTAATAAGTTTATTGGTGATGCCTTCTAGGAATTTATAACGGCTTGATATAAGGTAAAGTTTATTTTTATCTTTTGGAATACTGCGAAGAAATTCCAAGTTTGATTTGATAGGTGGTCTGAGAAGAGGGTAATGGAGCGCTTTTCTGAGAAGTTGTTCAGGGTACGATGGGATACGGTAGATGAGTACGCCATTATCTTTCTTTTTATAAAATTTATCAAACAAAACTGAAGGTAAAAGTGGTGGATAGTCGATAAATACTTTATCTAGATCAAAGCCAATGTTCATGATTTATGATGTCTATTGTACTATGCGGGTTTGTCTGTTGGCAAGCTTATTGTAGGGGCTAAATCGTAAAGTCATAAGATTTCCTTTTTATATAGATATGAGTTATTCTATGCTACAATAATACCACTTTTATGAAAGCGCGACGGTTTCTTGTTACGGGTGGATCAGGGTTTTTAGGAATTAATCTCATCAGATATCTTCTCAATAAAGGTGAGAAAGTTGTTTCTTATGATATTGTCCCATTTGATTATCCAGAGAAAGAAAAGATTACTGCGATTCTCGGTGATATTCGAGATAAAAAAGCTGTTGTAAAAGCAATGAATGGTGTTGATATTGTTGTGCACTGTGCAGCAGCTCTACCTCTTTATAAGAAAGAAGATATTTTTTCAACAGATATTGACGGTTCAAAAAATGTGTTAGAAGCTGCATATAAAGAAAAAGTTGATCGCTTTATTCATATATCCTCAACTGCTGTGTATGGAATTCCAGACCATCATCCACTTTATGAGCATGATAAGTTAATTGGAGTTGGACCATATGGTATTTCAAAAGTGAAAACAGAAAAAATAGGTGAGGAATATCGAAAAAAAGGTATGTGCGTGAGTATTATACGGCCAAAATCGTTTGTAGGGCCAGAAAGACTTGGTGTATTTGCGCTTTTTTATGATTGGGCAAAGTCTGGTCATAATTTCCCGATGATTGGAAGCGGCAATAATAGATATCAGTTACTTGATGTTGAGGATCTTTGTGATGCAATATATCTATGTTCTGTGAAGGATAAAAAACTTGTTAACGATACGTTTAATATCGGTGCTAAGGAATATACGACGATGAAAGAGGATTATCAAGCAGTTCTCGATAAGGCAGGATTTGGTAAAAAAATTATTGGTTTTCCTGCAGAGCCTGTCATCTGGGGACTACGAGTACTTGAATCACTCCATGTCTCACCGCTTTACAAATGGGTATATGAAACAGCATCAAAAGATTCATTTGTATCAATTGAAAAAGCAGAAAAAAAATTGGGTTTTAAGCCAAAATATTCAAACAAGGATGCACTGTTACGTAATTATAAGTGGTATTTGGATAACCTCAAATATTTTGAAAACCAAAGTGGTGTTAGCCATAGAGTCCCCTGGAAACAAGGTGCGTTGGGAATTATAAAGAACTTATTTTAAATGATTACGGAAGAACTTCACCAATAAAAAATGCAGGTTTATCGTTCGGGTAATAAATGATTTTTTTTGTGTTGAAATGAATATCTGGATGCTCCAGTAAATAATGAGGAGTTACCGTAAAAAGTTGCCGCTTTAAAGGATTAAAGACTTCATGAGGTGCAGCAACGAGACATTTCTCACACCCGTTTGGTGCGTAAAATTTGAAGAAAATATATGGCGCATTAAATTCCCCAATCAAATACAATTCATCATAATTATTTTTTTGATTTTCAAAATAAGGAACAATCTCCCGTGGTCCATATTGCCATCCCCAAAAGTCTGCAGAATAGTGAGGATATTTCAAAAAATAAAAGTTACTAAAAATTAATGTGTTTACTAATATAAGTATTCCAATAATACCGACTGATATATACTGTGGCAAAGACATTCTCATAAATCTAACAACAACACTGATACCAAGTGCAATTAGGATTGCACTAAGCGGTGCTCCAATAATGGTTCTGCCGGTAAACGGCCCTTCAGCAGCCACTGCTGCGCCGACAGGGTATAACATGAGCCAAAGGAGAAGAATTTGCCCGTGAGTTTTTTTCCATATATGTATGACATAACCAATCCCAATATAAAAGAAGGGAATTGTTATAGCGAGAAATGGTGTCAGTCCATTCGTAAAATGACGAGTTATAAATGTTTGTTCGCCGTGCAGAAAAAGCGCGGGGGATAGTTGCGAAATATAATTCGAAAGTATTCGTAATAAGGTATCGCTGAGATTTAATTTTGCGCTGAACACAGATATTTCATTAAACCGTGCAGTGCCTTCTCCATTGAGAAAGCTAAAGATAAAGGGAACACTCATAACAACAAATACAAGCGCTGCTATACTGAGTTCTTTTTTATGTGAGAGTATTTTTTTACGGTAGATAAATAATAATCCCAACACAAAAAGCGGTATGATAAGTTTTGCTGAATAATAGGTATATAAACTGAGCGATGCTACAAGAAATGCTGGGATGATATACACTTTTTGTTTGACAGCTTTTATAAGAAGCCAGATCGTCGCCGTAAAAAATGCCAGATAACTATTCATCTCAAAACCTGTTCTGTTGTAATGAATAAGCCACGGCATGGTTGTTGCGATTGCCGCACTTGTAAGTGCAATTTTTTTTGTAAACAGGTCTTTTGTTATTAGGTACACCATGACAATAGTAACCATCCCAAAAAGCACAGATTGCAACCTTACACTGAATTCATTTAACCCCAAGAAAAGAATAAATGGCACCGTTGCGTAAATGGCAATTGGGCTTTTAAATTCACCAAACGATCTGAAAAATGTTGGGAAAGGAGTACCATACTCATCCTTGCCCGTTGTCAGTATCGAATAGGCGTTATACCCAATCGCTGCTTCATCGCAGAAAAAACCTGTGGGGTTTTTATCAAGCGCGTATATTCGTAGTGCAAACCCAATAAGGAGAATTATTATGAGAAAAAAAAGATGGGAATGATGTTTTTTCATAGTGAAACTATGCCTTTTTTCTGAAAGATCATCACTTTTGGATGATCATATACAGTAAAGGATTCATCAGCTGATTGGTCATCTATTTGTATGTTTAGAAGCGGAACTGTTGGGTAATTAGTGAATTCAGCGACTTTAACAAAACCAAGTTCGCCTGAAAAAAGTTTTTGGTAATAATCAGTTGTTTCTTTATAACATCTTGTTGGTGGTAGATGCTCGCAATCGGTTAACTTTTGTAGTGGTGTATATAATCTGTTGGATGCAATAATGATGTAGTCAGCTTGCGCGAGTTGACTTCTTACCAAATCCCATTTCCATGTCGTATCCGGTTCATACAACCCAAGTGTAATCATGACATATTTTTCCTGCCCCATAAGCGGTAATCCATCATCCCAATGTTCAATAGCGATGGCTTTGCCTTCTGGAATATACTGATTAATCCACGTCGTCGCATCAGTTCTCGGATTATTTCTTGTATATGTATGTACGAAACTCAAAGGCCAAATTAAAAGAAGTATCACAAGCGCTGTTTGAAGGACAAAAAAGAGTGAGAGAGGTTTTATTTTTTTATGCATATATTTCAATAATTCAATACTTACTACTGCTCCAAATAAACAAAACAGGGGATAGACAGGCAACATATACCTCATAAAGCCAATCGCAAATCCACCAACTACCCAGAAATAACTTAGAAAAAAAGAGAAAAGTATTATGAGTTTTGCAAAAAGCGTATCATGTTCTTTTTTTAGAGCGTACACAATTGTGTAACCTGTGCCTAAGAAGCAAAGCAAGGCTAGTAGTGGACCTAGTCCGAATAAAAAGATGTTTTGTAGTTCGTAAAAGTAAGGAATTTTCCCTACGTATTGCAGTGTGTAAGGAAAAACAAACGCGTCTTTGGTCATCATTGATTGATAAAGTGTTTGCTCCCAAAAGGTTTTGTTGTCTATAAGAGCATACGGTTCAACTATTGCAAAGGATGCGAGCGTTGCAAGTCCTACGATTAGACCGTAGCTCACAAGATTTTTTATACTAATTTTTAATGGATTTCGATACAAAGTTATTTTTTTTGGGCTGTTGAGAAACCTTAGAATAAAATCTATAAAAAATGCTGCGAATATTGAAAAGCACAAGACAATCGCACTCACTTTAGTTCCGAGTGCAAAACCAAATGTTATCCCGACAAGAAGTGATTTCAGTACAGTGGGTTTTTCGTACAGGTGAAGTAATACATAAAGAGATAGTGTCACGAAAAAAGTCAAAATAGTGTCAACAGCATAAAAATGAGAAAGCTGGATAGGAAGCACACCAAGTGCATAGAAAAATGCAGCTGCAAGCCCAACTCGTTCACGAAAAAGTTTGCGTCCTAAGAAATAGAGTACAAGAATTGTCCCCATATCAAACAGTGCTGAGAGAAAACGTCCGACAATATTTATGAGGGCATACTCAGAATATAGCGGATCAAATTGTCCCATAACATCTCCAGCCCATTGCAATAAATACATGGGAAAGCTTCCATAGGCAAAAAATTTAGGATTCCAAGGGCTTTCAGGTGAGAGAAATTCAGCAATACTTGTAGGATATACGAGTTTATCAACGGTCATCACAATAGCTCGTTCGTCTGGATGTAAATGGTAGCCTTGATCCCAATTGATTCCAGTAAATCTCAATATGGCAGCAAGTATGAGGATCAAGATGAGTAAGCGTTTGGTAGTAACAAATCGTTTCATAAATAATTAAAGACACGTTTTTTTCACATCAACAAAGACAATCGGTTCATTCTTTTCATCAGCTGTCTCAAAATGAATAACCGATCGAGCTTGATTTTTTAACGGAGAAATTGTGCTCGATCCGAATTCGACATAGTCAATATTGTAAGATTTTGTAATGCTGCAAAACGTGCCAAAAGACGACGCGTTATAAAGTGACTGTATTATCGCAGTTCTACGGTTTTTGTCCAGAACTAAGTCGTCGTGTCCACGAAGCGTATAGGCTAAGAATAATTTTCTTCCAGCGAGATAAAGTTCTATATTTTTCGTACTGACAAAAACAGCTTTTGGTGGTGTCTTTTCTCTTACTGCAGTTATGAAAGGTGAAGTATATGAAGCAACAGCTTGTGTTGGTTTTGAATTAATAAACGTCATGTGTTCAAGTACACCTGAAAACGTTAAAAGAAAAAGAACGATAAAGCCAGCAGCTTTGATAACTTTGACTTTCTTTGTAAAAAACCAAAAGAAGACAACCCATGCAACGAGTAGATCGACAATAAAATTCATTGGTCTAAAGAATTTGTGATTTTCAAAAACAGACGGAGGATTTAGTTCAATTGTGTTCACGAGTAAAAATGTTGGGATAAGAATCGCACCAAAAAGCAAAGCAAGTTGCTTATTTTTTCTCCATAAAAGAAAAAATCCAACTGGGATTAAAAGCAACTTTAATCCGTAAGAGAAAAGGTACCATTTGAATGCATGCATAAATGAAAAAGGTATTTTTTCTTGGTCTGAAAAGCCGGTATTAAAAGCAGGATAGTGTCCAACTTGATCAATAAACCAAACTGATTGGGTTAACTGTTTAAAATAGAGATAATGACCGATAAATACAATACTAAAACCCGCAAATAGAAAAAGCGTCTTTTTACGTTCTCCTGAGAAGATAAGTAAAAAGACAATCGCCATCAGCAGCATAAGAGTTATTTGTAAATGCCATAAAAAGAAACCGCCCATGACTGCTCCGATTATGATCAGTGTTTTCTCCGAAAAACGCTTACGTTCAAATAATATCCAAAAAGAGAGTAACAAAAATAGAATGCCCGTTATCATTTGCCGTTCTTCCAGAATATAAAATAAGTTATACATCGTTCCGTTATACGTGATTCCCCCAAATTCATATAATGAAAAATGCCACGGATGCTGTGTGTTGTTAAAAATTGCGTTAATAAGTGCAGGAAGTGATAGCGTGGCAGTTTTTTGAAGAAACGTAATAAAACTCAAACTACTTGAGGTGATTGCAAATAAAACGGCAATGAATCCTGCCAGACGAGAACGAAAAAGTTCTTCTCCCAAACCGATCAGTGCTAAAAGGATAAACGTAAACCCTAAAATACTCGCAGCATTTATCGAATGAGCGAGATCTAATCCACCTGCTCCGTAGATTGCTGCATGTACCATCCAAAAGTAATGATATGTATGTGGAAGTCCTGCGAAGGCTTCATTTTGAGGTGGAAAATTATCTCCATAGATGAAATTTTGAATGAGTGAAAGCTGCCAAGAAAAATCCCAATAAATAGGTGTGGTTAAAACATAATTATTTTCTATGATCAAATGATGTGCAAAAAACGCATAGGAAAATAAGAAACAAAAAATTGTCATTAAAAATGCTCTCACTTGTCTATTTGTAGGATTCTGCAAGATTTTTTGAATTGAGACGAGTATTTGATGGGTATCTTTCAAATAAAAGAGTAGAAAACACTGGGTTATAAGTAACGATGAATAGGTTGCTTTAATGAGTACATTTGTCGTGAACGCTGCAAAAAAAACTGCCAGAAAAAAAGTCAGTAGTGTGAAGACAAATGTCCCAGCCATCCAGGCGAGTGAGGCTTTTAGAAAAGTACTTTTTGGTTTTAAATCAGTTTTTGAAAGCAGGATATGTGCGAGAACTGTCGGAAGTGTAAAAATAAGCAGGGCAGTTATCATATATTACTTATTGTAGCGTAGAGAGTATGTGCTGAACAATAAGTTGAGGATCAACTTTTTGCACGAGATCGTAATCGCAAAATAGAGAAAACGAGTACATTTAGTAAAACAATATAGAGGGGGAAGGCGTATGTTGCGAAGTTCCAATTGGAAATAGTTAAAAAGGTGATGATGGCACCTATTCCTGTAATAAAATATGCTGCAGGGCTCTCTGTTTGGGGTGCTTTATAAGCTTTTACTACCGTTGGTATTGAAGCAAAGACATCCGCAATAAGGCTCAAAAGTATTGCAAGGACACCATCTTGTGTTATTTGCCACAAAATAAGCCCCACAATTGCAATTATTCCGCAAGAGTAATCAAAAAAGGTCAATTTCCATGCATTACCTTTATGAAGGAAAGATGCTGCGAGTACTAATAATGGCCCTGCACCAATGGAAAATGAAAGGAATGCTTGTATTCCAACACCTTCACTTATTTGTGCTGCGAAAGCGATAAGTGGTGCTATTGCCCATATGAAAAAAGAAACCCTATTAGGTTTCACTGTACCTTTAATAGTCCCTACAAGATAGATAATTGTTGCAATCCAAATAAGTGCAATTCCTAGGATTGCAAATGACTCAGGTAACATAATAGCAATTGTACCGTAGATGAGTGTTGAAACATAGCGTTATTTCTTATTAAAGCGCAGAGAACCCCTAATAGTCAGAAGTCCGAATATTATTGTATTTATCAATATTAAATATAAAGGAAATCCATAAGTGGCAAAATCCCACGTGTTGATCGTTAAGAAAGTCAGAATGCCACCAATAGTTGCCAAAAAATAAGATTTCTTACTTTCCGTTTGAGGTGCTCTATACGCTTTAACCAGTGTTGGGAGAGCAGCAAATACATCAGCGACAATACTAAAAACAATTGCTATATTTCCAATTTGCGTAATTTGCCAAAAAATTAGACCGATAATTGCTAGTAAGCCGCAAAAATAATCCAATAGTCCAAGTTCCCAAGCTTTGTTCTTATGAAGAAATGATGCAAGAAGAATTACCAGTGGGCCAAGACTTGCAGAAAAAGCCATAAAAGCATGGATGCCAACACCTTGATCTATTTGAGCTGAAAATGCAATAAGTGGTGCTGCCGCCCATAACGAAAATGTTACCCTGTTTGGTTTGGCCTTACCTTTTATTGTGTCAACAAGATAAACGACGTAGGATAATGAAATAATACTAACACCGATATATGCAAATAGTTCAGGCAGCATTTACAAATTGTATCGTACTTTAGTTCTTTTTGAAAATGTAGACAGTAGGACGGTCAAAGACGTTTGCTGTTTGTTCATATCTGAAAGACGGACTTCCAAGGTATGTTATCTGACAAAATATATCGCATGGTGTTTCGTAAATCTTTTGAAAACCCAAGCTGCCATTGAAAAGTTGCGTGTAAAACGCATGGCCCTTTGGAAACCTCTCTTTTTGAAGCAGTCGAGATTTGATGACTCGCTGACTTGGTAAAATTATATACTCTGCTTTCATCAGTTCGTCTTTTAATGTTTGTTCATTTGATTCAGGTGTATTGGTTTCAAGATCATAAAAATTATATAGTTTAATGGTGGGAAAGAGGCTGTTAAACGGTACAATTCCCATATCATATACTTCGCTGAGTATATATGCATCTTTACTAATTTTTTTGTCAGCATATGCTGCAGCCGCAATACGTGTATCTGGTCTCACAAAGGCGGTTATGAAATAAGAAAGAGCGAAAATGAAGCAGACAACTGTGCCTGTAGCAGCTCCAACTGTCACAATGTTACGCTTCCAATGATGAACAGTGGTAGCTGTTGTCAGTGCTATTGCAATGATGAGATAGAGAAAGGGGAGAGTAGGGACCATATATCTTGTCCATTTAACAAAAAGAACTGCTTGTGTGGTAAGTAGAAAGCTAAAAAAGAGTATAAGGAATAAAAAGGGGAGTCGTTTAGATTTTTTTACGGCATAGAGAATATAGACGAAAGAGGGGAGTGCAAAAAGAAAAATAAGAGGATTAATAAGAAATGGATAGACATTTTGCATTTGAAATAGAAAGGGGATAGTGTCAAAAAATTCACCTGTGTAAAAGACTGGCAAGCTCCCAAGAGCAAGTTCAGATTCATACTTGATACTATCTGTGTATGCTTTTTGGTCAAGCTGCACATAAGGGTTGGTGACAAAATAAACGGTTATTGCAATAACGGTAAAAAGCATAAGATTTTTTGTTGCATGGATAAGCCCGTGCATCAGCATCCATGCTTTAATTTTTGTTTTGCGGTGAGGGGGAATGTGCCGAATAAGGATGGCTAGAAGTGGTAATGGGAGAAGGACAAGTGATGAAATTTTGGTGGCAATAAGTATGCCAAAAAACAACCCAATAAGCATAACAAACCAAAACGATTTTTTTTGAGCAGTTTTCACACATGCCCAAAACAGCAACACGCTGAAAAAAGTTAACCACATTTCAAAAGTTCCAAAATGCGCAAATTGAATAAATCCAACACTTGTTGTTGCTAAAAATGCTGCAATAATGCCAGTTTTTTCATCTTTAAATGATTTGCCTAGAAAAAATAACAGGGGAATCAGCAAAGTAGAGAAGAGGGCAGAGTAAAAACGACTTATAAGAAGAGCCTGTGAAAAATCAACAACTGACTTTTCACAAGAAGCCCATAATAATTGGCACGGAGCGACGAAGTCTGCTAATAGGCCTGTATAATAGATCGTATAGATTGGCAAAGACCCATAGGCAAAGAATTTTGGGTTCATTGCTTCAGGAAAACGCAATTGCGATACGCTTGAAGCTATATTTCGTTCATCTGGGTGGAAATAAAGCGGTGCTCCCCAGTTGAGGTTATAGAAGTGCAAAAAAGCTCCGAATACAGTCAAAAAAAATACGAAAAGCGTTATACGATTAGGCATAAATGATATAGTTAGATACACATATTAGAGTTTGATAGAGTCGGGAAATGTGGATAACTTTGATATAGTTAGATCATGTAAATTGACCCACAAACGCCATCAGCTCCAAAAGTTCGAAATTTACAGATTTTGCTTATTTAATTACATAATTAATTACTAAAAAATCAAAAAGATTATAAAATTGTCACAATTCACCCAATATTTTTTTTGTAACAGTCTCCCCCAGTTGTACTGCATAATTGGTCCCCCGGTCCCACGGATAAACCTGTTCCATATTGGCTAGAAACACGTTTTTAAGGGGGGTCTCCATGGGTGGTATCATTTTGGAGTAATTTCTAGGAATTATAGGTTGTGCAAATGGTGCTTTGAATAATTCTGAGGCTATCAAATGCTTTTTATATTCAGGATTGAGCTTCATAAGGAAAGGATGATAGAGTTTCAAAACGTCGTTTTTTTCCATAGCAAATCTTTCTGAATCAGCTGGCATATAATTGCCTAAGTAGAGCAATGTTTCATTATTATAATGAGCTTTATCCATGAAATTTGTATGTTCTACTACTGCCATAACTGGAGACGTGGGATCACAAACACTTAGCCAATATGATCCATCTTTGAAAAAAGGTTTTTTTAGTCTGAGGACTAAATTTGTTGCACCAAGTCCCCTGCGATTTTTAAACTTCTGTTTATAACTTTCTGGTAATTGAGGAGCCGCTTTGAGAAAAAGTACTGATGGCAATGTAAATATGACTTTATCAAAAGTTTGAGTTTTTAGCTTATTTTTAGTTCTAAATGTTACCGAAAGTGTTTTATTTTCTTTTACTTCAACAAGTTCTGTATTAAAAAGGAAGACTCCGTTTTGTTTTTCTATCTCCCCTACCAAATGAGTTGCAAACTCCAGGAACCCACCTTCAGGATATGCAAGTGATGGTGTTCTTTTGGTAATGCGTGCCCAAAACCATGCAAGAGAGATATCTGCAGCTGCCTCACCGAATTTATTGTGAAAGAGAGGTTTCCAAATTAAATTGTACGCTCTCTCCCCCATTGCCTTTGGCAAAACCTCAGCAGCGTTAAGTTTCTCAAGAGGCTTCCAGAAAGGATTGTAACGAAGCACGCCTATTGCAGCAGCCATGCGGAGTCTATCGACAACTGGCAGTTTTGGAAATGTCAGGACGTCAACTGGTGAGTCAAATTTATAAATAGAGCCGTCCACATAAGATGATGTTTTCGGGCGTTTTATAAGTACGTTATGATTGATTTCTCGGGCTAAATTTAAAACATCAGCATCGTTTGTAAACCAATGATGGTAGTGCTTTTCAAGACTCCAGTTCCATTCTTTTTCTTTATACCCAATTGCCAGGCCACCCGGCATAGCATCTTTTTCAAAAATTGTTACATTGTGCCCTTTTTTTGTGAGCTGATAAGCTGCAGAAAGTCCGGTAAAACCGGCTCCAATAATTGCAATATTCATAATTTTACAGTTTCTAGTATTTTTTACCGTCCGTCAAGATGCTTATTTTACTTATATGAAGAAAAATAATAACGTCCCTACCCCAGCGGTAATAAGTATTCCGACAAAACCAAGAATCCAGGTTGAACTTCCAGAGTTTGGAACCGGTGGATTGCCAGATGGGATTGTCGGCTGTGGTGAAAGATCAGCTGGTATCGGTGTGCTCGATATGACTATCGTGGGGGTTGGCTGAGCCACTGTCGGCGAAGGTGCTGTTGTCGCTGACGGGGATGCCATAACAGGGGTTGGCAATACTGGAGGAGATATTGATGGTTCTATAAATTGACTACCTTCAGCATAGACGGTGAACGATTGTGAAATAGACTGCAGTATTCCTTCTGTATCTGGTGATTTAATAGTAATGGTATGTTTCCCTGGAGTGATTGGTAGTGTTGGTTGGAATTCCCAATTACCATTAGCATCCGACTGAAGTGTTGCTTCAATGGTTGTCTCTGATTCTATAGTGATGACTACCTCTTTTTCAGGGAGGGCTTTACCGCTAAAGACAGGTTGCGGATCAGTAAACGTTTGATCTTCTTTGGGCACGCTGATGACGGGTGATGTTACCTGCTGCGTATCTACTGGGATAGGAAGATCGAGTACAGGCTCTGCTGATTCTGTTGCGTCTGTTTCACCTACTGCAATTGAAAAATCATAATTTTTAGAGAGAACCATGAGCGGTGCTGGGTTTGCTTGTCCGGCTAGAACCACAGCGTCTGATTGCTGATTTGTGTCCACAACTTTGATAGAAAGCTTAGTTTCAGGGGTAATTGGTTCCCAAGATGATAAATCTTTACTGCGGAGTTTATCCACCGGTAATTCATAACTACCGTCAGGGCCGAGTAATGCTGTCACAATTTGCGAAGTTGGTGTCGAGATCATGGCAATGCCTTCAATTGGAATCGACCCATCGTCTCTTGTCACTTGCCCTTTTACCGGCTGCAACGAGGTTAGTTGAGCGTTGAGTGTGGGCGCAGTGGTTACTTCGTAGAGTTGTTCATTGTTTTTGTAAGTTGTTCCTCCAGAAGAAATTTCAAAAACATACTTCGAACCTGGGGTGAGGTTTCGTATCGTGATATGGTGGATACGATGTTGATTAGCTTTATTCATTATTTGGTCGCGGTCATCGAGTCCGATATTGCCAAGAGTATTATTGGTTCCATACCCTACTGAACCAATCACAGGATCAATCGTCTGGTAGGTTATTGAAAATGATGTATCGGTGATGTTTGTGACTTGTATATTCTTTGGTTCTGCCCCAGCGGCAGCCTTGGTACTAAAGAGAACCACATTGCTTGTTAACCAAGAAATAGTTAAAAGGAGTGCCATAACAAGTACCAGTCCAGAAAATGGTGGTAAGTGTTTTTCCCAAATAGTGTTCGTATTATTTTTCATTCGCCTTGTACTGTAATAGGTATATCGATTTCAGGATTGGGCAACTGTGTTGGCGCCGGTTGTGTTTCATTCGTTGTTTCGTTTGGTGATAAGCTTTGTGCTGCTATTGTAGGTGTTGGCACAGCAGCTGCTTTGCCCGACAAATTTGTGATCGGTTGTACTTGTCTTCGTGTTTTCAATGTCTGTATCGTTGCCATATCAAATTCCGGTTGAATAGGTATAATTTGTATTTGCAGCTCAGGTGTAATTGTTGTTGTGACGTAAGAATGATAGATATTAAAACCAACCCAAGCCACAACGACAATAAATGATGATATCGATAAGAAAAGTATATCTTTGATTGTTGATGGTTTCTTTTTCATACTGTTACGGTTTGAAATACTGTCTGCCGCGAATGTTTAATACAAGCTCTTCTGTTCGGGTGTCTCTACTAATTGAAATTGCTTCAACAGTTACGATTCTATTAAAGGATGTTAATTTCTCAGCAAGTGCAATCATATTCTCGTACGTTCCTGATGCTTCTAAATTAAAAACATACGATAATCCGTTCGGACTTGCAGGGACTGTACTGCTCGTGAGTGATACCTCGGCAATACGTAAATTTCTTACATTCAAATTTGATTCTGCAGCTAACGTGTGAATTTGACCTGTGAGCTTGGTTGCTGCTGCTTCTTTCGGAATCGCCTCCTCTACAATTTGCAGTTCAGAGTGCAAGGTCGTATATTTTTGCTGCAGGTTTGAAAGATTGGTAATCTTTGCTGTCAGTTTTTGATGGGTAAACTCGCTATCATCAAGCTGTTTTTGCAGTTCAATAATTGTGGTTAAAGTGGGATTGATTGCAAATAGTCCGAAAAATGAAAGTGCAAAAAAAGTGAGAATGAGCGTTATTGCAAGGCGCGTGTTTTCCTTACGCATATCAGGCAAAATTTTTAGGTATTGCCGATATTTGCTGTTTGATAAATTTTCGAAATAATTTGACGGTAATTTCATACTGTTATTGTGCCGGTAACGGCGCAGTGACGACACCGGGTGTTGGGCTTACATCTGTTTGCAAAATAGCTGGAGGAGTCTTTAGTTTGGCGCTGATAATAACGACAACGGTAGAAGTTGTTGCTTTGTTTTCAACTTTATCGACACTCACATCAGTGACTTCCGGATGTTTTTTGAGTGCATCGGTAAATTGCGAAAGCGCGCTCGCAGAGGGTGCAACCGCTTCAATTTTTATTGCATCAAGCGTCACAAAGAGGCTACGAAATGTAATTTTCCCTCGTCCTAATTCAGCAATATCTTTAAAAACAGTCACGGCAGGATTTGTTTCTCCATACACTTTTGCCATCGCAAGCCGTGATTGCAGATTTCGGAATTCAGCTTCCTGATTGGCAAAATTTTCAATAATAAAACTTTCTGCTTTGATCTGGTCATGCAGGTCAACAATTTTCATGTCCAGGTTAAACCGATATAAAAATGTTCCTAAAGCGAGCGTTTCAACAAGAATGATTAGTAAACGCCCAACGGTTAAAGACCAGTTAAGAAATTGTGTAACGAGGCCGCCTTCTTTTCCGGGTAGTAGATTGATAGACTTCTTTTCGTTAGCCATAGCCATAAAGCCGTCGTTGGGTACAACACGGCTTAATTCTAGTCTATGGTTTTTAGGATGAAAAGTCAAAGCAAAATTAGCCGTGAAAAAATGAAAGACTTTTCTTCTGAAAGGTCTTGTGTTATACTCTGTTAAATCCCTACCTAACTAGGGATGTTTTCTTTTCTTATGGCAGACGACAAAAAATCACGAATCTATCCACTCGACCGTATCCGAAATATCGGTATTATTGCGCATATTGACGCGGGCAAAACCACCACAACTGAGCGTATTCTTTTTTACACTGGCCGAACCTACAAAATTGGCGATATTGATGAAGGCAACACGCAGATGGACTGGATGGATCAAGAAAAAGAGCGTGGTATTACCATCGTTTCCGCGGCAACAACAGCTTTCTGGACACCTCGAACAGGCCTTTTTGAAGGTCTAGACACAAGATTTAACATTATTGATACTCCTGGACACGTCGATTTTACAGCTGAAGTTGAACGTTCACTCCGTGTGCTTGATGGTGGTGTTACTGTGCTTGATGCTGAAGAAGGTGTGCAATCTCAGTCTGAAACTGTTTGGCGCCAAGCAGATAAATACAAAGTTCCACGTATTTGTTTTGTTAACAAAATGGACAAACTCGGTGCGAACTTTCTGCAGACGGTTAAAAGTGTCGAGGACAGACTCGGTGCAAATCCAGCAATCATGGTCCTTCCAATCGGTGCTGAAAATACCTACGAAGGAAATGTCGATTTGCTGACACGCCAATCATTTATCTGGGGTTCAGATGAACTTGGTGCTAAATACGAGGTTAAAGATGAAGTTCCTGAAGATATGAAAGCTCAGGTAGAAGAATACCGCAGTAAATTGATTGAAAAAATTGCAGAAACAGATGACACGCTTCTTGAAAAATATCTGAGTGGAGAAGAACCAACAGTTGAAGAATTGAGAAAAGCACTTCGCGCTGCAGTTATCGCATACAAACTCGTTCCTATGTATGCAGGCACATCACTTCGCAACAAAGGAGTGCAGCCACTTCTCGATGCGATTGTTGACTATCTCCCCTCCCCTCAAGATTTGGATGATGTTAAGGGCTTGAATCCAAAAACTGAAGCCGAAGAAACACGAAAACTTATTACAGAGGAATCATTCTCAGGATTGGCATTTAAAATTCAAAACGATCCACACGTTGGAAAGCTTGCATACTTCCGTGTCTATTCAGGGAAGATTATCGCAGGATCCTATGTGTATAATGCCAACAAAGGTGTTAAAGAGCGTGTCGGACGTCTTTTAATGATGCATGCAAATGATCGTGAAGAAATTAAAGAGGCATATGCTGGTGAAATCGTAGCTATTGTTGGTCTGAAAGATACGATTACTGGTGACACCCTCTGTGATGAAGCAAAACCAATTGTCCTTGAACAGATTACCTTCCCTGAACCAGTTATTTCACTTGCGATTGAACCAAAAACAAAATCAGATCAGGAAAAACTGGGATACGCACTGAAGAGACTACAAGAAGAAGATCCGACCTTTAGAGTCAAAACTAATCATGAAACTAGTCAAACTATTATTTCAGGTATCGGTGAACTCCAACTTGAAATCATGGTTGATCGTATGAAGCGTGAATTCAATGTTGAAGCAAATGTTGGTGCACCGCAAGTTGCATATAAAGAAACAATTGAACGTATGGCTGAAGCTGAAGGTAAATACATCAAACAGTCAGGCGGACGTGGTCAATATGGTCACTGCTGGCTTAGAGTCGAACCAAAACCACGAGGTGAAGGTTATGAATTTGTCGATGCTATCAAAGGTGGCGCGATTCCTGCAGAATTTATAAAAGCTATTGAAAAAGGTGTGAAAGAAACACTTGAAAACGGTGTGCTTTTGGGTTATCCGCTCATTGACGTTGCTACGACTTGTTATGATGGTTCATATCATGACGTTGACTCAAGTGAAATTGCCTTTAAAATTGCTGCAAGTCAGGCTATTCAAGCAGCAACCAAAAAAGCAGGCATTTCTCTACTTGAACCTATCATGAAAGTTGAAATCACTACACCAAGTGAATACATGGGAGAAGTTATGGGTGATATCTCATCCAAACGTGCACAAATCAGCGGCAGTGAAGAACGTGGTAACGCTACCATCATTCTCGCTCTGGTCCCACTGTCAGAACTTTCAGGATACGCAACACAGCTCAGATCTCTCACCAAGGGTCGTGCAAGTTACTACATGGAACCAAGTCACTACGAAGCAGTTCCAAAGAACATCGTAGAGGCTATGGTAGCCAAATCAACCTTTACCGGACGTGTTGAATAATCCTTGTCAATATCCTCGTTGACAAAAAAAACCCTCTAGAGTATATAGTTAGATAAATGAAAAAAGTACATTGGATTTTTTCTGGGCTTTCATTGGTAATTATTTTACTTTCACTTAATCGTTTAACTCCTTTTACTGCAGATTATTTACAACCATTTGAATTTTTACGTTGGTTGGATTTTAACGCAATGATCCCTATTCCCCTACTGAGTGTGGTTTTATATTTTCTTTTAAAGAGGGAAGTCGTCTATGACTCTGCGTTTCGTAAATCTCTTACCTATACAGTTTTAAGTGCACTTTTTATTGTGGGCGTTTATTTTTTTGGTGCCGGCTCTGGAACTCATGAAGTAACAAATTATCTCAATAGCAGGTTCTGTCTGGGGGAAGCAACGTCTAGTCTGTGTAACATTATCAGCTATAACGATGATATATTTAGCCATTATGTTTATTACATAGGCTTTCTCCTTCTTAATGTTTCCCTTATCCTCATGGAATTTTCAATGCCGAGGAAAACTGATATGCGGCGTATCGATTTTGCGCTTATTTGTGTCAATGCGCTTTTTATCGCTTTTGGAATTTTCGCGAACTTAGCTTTTGAAGAGATAGGTTTTGATCTGTACTTTTTTGCAGTAGTAATGCTTCTTACCCACTGGATACTTATCTGGGGTAGAAAACCCTTCTCACTGCTTCCTGTTACGTTTTATTTTGCTGTTGCGTACACGTTGGGTGTTATAGGTACCATATTTTATAAAATTAATTCTTAAGGGATTGAAAAAAAGAGAAAAAGGAGTATGATTACTACATGAGGCCAGTTGTGGGCGTTTTTGCGCATCCAGATGATGAGGTATTTGCCGGAGGTGCGTTAGCAACTTTTGCAACCAAACGTGACGTATATCTCGTTTGTATTACCAATGGTGAAGCTGGTATCAATAGTAGCAGTAAGCCAAAAGAATTAGGGGAGTTGAGAAAAGACGAGCTGAAAGCTTCTGCCACGGCCTTAGGTGTTAAGGAGGTTTTCTTTCTTAATTTTGGGGACGGAGACCTCAGTAATAACCTCTACGGTCCAATTGCCGAAAAACTGCAAGAGTCTATTGAAAAATTTGATCCGGAAATTCTTCTAACCTTTGAACCACATGGTGTTTCCGGGCACATGGATCACGCAGTCACATCAATGGTGACCACATATGTCTTTGAAAAATTACCCAACGTTCGTGAATTGTGGTATTACGGTTTTGATGAGTCTGAGCGAAAGCTCTTCAGAGAATATTTTGAAGGATTTTTTGTGTATACGCCACCTGGGTTTAAAAAGCATGATATTTCAAAAACTTTAAACGCAGAGCCTGTTTGGGAGAAAAAAGTGAAGGCTATGCACCAGCATGAATCTCAAAAACACGATATAGAAAAACTGGTTGAAATGTTTGATAAGCAGAAAAAGGAAGAATATTACAAAATCCTCAATAAAGATACGGTATAAGCTTGTGCGTGCGCTTCTTATGTATCGCAAAGTCTTTACTGTGTTTTTCCATCATTTTTTCCTCTAGAAGCATATTCATAAGAATAGCCACAAAAAACGCGGTAAAAACCAAATAGCGCAGTAATGTTGGTGCTCCCTGTACATATCCTGAAAAGAAGAGTAAAACCGCTGCGTATATGGGATGTCTGATAATTTCATAAGGTCCCTTGGTGACAAGAAAATATCCATCAGGTAAGGTTCGAGTTTCATGGTGAGTATTGAGCTTAATTGATAATATTGCCCAAACAATGAGCAACAGCGCAAATATTTGCGTTAAAAGAATGGGGATGTTTTGTATAAAGAGAGGGCCTGAGAAAAGAAGAAAGGCAGCTGTTATTACTGCGATTGATAAAAAAATACGAGACCTAGTTTCGGGTTTCATATGCCTTATAAGTAAGTATACACGAGTAAGGTATAATATGCACATGAAGAGAGTATTACTCCTTATCCTGCTGATCACAGGTCTTGGAGTCTTAGCGGTCAATGGAATCAAAGCAAAGGTAAAACATGATCTCGCCCAGCCCTTCGTTTCGTCTCTTACTCCAAGTGCTGTTCCTCAAACTAAGCATGCTCCTGCAACAGGAAGTGACACTACCTCTCTTTTTGTCCCTTATTGGACAATGAACAATACTGATTTTTCAAGTGAAGACTATGATGCATATCTCTATTTTGGTGTTACGCCTACTAAAGACGGTTTAAATACAAAGGAGAATGGTTATGTCAGTATTGAAAAGTTTGTATCTATTGTCCCTCCAGGAAAAGACAAGATACTCGTTTTGAGAATGCTTGAAGCAGATATAAACACGGCAACACTACGAAGTGCTGCAAAACAAAAAACACTCATTAGACAGACACTTGCAGCTGCCAAAGAGTATGGTTTTGATGGTGTAGTGCTTGATTTAGAATTATCAGCTATTCCGTTTGATTCGCTTATTGCACAGATACGTGACTTTAATAGTTTGTTTTATGATCAGACTAAGGCTGCGGGTTTATCATATGGAATAGCAATTTATGGCGATACGTTTTATCGGCTGAGACCATTTGATGTTAAAGCGATTGCGAAAGATGCAGATATGCTTTATGTCATGGCATATGATTTCCATAAATCGAGAGGCAATCCAGGACCTAATTTCCCTCTTTCAGGTAAAGAAACATATGGTTATGACATCTCTGAAATGAGTGAAGATTTTTTACGCGATGCTGATGCAGAAAAAGTAACTGTTGTTTTTGGGTTGTTTGGATATGATTGGAAAACTGATAACAAGGGAAATGCCATCGGAAACGGTGATCCGCTTGCGTTTAATGAAATATCCTCACGTTTTCTCAATGGATGTAAAGAACGTGAGTGTACCATTGCAAGAGAGTCAAAAGCGGGAGAAAATCAAATTCGTTTTATTGATGAAGAGAATGCAAAACATGTTGTTTGGTTTGAAGATATGGATTCTGTGACTGCCAAACAGGTGTATTTACGCAGCAAAGGTATCAATAATTTTAGCTTCTGGGCGAACAGTTATTTCTAATTGAGCTTTCTTACATGCTTCTTATCATTTCTTGCATAGCTTTTTAAGAAAAAAGGTAAAATAACCTATTGACGTGCTACAAAAAATATTGTATTATACATTCACTCTCAAATTCTGAGAGATTATTTTTTTAATAAACATATGGCTGACAATAAATTTCAAAGAACAAAACCACACGTAAACATCGGTACCATTGGTCACGTCGATCACGGCAAGACCACAACAACCGCTGCTATTACAAACGTACTCGCTAAAAAGGGTATGGCAAAAGCACGATCTTACGCAGATATTGATAATGCACCTGAAGAAAGAGCTCGAGGAGTCACGATTAATATTTCCCACCAAGAATACGAAACAGAAAAGCGTCACTATGCACACATCGACGCTCCAGGACACGCAGATTACATCAAAAACATGATTACCGGTGCAGCTCAGATGGACGGAGCAATCTTAGTCGTCTCAGCACCAGATGGCCCAATGCCACAAACACGTGAACACATCCTTCTTGCACGCCAAGTCGGTGTTCCAGCAATTGTTGTTTACCTTAATAAATGTGACATGGTTCAAGATGCAGAACTCCTTGACCTTGTTGAAATGGAAGTTCGTGAATTACTTACAAAATATCAATATCCAGGTGATGACACGCCAATCATCCGTGGCTCATCAATGAAAGCACTCGAAGGAGATGCAGATGCAGAAAAAGCAATTCTTGATCTCATGGATGCAGTTGATTCATTCGTTCCAACACCAGAACGTGCACTCGATAAGCCATTCTTAATGCCTGTTGAAGACGTCTTCTCAATCAAAGGACGCGGAACAGTTGTTACCGGAAGAATCGAAAGAGGAATGATCAAAGTTAACGAAGCAGTCGAAATCGTCGGCATGGACAAGAACAAAGATTCAGTTGTAACCGGAGTTGAAATGTTTAAAAAGCAGCTTGATGATGGTCAAGCAGGAGACAATGTTGGTCTTCTCCTTAGAGGTCTAGAAAAGAACGATGTTGAAAGAGGCCAAGTTATTGCAAAGCCAAAGAGTGTTACTCCACACACAGAATTTGAAGCAGAAGCATATATCTTAACAAAAGAAGAAGGCGGACGTCACACACCATTCTTTACCGGATATCGTCCACAGTTCTATATCAGAACAACCGACGTTACAGGTACAGCAACACTTCCACAAGGTGTTGAGATGGTCATGCCTGGAGACACAACAAAAATGACAGTAAAACTTATAGTACCAGTCGCACTTGAAGAAGGTGTCCGATACGCAATCCGCGAAGGCGGAAAGACGGTTGGAGCCGGTGTTATCACCAAAATAATCAAATAATCCGCCCAAGGCGGGTTTTTTGATTAAGAGGTGTAGATCTTTAACAGTCTGAGAGGATAATATATGCCAAAAGGAAGAATTAGAGTTCGATTAAAAAGTTATGATGCAAGAGTCCTTGACTCTTGTTGTCAGCAAATTCTTGATTCGGTTATCAGAACCGGAGCTAAGGTCGTTGGACCAGTTCCACTTCCTACTGACAGAAGTGTCTACGCAATCAATAAATCACCATTTATTGATAAAGATGCGAGAGATCATTTTGAAATCAGAGTGCATAAGAGATTGATTGATATCGTCTCTCCTACAGACAAAACGATTGATAGTTTAACAAATTTAGCTCTCCCGGCGGGAGTCGATGTAGAGTTGAAGATGTAGTTAATACATTTTAAGATGCCCAGAATAATTAAACATACAAGGTATGATTGATTAAAAACGCCTAGCTAGGCCACCCCGATTATAGGGGATCACATCAAACGCTGTGAACAAAAATGGTAGCCTGACGGCTACTTTTTTTATGTCTTAAAAAATATATGATAAACGTAATATTAGGAATTAAAACAGATCAAACGCAAAAGTTTCTGGCTAACGGCAGAAGAATTCCTGTTACTGAAATTTCAGTCGCAGATAACACTGTTGTTCAGGTAAAAACGAAAGCAAATGATTCATATGATGCTGTTCAGCTTGGACAAGGTGTAAAAGTGCGCCCAATCAAGGCTATTGCAGGACACGCAAAGAAACTTGGCTTAACAGAAACACCAAGAGTACTCAAAGAGGTTCGTATATCAGCAATTGATGCTGAGGGTGAAACTTTGAAATCAGGTGACAAAATTAACGTTGAATCAGTTTTACAGCCGGGTGATATCGTTGCTGTAACAGGTACATCAAAAGGCAAAGGTTTTGCAGGTGTCGTTAAACGTCATGGATTCAGAGGGGGACCAAAGACACACGGTCAATCAGATCGTCATCGTGCTCCTGGATCTATCGGACAAGGTACAACACCAGGTCGTGTCTATAAAGGCAAGAGAATGGCAGGACGCATGGGAACTGAAACCGTAACAGTAGCAAACCTGACTGTTGTTAATGTCGACTCAGAGAACAATAAACTCTATGTTTCAGGTTTAGTTCCTGGTTTGAAAAAAGGATTAGTAATTATTACCAAGACTGGCGAAAAAAAGAATTTTGTCCAACTTCTTGAAGTAAAAGAACAGGAAGATGCAAAAGCAGCAGTTGAAGCAGCAAAGGCTGAAAAAGAGGCAGCAAAAGCAGCAGAAGAGGCTGCAGCACAAGAAGCAGCAGCGCCTGTAGAACCTGCAGTTGAAGAGGCTGCTAAAGAAGAAGCAGTTAACGAAGAAGTGCAAGAAACAGAAGAAACAAAAGCAGCAGAGGAAGTAAAAGAACCTGAAGCTCAGACAGAAGAAACAGAAGAAAAAGTTGAGGAAAAATAAAACTATGGCAACGACAAAAAAAATAACAGAAGAAAAGAAAGTAACCAAAACAGTAAAACCTGTTGCTGTTAAAAAAACAGCTGCAAAAACGACTGTTAAAAAAGAAACAGTAAAGGAACCTGTTAAAAAAATGGTAGCTGAAAAGGCGGAGCCAAAGAAGGTTGAATCCGTTGCAGCACCTAAAAAAGCAGCAGCAAAAACTGACACAGTAAATCTTTCAGTTGATGTCTTTGATCTGACTGGAAAAACAACGGGCAAGCTTTCGCTTCCAGTGGAGATCTTTGGTGAAAAAATCAATAAAGCATTGCTACATCAGGCAATCAGAGTTTACCAGGCAAATAAACGCCAAGGTAACGCATCAACCTTAACACGCGGCGAAGTTGATGGATCAACAAGAAAAATTTATCGCCAAAAAGGTACTGGACGTGCACGTCACGGATCACTTCGTGCTCCTATCTTTGTAAAGGGAGGTATCGTTCACGGACCAAAACCAAGAGATTACAGTCTTGATTTGCCAAAAAAGATGAGACGAAAAGCATTGTTCTCCGCACTCTCAAGTAAATTTGCAGCTGGAGAAGTTACGGTTGTCACAGGTTTTGAAGCAATCGAACCAAAGACAAAAGTATTTGCAGCAAGTCTTAACAGTTTAGGGTTTGCAAAGGTTTCAAGTCTGCTTTTGGTTATGCCATCTGACCTCGCAAACGTAAAGCGTGCAGCAGGTAATGTAAAACAAGTCACTATGACAGTTGCAGGTAGATTAAACGCACTTGATGTTCTTCTGAGTAGAAGAATTGTCATTACAAATGAGACAGTTGCTGAGATGAAGAAACTTTTTTTAACAAAATAATATTATGAATGCGCAAAGTGTCATTATTAGACCATTAGTTACAGAAAAATCAATGAATAGTGCCGTTGCAGGCAGATATTCATTTGCGGTCGCAGAGTATGCAACCAAAACCGATATTAGGAGTGCAATTGAAAAAACGTTCAATGTAAATGTCGTTTCAGTTTCAACAAGTGTGATAAAAGGTAAAGCACGCCGTGCAGGAGCAAGACGTCTTGAGATTGCAGATCCAATTTGGAAAAAGGCTACAGTAACTGTTAAAAAAGGTGAGAAGATTTATCTTTTCGAAGCAGGCGGAGAAGAACCAGTTGCGAAGGAGGCAAAAAAGAAATAACTATGAATAAGTTGAAAACAATAAAGAAAAAACATTCAGGTCGTGATGCGAGTGGAAAAGTTGTTGTTCGTCATCAAGGTGGCCAACAGAAAAGATATTACAGAAAAATTGATTTTAAACGTGATAAAGTAGGAATTACCGGTAAAGTTCTTACTGTTGAGTACGATCCAAATCGCACAGCAGATATTGCTTTAGTACAATATCCCGATGGAGACAAACGTTATATTTTGGCTCCGCACGGAATGAAAACTCATGATACAATAGTGGCCGGGAAAAATACCGATGCGCAGCCTGGGAATGCTATGCCGCTTTCAGATGTGCCAGTCGGTACAGTTATTCACAATGTTGAGTTGACCCCTGGTAAAGGTGGTCAGATAGCAAGAGGAGCTGGTACAGGAGCGACTGTTACGGCAAAAGAAGGTGCATTTGCTCATGTAAAATTGCCTTCAGGTGAAATAAGAAAAATTTCACTCTTGGCTATGGCAACTGTTGGACAGTTGAGTAACATTGATCAGAAAAATAAAGTTATTGGTAAAGCAGGCAGATCACGTCTTATGGGGCGTAGACCAACTGTTAGAGGAGTAGCCCAGAATCCTCGCTCTCATCCACACGGTGGAGGAGAAGCCCGATCTGGTGTCGGTATGCCAGCACCAAAAACGTACGCAGGACGCGTGGCAGTTGGAAATACGAGAAGAAAGAATAAATATTCGAGTAAATATATCTTACAAAAACGAAAGGGAGGACGAAGTAGAAAATAATACTTCTCAATTCTAAATATGTCTAGATCAACAAAAAAAGGACCATATATTGACGAAAAACTCATGGCGAAAGTCATGAAACAGAAAGCATCTGGCGACAGAGCTGGAATCAAAACTTGGGCACGTGCATGCCAAATTCCACCGGAATTTGTTGGGCACACGTTCTTAGTTCACAACGGCAAGCATTTTATTAATGTCTATGTTGTTGAAGGTATGGTCAGTCACAGATTAGGTGAATTTTCACCAACAAGACTGTTTAGAGGACATGGAAAAGTTGTCGCCCGTGAAATTAGTAAGACTTAATGTATTATGGAAGTTCGAGCAATTGCAAAATCAGTACGAGTTAGTCCGAGAAAAGTTCGCTTAGTTGCGGATGCTGTTCGGAATCTCTCAATAGAAGAAGCACTGCATGTGTTGGAAACTGCTGAAAAGCGTGCAGCATTGCCAATAGAGAAGACACTGAAAAGTGCTATTGCAAACGCAGTAACAAATGCAAAACTTGAGAAAACGCAACTGACAATCAGCAGTATTCAGATTGCTGAAGGACAACCTTTAAAAAGGTTTCATCCTTCAACCAGAGGCCGGATTCATCCGTACAAGAAGCGAAGCAGTCACATAACAATTGTTGTTAAAGGCAACCCTGTAACAGCAAAAGTTGAATCAAAAAAGGCTGATGAGAAAAAAGATATGAAACCTGTTAAAAAAGAAGAAAAGAAAGGAACTGATAAATAATGGGACAAAAAGTTAATCCACACGTCATTAGACTTGGAACTGTTCATACATGGAGCAGTAGATGGTTTGATGAGCGTCAATATAAAGAAACTGCGCTTGAAGATTTTCATCTTCGAAAGCAGCTGATGACACGGCTGAGACCTGCAGGTATTTCAAAAGTGGAACTTGAGCGTTCAATTAACAGTATGAAAATTATTTTACACGTTTCACGTCCAGGTATCGTTATCGGACGAGGCGGAACAGGTCTTGAAGATTTGAAAAAATCAATAATTGCTTTCTTTGTTAAAACGAGAAAGAGTAAGCAGATTCCAAAGCTTGATATCCGGGTAGAACCAATCAAAGATGCTAATTTGGAAGCACAGCTTGTTGCTACAAATATCTCAGATCAACTTATTCGCAGATTGCCATATAAGAGAATTCTGACAAGTACAGCAGAGCGTGTCATGAATGCAGGAGCAAAGGGTGTTAAGATTCTTTTAACCGGAAGAATTGGCGGCTCAGAAATTGCAAGACGTGAGAAGATCCATGTTGGAACTGTTCCATTGTCAACGATTCGTGCAAATATCAGTTATGCACAGTTCCCTGCTCTTACGAAAAAAGGATACATTGGAATTAAGGTGTGGATAAACAAACCGGAGGAAAAATAATATGTTAATGCCAAGAAGACAAAAGTATCGAAAACAACAACGTGGAACGCAAAAGGGTAATGCGACTCGTGGAACAAAGCTTTCATTTGGTGAGTTCGGTATTTTAACAACAACGACCGGTTGGATTTCCAGTCGTCAGATAGAGTCGGCAAGACGTGCAATTACACATTATACTGCACGTGGTGGGAGACTTTGGATAATGATTTTTCCGGACAAGCCGATCTCAAAGAAACCACCGGAAGTGAGAATGGGTGGAGGAAAAGGTGATACAGCAGAATTTGTAGCTCCTGTAAAACCAGGACGTATAATGTTTGAAATGTCTGGTGTATCGCGAGAAATGGCTGTTGAAGCACTGAGACGTGCATCACACAAATTGCCTGTTAAAACAAGAATTATTGTAAAAGGAGAAGCACTCTAACATGAAAATTAACGATAAAAAAGAATTACATACAAAAAGCGCAGCTGAGCTAAGGAAAATGCTCAAAGATGGACATGAATTATTGATGTCACTCAAGCTTGATCGAGAACAGAATAAACTGAAAAATACACGAGGTATGTTTAACACAAGAAAGAATATTGCAATTATTAAAACAATCCTTAACGGAAAGGAGGAAACAGTTCAAGTTAAAGATCAAACATCAGATCTTAAAAAAGAAGCAGTTCTTAAAGAAGAAGTTGCAGCTGAGCCAAAAAAAGCTCCAGCAAAAAAAGCAACAGTTAAGAAAGCAGCAGCTAAGTAATTTAAGATTTAATCTTTATTTTTAATTTGACAGAAAGAAAAACTATGGCAGCAAAAATATTATCAGGAAAAGTAACATCAGTTAAAATGCAGGACACTATTTTGGTAGAGGTTACGAGGCGTGTTCCACACCCTCTCTACAGAAAATTGCTGAGAAAATCAAAGCAGTTTAAAGTAGATACCAAAGGACAAGAAGTGCCTGAGATTGGTAAGACAGTAAAAATTATTGAAATAAAACCAATTTCAAAAACCAAACATTTTAAATTGGTAGAAGTGGAGAAGAAATAACACTATGGTACAACTAAGAAGTATATTAGTCGCAGCAGATAATTCTGGAGCAAAAGAGCTTAATGTGATCCATATTTTTCCAGGATCACACAAAAAGTTCGGGCGGATTGGTGATATCATCAACGCGGTCGTTAAGACAGCTGTCCCTCATGGACAGGTTAAAGACGGTGAAATTGTTAAATGTGTTATAGTACGTACTCGTAAAGAAGTAAAACGTGCAGATGGCTCATATATCAGATTCTCAGATAACGCAGCAGTTGTTATTGATAACATGAAAGATAAAAATCCACGAGGCACACGTATCTTTGGCCCTATCGCCAGAGAGGTCCGTGACCGAGGATTTATGAAGATTGCCAGTATGGCAACAGAAGTTGTTTAATATTATGAAATTACGTACAGGAGATACAGTTAAAATACTAAAGGGTAAAGACAGCGGCAGAACTGGAAAAGTTGAGAAAGTTTTTCCAAAAGAAGCTAAAGTGCTTGTTGAAGGCGTGAACCAATTTAAGAGACACGTAAAAGCAAAAGCTCAAGGCCAAAAGTCAGAAATTATTACATTGACGAAACCATTGTCAGCATCAAATGTCATGCTGCAGTGTCCAAAATGCAAAAAGCCGACACGTGTCGGATATAAAATCCTGAAAGATGGTAATAAGACGAGATTCTGCAAGAAATGCAGTGCAGAAGTATAAAACTATGACAGACACACAAGAAACATTTTTTACAAAAGAATTTGCACCAAAGTTACAAAAAAGCTTGGGTATTAAAAACGTCATGGCACTTCCACGACTCACAAAGATTGTCGTAAACATGGGTGTTAAGGATGCGATTGGTGATAAGAAAAACATTGAAAAAATGGCTCAGAATTTGGGCATTATCACTGGACAAAAAGCAAAGGTAACTCGTGCGAAAAAAGCTATCGCTGGATTCAAACTTCGCCAAGGTGATGCGATCGGTTTGGTTGTCACGATCCGTGGTAAGAGAATGTATGCCTTTTACGACAAACTCGTTAAAGTTGTTTTGCCTCGTATTAAAGATTTTCGAGGAGTACGCCGAACAAGTTTTGATGTTCAGGGTAATTACACATTGGGTCTTTATGAATATTCAGTTTTTCCTGAAATTGATCCAGGAAGTGTTGAAAGGCTGCAAGGCATGGAAATTGTCTTTGTAACAAGTGCACGAACCAAAGAAGAAGGACTTGCTCTTCTTGAAGCACTTGGGATGCCGTTTACAAAAGAAGCGAAGCAAGCATAAATCGTGGGAAGTATGATATAATCCCAAGGCTAGAAATTCTTTACACATTTAAAAAAATATGGCAAAAGTATCAGACATAGTAAAATTTAACAAAAAACAGAAATTTGCAACCCGCATGGTTAATCGCTGCGGTATCTGCGGCCGTTCACGGGCGTATATTAGACGATTTGGTCTTTGCAGAATTTGTTTCCGAGAGCAAGCAAATAAAGGCGTGCTTCCCGGTATCTATAAAGCAACTTGGTAAACTATTATGAATTATTCAGTCGGTGATTTCGTTATACAATTAAAAAATGCGGCAATGGCACGTAAACGTGAAGTGCAGGTCCCGTATTCAAATATCGCTAAGGCGATTTCAAAAGTCTTGATTAAAGAAGGCTTTGTTGAAACGGTGAGTGAAGAGAAAGACGGCGTCAAGCGTACGCTCGTTGTGAAACTCAGATATCAGCGCAGAAAACCATCAATAACTGACGTGAGGTTAATTTCAAAACCTTCACTGCGTGCATATCTTCCTGCAAAAGAAATTGGTGCATCACAAGGCAGATCAGCAACAGCAATCCTTTCAACCAACGTGGGTATTCTCACAGGCAAGGATGCTATTAAAAAAGGCGTTGGCGGAGAATTGATATTTAAGATCTGGTAAATGGAGAAATATATTTATGTCAAAAATAGGAAAATTACCAATTACATTAGCAAATGGCGTATCAGTAGCGATACAAGGTGACCAGGCACAGGTAAATGGTCCTAAAGGAAATGTGTCATACACAATTCCAGCAGGTATTGTTGTAGCTGTGGAAGAAGGAAGAGTTGTTGTCACTGCTGAAAATAAACAAGATAGAGCTGTGAGAGCATTATTCGGACTGACACGCGCAAATCTTGCTAATATAATAAAGGGCGTTGATACAGGCTTTGAAAAGAAACTTGAGATGACCGGTGTCGGTTATCGAGCAGTAATGCAGGGTGCAATGCTGCAATTATCGTTAGGTTTTTCACATCCTGTGAAGTTCACACCTCCTGCGGGTATTACGCTCTCTGTTGTTGATAACGCAATTATCGTAACAGGCAGTGATAAAATTGCAGTAGGCCAAATGGCTGCACTCATAAGAGCTGTTAAGCCACCAGAACCTTATAAAGGAAAAGGAATCAAATACGCAGGAGAACATGTGAGGCGCAAGGCTGGTAAAGCAGCAAAAGCAGCTGGAGCAAAATAAGTATGAATAACGTTAATAACAAATTAGCAAAAACACAAAGACAAACAAGGATAAGAAGTAAAATTACTAAAACTTCTGATCGCCCTCGTTTGAGTGTCTCACGCTCAAATAGATATGTTTTTGCGCAAATCATCGATAAGAATGGTAATGCAATTATCGGATTGTCAGAAAAAACATTAAAAGCGGATATTAAAAAGACAACGCCAATTGAGAGAGCACGTGAACTCGGAGCAGCAATAGCAAAAGTAGCACTTGAGAAAAAAGTAAAGGAAGTTGTTTTTGACAAAGGCAGTTATGCATACCACGGCCGTGTTAAAGCAGTCGCAGAAGGTGCACGAGAAGGAGGATTAAGTTTCTAATATGCAAAACAGAAATAGACAACAGAATTATCAGCAGACACCAAGCGAATTTGAAGAAAAGATCGTTCAAATCAACCGTGTCTCTAAAAAGACCAAAGGTGGTAACAAAGTAGGTTTTTCCGCACTTACTGTTGTTGGTGACAGAAAAGGCAAAGTTGGCGTTGGACTTGGAAAAGCACCTGACGTTGCAAGTGCAATCAGAAAAGGTATCTCCCAGGCAAAAAAACATATGATTGAAGTACCACTTGTTAACGGTACTATTCCATTTAGAATCGATATCAAATTGGGTGCAGCAAAAATCATGCTTAAACCAGCACCTCCAGGATCAGGTATTATTGCAGGTGGTGCAGTTCGTAACGTTGTGTCAGCAGCTGGCATTGTGAACATCTCAAGTAAAATGCTTGGAACGACCAATAAAATCAGTAACATCTATGCAACACTGGAAGCACTCAAGCGAGTAAGTGATCAAGCAGAACGAACAAAAGAAAGGATTGTTAAAAAATAACACACACCTATGGATTTATCGAATCTTAGCAAATTACCAACAAAGAAAAAGAGACGTCTAGGACAAGGACATGGTTCAGGTCGTGTCAAAACATCCGGGCGTGGTACAAAAGGTACAAAAGCTCGTTATCATGTGCCACTAGATTTTGAAGGTGGAGCATTACCACTCATGAAGCGTTTACCGTTTCTTCGCGGAAAAGGTAAATTTAAGTCAATCAAACCTAAGCAGGTCGTTGTATCGGCTGATTCGCTCAATGTCTTCCCAAAGAATGCAACAGTTGATCGTGAAAGCTTAATCAAACAAAAACTCATTCCAGCAGAGACATCACGACATCAAGGTGTTAAAATATTAGCAGGTGAATCTTTAACCGTTGCTCTCACAGTGAAGGTGCAAGTTTCAAAGAGTGCAGCAGCACAAATTGAAAAAGCAGGCGGCAGCGTAGAACTGTAAAATAGTTTTCAGTTTCTAATTTTCAATTTTCAATCACAGCCCAAATGGTAATACGCAGTGAGCTATTGAAAATTCACTGAAAATCGTAAATTGAAAATTTCGTGAATAACTTTCTTAACACACTAAAAAGCAGCTTCAAATCACCCGAACTACGTAACAAGATTTTGTTTACGCTCGGCATTTTCCTCGTATTCCGTTTCTTAGCACATATCCCAGTTGCAGGTGTTGACCTTGAAGCAATTAAAAGTTTGTTTGCAGGCAACCAGTTCTTGGGCTTACTAAACATTTTTTCAGGAGGCACTCTGGCTAATTTCTCGATCATGGCCTTGGGTTTGAATCCATACATTAACGCTTCCATTATTGTGCAGCTGTTGACTATGGTGTTCCCTAAGCTTGAAGAATTGCAAAAAGAAGGAGAATCAGGAAGAAAAAAGCTTAGCCAATACACTCGTATTTTAACCATACCACTTGCTGTGCTTCAGGCAATCGGTATGTTTGCCCTTCTTCGAAGTCAAAGTATTATTGGTAATTTAGATCCATTGATGCTTATCTCATTTATTTTTACTATGGTTGCGGGAACGATGCTGCTTGTGTGGCTGGGAGAACTTATTACTGAGCGTGGTGTCGGGAATGGTATTTCTCTTCTTATCTTTGGTGGTATTGTCGGACAGCTACCTGTTGTTATCGGACAGACGCTTTCCACGGCTTCTGCAGAAACGATTGTGACCTATGCACCGTTTATCGTTATGGCACTTGCCGTTATTGTGGGGATTATCGTTGTGAATGAAGCTACCAGGCAAATACCTGTACACTATGCAAGACGCCTTCGTGGGAACAGATCATCAAGTGGACAAAATACACATTTGCCGCTTCGCTTAAATCAAGCTGGTGTTATACCGATTATCTTTGCTGTCTCCATTGTGCTTTTGCCGTCACTTATCGCAGGAGTACTGCAGACATCATCAAACGAAGTTGCAAAAAATATTGCTCAACAGTTAAATATTTGGTTTAACCCATCGGGTCTAGGATACAACGTATTGTACTTCTTACTTGTCGTTGGTTTTACCTTTTTCTATACTGCAGTTGTTTTTAACCCCAAAAAGATTTCAGATGATATCCAAAAGTATGGCGGCTTTATTCCTGGCATTAGACCAGGAACTCCTACTTCTCGTTACCTTAACTACATTTTGACACGCATTACGTTAGTTGGAGCCATGTTCTTAGGTTTAGTCGCTATATTGCCAGAAATCGCTCGAGTACTTACCGGAGTGCAAACAATGCTTTTAGGTGGTACAGGTATCCTTATTGTTGTCAGTGTGGCGCTTGAAACATATAAGCAAATTGAAGCAAATCTCGTTATGAGAAATTATGAAGGGTTTTTAGATAGAAAATGAAAATAGTACTTATCGGCATCCAAGGATCAGGAAAATCAACACAAGGCAATCTCTTAAGTGAGAAGCTTGGTGTACCATATCTTTCAACAGGACATATCTTCAGAAAAATGGCAAAAGAACAAACGAAGATTGGCCGGTATATTAAAGAAGTGATGAACGCAGGCTATCTCATTCCTGATGAAAAAACACTCAAAATTGTCGCTGAGTATTTGTCACGACCTGAATACGAAAAAGGCTACATTCTGGATGGGTTTCCACGCACGATAGCACAAGCGGAGTCTTTTGAAAATGGTATTGATAAAGTACTTTATCTGGATGTCTCTGATAAAGAATCACATGCGAGAATTGCAGGTCGTCATGCAGACGGTGCGACACGTGAAGATGATACGGATAGTGCAATCAATAGACGCATTGAACTTTTTCATAAATTTACCAAACCAGTCCTCGAGTTTTACGATAAAAAAGGTATTTTATCCACATTTAACGGTGAAGAGTCAATTGAAGATATTCACAAGAATATCATGAAGGTGTTTGACAACAAATAACGTCTATGCCACAAGGATTTGCAATTGCTATTGATGGACCTGTCGCTTCGGGGAAAGGCACAATAGCACAGCGGCTTTCCCAGGACTTACATGGATTTTATCTCTATTCTGGAGGCATGTATCGGGCTGTAGCGCTTGCATGTATAACAGGTGGCTATGATGTGACAAATCCCGAACAGGTAATTCGTGCACTGGCAAAGTCTGATATACGAGTTGGTCCTGAACATCAGGTTATGTTAAATGGGCAGGACGTTACTGACAGGATTAAAGAGTCAGATACAGCAAGCGGTGGCTCAATCATAGCGGTCATACCGCATGTGAGAAAAATTCTTGTCAAAAAGCAGCAAGAGCTTGCACATGAGGCTATCTCTCAAGGGCAAATCGTTGTCGCAGAGGGCCGTGATACAGGTACAGTTGTTTTACCTGATGCAGCAGTCAAAATCTTTTTAACTGCATCGCCTGAAGTACGAGCGAGAAGAAGACTAGCTCAGTATAAAGAACCTGAATCAGAACTCGCAGCAATGATTGCGACGATTAAAGAACGGGATGAACGTGATACGGGACGAAAAATTGATCCGTTACCAACACGTCCTGAGGAATTAGGATATGTCATTATCGATAATTCGAATATGACAGAAGATGAAACAATCAATGCGATAGAGCAAGAACTGAAAAAGAAAACATTGATAACAAAATAAAACTAAACGTATGATTCATATTAAAACACAAGAAGAAATAGAAATAATGCAACATGGAGGGAAAATCCTTTCAGATGTGTTGTGGGAAGTCATGCATGCAATTAAGCCTGGTGTGACTGAAGATGAGTTAGATAAACTCGCTGAAAAACTCATTCTTGCCAGAGGTGGAGAACCAGGTTTTAAAAAAGTCCACGGTTATAAGCACACGATTTGCGCATCAACAAATGATGTTGTTGTGCACGGCATTCCAAATCACATCAAATTTAAAGCAGGAGACGTCGTAGGAGTAGATTGTGGTGTTTATTATAAAGGGTTTCATACTGATATGGCCGAAACCAGAATTGTCCCAGGAGGCAAAGGTGAAGCACTAAAGGAAATCGAGTCATTTTTGGAAATTGGAAAAAACGGTATGCTTGAAGCAATTAAAATGGCAATTCCTGGAAATAGAGTTGGACATATCTCAAAAAAAATGCAGGATATTGTTGAAAAACAAGGCGGTTACAGTATTGTTCGAAGTCTTATCGGGCATGGTGTCGGACGAGAACTGCATGAAGCACCAGAAGTGCCAGGCTATTTAGCCCAGCCAATTGAGCGAACGCCGCTTCTTAAAGTTGGTATGACCATTGCGATTGAGGCTATTTATAATATTGGACACAAAGATGTCATGCTTGATCCCGACGGCTGGACGATCAGAACCCGGGACGGAAAAATGGCTGGACTGTTTGAAAGATCAATTGTAATTACCAAAGACGGCCCGGTATTATTGACGCCATAATAGATTGATATAGAATGTTGCTCTTTTGAGCCTAGTTTGCTATAATCGTTCAATGGCTCACCAAGGGTCTTTCGAAAAAGACGGAATTGTACGAGAAGCACTGCCTAATACGCTGTTTAGAGTTGAACTTGACGACGGGTCAGTCGTTCTCTGCCATCTCTCAGGTAAAATGCGAATGCACTTTATAAAAATCCTTCCTGGGGATAAAGTGCGTATAGAGATGACTCCGTATGATCAGGATCGCGGTAGAATCATGTATCGATATAAATAATGGGGAATAACTATGAAAGTACAAGCAAGTGTCAAAAAAAGATGTCTTAAATGCAAAATTATCCGCAGACGCGGAGTTGTTCGCGTTACATGCGAAAATCCAAGACATAAACAAAGACAAGGATAAATTATGAGAGTAGTAGGAGTAAACTTACCAGACGAAAAGAGAATTGATATCGCATTGACGTATATCTATGGCATAGGCAGAAGTAATGTTTTGCCAGTTTTGAAAGAAGCAAATATTGATGTCGCAACACGAACAAAGAATTTAACAGAAGATGAAGTAAAACGTCTGACACGAGCTCTGGATCCTTACAAGATCGAAGGAGACTTGCGAGCAGAGATTGCAACAAATGTAAGACGACTGAAGGATATAGGCAGTTATCGTGGCAAACGACATGCACAAGGTCTGCCATCACGTGGACAGAGAACTCGATCAAACGCACGTACAAAGAGAGGCAAGAGAGTAACCATCGGTGCAGTCAAGAAAGAGGTAATGGCAAAGATGGAAGCAGCCCAGAAAGCAAAGGGCAAGTAAACCTATGGCAAAGCAAACCAAAAAAACAAATAAAGTAACAAAAAAGAAATCAGCACTTAATGTGACTGAACATGGACGTGTATATATTACATCAACCTTTAATAATACACTCGTTACAGTAACGAACGATAAAGGTGACACGCTCGGTTGGAGTAGTGCTGGAGCGAAAGGTTTTAAAGGCGCACGTAAATCAACACCATACGCTGCAAACATGGCAGTAGAGGATGTTGTTAAGAAAATTGTCGAACAGGGACTCAAGACAGCCGATGTTTTTGTGAAAGGACCTGGATCGGGTCGTGATTCATCACTCAGAGGTATCAAAAACGCAGGAGTTGTGATTTCATCAATTGAAGATGTTACGCCAATGCCACATAATGGACCAAGGGCAAAGAATAGGAGAAGAGTCTAATACTATGGGAAGATATACTGGACCAAAACATAAATTAGCAAGACGTGAAGGTGTAAACCTGCTTGAAAAAACATCAGGAAGTCTCATGAGACGACTGAATGTCCCACCAGGTGTCCACGGCAGACGTGGAAAGCGTCGTCCATCAGAATTTGGAGCACAGCTTCGTGAGAAACAAAAGGCAAAGGTAATGTACGGCATGTACGAGAGACAGTTCAAAAAAATCGTTGCTGAAGCAACTCGTCAAACAGGAGATACAGAAGAACTGTTGCTGTCACTTTTGGAACGAAGACTCGATAATATTGTGTATCGTCTTGGTTTCGCATCATCTCGTATGATGGCACGCCAAACAGTTACCCATGGACATATTCTAGTTAATGACAAAAAAATGTCTATCCCTTCCTATACAGTTAATGAAGGTGATACAATAACACTTGGCGGCAAAATGCAAAAGAATCCAGATGTCGTCAAATTATTTGCTGAAAAAGTAGAGACAGCAACATTCTTAGAAAAGAAGGGACCTGTAGGAAAACTTAAGAGGATTCCAAAAGCAGACGATATTCAGGCACCTTTTAATACAAGACAGATTATTGAATATTATTCAAGATAGTGATATAATAGGGATCTTATGGATGACTTTAACTTTAAAGTAAAAGAAATAACAACCGCCGAAGACTTCGGTGAGTTTGTCATTGAACCGTTAGAACCGGGCTATGGACACACAATGGGAAATGCTTTGAGACGTGTGCTTTACACATCGATCGCAGGAGCAGCAGTTACCAGTGTTCGTATTACTGGTGTCAAACACAAGTTCTCAACCCTTACCGGTTTGAAAGAGAATATCATTGACTTGCTCTTAAACATTAAAGAACTTAACATCAAACTTCTTGATGATCGCCCAAATGCAACCATCAAACTTTCAGTTAAAGGACCAAAACAAATTACAGCAGCTGACCTTGAAGTAACAGATGGTGTTGAAATTGTTAACAAAGATCAATACATCGGTTCACTTTCAGGTGATAAATCAAAACTTGAAATGGAACTTACCGTCGAAAGAGGTATGGGTTATTCACTCGCAGAAGAAAGACGTGCTTCAGCACTCGGTGTTATCACCTCAGATGCAGTGTTTACACCAATTCGTCGTGTTACTTATGAAGTCTCAGCAACCCGTGTTGGTCGCCGAACTGATCTTGACAAGGTAATTCTTAAGATTTGGACAAATGGTACAGTCGCACCAGCAGATGCTCTTCAGAACGCAGCAAAGATATTAACATCTTTCTTCCAACAAGTGCATGAGCCAAAAGCTTCAGATGCAGTTGCAGAAGGTCCAACACCTACCAGTACCGTTCCACAAAATGTGCTTAAAATGACAATTGACGAACTTGATCTTCCTACCCGGATCTACAATAGTTTGAGAAACGGTGGAATTGAAACAATTGAACAGCTGCTCAGCGCACCACGCAAAGATTTAATCTCCATGAGAAACATGGGAGGCAAATCAATCTCAGTCATTGAAGAAAAACTACAAGAAAAAGGAATCAGCTTAAATATTTAATTTAGTATCTCAAATCTTAGATCTCAAATGGCAAGAATATACTGATCGCAAATATAAGTTAACTGGAAATAGGATTTAAGATTTGCGCAGGTGAGTTTGCCCATTAAGACTTAGGATTTGAGTTTTTTTATGAAAAAAAATGTTTTTGGAAGACAATTTAAAAGAGATGCAAATGAGCGCAAAGCGCTTTTTAAAAACTTGCTGACTTCTTTAGTCATGGAAGAGCGCATTCAAACAACTGAAGCGAAAGCGAAGGCTATTAAAGCTGCAGCTGACAAATTAGTAACCCGCGCAAAAAAAGGTGGAGCAAGTGCAGAGCGTTTTCTTTCACCAGATGTCAATCACAATGCGGTTGTTAAGCTGATAAAAGATATTGCCCCTCGCTTTGAAGGTCGTCAAGGTGGTTACACCAGAATTATCAAAGTTAAAAACAGAATTGCAGATAATGCGCCACAAGTGCTTATGGAGTGGACAGTTATACCAGAACCTGTTAAGGTAGAACCAAAAGCAAAGAAAGCAGGCAAAGCGGTACCAGCTAAACCAAAAGCAGCAAAGGCAACCGAAACAGTTGAAGCAGCAGTGGTTGCACCAAAAGAAAAACCAGGAAAAGAACAAGCAACAAAACCAGGAATCTTTAAGAGATTGGTAACACGACAAAAGAAAGGCTAATTATGAATCACGCAGCAATGACCCAAACAACAAAAGTATCAGATATCAAGCGCGAATGGCATTTGGTTGATGTCAAAGATTTGGCAATAGGTCGTGTCAGTTCAAAGATTGCACAACTTTTGATGGGTAAGAGTAAGCCATATTTTGTCCGCAATCTTGATTGTGGTGATTACGTGGTTATCATCAATGCAAAAGAAGTGAAAGCAACCGGTAACAAAGAAGAACAAAAGAATTATTATCGTCATTCAGGATATCCAGGCGGTTTCAAACAGGAAACCCTCAGAGAGCTGAGAGCACGAAAACCTGAAGAAATCATCGTTCATGCAGTAAAGGGCATGTTGCCGCAAAACAAGCTGCGTGATAGAATGCTGAGACGGTTATTTGTATTCGCTGGAGAAGAACATAAATATCAGGATAAGTTCAAAAATACAAAAACAAGTGAGTAATTATAAATAATACTATGGCAGAAGTAGCACAACCAAAAACAGCAAATAGTAGAAAGAACGCAAAGCGGGATTATATCTTCGCAGTTGGTCGACGCAAGTCAGCAGTTGCACGTGTCAGACTGCATGAGAAGGTCAAGGACGGACTCGTTTGGGGCGAATTAACTGTTAAGAAAGGTGATATTCTCGTTAACATGAAACCAATTGCTGATTACTTCCCAAGCGACGTTGAACGCCATCTCTACACTGAACCACTTCGAATAACCAACGCTCATCAGCAAAACTATGCATTTACCATCAAAGTAGCTGGTGGAGGTCCTGCAGGTCAGCTTGATGCGACAATCGCAGGTATTTCAAATGCGCTTAACAAATTAGATCCAGAACAATATCGTTCTATCCTCAAGAAAAAAGGCATGCTTACCAGAGATGCCAGAGTTCGCCAACGCCGCAAAGTCGGTACAGGTGGTAAATCCAGACGCCAAAAACAATCACCAAAGCGTTAATCGTACGTCTCATCTTTGTTGCCCCAAAGTACTCAGCATGAACTTCGAATTAAAATTTCATTCAGAACTACTTCCAGGAGAAAAGTTTCTTTGGACAGGCCAACCCGACCCAAATATCTTTTTTACAAAAGGTGATATTTTTCTTATTCCATTTAGTCTTCTCTGGGGTGGATCGTTTATCTCAACGCTTGGTTCTTCGTTCCCAATGAATGGCGAATTTTCTATTTTTAGTCTTGTCTCAGTGGTGTTTAGCGTTGTAGGCGCGTATATGATTTTTGGAAGATTTATATATAAGTATCTGAAAAAAAAGAATACGTATTATGCAGTAACCAGTGAGCGAGTGCTAATTCTTACTGAATTATTTGGAAGAAGTGTGCTAGCAATCAATGCGAAGTCACTTTCAGCTATTAACAAAACTGGAAATGGCAATGGCATAGGTTCAATACTTTTTGGAGAACAGAACCAACAATCTTCAATGACAGGCAATATGGGCATGGACCTATTAGGATATGCTAATTCGCAAGCATTTTTTGATATTCACAATGTTGATGATGTGTATGGAAAGATAAACCGCTTAAAGAATGCAATCTGATGCAAACAACTTTCCTCTGATTTTCACTTATATCTCTATGGCGTTTCCTGTTTCGAGGGGGTGGAAGATTATTTGGTTTTTGGTGAAGAAATCCTCAAGCCTGATGTAGAGGGCTTTTCTTACTTCGTCTTTTAACATCCAGTCGTGAATTGGGATAATTTCCTTTGGTTTCAGCCTGAGTGCAAGTTCGACTGCTTCTCGTGTATTTCCCCAAGGAGCTTGTATCGGGAGTGCAAGAACATCCGTTGCGGTTTCAAAATGATGAGAATCTCCAGGATGTGTGAGTTTATTAAAAACCTGAAAAACGATATTCTGAGGAGTCGCTTTGTCCCACAATTTTTCATGGCCAACTTCTTCAAATTGAATTCTCAAATCCGCAGGCAGACTTGAAAGGTCAGTATGAACGCGTATGTGTTTTTCTCTGAGAATCTCCGAAACAGATGGATTGCTGATTATTTGAACTTGTGGGAATTTTTCAATCAGTTCCTGAATAAAGGGAAGAGACATATGATCAGGATGTTCGTGAGTGATGAGAATATAGTCAAGTTTGGCAATAGAATCAGTGGTAAGGGCATTCTCCTGATAGGTGTAGATACCTGGGTCGATAAGAACGGTTGTTTGTAGTTCTTTGACTAAAAGGCAGGAATGGAGGTGTTTGGATACAATCATTTCGGATTAACTTTTTTTAGAAGCAGCACTCGTTTTACTGACAAGTTTTTGTCCTGAGGTAAGATGTACCAGTCCATAGAGAAGTGCTCCTGTTGAAACACAAAATGCGATTGCAACAGCGATCCAGCCAAGAATTGGCACCAGCATGACGATAAAGACGATGATTGGACCGATAACGCCTGCTTTCCAATCAAGTGTGTAGGTCCTGTTATAACGGCTTTCCCACCAGCGCATAACGAACCATCCAACAAAAATTTTGGTTAGGTAAATACTCGCAAGCAGCAGTAATCCGTACATGAGCCAAGCCGCAACACCGAGCCAGATAAGGATGAAAAGAATCATTGCAACGATAGGAAAGAGCATAATAAAGCCGAAACCGATCGCACCGCTTTCAACAGGTTTTTCTTTCATGCGGGAGAAGACAAACATGAGTGCCCGTCCCAGGAAGTAAATCAGCAGGATGCTTATGATAATATCCGCTATAAGTTTATAAATTGAACCACCTGTTATGAGTTGGTCTTTGTTGGCCTCATGTCTTTCTGACTTTTCAATCGGGGTATAATTGGTACTGCCTTGTACAACAGCACTATTTGCGATTTGTGCTTTCTCTTCAGATTTATAAGAAAGGTTGCCTTTAATTCTCGCATTTGGTCCGAGGGTGAGTTTCTCTACCTCTCCTTCAACATTGCCGTCGATAGCGCTATTGAGGGTGACATCTCCACCATAAATCACAACTTTTCCTTTGACAGGTGCTTCAAGTGTGAGTTTGCCGCCTGCAAAAATAAGATCCTGACCGATACTGGCATTATTTGAAACTGTGATCGTACCTCCTGCAACAATGAGATCTCGGGTTATCTTACTGTCAATTCTGATATTGCCGCCCGCAGTTCTCACCGTATTTCCAATTGTTCCACCTAAGGTTATATCTCCGCCGCCAGCCATCACACTTCCCGAAACATCTTCATCAAGGGTTATGTCTCCGCCGCCGAGGACTACGTCATTTTGAATAGGAGCGTTAACTTTGATATTGCCTCCAAAGAGATACATATCTTTAAGGTTGGGAGTTCCTTCGGTGATAATGACATCTTCGCCTGTTCTGAAGTCAGCTGCAAAAACAGACTGAAACCCGGCGGAGCCGAGAAAAACGAGGCAGCTGAGAATGAGTACTGTCAGCTTTTTCATAAACTTATTGTATACCTTATCCTACTTAAAATGCAAAAGCTTTTATAACGCCAACAATTTTTCATGCGTCTTTCCAATGCGAGAAAGTTCTTTTGTAATTTCCTCAGGTTGGAGTTTGGAAAGATCAATGCCTTCTGCAAGTCTCAAGACAAGAAGACCTTGGATAATCTCTTGTGCGCGGAGGGCTTCTTTCTTCCATAGATTTGCAACTGCGTAGGTGATCGGCTGCAGGGGATGATGACTGTAGGTTAGGACGATGCGAGCGAGAAAAAAGTTTGACTGGACAACAACATCAGTCATTTCTTCAAGGAGAATCGTTGTGACGGTTTCTGACGCAAAAAAGTTTTTATCGATAATTGTTATTTTGTTTGCATCAATTGTTATAACGCTTGGGAAAAAGTCGAAAGGAAAAACAGCTGTCAGTTTTATAAGGAGATTGTTCGATCGTAAAACAATTTCATCTACTTTTTGAGCAGCATTATCTTTATTTACAGCGTCCTTTTTTTTCATGGCGGATGTATATCTGAGGTCGTTCTTCATTTGCTGCTTTGAGCCAACAGAAGTATCTTTAATGTGCGGGTCAACGGGGGCATCACTAGCAGCAGGTTTATGGCTGAGCTGCTTTTTTTGTGGTGGCGACCAATCTTTCCCCAATTCAGGGATACTCGCCTCAGGTGCCTTCTGTGCATACGGATCATTATTATACAATACACTCATATAGTTCAGTTATGAGTATATGCTTCCTATGAAAGAAACGGCAATGAGTTTTGTAAGAGGGAGGTAATGAGTAGTTTAAGGAAGTTCAGGGCTGAAAAGAAGCGGAATCGTCACAATGTCTGTTTCGCTACGGTCGCGAGGTGAAAGGTAGTAGACTTCAAGGGTCAGCTTATCATTAGGTCGAAGAGAAAAATCATCTGTGTTGAGCGTGATTTGTGCGCTAAAGTCTCCAAAACCTCCATTCTCAGTTACTTGTGCAACAGTTTGGCCCTGATAGTAGCTTTTACCCAGCACGTTACTTGTTACCCGTACAGAAACGATATTTTCAGGCACCCGTGCTTTTCCTTGGACGGTAAATCGAGGGCCCACAGGGTTATTGCTGTATGGTGAGCTAATGATGATATTACCAGAAGCTGCTGAGATGGGCGTCGGTATAGGTTGGGGTTCTGATTTTGAAACAATAGCATTTTGCTGGAGAAAGAAGATACCAAGTACGATACATAATAAGATCACAAGGAGGATCATTTTCCTCGTAAATTCATTGTGGAGCATGCATTCATTGTAGCAGAATTTAAAAAAGGAGAATCCTGATATAATAGAGTTATGTTTTCAAAAGATTTTTTTATCAGGGATTTTGAAGGAGATTCATACAGAGAAAATTTTCTGGTTTCGGCTGTTGCTTCAGTCTTTGTGATTAGAATTTTTCTTGAGCTCACCAATTACCCTCAACTTGGAGGTGGGAATTTCCATATTGCTCATACACTTTATGGAGGTTTTTTTATGATGATGGCGATCATTGTGCTGTTATCGTTCCTCAGTAAAAAAGCAGGTCACGTGGCATCTGTTTTGGGAGGAATTGGTTTTGGGTTCTTTATTGATGAATTCGGCAAATATATTACCCATAACAATGATTATTTTTTTCAACCGACTGTTGCACTCATTTATATTAGTTTCGTATTACTGTATTTGATTACCAAATTTATCCCCAACGCCCGTCAAACAACAGAGAAAGAATATCTTGTTAATGCTATTGAAATGATAAAAGAATCAGCGATTAATGATTTTGATGTTGAAGAAGAAAAGCGTGCAAGGGAGTATCTCAAAAAATGTGATCCCAAAGATCCGATTGTCCAGGCTGTCACAGCCCTTCTTTCAAAAATTGATGCGACTCCAGTTTCTCGACCGAGTTTGTATACGCGTTTGCGAACGATGCTTCGGAAATGGTATTACACCGTTGCGCAGTCCGGGATTATTTTAAAAGGAGTTATCGGCTATTTAATTATTCAAACACTGAGTACGTTTTTCCAAACCGCAGTCATTTTGACTACCCGGCCAAATCTGGGGCTTGATGAGTGGGGGAAATTATATGCATCGAGTCTTGCAGGCATTTTTGTACTTATCGGGCTTTTTGCCCTTCGTTTTTCGAAAAACGAAGCATATCGTTTTTTTCGAATAGCTATGTTAATTACGATTCTCTTGACTGAGTTCTTTGCGTTTATGCGCACACAATGGTTTGAAGTATTTAACCTCACAGCCAATATCTTTGTGCTTATGGTCATTCATTATGTCCAGTTTGTTGAGCGACAAAAACAAAAAATAAACGGTTTTTCTTCTTAATTTTTTTTCGCGCCTGCTTCTAGATGTCCTTCTGTTATCGCAAGAAGCCTTCCCATTTCAGCAATAAATTTTTTCGCGTGATTCCGACTCATACCGATTCTAGCTACAATTCTGACGTCTTGCGTGTTAACAATTTTTTGACCGACATTCAGTGTTAAACCATCTTCATTGGCATTAATAAAAATGTTATCAGTATATAAAATCGCTGTCGTATCAAGATTAATATTCACGTTTGCGGGCACTTTCCCTGCTGGTCTTTTCTTATTGTCCATATACTCACCTCCTTTCAAGTTCAGTGAGTATACCATGCACAAGAGATGGCCTCAATACCCTTGCAAAATGCTTTTTGCTGTGGTTTAATAGCTGGGTAGTTTGAAACAAACATGTCTCCTACTAAGGAGATTTTTTTATGAACCATACCACACTTTTTACATCTGAATCAGTTTGCGCAGGCCACCCCGATAAAATTTGTGATCAAATTAGTGATGCCATTGTTGATGCAGCTCTTGCTCAGGATCCCAAATCCCGTACTGGTATCGAAACAGTTGCCGGAGCAAATCAGATTTGCCTTTTCGGCGAGATTCGTACCAAAGCGCATATTGATTATGAGGAAGTTGCACGCGCAACGGTCAAACGTTTGGGCTACACCGTACCGAAGTGGGGTTTCAGTCAGGAATCTTCCTTCAATAACGATGTCCATGAACAATCTCCTGAAATTGCGATGGGTGTTGATCAGGATGGAGCAGGAGATCAGGGTATGATGTTTGGTTTTGCGTGCACCGAAACTCCTGAACTCATGCCGCTCCCAATTCAGCTTGCACACTCGCTCACCATGCGGATTGATGAAATGCGCGAGTCAAAAACACTCAAGTGGCTTCGTCCGGACGGGAAAGCACAAGTTACCGTTCGATATGAAAACGGCAAACCTGTTGCAATCGAAAAAATTGTTGCCGCGGTTGCCCATGATGAAAAAACGCCAGCCGAAAAAGTACGCGCCGATGTCATCAAACATATTTTTATACCTGTTCTGAAACACTACAAATTTGCATTGCCGAAGGATTCGGATATTACCGTAAACGGTACAGGTCTGTGGCATATTCCAGGTCCGGAATCAGATGCAGGTCTTACGGGACGAAAAATTGTTGTTGATACCTACGGAGGCTATGCACGTGTCGGTGGCGGTGCATTCTCAGGCAAAGATCCAAGCAAAGTCGACAGAAGTGGTGCATATGCTGCGAGATATATTGCCAAAAATATCGTTGCCGCAGGGCTTGCAACAAAATGTGAGGTAGGACTTGCCTATGTTATTGGACAACCTCGTCCGCTCATGCAAACCATTGATACCTACGGAACAGCGACTGTTTCTGAAAAAGCACTCCATGCTTTTAAAGATAAATTGATCGATACCTCGGTCAAGGAAATTATCAGGACGCTTGATCTTGCCCGTCCTATTTATGCACAAACCGCATCTTATGGCCATTTCGGTCATGAAGGTTTCCCCTGGGAAAAAGTTGTAAAGATTTAAGTTTCCTTGACACGTTTGTCCTTCTTGCTTACGATAGATACACAATGCTCATAAAATTTTTTGTTGTGTTTGTGACGGGGTTACTCTTTTTCATGACGTCATTTTTTGCAGCTGCACAAGTTTCAGAAACACCTTCTAGAAACACGATGTTTGGTTTTTCAGTTGCCCTTTCGGGCGTTGGAACTTCGGGCAATGCCAATCCTCTGCGGCCGTATCGTGCACTGGTTGTTGATGTCTGGAACAGTCAAAATCAGCTTATTGTGACACGTGTTGGCAGAGTTGCCTATAATCCAGCCAAAGGGACATTTGATGGTGACATTTCAATTGGTCTTCTCACACCGGGTGTTTATACCGTTAAAGTGAAAACAAGTTCATATCTGCAAAAAACAGTACCGGGTATTGTGACGATCAGACAAGAGGGAGGGTATTACGCGCTACCGAAAACGTCACTGAGTGCCGGTGATGTTATTGAGGATAATCAGACTAACATTCTTGATTACAATGTGGTGATGGGTTGTTTTAGTGATCTTACACCAGCAAAAAGATGTAACGCGACAGCGAGAGAACTAGCAGATTTTAATGACGACGGCAAGGTCAATCAAATTGACTATAATCTTTTTCTTAGAGAGCTTGCAAATAAAAGTGGTGCCTAATTGCTGTGTTTGCGAAAACTAATCGTTTGTGCAATAATAGCAGGACATTCGTAACTTTATGATACACGCTGCCGCTTTTTTTACTCTAACCCTCGCCACTCTTTTTCTGATGTCTATAAGTCCCGTTGCAGCTGAAACGACAGTAAACGTTAACAGTAATACTGGCGGCAACACGGTGTGTCAAAATGGCAAATGTACGACAACTGAAGGTACGTCAAAAAGCAAAGTTTGTGTGAATGATGAGTGTTGGGAATCTGAAAATGAAAATGTTGATTATGAGTCTCCTGATGGAAATACAAAAGTAAAAATCACCAATAATGCAGAAGCAACAGTGAAACAAGAAGCTGACCAAAACACAAATACGACCGTTACAGCGACAGATAAAGCAAAAACGATTGAGCCAACGGTAAAGCAGGAAGTAAAGGCAGCAAAGGATGAAGCTAAAAAAAAGATAGAGGAAATGACAAAAGAATTTGATATAATGGAATTTATAAACGCGCAACTTGAGGAAATAAAAGGGCTTTTTACACTGGACTTTTTGTTTGGAAAGAATTGAGCTATGGCAGATACGAAACAGGAATTAAAAATTGAAGATTTAAAAGAAGGCAAAGGTGACGCCGTCAAAGACGGTGACACTGTCGTTATGCATTATACTGGCTGGCTTGAAGAACCTACTGGTTCAGGCAAACAAGGTAAAAAGTTTGATAGTTCACTTGATCGTAAGCAGCCTTTTGAAACGCCAATTGGTGTTGGGTATGTGATCAAGGGTTGGGATATGGGTGTTCCCGGTATGAAAGTCGGCGGCAAGCGTCGCCTGACAATTCCTTATGACTTAGGTTACGGCAAATTTGGTGCCGGTGATGATATCCCTGGGTTTGCTACACTCATCTTTGAAGTTGAGCTCCTAAAAATTAAATAACCCCTATGCAAAAGTACAAACAACAAGTAAAAGATATGCTTGAAGCCCACGAGGATTTGTTTAAGACCTTCAAAAAAGTGCATGATGAATACGTCCTCAATCCTGATGAGCTGCAGGAAAAACTCAACGAGGCAGGCAAAGATATTATCCCGATAGTACAGCGTTGGGAAAATAATTTATGCGCCAAATCAGAAGGCGGCAAATATGGTAAATTTTCAAGTGGTCTTGCAGATAAATTCTGGACTGAAGTGAGAGTCCATTTCCCCAAAATCGACTACGTCGGTATGAGAAAGAAAAAAAGTTAAGGAAGAATATACATATCCTGACTATAGCCTCCGGTGCCGACAAATTCTGCTTTGCCCTCGATAATTGCTTCAAATGGTGCGCAGCTGAAACAGCCTCCTCGACGACACACAAATTCTTTGAGTTCCCGGGCTTTTTTGATTTGTTTGGCTATGGAAAGGACCATGAAATGTGCGTCTTCGAGATTGGGTAATGTTACTTCTGTGACATCATTATTTCGCTCAAGATACCAGTAGCTTGCTTTACTGACTGGGCGGTTTTGGAAATTTTTGACAATGAGATGATAAATTGGCAGCTGAAGGGAATCTGGTTTTTCGTCATTTTTGCCGGTTTTAAAATCGATAATGTGTACGCTGTCTGTTTCAGGAAGATATTCAAGCCAGTCGATTTTGCCGCAGAGAATGATGTTATCTTCTTCAGAGAGGGTCATGCGCGGGAGATACGTGGGGTCATCTTTTCGAACTTTGACGGTTTTGTTAAGAAGGGGTCCGGGATTTTGAATTACCCGTTTTAGCATTTCGACTCCGCGTTCTTTTATAGCGTCTTCTTCTTCTTTCGTTTTAAATCCTCCAAGTTTGCCTGATACTTTTTCCCACGCCGTTGCATATGTATCCAGAAGTGATTCTTTAAATCTGTCTTCGGCTGGGATAAATGAGAGTGCTTCAAGGACTTCATGTACCATTTGGCCGAGTGCAAGTGCGGGGCTTATGATATTTATTTTATGATTGGTGCGGGGGTCTTTATAGACATTACGTAAATAATAAAGCCGTGGGCAATTGATAAAATCGCTTATTGAAGAATTTGAAACCCAAACTGAAGGTGTGGTGGTATATGCCATATGTGAGGTCTAGTATAGTACAGAATTACTAATTATTCTAGGCTAGCACGCAATGCGCTTTCAGGCTGGAAACTGGTATAATAGAAAACTATGAAATCTTTTTGGCAGGAATTGCCCAAACCATTTACTGTGCTTGCACCGCTTGACGGGGTGACTGATGTGGTTTTTCGGCAAGTGATAACTGAGCTTGGGAAGCCTGATGTGTTGTTTACGGAATTTACGCCGGTTAACGGGCTTATTTCAAACGGGCGTGAGCGGGTGATTAGTAATTTTTTACTTACTCCTGAACAAAAGCCTGTGGTTGCTCAAATTTGGGGTACCAAACCTGAACAATTTTATACCGTTGCCAAAGAGCTCAGAGATATGGGGTTTGCGGGTATTGATATCAATATGGGTTGTCCCGAGAGGGTGATTACCAAAACAGGTGCGTGTTCGGCGCTTATTAAGACACCCGAGTTGGCAGTTGAGATTATCAAGGCAACACAGGAAGGTGCTGGTTCTCTTCCGGTTAGTGTTAAAACACGTATTGGATTTGGATCTGAGATCATTGATGAATGGTTAGGACTTCTTCTTAAACAAAATCTGGCTGCATTAACAGTTCATCTGCGAACAGCTGCTGAAATGTCCAAGGTTTCGGCTCATTGGGAGCTGATGCCGCGGGTTAAAGCACTTCGGGATACACTGAGTCCCGAGACAATTCTTATCGGCAACGGTGATATTGTGTCACTTGAGGAGATTACAGAAAAGTACAAACAGTACGGCTGTGATGGATTTATGGTTGGTCGCGGCATTTTTGCAAATCCCTGGATGTTTCATCCAGAGGTGAACATGCAAGACAAGACAATTGAGGAACGAGTTGCACTCTATCTTCATCACATTGAGCTTTTTGAAAAACAGTGGAAAGGTCAGAAAAAAAATTTCGCGCTTTTAAAAAAGTTCTGCAAAACCTACATCAGTAATTTCCCTGAATCATCAGAGTTCAGAGTACTTTTAATGGAAACAAAATCAATTGAATCCCTCAAAGAAAAACTGCAGAAATATAAAAGAAGTTAGATTCTTTTTTGTGAAGTCGCTCATCATTAATTACTTACGTATACCTATCAGAGATTACTACACGAATGCTCACACCTAAGAAAGTACATAGCACATGATATAATAAGTGTTATGTATAAGTCGGTAAATATCAACGAAGATACGTATAAACAATTAAATAAAATTGCGGTTCAATTAAATAAGCCTAAAGCTTAAGTGGTTGAATCGTTGGTAAAGAAATATGGGAAAGATATGGAAATTCGGGAACAAAAAAAATTAGATGCATTTAATAAAGAGATGGAAGTTAAAATAAAAGCATTGAAATTATCAAAAAAGATATCGTTTGATCCTAATAAAATGGATGAGGATTTTGCTGCACTAGCCGATACTGACTATATGCGCAAATAGCCCACTATGTATCTTATTGACACGAATATTCACGCTGCTTTTTTATTGCAGGAAGATTTTGAGAAAGATGAGCTCACAAAAAAAATCTTTCACTATATAAAGAGATCACTTTAGGAGAGAGAGTTGTACCAGACTTTATACTTGGGGAGTTTGAAACTTTTATCATGCATGTCGTCCCTTCACGCTTTAAACTTAATCCAGAAGATAAGCAAAAATTAAAACAGCTTGCTTTTGATTATATCCATCGGATTACTAATCAAGCGACCCTAGTAGCACCTGAGGTCAAAACGGTACAGCGGGCTAGAGATATATACTTTGAAAATGCCCATTCACATTATATTAGCTTCGTTGATAGTCTTATTTTGGCTACTACTGAACAAAATAACTATATACTCTTTTCAAGAGACGTTCGTTTAAATACTTTAGCACAAAAACTAAACATACAACTCCTTGGACCTCAGGATCAATAAAAATAGGTATACGGTATACTGCAATAAATAAATTGAATTTAAACGTATATTTCCCAATAGGTTAGACACGCGAGGAATATATATTCAAAATGGCTTGGCTCGTACAATCGAATTTGTTGTGATAGAACAAAGCACGTAATAAAACTTGCGGATTGATGCAACAGGGGGATTTCTCTAAAAATTTAACACCGCTATTGCAAAGTTGAGGATTGAAGCAAAGCTTACCCAGGCGAGATATGGATAGAGGAGATAACTTGCCAGAGGTGAAATGGGTTTAAAATAGATTATCGATTTATAAATAAG
>JBPOIT010000001.1:0-10835 GCA_052034235.1 Candidatus Levyibacteriota bacterium
GGAATATGAGCACCATATTTATAGGCAGCTGCAAACGAGGTGAGTGTCGCAGCACCTGAAAGAAGTGCAGGAATGGCATCTTTCACTGCAGGACGGTGCTTTCCTTCCTGTTTTTGTCTTCTTCTCTCAGCAATATCTTCAGGAGAAACACCTTTTACTGCGGAGTATATTCCTATGGCCGCCACTGTAAAAAGCGCAGCAAAAATCCCTTTATTCAGAGGCGTATTGTTTGCAGTATAGACCGCATGCTCAATTGCTCCGGTAACTCCTATATTAGCTATGGTAAATAAATTTTCTCCAAATCCGAATTTTTTTGTACGCTCAGGCATAAGCGTTATTATACCACGTGGGGGTTTATAGTAAGAAATTTTTATGTGTACGCGTACACATAAAATATTGAAAGATATGAGGCTATTTTCTGAGATAGTTATGTATTCTTTCTCTTATATAAATATCAGAGAGAATATATATTATTCTATCTTTTATTAGCAATTTTAGCAGCTGTAACTCCTGCTGAGAGTGTACCGACAGTAAGAACGGCATCTGTAAGATGACTTGCATCAACACCTACTTTATACCCAATATAACCCGCACCAAGCGTCCCTAGTGCCTTTGCAGCGCGTTTTATTTTTGTCTGGGGTCTATTCGTTGGTTTTGGGTCATTTGATGCACCTGATCTATTACGTAAGGAATCAACGACTCTCAGGTTTGGGCGGCGATATCTAAAATGTTCATAGACTAACGGCAATGCAAAAGCAGCTGAAGCAACTGCTAAAGCTTTGCTGTCAAATCGAAGTGCTAAAACGAAATCAGTTGCTGCTTCTGAAAAACCTGGGGTATTCATTGGACCCCAGGTTGATCGATAGACTGCAGTATCCTCAGCCATTGTTTGTGCAAATTCAACACCAAGAAGGCCAGCTGCTCCACCTGCTGCTACTCCTGCTACTTTACTATTTGTTTCTTTAGAAATTGCCATATGCGTATTAGTTTTGTAACATCGCGACAGCGACAAATCTTTTTGAATCTAAAAATCCTGAACAGGTGTAAAGAGTTAAACGGTTATCGGTTGATTTAGCAAGAACAGATAAATCTCCAGGGGAGACTTCAAGCGTATAGGCAACGGAAAATGTTTTTTTCGTGTTATCAGCATACGTTACTTCAACAATGTTACCCGGTTTGATTTGTGGAAGGTTTTGAAAAAGTCCTGCCCAATTGTGCGCATACATCACACTATTTCCCACTTCACCTGGAATAGGGGAGTTCGTCAAATATGAAACGCCTTCACCAGTAATCTGCCATGAATCACCGTTCATCGTTGCCGGAATAATTTGTAAAGTAAGATTCAGATCAGGAAGAGCGATTTTGACTGGAAGATTTTTAGTTTCGATTTGTTGTTTTTCCGAAGCTGTATATTCATAGTTGTGAAACGCAAGCCTCTGTGGATTATTACGATCCCACAACAGATATAAACCTAAACCTAAAAAGGAGATACCAACGATAACGAGGAAACGGGCAAAGGATTTCATGGAATTACTTACCTGCTTTTCTTAAAAACAGGCCGGCTGCAAGGGTTGCAATTCCAGCAAGGAGGAATGAGAAGATAACTGCTGCATCACCAGTTGCTGCAAGCTTCTCAGCGACAGCGGTAACACTATTGTTATTGGTAACATTGTTATTCGTTACATTATTTGTTGTTGTATTGTTTGTTGAATCGTTATTTGTTGTTGTTGTCGTTGTGCAGCTTACTGAGTACACATCAACATCCATTGCATTTCTATAGTATGGTACTTCCATAACTTCACTGCCTCTGATTAAATCAGATTGCATGTAGCATGAAGGACCTGTTCCATCAACTTTGATTGAAACAGTTTCACCAGCTTTTACAGTGACAGTTTTTGAACCGATAAGTTTTTGTGATTCAATCCATTGATAAGTTTCAGGTGTTTTCGGTGAATCGTAAATTGCGAGTGTTGCGTCATAAGAACAATCACTTGTAGAATAGTTAGTAACAGATGCTTCGTTACGTGTAACAGTTCCTTGGAGATCTGTTTCTGCACTACATTCATTAGCAGCGACCGGTGACAAACTTGCAACTGCAAGGAAAGCACCTGTTGCGACAGGGAGTGTTAAAAGTGAAACGATAGTGTTTTTGTTATTCATAGTTTTTCCAGAACCTATAATTGATTCTTATGGGATTATATAGTATGTTTTCTATTTTGTCAATAGTTAATTACTATATTACTTTGTGCCTATTTATTTGATTTGATAACTACTTCTTGACATTTATAATATTTCGTCAGGACATCCACGGTCAATGTAGGCTTGCCTTTAATTGACCAGATGGCCGTTGATCCGTCTCTGTCTACCCAATAATTTATACCACCAACTTCTGGTATTTTAGCTATTTCCCCTAATAATGTTTTAACCCATAGCATTTGTTCTTCTTCAGTCATTTCACCATGCAGATCAGGAACAGGTGCACCAAATTCACCAAGAATGACAGTTCCGCCACTTTGCTCAGCGAGCACTCTGAGATCTTGTGCTAAGACTTTTGGATCTGTTACATAATGATCAACAACAACGACTCCATCGAGTTTTTGCGTCGTTTCCTTATCCATCATGGCTAGTGCTAAATCACCATTCATTGAATAATAATTAGCTTTCACGTTTTTGTTAATAGATTTGAACGCTTCTTTGGCAACGTTATATTCACCTATGATGAATTTGCGATGCTCAGCAATCTGTTTGCCGTCACCATATTCAACCTTATGACCATTTTCACATTCTGTACAAGAGGTAAAGATATCACCATTTTCAAATAAATCAGGATTTGACTCGATAAATGTTTTCACTTTTGCTGTATGTGTTGCTTTATCAATGTCGCCGTAGCCAAACCAACCTTCCCAACCTGAGAAATTACTTCGAAACCACACTTTCAAATTATTTTGTCTGGCAACTTTAACCCACAATTTCAGAACTGGAATAAACTCCGGATCATAAGGTGTGCCTATTGCTACGTGCGTTGCACCTGTCTGTGCAATAGCATTGATTCTTTCCTGAATTTCATTCTCTGACATACCTCCATTTAAAACTTCACGAGCTCTATCACGGGAGAATTTCATTGTATCGATAGACTGGACATCCCATTGACGAGTTGGACGTGAATTCATTTCAAGAAAGTTAAGGACGAAATAAAACCCTGCAAAAAGGGTACAAAATATGGTAACGAGTAATAATAACTTTTTCATAGTAGCCTCTCTTTTTTATTTATTATCCGAAATAACAGCTTCTGTCTCAACTGAGCCGAGAAATTCGGTTTTTAATTCGTAGATATCCGCAAAGGGATATGAGTGCACCAAACGATAATTTTTCTTAAATGCATCTTTATTTTTGATTTCTTTAAACGTATTATCTGATTTATCATTGGTACGCATAACAACCCAGCGTGCCCATTTTTCAGGTGCAAGTGTTGCATATTCCCAATATTTGCCTGAACCTTCATGAATAAAGCGTTTCATAGGCATTTGTGACGAGAAAATGATAGCATCATGTGATGCAACTGAAATGAGGACAAATCCGTCTTTGTCACCAGCATTCTCTTTCAGCCAGCCACTAACCTCACTCACGTTTTTACCACTTGAACCAACTCTCGCGTCATCAATAGTGACAGCTTCGTTATTCACAAACGAAAGTGCCATTGTGAGCGCCATAAGACCTGCCAAGATATAACGCATTGTTCCTGCTCTATAAATTAAATAACCGATAAAAATAGCAATTGATGGAACCATCATCAAACCATAACGAACGTTAAACCATGAATCTCCATTTAACCCTTGGACAAAAAGCACTGAGTGACCAAGGAAAAGTGCCAAGACATTAAAGAAGAACGGTGACAAAAGAGCAATCGTTGCAATACGCATACCTGAATTAATCCGCTTATCAATCCATAATGTCACGGCACCGATTGTCGCCAAAATAACAGCAAAGAGATTTGAATTGTAAATCATTGCGTAAATATACGTCTTTAATGAAAAGAGGGCATCATGTTTGGTTGCAAGAACACCTGCATCTTCAAGCATTTTTTGTTGTGCATTTGCTGAATAAGGTCCGAATGCAAAGTACAACGCGTCTTTAAAAATAAGTTGATTCCAAATAAGCCAGAGCACAATACCAAACCCACCAAGGGTACAAAAGAGCACAAAGATACCTTCAGCCTGTTTGTAACCGTGTTTTCGTATGGTATGGAACAAAATGAGAGCGACAGAAAAAGCAAACAGAAACCAGCCGTCATATCGAATAAGTGTTGAAAGCATGATCCAGAAAGCGGCTTTAATCAGTCTAAAAATTTGTTCATCTTTATGCCACAACATGAGCTCGTACATTCCCGCAACCATAGTCACGATTAAGAGAAGCTCAGTCATGGCGGTTGATTGCATATAAAGAATATTCAAATTGAATGCAAAGATACCCACACCAGCCAAACGGCCAAACATACTAACCCCTAGTCGTTTCAGGAACAGATAAATAAGTGCGCCCGTACCAACATAGGCAATCATTGATTGGATTGCTCCAGCTAAACCGCTATGCCACATCGCGTCATTCCAAACAGTTAACGTCATCAGTAAATGGGGGAGAGGAAGCCACACACTCCCAAGCTGCGCAAATCCGGGCTTGAGATTTTCAACAACACGGCGTCCGATATCAAGATGTGAGCGTGCATCATTATATGCAACTGATAAACCGTTGTTGTAATACACTAAGAAACTGACAATCGAAATGCCCGAAAGAATAATTGCCAAAATCAAAACAGTATGTTTGTTAAAAAAGTTCGTAAGTTTTTTTGAAAAAGTAAAATTAAGCGTCATGACGTATTCTCCTTTCGACTCTCAGTGATGCAAAATAAAGGATAATCATCAGAATTGTCAGTGCTGCAGTCAAACCAACAGCATATTCAAGACCAGAAATGTTGTTTCGTAACACCGTGTTATAAACGAGTGAACTCAACACATTATCTTGTACAAGTTGGAAATTATATTCATACGTATATGGAATAGGCGCCAGCATATGAGCTGCTGCATCTTTTGGTGGAATTGCTGCTGTTGTTAATGCTCCAAGGACACTTACTCCCAAACTATATATAGCCAGGAGATTAAAGCCAACCATAAACCAGAGTTTTGCTTTAAAGTGCTGAATGGCAATACCTAACCCGATAGCCATCATTGCAGCGGCGGGAATCAAATAACGCGCACCAAATGCCCATCCGCCCCATGGATCATGAAACATGCCGTAAAGAACGATGCTCAGTAGTACTGTTCCTGCAATTGTATTGGCAATAAGTCGTCTTTTTTCCTGTCTGTACAACATTGCAATACCAAAGACCCCTAAAAGCAGAATCGGACTATAAAAGAGCCATGACCTTTCATCACTGATAAGGAGCGTATAAAAACCTGTCATCTGTGAACGTGGGTTAAACGGAACGAGTGGCGCTTGGGCTTCAACTGCCGCCTTAGAAGCATCAGTCATTTTGTCCATGAAATACGTTGACTGTCCGACACTTTGACCTATTTTTGTATATGTTCCGGTTGTTTGCATGTTGTACCAGCCCAAAATAGCAATAAAGGGAAGGAGTCCGAAGAGTGCCATAAGAAATCTTGGATTAATATTCAAGCGAATTTTTTGCGCAGTTTTGGTTGCATTGAAATATCTCACGAGAAACGCAATACCCATAGGGAACATAAGAATGACATTTGGAACGTCCATGAGGAGTCCTGATCCAAACGCAGCTCCAAAGAGAACGGCATTGCGAATATTTGGCTTACCGATAACGGCAAGCAGTCCCAATAATATGAATGCAGCTGAAGTCACGTGTTGCGTGAAGAAAACAGAATAGGAAAGAGCATTCGTTGCAAAGAGGAAGATAAAGCCTGCTAAGATACTTGCGTACTTATTGACTCCAAGTTTAAAAGAGATAACTGCAATGAGAAGCATTGAGAGAAACCCGAAGAGTGTCACAGAGAGATAGGTCGCAAGTTGCGGCATATTAAAGACATTGCCGAGCATATAAAATGGTATTCCAATAAATGAAATACCTGGCATAAAGATTGAAAAGAATTTGCCGTTATACTGAGAAACGTCAGGTGATGCAAAAGATGCCTGGCTTTCAGTTAAGGTTGCACTGTTGTTTTTGACAAGAGATTCGGTCAGCACATAACGTGAACGACTATTTGATGATTCGTATGGTCCTGCTACATTTGTTTGTGGGTCATTAAGTGTTTGATATGCAACAGGAGTTCCGGTGTCACCCTTCACGAAAAAAGTAAGTACGGCAAGCGAGACAATAAGAATAACTGCCGCGCCTATATATTTTGAAATGAAACGTAAAAACTTCATACGACTTATAGTCCGCATTATATACTATAAGTTTCTAAAATGCAAACTATAAGATGTATTACTTGGAGAGTCGTGTTTGGAGCTTCTTTGCAGTCAAATCATTAATTCTGAGCATGTCTTTGCCTAAGGAATTAAGAATGCCACCACTTCGTTTTGTATCTATTATACTTACTATATTGCCATTGTTGCGATACGCAAAGAGTGCCGTATACTGACACATAGTCACTAAAAAGTTCATGAGTTTAATAGATGCAAAGTACGTTTGTGGATTCCACAGCGTGGGAATAAAGTGAAATTGCACTTGTTTGCCAACCTTTTTTTTAATAGCTTCATGAAGCATATGTCCGAATTTCTCGTCACTAAAACCCTTTGGATGATGATCTGAAGCGAAAAACCAATAGTCCGCCTGTTCATGATTCTTTGCGATGAAGGTAACAATCTCGTTGAGTAAATGTTTTTCATCTTTTCGTGTAGCGGGTTTTCGAAGGGCAAGTCCGATATTGAGCCTATTTTTCTTATAAAACCGTTTAAAATAAGGATCTTGCATGACTGTTGAGATTGGTGCAGGATCCATAAGAAAGCTTTGATCTTTAAAAACATGGACATGAATTGAATTGTTTTTTAAGATTTCAGCTGTACGCAGATCTCCAGCAGTCACAAGTGTCGCACCTTTAATAAGCGGAAAGGCAAGTAGCTTTACTAAAAAAGGGAGTGAGCTTGAAAGGCTTAGACCGAAGAGATAAATCTTTTTCTTGGATATTCGTTGACGCCAGAGCAGTGTTGTGATGGTTGGAATATATTTTGTTTTAAATAACCCTCCGCCCCCTAGAACAATAAAATCAGCTTTTTTTGCTTCTTTTGAGACCGTCGTAAGACTTACTGCCCTGATTGAGCCGTGCAGCCTGCGGATTTCACTTGGATGTTCAGCAGCGACTGTTATTTTTAGATTAGGAACCCTTGACAGTTCGGTTAACTCACCAGCCAAAATAGCCTCATCTGAGAGATTATATGCCCCGAAATTACCAACAACGAGACATACTAAACGCTTCTTTGCGTGATTTGACTTTAGTGTTTCTGCAAAATGCAACACAGGCACAGTTTGATAGGTGTCTTTTAACATACTAAGGAATAAGGAAAAGATTGAGGAAACGGGCAAATTCCTACTCTTAAGATATCAGAAAATATGCCTTTAGGAAAGAAGCAATTTATTATTTTGTCGTCGCCAAATTGCCGACTGCCGTTCTGAATATGCTTTCCGAAACACTTCTGCCGATTACTTTATAAAAATGTTCTGCACTTTTGGACCATCGGAAATATTTGGACCATTCATGAGCACTGTAACTCAATTGAGTTCTCAATGCAGGATTTTCTATTAAGAGATTCATAGCTTCCGAGAAAGCGTGTATATTTCCCACTTCGACAAGTAAACCTGTTACGTTTTCCTGTACTGAATCCTTCAGTCCATTCACTCGTGAAGCGATAACAGGCGTTCCGTGAGCGTTTGCTTCAATGACTGAGATACCCCAACCTTCCATTTGGGAAGGCTGCAACATAACCCAGCTTTCTGCAAGGATTTTTGTTTTTTCATCCTCACTGATCCTGCCTAAAAAGGTAACATTATTCAGCAATCCATAACTGCCCGCAAGAGCATATAAACTGTCAAATGATTCACCCTGTCCTGCTATGAGTAATTTTGCATCTGCATGTTTTTTCACCACTTCAGCAAAAGCTTTAATTGCCACGTCGACATTTTTGTAATCTTTCAGGCGACCAAGATAGGTAAATAACGGATAGTTTGCTTTTTTATATGCATGTGTTTCTGGTTCTTTTACGCCGTTATAAATAACATCAATCTGTTCTGGTCTTATGATTCCTAATTCAGCAATCTCTTTCAAACTCGACTGCGAAACAGTCACAACACGTTTATTCCAATAAAGAAGTGGCATTAATTTGCCTTCAAGCATTCCCGCAATCTGTTTCAGAGGAAACTTCAGAAAAGCTCTGAAAACATCCTGATGAATGTGATGAATAAGTAATATAACAGGCTTACGAGTATAAAGCGGTGTAAAAAACGGAATGCCATTCTCGCAATCGATGATGACATCATGATTTCTTCTGAATTTGAAAATATAATAAAGCGCCGCAAAAAGATAGACAGTGTACGTACCACCACGGCGGATAATAGAAATGCCATCAATCGTTTCATTTGAGAGATTCTTGTTATCATTCCCACAAAAGACTGTCACGGTATTACCATCAGCCACCCATTGTTTCGCAAGTTCATGAATGTAGACTTCAGCACCACCTGCATAGACATGTTTGGTATCACGCCAATTGAATATGAGAATTCTGAGTCGTTTTTCTTTCCAGGCCTGTGCACGAGATGGATCTGTAAACAGACTCATGATACTCGCAATGTTGTTTGCAATTGTTCTGAAATATTCTTTTTGGAAAAAGAGCATAAACAAAACGATAAAATCAACAACACTCAAAAATGCGAGCGCTTTGAAAAGTTCAAGCAACGTATGATTAAAAAAAGCTGCAAAAGGTATTTGAATAAGTAACACTCCTACCATCGTTGAGAGAAGTGATGGCCTTTTTGCAGATGATGTATACTTCGGCACGCTATAGCTGTTTTGATCTTCAACGGTAGCGACTGGGAGAATAACCTTCGCAACTTCCACCTTTGGCAGTATTACTTTTGCCAAATGGAAACCATGCGTTGTTTTTTCCCAATAGTGGGGTTTAAATATGAGTTGAAAAAGCGCATATGCCGCTGCAATACTCATAAGCGCCCAATAATAGGGAATCATAAACACATATTTCATAAGATCCCACTGACTTCGTTTGCCGATTCCAATCATGTATGAATAAAGGAACATGAAGTTTCCAAAGACGAGTGAACACACAGCAAGATACGATAATGGCGGAGCAAACACAGCTTCAATAAACGGTGATGTATAGAAATACAATGAGAAATAGACAATAGTCGTTATCCACATAATCGGATTAATAAGAACAAAAAGTATTTTTCCTCCAACCGTTAATTGAAATATCAGAAAATGCAGTAACCCTTTTTCCTTGATGAACGGTGTGATATTTCGCATATGCACGAGATAGGTTTGCATATAACCTTTGATCCAGCGTGATCGCTGTTTAATCCAGGTTTTGGTTTTACTTGTTGCTTCTTCCATCGTTGTCGAATCAAGAATTTCAGTACGGAAACCTTTTTGGAATAACCGGATACCCAAATCTGCATCTTCAGTCACATTGAACGGATCCCATCCAAACAAATCGCGCAAATTGTCAGTTTTAAAATGGTTACTGGTTCCGCCGAGCGGCAAGGTTGATTGGAATGACTGCAAACCAGTAAGTGTCAAATCAAACCACAACGAATATTCAGCAGTGAAGAATCTCGTCAACCAATTCTGGCGGGCATTATAGAAGTTAAGTTTGGCCTGCAGACATTTAACAGATTCAGGCACCCTTTGAAAACCAAGATATGCTTTTTTCAGTTGCAGCGTGTCAGGGATATCCTCAGCATCATAAATAACCAGATATTCACCACGAGCAAACCCCAAACCATAATTACATGCTTTTGGTTTAGTTTTTGGTTGCGAATCAGGAACAACGACTATTCTGATGTAAGAAGGAAGATCCATTCCCTGTATCGTTGCAACCGTTTCGATATCATCTTCTTCAAGAAGGAGCATCACATCGAGTTTTTCTTTTGGCCATTCAAGCTGTGAAATAGCTTTCACAAATTGCGGTACAACGTGCGCTTCTTTATAAAGCGGACACAAAATGGTATACACAGGTAACGTTTTTTCATCAAGCAGTTTTGTTTCTTCCTGCGTGACTTGTATCTCTTCGCGTTTTCGCAAACTACGAAGTGTGATCGCAAAATTAAAGACGGTGTCGATAAAGTAGAGTAGACTTAAAAATCCAACGAGAAACTGCAGCGTACTTAACGGTGTTTTTATCAGTCCTGAAATAATAACGCCAAGTAACGCCCAGATAAATAATTTCTGACTTGTTGAAAACGTTTCTGCTGCTGAGAGCTTAAAGGGAAGCGTTGTATGGGTAATGTATTTCTTACGACTATAACCGACACCTGCTCCAGTCATCCCTTTTGTATCTTCTGAAGGGATTTCGAAATGTTGTTTTTTTCTCATTCTGACGTTTAACGCATTAAGTCCAATTTCCCCAATCGTCCGCGCGACTTTAATTTTTGACGTACCGCTCAGACGTTCTGAAAAGGTAATGTTAATATTTTTTATTTTATATCCAGCAGACGTGGCTCTGTGAAGAAATTCCAAATCAAACGTCCAGGGACTGCTTGGTACAAAGGCAACTGTTTTATATGTTTGTCTTGAAAAGGCTTTCAGACCTGATTGGATATCAGTTGAAAGTCCAAAGAGCATTTTGCCAAAAACATGTTTGAA
>JBPOIT010000016.1:0-7416 GCA_052034235.1 Candidatus Levyibacteriota bacterium
AAACCAAACTTAGTTCAACTGGCTGGCAGTATCGAAAGAAAATTCAATTTAATAATGCTTCCTCCTCTGCTGCGCTGACTGACTTCCCGGTTATGGTCAAACTTGATCAGAGTCGTATTGATTACAACAAAACGCAAGATGACGGCGGAGATATCAGATTTGTTGATCCTTCAGACACTTCTACCGTTCTTGCTCATGAAATAGAAAGTTGGAACGAAAATGGCACATCATATGTCTGGGTCAAAGTTCCGTCCCTTGATGCAGGAACGGAAGATGCTATCTGGATGTACTATGGCAATCCTGGAGCCTCAGACGGTCAAAGTGCAACGAGCGTATGGGATAGCAGTCATCAGATGGTCTACCATCTTAACGATGCATCTGGCGCTTCGGCAAATGACTCCACAACAAATAATCTCGATGCAACGCAAGGTACTGCTGCTCAACAACCCACAACAACCACAGGAGGTAAAGTTGATGGTGCAATGGATTTTGATGGAACGGCAGATAATCTTACAGTATCAACGTCTAGTATGCCTACAACTGATATGACTTATGAAGCATGGATAAATCCTGATGCAAATACTGACGAACAGATTTTTCAAGCGCTATCTTCAGGCACGAGCCAAAATGAAGTTGATGTCTATGTTGGGACTGGTGGACGTATTGAATTTTGTTTAAATCAGAGTTCTTGTCTTAATACGACAAGAACCATACAAACCGGTGCATGGAGTCATATCGTTGCAACGCGCCAAGGAAGTAACATGCTTGTCTATATCAACGGCGTTCAGGATCAAACAACTCTAACAGACGGTACTGCTTTAAACTTTGGCACATGTTACTTAAATATTGGTATGGATGCAGACACTACCACGACAAACTGTACTGATGGTGATAGCAATTGGACTGATGGAAAACTTGATGAACTCCGTGTATCAAATACATCTCGAAGTACAGACTGGGTAGAAGCAGAATATATTAATATGACTGACGGGATGAATATGTATGGTGATGAACAGCCATATGCGATTAGCGGGACCTCGACAGCTGGGTGGCGTGACGTTGCTGATGTGTGGTGTAATGATGCAAGTGGAGTAACATGTAACACAAGTTGGGCATATCGCAAACGGATTACCATCAATAATCAATCCTCAACAACAGCCCTCACCAACTTCCCTGTTTTGGTGAAGCTTGATGCAAGCCGGATCGATTACGGAAAAACCCAGGATGATGGCGATGACATCCGTTTTGTCGACCCAGCAGATCCTACGACTGTTCTGTCATATGAAATTGAAACCTGGAATGAATCAGGAACTTCTTATGTTTGGGTAGAGGTTCCCCAAATAGACGCCAGGAGTACAAGCGATTCAATCTGGATGTATTACGGCAATGAGTTGGCAACAAACGGACAGGACGCAAGTGGATCCTGGGATGGAAATTTTGTCAGTGTCCACCATTTGAATGAGACTGTCAATGATGAAGGGACATCTGCTACTCATATAGATTCCACCTCACCTGCCGAGAACGGAACACAAAACCGTAATGACGATATAAACGGAAAAGTTGGTAAAGGACAGGATCTTGATGGCAATGACCAGATCTCTGCAGGAGACGATAGTGATTTTGATTTCGGTGCCAGTCAAGACTTCACTATATCCGTATGGGTCAACACTTCCATGGGGCAAACAGCAGGCATTTGGCCAGCGGTAGTCTCAAAAGAAACCGGCACAACAGGATATGCGATAGTGGTACAGGATGAAAATGTCGGCACTAACTGGTACGGTGAAATACTCGTCGGTAGTGTCTATTACCAAGCTAATGGTGGTTCTGATATTACAGACGGCAGTTGGCACAAACTCACGATGCAAAGATCAGGATCATCGATTATTGTCTATCAAGACGGTATCTTAACAGGCAGTGCCACAACTTCGACTGGTTCTGTTGCGACTGCTGTGCCACTGATGATAGGCTCCTATGATGGTTCTGATTATCTCGATGGTATTGTCGATGAACTGAAGATATCAAATCTAGCTCGTTCAGCAGACTGGATTAAAGCTGAATATCTCACAGAATCAGATCAGATGAATTCCTTTGGGGCTGAAGAAACACAGACTTCTTCTCTTTGGAGATTTAAAGATAATTCCGGCGCTACTAATGGTGCAACCATTACGGCTAGTGTCTTGGGGACATCTGCAACGGGCAACCAACTAAGTTACCAAGAATCCAATATCACAACTCTCAACCCAACCGCCATCGCAGCTGGTGAGAAACGTGAATTTGATTTCTCACTTGATGGAACACTTACTTCTAATAGAAGGACATATTATTTCAGGCTCGTCAATGCCGATGGCACACCTCTTACCAATTACACAAGATACCCAAGCATAACCGTCGGCGTCCCCAATCAAAAAGTCATGCGCGGAGGTAAATTCTTCAACTACAAATCCTCTCAACCCTTCACGTTCTAGTGACTGTGATAAACTATAGCTATGTTTAATCCTGAAGAACTTGCGTATAAAGAACCTGCTAAGAAGAAATTTTCGCTTCCCCGCCCACGTGTAAAAAAACCTGCACCTCCATCGAGTAAAGTAGGATTAATTCTTGGAAGCTTGCTCCTCGTTGTTGGCCTTATAGCTGTGAGTTTATTGAGTTATCAAAACTTACAAAATCAATTTCACCCCAAACCAACTGCTGATACGAAGAATGATGCCCCGCCTAAACAGGTTTTGGGACTTATTGAATCAGTTGAAAATAAAGGCACAGATCTTCCTGACAACGAATTTCCCTCAGTCGCCACAGTCAGTGATCTCTCCACACTTAGTGATCAAGCTTTTTTTAATGGAGCGCTCATCGGTGATAAAGTGCTTATTTATGCCGTCGCCAAACGCGCAATTCTCTTCAGACCAAGCACAAATCAGATTATTAGAGAAAGCAGGGTTGAAGTAGAAGGAAATCCTGAAAGTTCTTCAGCCTCATCCTCAGGAGTACTAGCTGCTTCAGATTCAGCAGAACCTGTGTTACGGATTAAGTACTGATTTAGGTGTCGCCAAAACGAATTGCCTCTTAAGCGTTGTTCCTGGAGGCCAGCAGGTTTGTAATACCAATTGCTGCTTATCAGTATGTTGCGAAAGAAGTGACGTGTCAGAAGTTTCAGTTATGAAACTCTCAGAGACCACATAGTCATACCTTTGATTCTCAAAAAAGATAACGACTTCATCACCCTTTTTCAAATTTTTTAACAAGTAAAAAACTGCATTATAGCGCCCGACATCCCACCAATTATCCGCCGAGTGGGCAAAAAGATAGGTATTTCCTGGCATACCTGGAAATACTGTCCCCTTAGCATGTGCAACGCCTTGCTGGAGAATAGATTTAAATTCATCAGGATTGCCTGGATCAACATTTGGGAAAACCTTGGCTGTTGCGCCTAGTTTTGGGATGACAATGCTAAACTGCGTATCTTTAGGCACAATTATCTGCTCTGTTGCACCTGCAAGGACATCTGTAAAAGAAGGACCAGTCTCGGTTATCGGCTTTCTATTCTCAGTTTTCACTTGTTCGTTCGGCGTTTTTTGGTTTTCGGGTTGATCTGCTTGTGCTACGACAAACTTCATTCCTCTCGCCTGAGCAATCATAAACTGTGTCTCCTGCAACACAACCGGCCCAAACGTCATGGCAACACCATACAAACTCATTAGCAACAGAAAATTCCCAATACTGCGTACAATTACAAATTTGATAGCTTCTTTCTTTGTCATGTCGATTTAATATTTTGGAATTAAGATTTAAGAAAACGCGATATTAAAAGATTCTCAAATCCTAAATCATAATTCTTAAATCTGTTTACGCTGTACCCCTGGAGGGAATTGCACCCACGGCCAACCCCTTAGGACGGGGCTGCTCTATCTGCTGAGCTACAGGGGCTTTCGTTACATTGTATTTTAGCACAAACTACTCCTTCCAACTCAGGAACGATGCTATAATATTGGAATCTGCTTTGCAGACCGGAGTGTAGTGAATCGGTATCACGCTTCGTTCGGGACGAAGAGACACTGGGTTCAATTCCCAGCACTCCGACATTTTTTGACAACACCTAGTACTTTCTTGTAGTATAGATATATACCCGCAACTCTTCTGTAGTTTGAATTATTCAATACTCGCTGGGAAAATCTATTGAATCTAATTGATACTGTGTGATCTATATCATACACATTATTAAAAAATTGTGATTCAATAGTATATAGTAATTTGTTGTCTATATTTGACAACTTGTTTGAGTTGCCTGTACAATACGCCTATGAAACGTCTTCTCTTTTCAAATTTAAAAGGATATAAACCTAAATGGATCAGATCTGACATTATGGCCGCACTCGTCGTGACAGCTATTGCCATCCCTGAATCTCTCGGTTTTGCTATCATCGTCGGTGTTCCTGTTCAGGCAGGTCTTTACTGCGCACTCCTCGCCCCTATTGTTTTTGCAGCATTTACTTCATCAAAGCGACTTGTTGTCGGAGCTGATTCTGCAACAGCTGCACTTGTTGCGAGCGGTGCAGCAACAATCGCAGTTGCCGGAACTGCTGCATATGGAAATGCAATCGGTGTGCTGGGACTGCTCACTGGAGGAATTCTTCTTCTCATGTCACTTCTCAGGTTTGGCTTTATGGCTGATCTCATTTCACGACCTGTTCTTGTTGGCTTTATTTCAGGCGTCGGTGTGCAGCTTCTGATCGGCAAACTTCCAGAAATGCTTGGCCTCCATGCCCACGGAAATATTTTTGAGAAATTTGCCTTTCTCATGACCAATCTCCAACATATCGAAGTCGCAACCGCAATGCTTTCAGCGTCAGTTGTTGCAATCATTCTCGCTGGATGGAAATTTCGATGGCCAGGTGCACTTCTTGCCCTTCTGGGAGCAATTGCTGCAACCAAACTTTTTAACCTGCCAGCACTTGGAATTGAAGTTGTCGGCATAGTCCCACCAGGACTTCCAGGCCTGTTTATCCCAACAATCACTCTCGACATGATCACCAAACTTCTCCCAGCCGCATTTTCAATCGCAATTGTTATACTTGCCCAAAGCCTCGCCGTTATCAGAAATTCTGCCGCCAAACATGAAGAAAAAGTAAAAGATAATAAAGATCTCATGGCGCTTGGCCTTGCCAATGCCACATCAGCACTCGTTGGAGGATTTGCAATAAACGGCAGCCCGCCGAGAACATCAGCTGGTGAAATGGCTGGCGGGAGGTCACAACTGGTCAATGTCATCATGGCACTGCTTATTGGACTCGTCCTGGTCTTTGCAACTGGCCTCTTTGCATTTGTTCCTGCAGCAAGTTTAGCAGCAGTTGTATTCTCAATTGGTTTGCATCTTATCAAGGTTGATGAGTTAAAACAGATTTGGCAAATGAGAAGAAGTGAATTCGCAATCGCCATTATTGCACTCGGCGGCGTTGCAGCATTTGGCGTCCAGCAAGGAGTAATGTTTGCAGTTGTGCTCTCACTTGTTGAAAGACTGAGACGACAATATCATCCGCACGATGAAGTATTGGTTCGAGACCAGCAATATGCACAATGGGCTGCTGATAGATTTGCCGGTAAAAAACATCGCATTGAAGCACCCGCTGGTCTTCTGGCTTACCGATTCAACGACGCGATCTTCTTTGAAAACGCCGGCTATTTCTACAAGAGAATTACTCGAGCAATCAGAAGAGCCAAACATCCGGTCAAATATGTCGTGCTTGACGCAAGTGCAATTAGTGATGTCGACTATACAGCAGCCAAAGAGCTTGAACGGCTTTTCGGACAATTAAATAACGACGATATTCAATTGGGTGTCGCGCATGTTTCTCCCCGCCTGAAACACCTCCTAAAGCGTTACGGCTTATATGAACTTATCGGAGAGGAAAATATCTTTCCAAGTCTCCGCTTTGCAATTGAAGCATACACCGGCAGACACATTACCAATTTAGACAGAATCCGCTCGCTCAAACTCGCATCGAAAGAATATGTCGTTATCGGTGGTGCAGTTCTTGAAATTCTGGGCATCAGAGAAACCAATGATGTCGATCTCGTGGTAAGTAAAGCTGCCTATGACAGGCTGCGTACCAAACATCACTGGAAAGAATATGTCTGGGATGACGGTAAACGCATCCTCAGTAAAAACGGCTATAAAATTATGGACCAATGGATGGGCAGAAGTCTTCGAGACCTCAAAAAAACCGCTCTCGTAATCGATGGTATCCCACTCATGGGACTTGAAGACCTGGTGGAATGCAAATCACAACTTGGCAGAAAGAAAGATCTCAAAGACATTCAAAGAATCAAAGACTTCAAAATATCAGTCAAAGAAAATCCAAAAGCCCAACTCAATCCAGCCGTCGTCCAAGCCTACTATCCCCAAGAATAATAGCCACGTAACAGCTCACTTTGCAATTTTTTTTCATAGCTTTATAATAGGAATATGATTGAAGAGAGAGGGCATACACCTAAAGATGATACTCCACCAGCAACAGTTTCAACACCAGAAGATGGAATGAATTTAGATCATTTGGATCCTTCAGATGCAGAACGGCTACGTGCCAGAGATGCTTTACTCCTTACAATGGAGGGAAGACGTAGAAGAGCTTCACCAGGAGGTAGAACACCACAAATGCCAAGACGAAATATTAAATAACCCGCTTATCCTTTTCAGCTCTTCACTTTCGAATTCTTCTTCAGCCACTCGGCTATCTCTTCGATAGATAAATGCTTGTTCTCGACTCTGAGCGGAAACGCAACGAACTCATGCTGCTCTGCCTCTAATTCAATACCATTGCAAGCAAGAAAACGGGCTGTTGTGGTCATTGTTGTTCGTTTATTTCCATCCACAAATGCATGATTAAACAACAATGAATGAAAAAGTGCAGATGCTTTATCAAAGATAGTTTCGTAGAGGTCTTCACCACCAAATGTTGCTTGTGGTCTTGCTAAAGCTGATTTAAGTAGGCTCTCATCCCGGAGACCATAACTGCCACCGTAGTTACTAATCATATCGTCCTGGATTATTTGAACCTCTTCATAAGACAGATAGAAGATATTCATTTTTTTGCAAGCTCAGTCAGTGCAGTTTTATACTTCACGTTGAATTTCTTTAGCCAATCTTTTAGTTCAGGAATATCTGCTTGTCTTGTATGGGAAGAATATTCCTTTGCAAATACAACAAATCCAGAAGCAGCATTATAATCAACAGCCACGGTATCTCCCAATTTTAAACCCAAATCTTTCTGAAGTTTCTGCGGTAAAATAATACCTGCTGAATTACCAATTTTAATAATTTTTTGCTTCATTGTTATAACATGTTATAACAAAAATGTAGGCATGTCAATAACGTGAGGGTACCTAAATTGTGAAATTTGAGAGTTGCTTAAGCTTTTTTCTCTT
>JBPOIT010000010.1:0-63932 GCA_052034235.1 Candidatus Levyibacteriota bacterium
CTCGGCAAACGTGTCTTGATGTTTTGCATGTTGTCACCCAAGTCGCCACAGCCTCTACTTCCGCAACGATGACAAATAATGGAGCACAATCCCTTCACTGGCAACAATCCGGAAGTCAAACAAAAGGAGGATCAATGACCCCATATACAGGTAGTGGCGTAAGTGGATTTACCCCCATGAGCTGGACGCTTAATGGTTTGGGTGAGGGTACGTTTGGTTGGATTGGTTTGACAGTGCCTATTAATGCAGTGCCGTTAGTTCCTACTGGCACACCTACGCCTACGCCTACTTTGGCACCACCACCACCACCACCACCACTTGCTGGGGGAGATATTACTAATTTAAATTTCGGTATAGCGAATTTTTATCCATGGATACAAGGGACATGTGGCAATCTACGACTCGATAATGGTGTGAATAATCCTGTTCCCATTACTGCTGTTGGAGGACCATTAATGATGAAACAAACAGCAGCATGTACGTCACCAGGCCTGCTTCACGGAGGGACAGGGCCGGTCTCAGTCAGTAATGGTCAGATTTCTGCAACAAACTGGTTAGTAGGTGTGCCACTTTACCCAGAAGTTTATAGCTCCGCACCTCTCTCAACGTCATATGCTCATTTAACTGCAAAAGCGCAAGCTGCAGGTATACCAGTGACCAATTTAGCAACGGTCTGCACTGTTGCTAATTGCTCATTACCTGTGAATTTGCCTTCTGGGGTTTATCACTCACCAGGTGATGTTACCCTCCAAGGGATAAATGTTTTACCAAATAGAAGATATATTTTCTTAATCGGTGGCGATTTACTGCTTCAGGGCAATACTACTATTCCACAGGGTGTTGGCTCTACAGCAACATTCGCATCAGGGAGAGATATACTCGTTGCAGCAACTGTTGGTGTTGCTCCAGCTTCAGTGCAAGTTAATCTTGAAGGTTTCTATAGCGCCGGAAGGTCTTTTATTATCAATACAGCCGGGAATTGTAATGACCTTCGTCTCAATATAGCTGGCTCAATAATAGCAAACGCTGCAAGAGGAGGAGGAGCGTTTCAAAATAATAGAGATACTTGTATCGCAGAATTACAATATCCGACCGTTTCAATAAGTCAAAGACTTGATTTACTGCTTGTTGAGACGCCTCTTATTTCTGAACAAACCACCTTAACTCATGAAGTTGCGCCCTGAGGGTTGAAGCAAGCTTCGTATTTTGGTATACTAAGCTTTATTATGCCGGCAATACAAAGAAGTGAATTCGCATTAGCCCTAAATCAAGTCGCCTCCGAGCGAGGTGTTGACGTTGCTGTTGTCTTGGACACAGTTAGAAACGCTATTCTTGCTGCATACAGAAAAGATCATGCAGGTATTGAAATTGAAGAATTTGAGGCGACCCTTAATCCAAACACTGGTGAAGCTCGTATTCTGCACAATAAAAAAGACGTTACTCCTCCTGGATTTGGCCGTATCGCAGCTCAAACTGCAAAGCAGGTAATTCTTCAAAAGATTCGTGAGAAAGAAAAAGAAGCAATCTTTACCGACTATAAAGTAAAAGTTGGAACACTTATTTCTGGTATGGTGCTCCGTTTTGCAGGACCAAATGTGATTGTTGATATCGGCAAGGCAGAGGCAATTATGCCTGTCTCAGAGCAAATCCAAAACGAAAAATATCACCTTAATCAACGATTGTCGTTTTATCTTGTTGAGATTCGTCAGGGATCAAAAGGAGAAGAAATTATTGTCTCCAGAGCGCATACCGGTTTTATTGAGGGACTTTTCAAAAGAGAAGTACCTGAGGTTGCACAAGGAAGTGTTCAAATTAAAGAAGTTGTCAGAGAGCCTGGTAACAGATCAAAGGTTGCAGTTTTTTCAGATCAATCAGGTATAGATCCAGTTGGCTCATGTGTCGGACAAAAAGGAGTGAGAGTACAGGCTATCATTCAGGAACTTGGTGGTATTGAAAAAATTGATATTATTCAATGGTCTGATGATATCAAACAATATATTGCGCAAGCACTCTCACCAGCAAAGAACGTCCGTGTAGAAATTGACGAAGCTGAAAAGGTTGCACATGTCTTTGTACCAAAAGATGAACTTTCACTTGCTATTGGCAAAGATGGTCAGAATGTTCGCTTGGCATACAAGCTTACGAAATACAGAATTGAAATTGAGGGCAATGAAGAAGCTGAAGCAGTCGTAGAAAAAGAAGCTGCCGTTCCTGCTGATGAAACCCAGGTTGAGACGAAAGATGAAGTAACAGAAGAAGCTGCAACAGAAACAGCAGCTGCAGAAGAATCGAAAACGGAGGAAACAGATGAACCTGTTAAGAAATAATTGGATAGTTTGAGATGATATGAGAAACGTGATCATTGTTACACAATAAATCATTACTACCACCTCAAAGCCTAGCCGCTATTTCTCCTAGTAAAAGTTATGTCAAAAAAAGATTCACAAACACAGCAAACAACCTCAAGTGATTACCCGCCAGTTGTTGCGGTACTTGGTCATGTTGATCACGGGAAAACAACACTCCTTGATGCAATTCGAAAAAGTTCAATTGCTGATCGTGAAAAAGGGGGCATTACCCAAAAGATTGGTGCTTCAGCAATTGAAATTAATCACGAAGGCGAAAAACGCTGGATAACATTTATTGATACTCCAGGACATGAAGCGTTTACCCAAATGCGAGGTCGAGGTGTGCAAGCTGCAGATATTGTTTTATTGATTGTTGCGGCAAGTGAAGGAGTTAAACCTCAAACAAAAGAAAGTATTCAGGCAATTCTAGAGTCAAAAACGCCGTTCATTGTTGTGCTTACCAAGGCTGATCTACCCACAAAAAATTCAGAGAAAGTAAAACAGGAACTTCTTAAGGAGCAAATTCAACTGGAAGGATATGGTGGCGATACGCCTGTTATTGAAGTCTCAGCAAAAACAAATCTTAACATTAAGGAATTACTCGATTTGATTGTTCTTATGTTTGATATGCATAAAACTCCTGAATATGCTGAAACGACTTCACTTACTGCGCCATTATCAGCAATTGTTATTGAATCAAAACTTGATAATCGTGCTGGACCAAAAGCAACGGTCATTGTCAAAAATGGCAGTATGAACGTTCGTGAAGAAGTTCAGATTGACGGGCAGATTTTTAAGATTCGCACACTCCTGAGTACGCTTGGAAAACCTGTGCAGACAGTAGGAGTAGGAGAGGCTGTTGAAATTTTAGGTTTTATGAACGTGCCGAGAGTCGGTGCCTTAATCACAGATAAAAAACATGCAGAGACATCAACACCAGAAGAAGCAACAAAGGTGCTGAAAAAAGAATTGACATATCGTCGGGATGAAGTACACAAAGGTATCTCAGTCGTGCTTGTTGCTGATACGCAAGGTTCGCTTGAGGCAATTATCAATGCATTTCCTGAAGGAATAAAAATAGTACAGCAGAAAACGGGTGAAGTGAGTGAGGCTGATGTCTTGTTAGCAAAATCGACAGGGAGTATCCTTTTAAGTTTTAATACAAAAGTCAGACCGGATCTTTATAACTTTGCTTTTATTGAGAAAGTGCTGCTTCGCAATTACGAAATTATTTACGAGATGCTTGACGAAGTGAAAGATGCACTTGAAGGAAAACTGCAGTCACAAATGGAACAAGTTTATGGTACCGCAAAAGTACTCGCAAAGTTTCCTTTTGAAAAAACATTTGCTTTTGGTATCTCCGTACTTGAAGGCAGAATCGCCAGAGGTGATCATTTGCGTATCATGCGAGGTGAGGAAATCATCGGTGAAATAACAATGACATCTCTTCGTGTCGGTAAAAATTCTACTTCAAAAGTTGAAAAAGGAAACGAGGCTGGATTTGTACCAAGCCAAGAACTTGACATCCAGGTAGGAGATATGATAATATCCCATAGTTAGTTCATTGTGGCCGAAATTGAGGCCAGAAGGATTAAAAATATGGATAATCAAACACTGCAACAGCTTAAAGACGCTATTACAAAAAGCAACAGCATTGCTGTCGCTGTAGGCGCAAATCCCTCATTGGATACCATGGCAGCTGCACTTGGTCTTTCTATGCTTCTCAAAGAAGCAAATAAGACCGCAATCGTTGCTTCACCAACTGATCCCATTGTTGAAATCTCAAATTTAGTAGGTATTAATAAAGTACAAAAAACCCTTGGTGGCGGGAGTGGCACTGGCGGAGATCTCGTTGTGGCTTTCCCATATCTTGAAGGTGAAATTGAAAAAGTTTCCTATACGCTTGAAAATGGCTTTTTAAATATTATCGTTAAAGCTGCTGAACAGGGTTTATCATTTGATGAAAAAGATGTTCAGTATACACGCGGCGGTAGTGGCGGTGGCCCTGTTGAACTACTTTTTGTTGTTGGAGCACAAAATCTTTCAGACCTTGGTACGCTTTATGACGCACAAACAATGCAAGAGACCAAGATTGTTAATATTGATAATAGTGACAGAAATCAGGGATTTGGTGATATTCTTATTGTTTCACCTGAGGCATCGTCTGTTAGTGAACTTATCGGTGATATCGCGTTATCACTTGGATTTAAGGTTGAGCGTGATGCTGCACAAAATCTTATGAGTGGATTAAGTATGGCAACCCAGAATTTCCAAAATCCTCGTACATCATCTCTTGCGTTTGAAGTAGCTTCATATCTTATGAAGCGTGGTGCTGCACGACTCGCACCTCGTCCACAACCACAAGAGGATTTTGCATCACAATTCTTAAATCGTCCAGCACCACAACCGAAGCCACAGGTTGTTCAACAACCGCAAATACAACAGCCACAAGTTGCTCAACAACCGCAAGTGCAGCAAAGACCACAGGCTATGCCACAACCAAGACCGCAAGCACAACCTGCGCCTGTTGCCGCACCAAGTGCACAACAAGCACCTGTTGATAGACAAGAACTACTGCGTCAACAGCTCAAAGAAGAAGAAAATTTGAGAAATGGTAGTGCTCAACAGCCACAACAAGTTGCACAAGAAGATGAAGCAGCACCAGTAGATTGGTTAACACCAAAAGTTTACAAAGGTTCTTCAAATTTCTAAAGCATCTAACACTTGTTCTTACAAACTTAAAATGCTATAATACATTCTGTTATGCCACTTAGTACAACTCAAAAACAGGAAATTATTACTGAATTTCAGACAGCAAAAGGTGATACCGGCAGTCCTGAAGTGCAGATTGCACTTTTGACAAAACGTATTACACGTCTTGCTGAACATTTGAAGGGACACGGACATGACGTTCATAGTCGCCGTGGATTACTTTCAATGATTGCTAAGAGACGCCGTCTTATAAACTTCTTAAAAAAAGTTGACGAAAAAAGAGTTGCCGAAATTCTAAAAAAGATCGGCATGAAGGATTAATTGTTTTTTTGCCTCGTTCGAAATGCTTCGCATAGAGAATGTTTGACAATATTACCAAATAATTTGCTACAATAGACGAAAGGATATATATAAATAAATGACAAAAACTTCTGTTCCTGTAGAATTTGCAGGAAAAACTATGACCTTTGAAACAGGTCAACTTGCCCCACAAGCTACAGCAGCTATATTAGCGCGTCTCGGTGATACCGTTGTGCTCGCAACTGTTGTTGGTGGTAAAGACCGCACTGACATTGATTATTTCCCACTGAGTGTTGAATATGGTGAAAGACTTTACTCAGGTGGAAAGATTAAAGGCAGTCGTTGGGTAAAAAGAGAAGGTCGTCCATCAGATGAGGCTGTTCTTGCAGGACGTCTTATTGATCGCTCAATCCGCCCACTTTTCCCTAAAGCATTTAAAGCTGAAGTCCAAGTTATGGTAACTGTTTTGTCAGTTGATGCAGAACATGCACCAGATATTCTTGCTCTTAATGCAGTTTCAGCAGCACTCGCGATTTCTAATATTCCATGGAATGGTCCAGTTGCCGCAATCCGAATGGGATATGTTGAAAAATCAGAAGAAGGCCAAGCAGCACTTCTTGCTAATCCAACAACAACAGAAGCAGAACATTCAATTCTTGATGTTGTCGTCTCACAAAACACCGATAAGACAGTCATGATTGAATCCGGAGCTTTTCAAGTGAGTGAAGATGTCATGGAAGCAGCAATTGTTGAGGCTCACACAGAAACAAGAAAAGTAATTGCCGCAATTGAAGATCTCGTTAAGAAAGTCGGACAGAAAAAACTCCCCGTTCCACAAGACGCATCATACACAGAAGCCATCAATATATTTGAAAAATCATATAAAGAAGAATTGAAAGCACTCATTTCACTCCGTGCAGGTAAAGAAGGCGGCGGTTCAGAAATGGATGATTTGGTTGCAAAGATCTATGACGAGCTCAAGATGAAAGATCCTGAGACAGATATGGATAAAAAGACGCTTATGAAGGGGCTTGAATCAGTTATGTTTAAGATGATCAGAACTGATGTTGTTAAAAATAAGAAACGCGCAGATGGTCGAAAAGTTGATGAAATCCGAGAAATCAATGTTGAAGCAAGTATTTTACCAAGAACTCATGGGTCAGCACTTTTTGAAAGAGGTTTGACGCAAGCGCTTAGTATTGTCACTCTTGGTTCACCAAGACTTGAACAATTGATTGAATCTGCAGAAGGTGAAGAATCAAAGAGATACATGCATCATTATTCAGGACCACCATTCTCCTTCGGTCAAGCAGGTCGTGCAGGATTCCTTTCACGACGTGAAATCGGACACGGTGCACTTGCAGAACGTGCTCTTAAAGCAGTTATCCCTTCACAAGAAGTATTCCCATACACCATTCGTGTTGTGTCAGAAGTACTTTCACAAAATGGTTCAAGCTCTATGGCATCAACATGTGGTTCAACACTTGCTCTTATGGATGCCGGTGTCCCAATCACAGCTCCAGTTGCTGGTATTTCAGTTGGCATGATGTCTGATGAAAAAGATTATGTTCTTTTGACAGATATTATCGGTCTTGAAGATTTCTCAGGAGATATGGACTTCAAAGTTGCAGGAACTTCAAAAGGTATTACAGCAATTCAACTTGATGTGAAGATCCCTGGACTTACCGATGAGCAAGTGAAAGAAATTTTGGCTCGTGCACGCACAGCGAGAATGCAGATTCTTGAAAAGATGACCTCAGTCATCGCAGAGCCTCGAGCAGCACTTTCAGAATATGCACCGAAGATTGAACAGATTCAGATCCCAGTTGATAAGATTGGTGAAGTTATTGGACCCGGAGGAAAGAATATTAAAGCTATCATTGCGCAAACAGGCGCAGATGTTGATATCGACGACAATGGTACCGTCAGTATTACTGCAGTTTCAATGGATTCACTAAAGAGTGCTGTTGACTGGATCAGCGGTATGACACGAGATGTTGCAGTTGGTGAAGTTTTTGAAGGAAAAGTAAAACGCATGTTGCCGTTTGGCGCATTCGTTGAATATCTCCCAGGTCGTGAAGGTATGGTGCATGTTTCAAAAATGAAACAGGGTGTCTTTGTGAAAGATCCTTCAGAAGTTGTAGCAGTTGGAGATACTGTAAAAATAAAGATTGACGAACGTGATTCACAAGGTCGAATTAATTTGACCATGATTCTTGATGGCAATACGAATGATCAACCTCGTCAACCACGTGAAGAGCGTGCACCATATCAAGGTGGAGATGATAGAGGAGCAGCTAGCCGTCCTCCGTTTGAAAAGCGTTTTGAGAGAACTGATAGAACACCTGAACGCACTGATCGCCCTGACAGATCAGATCACCCACTCTCAAGACAATTGAGACGCCAAAATGAAGAAAAACGCGTAGGCGGTCCACGAAAATTCGGCCCCAAGAAACGATTTACGAGATAAATAAAGTTTCCTCGTGAGTTAAAACAGTTCTCCAATTATTGTTCTCAAAGAAACTCATGGTATATACTAGTAGGTATCTATGCCACATGGAAAATTTGAAGATGAGTATTCATTCTATGACCTCTTTAGACCACTAACCACAAAAAAAGCAATCATATTCATTATCAGCATGGGGTTTTTCGTTTTTTTTAACGCGCTCTTTAATGGTTTTGTCTGGGATGATTTGCCATATATTATCTTGAATCCCGAAACTCATACAGTTAATCTCGCTCGAGCATTCGGTGAGAATGTTTATAACGGTAATGGTTATTATCGTCCACTTCAGCCACTTTATTTTGCATCTGTTTATACTCTTTTTAGGGAAACTGCGTTTTTTTATCATCTCCTGCAAATTTCATTACATATTATATCCGCGATACTGGTCTTTCATCTTTTTAAAAAGTTTTTGGCTATACCAATTGCTTTTGTCCTCGCAGTTATTTTTCTGATTCATCCTATGCAGGTAGAATCAGTTGCGTATATCGCAGCATCAGGATTTCAGATATTTTTTATATGTGGCATGCTGGCCCTTCTCATGAGCTTGAAAAAACATATCAATAAAAAAGATAGTGTTTTTATTGGATTACTTTTATTGCTCTCACTGCTTACACGAGAAACAGCAATTCTCTTTTTTATCCTTATACCTCTTTTTCAACTCCTTTATGGGAGAAAAAGAATACTGCTACTCATTTCTATCAATGTTGTTGTCGTCGGTATCTATTCATTCATCCGTTTTGGCATATTTCATTCAATGCTCGAGCGAAATAGTCATTATCCCATTGCACAGCTTGGGTTTTGGGAACGTCTCATCTCGATCCCCAATATCATTTACTATTACATCAAAACACTCATTTTTCCGTCAGAACTTGCGATTAATCAACACTGGACAGTCACCACCCATAATCTCACAACATTTTACATCCCGTTAGTTATTGATATTTTTGTCTTAAGTGCCTGGTTATATGGTGGATATTATCTCTATACAAAAAAAAGAAGTGACTTTACCATTTTTCTAGTCTTTTCCTTGTGGATATTTTTTGGCTTTGCAATGCTTATGCAAATTGTCCCACTTGATATGACAGTTGCAGAACGGTGGGTATATTTTCCGCTTGTAGGAATATTGGGCGTGTTAGGCGTCCTTTATCAACGTACAAAAATAAAAAGCGATAGACTTAAAAAACTTAGTATTTTTTTACTTGTCGCGCTTATCGTATTCTTTTCAATAAGAACAATGGTACGAAATGCAAATTGGTATAGTCCGTTAACACTGTTTTCTCATGACATAACAGTCGAACAGAATTATGATTTGGAAAATATGCTAGGTACTGAACTTGCCCGTCAAAATAGAGACCAGGAAGCGTTACCACATCTATTAAATGCACATAAGATGAGTCTGCAGGATTCAAACGTCATGAATATTGGTCTGGTTTACGAAAAATTAGGCCATATTGAAAAGGCAAAACTGTATTACGAGCGTGTTATTACAGCGAAAGATATGCAGGTGAGAGATGAGGTCATGGCTAATGCGTATACGGCACTTGCAAGAGTGCTGATGACTCATGGGACTGATTATCAGTATAACAAGAACTTTTTTACTACAGCAGTTAAAAAGTATCCTGAAAATGCAACATTTTGGTCATATCTTGCAATTACGCACTATCAATTAAAGAATCAAACAGAAGCGCTTATTGCCGCTGAAAAAGCAAAGTCGCTCATGCCGAATTCATCGACTGAGCTTTTATACAACCGGATTAAGAACAAAGAGCCGCTCAAATTGCAAAAATAACGACAGCAGTTTAAGTAATAAATTGTAAATTCAACCTAATTTCTGTAATATAGATATATGGATCCGACTGCCCAACAGCCTTCCTCTTCTGATGGAGGACAACCACAACAACCTGCTCAGCCAGCACCAAATCCTGAAGAACAGGCAGCCGCAGCCCGTGGTGATATCCCCATGCCAGTAACTTCAAGCCAGCAAGTCGTCCAACAAGCTGAGAGTTTAGACATTACAAAAATGAACGAAGTGAATAATGCACAAACACTCAATAATGATAAAACCTCACTAGAAGTTGCAGGAGCATCGGCTGCTACTCCGGGAGTTGTATCGCCGAATGATCATGGCAAATCTTCAGATCAGATCCGTGTACTTGGTGAAAAAATTGAACAAGCTCCAATTCCTGCAGAATTTAAAGAGGAACTGCTTGAGCGTATTGCACGTCTGGGCATGATTCGTTCAAGTGCTGGCTTTTTGAGTTCGACATATATTATGGAATATGAAGCAACTGAACGATTTGTTGATTGGGTTGTGCAAATGCCTTGGAACCAAAAAAGTGAAGATCTTCTTGATATGAAACGCGCGAAAGAAATTATGGATAAAAACCATTACGGACTCGAGCCATTAAAAACTCGTGTTTTGGAATATATTGCAACGATTATGTTGAATATCAAAAATTTTGGTAATGTTGAAAATACCATTAAATCGCCGATTCTTTGTGTTGTCGGTCTTGCGGGTACAGGAAAAACAACGTTTGCCAAATCGCTTGCCGAAGCTTTGGGGCGGTCATTTGAACGTATCCCTTTTGGAGGAATGGCAGATTCTCGGGTACTTCGTGGTCAATCACGATATTTCCCTGATGCAGAGCCGGGGCAAATCATCAAACGTATGGCTCATGCAAAATCAAGTAATCCGGTCATCTGTCTTGATGAGCTTGATCGTGTGACAGATACTGCTCGTGCTGATATTATGGGTGTTTTGATTGAAATTCTCGATCCTGAACAAAATGCCAAGTTTACGGATCATTATATCGATTATCCGTTCAGTTTGCAGAATGCCCTTTTTATCGCAACAGCAAATAATGTTTCGAGTGTCGCAACAGCGGTTTTAGACCGTATCGAAATTATTCATATGCCGTCATACAATGACACTGAAAAAATCGTTATTGGCCGTGATTATGTGCTTCCTAAGACAATGCAGCTGACAGGTCTTCTCCCTGAGCAACTGATTATTGATAATGATGTGTGGGAACCGCTCGTGCGTCCTCTGGGATACGATCCTGGTATTCGTGGACTCGACCGTTTAATTACCACTATTTGCCGTAAATCAGCCACAAAAATTATTACTGGTGAGGCAAGTACGGTGAAAGTAACAAACGATAATGTCAAACAATTCCTCGCAGAATGGTAAGCTCCACAGTATAATTCTGTGATATACTATAACATATTAATTCATGAATGAACAAAAACCTTTGAAGCCACAAATAGCCCCACAAAATGCCGTCACGTTTGTCTCCTTAGGAGGCCTTGAGGATGTGACCCGCAATATGTATCTGTATGAATATAAAAATCAGATACTCATTGTTGATTGTGGGCTAGGATTTCCAGATGAAACCATGCTAGGTGTAGATCTTTTACTCCCGGATATCTCTTATTTGCTTGATGAAATCAGTAAAGGTGGCAAACATATTGTCGGCATGATACTTTCACATGGCCATGAAGATCACATTGGCGGATTGCCGTTTATTCTGCCTCAGCTCCCGGAATTTCCAATTTATGCGAGTCCATTTACGGCAGCACTCGCAAACGAAAAGCTTATAGAGTTTCATTTGCAGCCTTCAATTAACGTCGTTAACTTTGTTGACAGCGCAGTTCAGATTGGAGATTTCACCGTTTCCTTACTACGTGTAACGCACTCAGTGCCTGATAGTACGAATATTTATATCAAAACACCGGCCGGAAATTTTTATCATGGAAGTGATTATAAAATTGATCTCACACCAGCAGACGGAAAGCGCTCAGATTTTCTTAAAATGGCAAAAGCAGCAGAAGAAGGACTTTTGGCGCTGATGTCGGATTCACTTGGATCTGATAGGCCAGGACACACACTATCTGAGGCAAATTTGGGTGATAATTTTGAGCGAGAAATGCGTGAATGCGCTGGAAAAGTATTTGTGACGACCTATTCTTCAAATATCTCACGTATGAACCAAATAATACAGGCTGCCGAGCGAACGGGTCGGAGAGTGTGTTTTGTAGGTAGATCTGTTTTGAAAGTGAAACAAATAGGTGAGCGAATGGGATATCTGCACATCCGTAAAGGAACTGAAGTAATGCTTCCTGATTTACAAAAGATAAAAAGCAAGCATTTAGTACTCATTGTTGCTGGCAGTCAGGGACAGGAAAATTCTGCTATGACGAGAATTGCAAATGGAGAGCACAAAGATGTGCGCATTGATCCGCTTGATGCAGTTATTTTTTCATCAGACGCAATCCCAGGTAATGAAGTCTCAATAAACGAGCTCATAGACACGATCTCAAAAAGAGGTGCGAAAGTGCTCGGTTCAGATTGGTCACACACATTTCACGTTTCAGGTCACGGCTCAAGCGGCGATCATATGCTTCTTATTGCCCTTACCAAACCTAAATATTTAGTTCCAATCAGTGGAACCTATCGCCATATGGTGGCGTATCGCGCAATTGCACAAAAGATGGGCTATTCCCGTAAAGAAACATTTCTCGTTGAAAATGGTCAGCCCCTGATACTTTCAAAAAGTGGTGTGACGTATGGTAAATCATTTCCAGTAAAAAATGTGTTTGTTGATGCTGTTTCTGGAGAAGAAGTAGAAAGTTATGTCGTAAGAGATAGAGAGCGTTTAGGAAAAGAAGGGGTTGTCCTGGTACTTGTTGAGGTCAGCTCAAGTGATGGACAATTACTTAATGCTCCAGAAATTGTGATGCGTGGCTCAGCACTCGGTGATGGTAAAAATCTATCAGAATCACTAAAAACAGAACTCGATAAAGTACTTTCTCAAAATAAACAAACCGTTACGAACTGGGTACACATTCGTCGTCAGATCGGCGAGGTCGTCGGCAAACAACTCTACAAAAAATTCAGAACTCGTCCACTCGTATTACCTGTGGTGATTGAGGTATAATTTGTCTTCACGGGTTTAAAGTTCTATAATATGCCTATGCCCAAACGTCGAGGTGGCGGTGGTCGCCGGAAACCGTTCAAGTTAAAACTGAAGAAAAAAACTGTCTACAATATTTTTGGGATCAGTTTTTTACTTGCAGGTGTTTTTCTTCTTCTCTCATTTACCCAATCAGGTGAGCAAGCCACAATGTTTAATGCACTGCTTCAGGAATATTTTGGCGCTGTGTCGTTTTTCTTCCCGTTTGTCCTCATATTCTTCGGTTTCATGTTCATGCATTTGAAAATGTATTTGTCCAGGTTGAACGTGACTGTTGGCTATATTCTTCTGTTTGTTTCTCTACTGGCAATCACAAAAAGTGGGTCACTGGGAAGCGGCTTATTTACCGTCCTTGAAGAAATCCTGACAGTTGCAGGCGCAAATATCGTTTTTATCGGTGGTATTTTTGTAGGTATTCTGGTGTTTTTTGATACATCACTTGATGAGATTTTAGATGGTTTCCGTGCCACAATGGGCGGGCTGAACAAACTAATTCCTTATAAACTCTTTTCTTCATTCAAACGCGAAAAGGAGCCGCTTATTAATCATGGTAAACAAATGACCATAAAGGGAGGGGATAGAAAAGATGATGAGGTAATGATTCCTGCAAAAGCAGTTGCGACACCACCACCTCCTCCTCCTGCTAAAAAAGACGCAAAACTTTTGCCTGAGGTTTTAGTCGCCAATAGCGTTGCTGGTATTATACCCGGCGTTTGGGAATATCCACCATTATCTATGCTTGAAGAAGCACCGGGTAAAAAAGCTGAACGCGGTGATATTAAAGTGACAGCCAGTGTCATTGAGAAGACGCTCAAGAGCTTTAATGTCGATGCACGGGTAGCTGAAGTGAATCTTGGTCCAGCGGTTACGCAGTACGCATTGGAGATTGCCCTTGGTACCAAGGTATCAAAGATAACATCACTTGCTACCAATTTGGCGCTCGCAACAGAAGCTCCAGGTGGACAGATTCGTATAGAAGCACCTATTCCTGGCCGAAATTTAGTTGGTATAGAAATTCCTAACAGATCACTTGAAGTTGTTACCTTGCGTACCATGCTTGCATCAAATGTCATGCAAAAAGCAAAATCTAAGCTAACGGTTGCTCTTGGGCTTGATGTGTCTGGAAGCCCTGTTGCCGTTGATCTTGCGAAAATGCCTCACGTTTTGGTCGCTGGTACAACTGGTTCAGGTAAATCCGTTCTTATCAATGCCTTCATTTCATCTTTGTTATTCCGTGCTTCTCCACAGGAAGTCAGACTGATTCTTATTGATCCGAAACGTGTTGAGTTCACCGTCTACAACGGGATTCCGCATCTTTTGACGCCGGTTATCGTTGAAAACGAAAAAATCCTTTCGGCTCTTAAATGGGCGGTCAATGAGATGGATAAGCGCTATAAAATTTTTGCCGAACGGGGAGTGCGAAATATCGATGCATATAATGAGCTTTCAGGTTTTCAAGCATTACCTTATATTGTCGTTGTTATTGATGAACTTGCTGATCTTATGATGTTTGCTCCCGTTGATGTTGAAGACGCTATCGCTCGTTTGGCGCAAATGGCGCGTGCAACAGGTATCCATTTAGTCATTGCGACGCAGCGTCCATCGGTTAATGTTATTACCGGTTTGATTAAAGCCAATATTCCATGCAGAATTGCTTTTAATGTGTCATCGATGATTGACTCTCGTGTTATTTTGGATTCACCTGGTGCTGAAAAACTGCTGGGTCGTGGAGATATGTTGTATGTCCCGCCAGATTCAGCAAAACCTAGTCGTATTCAAGGCGCGTACATCGAGAAAGAGACAAAAAAACTTGTTGAATTCTTGAAGTCACGTAATTTCCCCGTTGAATATACAGAAGAAGTTATCAATCAGCCTCTACCTCTTAAAAAGGGTGCAGGTGGTGGGACTTCATCATCAGGTAGTGATGGTAAGGACGGACAAATTGATGAAGCAGTCAGGCTTGTTGCGCAGTTTAATACCGCATCCGCTTCATTTTTACAGCGTAAAATGTCAGTAGGTTACGCAAGAGCTGCTCGCATACTTGATCAACTTGAAGAATTAGGGATTGTCGGACCTGCAGAAGGAGCAAAGCCCCGTGACGTGCTAATTCAAAACGCGCAGGCCTATTTACAGGGACAGCAAGAAGGTCAGCAAGAAATTTAAATAGCTGCATGTAAATGACCTCTACATGCTTTTTTAAGCTTAATGCTGTATACTTCATACTTAATACTATGGTTAGGGTTGGGCAGCGGCTTCATAAAGAACGTTTGGCAAAAAAATTAAGCCTCGAAGATATCGCAAAAGCTACAAGAATAAAGCCGAGATTTCTTGCTGCGATTGAAAAAGGGGAATACAATAAACTCCCATCTCCTGCTTATGCTCAGGGTTTCGTTCGAAATTACGCCGCATATCTCGGACTTCCAAAGACAGAAATAACCGCTCTTTTCAGACGTGAGTTTGATGAAAAAAAAGCGTATCAGGTACTCCCTGATACACTAACAAAAACTCAGGAATTTCCCCTTCGTCGTATACGAGTGCAGGAATCAATCATTTTTCTCGTTGTCATCTTTCTTCTTTTTCTCACGTTTTTAGTATACCAGTATCGGTTTATTATTATGGCTCCGTCCTTGACCATCTCATCGCCAGTCCCGGGTGCTGTGACGTCTGAAGAAGTCACAGTTTCGGGAAAGACTGATAGTAATGCTACCGTTTTTGTAAATAACGAACCGGTTTCGCTTAATAGTAAGGGAGAATTTACGAAACAATTATCACTTTTCTCCGGCAAAACCGCAATTACTGTTAAGGCCAAAAATAGAATGGGCAAAGAAACAATTGTGCAGCGGGAGATTACCGTAAAATAGAACTGTTACAAGAGTTATCTTACTATTCTCTAACTTGACACCGGCAGGTTGTTTAGGTAATGTAGAGTATATGGTCGATTCTGTCCAACTCGTCCTTCTTATTGTTATCATCGTCCTTACGGGACTGCTTGTTATTCTGGGAATTCAAGTGTTCTATATCCTTAAGGAACTTCGTACAACGCTGAAAAAAACAAATAGAGTTCTTGATAATGCTGATTCCATTACCTCTAACATAGAAGGCCCGCTTTCGGCTCTTTCTTCACTTGCAATAGGTACAAAAGCAACGTCTCTTTTCGCAGTTGCCAAATTTGTCAAAAGTGTTTTAAGTAAAGATAAAGACACAGACGAGAGAAAAAAAGAAAGAGAGTAATTCCCCCTTTATTTATGGATCAAAATAATAATCATCAGGGAAATAGTAACGGTTTCCTCGCCGGCGTTATTGTAGGTGTTGTTATTACCTTATTGTTCACGACAAAGAAAGGGCGGGAAATATTTAAAGAAACAATCGATAAAGCGCTGGATAAGTTTAACGACCTCCAGGAGAAAGTTGAAGAAAAAATTGATGAATCAGTTGAGTTTGAAGACGAAGAGGCTGATGGCAGTGACTATGTAAAACCAGAACCTACTCCAAAGGAACCAGTAAAAGAAGTCCGCTACATTGCAAAAGAAACGCCTGTTGAACCCGTTGTTGTTGAAGAAGAACAAGTTGTTGAAGCACCGAAAGAAGAGCCCGTAAAAGAAAAACATCATGTGGAAGAAAAAAAAGAACCAGTAAAGGAAGTAGTGAAAGAACAGCCAGAAGAAGAAAAAGAAACTGAAGCTCCAAAAAAATCCTCCTCAGTCCGCAAATTCTTTAAATTGAAAAAGAGTTAGAGGCCGTATTTGTCTTTGTTTGCTTCATGTTCTTCGTTTGTTCTTGCATAGTGGTTTACTCCGTTACTGTCTGTTAGGTAAAAAATGTAGTCTGATTCGGTCGGATTTACGACTGCTTCTAGTGCTTTGACACCAGGATTTGCAATCGGCGTGGGTGGTAGGCTAGCTGTTTTATAGGTATTGTAAGCAGAATTAAGTGCTAAGTCGTCAATGGTAAGTCCTTGTTTCCACCACCGTTGTTCAGCCTCATTATAACCTAAGGCATATTGAATGGTCGCATCAATATCGAGTTTCATGCCGATGTCGTACCGGTTGAGAATAACACCCGCTACAAGAGGTCTATCTTCATCATGGCGTGCTTCGCGCTCGACCATTGAAGCTATGGTGACTATCTCTTTTGTCGTCAGTGTTGCCTTTCTAGGGCCGTTGATTTCAGCATATTTCTTGTCAAATGTATCGGTCATGATTTTTATGATTTGATCAATTGTTGCGTCTTTGGGGAAGGAATAGGTATCAGGGAAAAGATAACCTTCTTGTTGAATGAGTAATTGCCTCCAACTTGGATCATAAGAGGTAAAGCTTTCTTCTAAAATGTCTGCAATTTCTTCAGCGCGTTTGCCTTCAGGAATGGTTACCCGAACATCATGCGTGCCAACTTGTAGCGATTGGACGATTTTTTGCATGTCCATTGAAGGAGAAAGATAGAATTGTCCTGCTTGTATCTTATTATCAAGGCCGTTCGTTTTTACCAAAAGAAAAAATGCGACGGTATCTTTTATAAAACCGTCATTCTTCAGATCAGTTGCAATTTCTCTCACACTTTCACCTTTGTTAATAATAAAGGCTCGTTCCTTTGTGTCTGAAGGATTAACGGCTGACGTGCTGCCGATCCACCAAACAGCGACACCGCCAACAATAAGTAGTATGAGCACAATTAAAAATGAAATTTTTTTCATAATCTATTCGTAATCAACTATGGGAAAAAGTTTAAGCGAATCAACTGCTTCTTTCAAATTGTATGCCTTCTCACTATAAAAGGTACAAATTGGCCTGTTAGCAGTTACGTGATCCCCAATCTTTTTATAAAAATACATACCGGCTTTCTTTTGAGCAGGAGCTCCGAGTATCTTGGCGAGCGTTGAAACATTTTTACTCTGAATCCCTTTGAGAACACCACTTCTGGTAGCTAACACATCATGTGTAAATTTGCCAGGTTTGAGATCACCGCTCATTATAGCAGAATTACCACCCTGTGCAGCAATTATTTCTCTCATTTTTTTAAGCGCATGACCGCTGGTTAAAATATACTCTGCCCACTTTCGTCCATCACCAAATTCCTCTTTGATCTGTGTTTTCAGAGACTTTCTTGCATCTTCAAGACAGAGATCAAGAAGTAGTCCAGCAAGTTTGAGTGCTTTTTGTTCGAGATCCAAAGGTCTGTCTTCTAATTGTTCAAGTACTTTTAATGCTTCCTTTGCTTCCAGTAATGGACCAATACCTCTTCCTGCAGGTTCGGTTGTCTCGTGTACGTTTACGAGCAATTTCACGCCAAATTTCCTTGCCAGCATCTCAAATTTAGCGCCAAGCTTCTGAGCATTCTCATACGTATGTATCTTAACGTGCTTGCCATACGGAAGGTCAATGACAATGTGATTTGAGCCAAAAGCAATTTTCTTGGCCATAATTGAAACCAGTACCTTATCAAAACTTTCAAGAGATAATGGCTCTTCGACACGGATCAATTCATCATCTGCTGGTGCTATATCAACTCCGCCTCCCCATACGATACAACCATTTGCCTTTTCAACAATCTTATAAATTTCTTCTTTATCAAAGGTGACTGGGGCAAATACTTCCATGTCATCAGCTGTTCCTCCAGGGGTGGTGATAGCACGGCTAGAACTTTTGGGTATGACGAAACCAGCGGCAGCGACAATTGGGGTAACGATCATAGTCGTTCTTGTTCCCGGCACTCCACCGATTGAATGTTTATCAGCGACAATTCCCTTAAAATGCAGTTCTTCGCCAGTTGCGATCATCGCACGTGTGAGCGAAAAAAGTTCGTCGTCATTAAAACCCGTTGTATAACCTGCTGCTGCAAAATAAGTGGTCAATATAGGACTGAGGCGCTGATGAGAAATTTCATCCATAATAGAGTAAATTTCTTTGTATGTTAAGCGTTTGCCTGACAGTTTTTTTTGAATTGCTTCTAGAGCCAGGGCGTCCTGCATATGTTAGCCTCCTTTGATCATCTGCATTGCTGTTCTGAAAAATGTGCGTATTAAGTTAAGAAGAAAATAAAAGACAATGTTTAGTACTTTATTAATCGCAGGCCATACCTTTTTGAGTAAAATCATGAAGCGGGAATCTTGTTTCATAGTTTGAGTGTTCTTATATCTTCTCAAGTTTTGACTTAATAATCAACCGTTTCCACACAGTCCCGGGTGGTGTACAGGTAATAATTGTTAAATAACTATCATCAAACTCCTGTGTGAGGTACGAAGTATCTTCAGCATCAACGACGTTTATATTAATAATCCGATATTTATAGACTGTATTGTTTATCTCGACATTAAGCATATCATCGACCTCAAGTGTATGAGCTTTTGCAAATATGGTTTTGTAATTAGTCGGATCAAAAAGCTGCGGGAGCGTTGAATGCCCAAAGACGGCCGCTGTGCCCTTGCTTGGCGGCAGCGCTGTGCCAGGGAAGTGGACGAGATGCATGTCCACATTGGTATCAAGTGTCGAAACGTAAGCATTATTTATTGAGAGTTTAGGAATTGAAACGGAATATGAAGAGGTTTGTCCAGTGACTTGTGTTCCTTTGTATGAGCTCGACGGAAACCAGTTTTGTACGTTAGAAAAATCTCCGGAGGCAAACGGATTACGGACATTATCAAGCAAACTTTCAATATATTGTTTGGTGATTACTGTTGTTTTTGGAATTGGGGATGCAAATGACTGGCTTGCAAAAACAGGTTTCATATAAAGTTCCCATGAGATAAGTGGGAAAAAAATATAAAGTCCTACAAAAAAACTTGTCACTGAAACACCCAGCCCAAAAAAGCGGATTATTTTTCGGATATTTCTCGTTTTCCCTTTTGCGTAAACCCGGGCTTTCATATAAGTTATTGTGATGTAATGACAACTTTAATTTTTTTAGGCAAGCTGGGGAAGAATTGCGGCAGGAATGGAATTCCCGGTGAGAATTTAATCTCACTTGTTGCTATTTGCGGCAAATTGGCGAGTTTATCTTTTGCTTCACCGTACGATTTTCCCTGCAACCCTTCGGCCACTTCAGTGGTGTCTATTTTTGGTAATACTCCTGCTTCAATATTGACTGTTGCTTCCATTTCTTTCTCTTCATTCTGTTTAGCTTCTTTTACTTCAGCCTTGACTGTGTCTTCAGCAAAACTGACATCATCTGATTGGTCTTTTTTCAAGATAGCTTTTGCATACTCTTCCAAATCCTTATTACTAAATGACATACCGTCAAAAACGACACTTGCCTTTAAGGTGACTTTTTTCGCTTCTTCATCAACTTTTTTATCATAGGTTGCTTTTTCCAGTGAGTTGGTTGCAAAGTATGGGAGTACTGTCTCTTCGCTTGACGCTTTTTGTTCAATAGCGCTTTTTGCTTTGCTCTGCAGTGATTTTGGAAGGTCGGTTCGGAGTTTAGCCAGATCGTCTTTCGAAACAACGGTAACAGCTTTTTTTGAGCCGCCTGAAAAAGCGCCATCATTTTTTCCAGCAAGTGATGCATTACTCCCGACACTAAACTTTGTGTTTGATGGGAGATTCTGTTCGGAGCCTATTTCTTTTGCAGCAACGGTGACATCTGTTGTTCCAGGCTTTGTTCCTGAAAAAATATCGCCTGAAGCTGAAGCAACGGTGATATCTTTATCAGTTACAAAAACGAGACCATTACTGGATTTAATTTCAGTTCCGCTTGGAAGATTTACTTTACCTGATGAATTATTAAAAATGGTTACCGTTCCTTTCGCTTTTTCGCCAACATCTTTTTTTCCAGTTGCGTCTGTTGAAACTTCTCCATCAACTGTTACGGTAAGATCCTTTGTTGCGATGACATTCTTTGAGAAATCACTACTTGCTGTTGTTGAAAATGTCGTTTTTGTGGTTTGGTTAACCATGTTTGGCTTCATGGCGAGTTCTACTGTTGCTTCGACATTATAAAGATAAAAAATTGCGAGCCCAACAACAGCTGAGATAAGTAGAGAAATTATAATAAGTGGAAGAATAATCTTTTTGTTTCTACTCAAAGCAAGGACATTTTTACCTTTCAAGCCACTTATCGTTGGCATTTTTATCCCTGACAAAAAGGCAAGTGGCCCGCGTTTCTTATTATCGTCTTCATCTTCCTCTTCGTCTTCATCGGTTTCGTCATCTTCAGTCGGAACATGCAGTTGTTGCGCGTGTGTTGGTTTGTTATGAAGGAGTCCGTGATGTGAGATCTCTGCACCGTGATGTTCTGGAGCTTTCTCTTCGGATGCTTCTTCTTCAGGGACCTCAGCAATATGCGGCATTGTCGCAACATCTTTGTCGGTAACGAATCCAAAATTATCTGCTCGTATAAGTTTTGGAGTGAGTTCTTCCTCTTCTGGTAGTTTTTCGACTTCAGGCGTAGGTTCTGTTTCGGACTCGGATTCAAGCTCTGCTTCGTGTTTGTCAGTTGGGGGAGTGATTGTTTTTGGTAAATCTTTTTCGAGGCCCAGAAGTTCAAATCCCATTTGAGATGCTGCCCCAAACGCAACGGCGCGAGCTTCAAATCCCGCTGGCAGAACAGTGATTTGCGGCACGTGTAAAAATGGTAATGCTTTGCTCCATTGGTGAGTGATAAACTGTTGCGAGAGTTTTTCAGAACCTTCTGCGTCATAAAGGATGAGTCGTGCAGGAAGTACAGGGACAGTAAAATGTCTCAGAAGCATATCAACAGTCATTGGTGGAGAGAATTCTTTAAAAGGTCCGTGGACTGATTCAATCTTTTTTCCGCCGCGCAGAAGACTCAGAACGACGCCGGTTTTGCCAATCTCAGCCATAATTGCTGAAAGTGGAGCCCCTTCTTCTTCTTGGATAAGATGTGTTACAGCTTCGCTCGTGACCATGAATCCGATCGGTGTTAAATCGAGACTGTCACAAACTTTTTTAAGCTGTGTTAAATGTGTTTTCTTTATTTTTTTTGTTTCTTCTTCTACCCAGCTCTCTTTGACGCCAAAAACTGTGTCGTGTGTCTCAATACTTGGAGGAAGTGCTTCCTCAGCTCTGGAAAGTGCTTTATCGACCACTTCAATGAGTTCTTCAAGGGATACGTGTTCAAGTGGTGTTGAAAAGAATTCTTGGCGGCTTCCAAGTATTTTTATTTTGCCGAGTTCTTCATGGAGAATAACTGCTGTAGCTTTTTCGTCTGTCAGCAGTAATGCGAGGTAAAAACCTGTATCTTCTTTTTTCTTTGTGAGAAAGGGCAGTTTCATAAGTTAACCAACAACAGCATATAGCCTCCGGTATCCTTTACCCAGAGACTCTTGTTTTATAATCTTAAACGATTTTACACGGCTTGTAAAATCCACGTGCGGTCCGCCGCAAAATTCAATGCTATATGCCTTTTTTGGATGCGTTGCATCTCCTCCGATAAAGTAAATTTTGGAGGTTTCCTGATAGGTATCTTCAAAAAGTCCAATAGCGCCCATGTCCTTTGCATCCTTTGTCGGGATCATTTCAAAATGAACTGGTAAGTTTGCTGAGATTTTTTCATTAACAGTTTCCTCGAGTTCCTTAATCTGCTCATCTGTCAGTTTTTGGTCATAGTTAAAGTCAAATCGCACACGCTCAGTTGTGATATTGGAACCTGACTGGTGGACCTTTGTTCCCAGCATATCTCGTATTGCCTGATGCAAGAGATGCGTTGCTGTATGTCCCATGATTGTTCGCTCCTGATGATCTGCCAAACCTCCTCTAAATTTTTGTTCAGCGCCTTTACGCGATAAATCTTTATGCGCTTTCATTTTCTCGGCAAATGCCTGTTTGTCAAAGACATAGCCGAGACTTTCAATTTGCGTTGGTGATAAACCGTGTGATGTATACAGATAAAACGCGTCATCGACACTGATTTCTGAAACCCCCATCAATTCATCGCCATATTTTTTGACAATATACGAGCGAGCTTTGGTAAGCGTCGCACTATATTTTTCGATTTCTTCAAGGAGCGTAAGTTTGATCGTTTCAAATTTTTCAATCAACTGTGGATCGGTATCTTTGTATTGTTCAACAACAGCTTCAATAACACGATCAATCTCTCTGCCTTCTAATTGTGAAAAATGATCATATGCCCGACGGATTAGCCTCCGCAAAATATACCCTTGGTCTCTATTTGATGGCTGGACATTTTCTGCAGAAATAAAGGTGCTTGCCAACATATGGTCGGCAATAATACGCATGGATTGTTCATTGTCACTGTAGGATTTATCTGTGGTTTTGACAATTGCGTCAATAATCGGTTTAAGAAGGCTTGTTTGGAAAACATCAGGTTGGTTCTCCATGGCAAGTAATTGCCGTTCAAGTCCACCCCCGAAATCAACATTCGGTTTGGGAAGCGGTGTGAGTGTGCCATCTTGTTCTTTTCGATACTGCATAAAAACACTATTGGCAATTTCTATATACCGGCCGCAATCACAATTCACGTGGCATTGCTCATTTTTGAAAATACTTTTTTCATGGATCTTGCGTTCTGGTCCAAAATCAAAAAAGATCTCACTATCAGGGCCGCCTGGTTCACCCGCGGGCATTTTATCAGGAGGTCCTGAGCGTGACCACCAGTTCTTTCCTGCCGGATAGGAAAAAACGCGTTCATTTTCTTCTGCTTCGATCCCAACGTTTTTAAACAGCTCTTTCCAGATATTGATACTTACCGTATCTTTTTCAACTTCCTTATTGCCTTCAAAAACCGTCACATATAACTTTTGAGGATCAATGCCGAGTTCCTCAGTCAAAAAACCAAAAATCCATGGCAATTGTTCTTTTTTGAAGTAATCACCCAGACTCCAGTTTCCAAGCATTCGGAAAAATGTTGTATGACGGTTATCGCCGATCTCTTCGATATCAACTGCACGGAATGAATTTTGTACATTCACTAATCGTGTCCCCAATGGATGCTTCTCACCAAGTAGATACGGAACAAGTGGTTGCATGCCACTTGAGGTAAAAAGTGTCGTTGGATCATTCTGCGGGACGAGTGGGGAATTAGCAATACGCTTATGCCCATGCTTCTCAAAATAGGCAATATATTTATCAACAATATCCGAGGCTTTCATACCTTCGTATTATACCATGAAATTCATCGAGCACATAGGTTCGTAGATTGGGCAGTTGCTTTCTCTTTTGCGTTAGTCTAAGCTTAAAAACGGAAGAGCTTATACACTATCGTCACATATGATTAAATCAGTGTCAACGACTGCCTTACTAGAAAAACCGTCTCCTCAGTTAGATTATTTACTCCATTCAAACTTACTTACTCCCACAAAGAAAACACAAGAAAAAATTGTTAAAACAATTAGTACCTTAAAACTGGAGGATTGCGAACTCTTTTATAGTGAACTTCGAAAAAGAAAGCTATTTAAGCAGCCTTATCCGCTTCAAAATAATAGACTGAGAAGAAAAAAGCGGACGAAACATTATATTCAGACTATTAAAAAAATAACTGAACCGTTTGTGCAATCTATAGTGGCAAAGAGTAAATTCTGTGATTTGGGATGCGGAAGCGGGGTTATTACCGTTGGAGTACTCAATGCGTATCTCAAAAAAGGAGGTAAAATTTATGGGTGTGATGTGACGAATTATATTGATAGTTCATTGAAGAAATATATTACCTTTACTAAGTCAGATTTTTCTCCATATCTCAAACGAGTTCAAAATGATTATTTTGACGGGATTATGGAAATTGTGATGCTTCATCATCTTTCTTCAAAAACCAAATTTGTATTATGTTTGAAAGAAATGATAAGAGTAACAAAACCCGGTGGGTTGATTATCCTTGTGGAAACTGTCCATACGAGCTGGCATGAACTGCTGAAAAACGCTGTTTTAGATAAACTACTTAATGAACGAACAAATAGAGAATTGGATTGTCAGATACCCGTGCCGTTAACCTTTCTCTCTGACGATGAAATAAATAACGTTCTTCAAAAGCTAAAAATTGTGATTCTAAAAGAGTCTCGCTTCAAACCTTCTGCCTCAGATCCAAAAATTCATAAGATCTATATTTGTCGCAAAATCTAGGTTGTATTTTTATACCTTTTTTTCTTCTTACAAATATGCTATCCTACGGCAGTTTGATTATGCGTAATCTTGCGAATCATCGTGCCCGCGTAGATAACGCTCCTAATGTTTCTTATAGCGCATTACAAGAGCAGTCTAATCTATTTGAGCTCATTACTGACCACGTTCCCGCACTTATCTCTTATATCGACAAACATGAACACTATCTCTTCAGTAATAATCTTTATGAGGAATGGCTCGGCCTCTCTAAGGAAGCTATTTACGGAAAAACAGTAAAACAGGTTCGTGGTAACGCGGCTTATAAAGTAATTAAACCATATCTGAAAAAAGCGTTAGCAGGAGAGGAAGTTTCTTATGATAATCTCCTTGTCAAAAAAGATGGCTCAAGTGTCTACATAAATACCCGCTTTGTTCCTCATAAAAATAGTAAAGGGGAAGTGGAGGGGATTATTGGGTTGGTGCTGGATATTACTGATCGTAAAATTGCTGAGGATAAACTGAAGGATCGGGAGAGACAATTCCGCCATTTAGTTGAAGCAAATGTTATTGGGGTTATTATAAAAAGTCTTGACGGGCCAATTTATGAGGCAAATGATATTTTCCTCAAGATGGTAGGTTATACACGTGCTGATCTTGAAGAAGGAAAGGTCGATTGGAAATTGATGACGCCGCCTGAGTATCTAAAAAATGTGCTGAAGTATGAAAAAGAGATTGTATCAAAAGGCTCAGTTATTCCCTTTGAGAAAGAATACCTTCGTAAAGACGGAACAAGAATTCCGGTTTTGATTGGTGATGTATTACTCGAAAAAGATACAAAAAAGACGATTACCTTTATTTTGGATATGACCAAACAAAAAGAGGTTGATCAAAGGAAGGATGAGTTTATTGCTCTTGCTTCACATGAACTCAAAACGCCGCTTACCAGTTTGAAAATGTATGCGCAACTTATTCAGCATTCATCAGCAAAATTAAAAGATGAACGGGCTATTCGTTTGATGGGAAGTATGGATAAGCAAATAGATAAGCTAACAGAACTCGTAAATGACTTGCTTGATGTCTCTCGTATTCAGTCAGGCAAACTCCAATATAAGAAAGAATTATTTGCATTTGATAAACTCATTCGCGAAACTGTCGAAGAATTGCAGCGGGTTACCAAACATACACTTATTATAGAAGGGCAAACTAAACAAAAAGTACGAGCTGATAGAGATCGTATTAAACAAGTGCTTACCAATTTAATCACCAACGCTGTAAAATATTCCCCTAAAGGAGATAAGGTTATTCTTTCGCTAAAGACTTGGGAAAATGCCGTACAAGTGGGTGTTGAAGATTTTGGCATAGGCGTTCCTGTTGAGCTGCAAAAACGAATATTTGACAGGTTCTTTCAAGTTGAGAGACCGTTAAGTCATACCTATCCAGGTTTAGGACTTGGGTTGTATATCACGAGAGAAATTATTGAACGACATCATGGAAGTATTTGGGTCGAAAGTAAAAAAACGCAGGGAAGTACTTTTTACTTTACACTACCACTGCATGAGAAGGCTGCAAAACAAAAATAGTCCACAAAAACCCTTGACAAGAATATATACTATATGATATACATATACAGCTCTCTTTCAATCTATAGATACAAGGGTTTGCATCCCGTGTATCTTTTATTGCATGTATGGAGTTCTCTGCCTTTCTAAACTCATAAAATGCCGAAACAATCTGACCTACAAGGAACAACTAAATATATTCGCCAAAATTGGGGCAAAGAAGTAGATGTGTTACCACCTCTCGATCTTTTGGCCGTGCAAAAAAGATCCTACGAACTTTTCCAGCTGCAAGGTATTAAAGAAATTATTCAAGAAGTTTCTCCCGTTGATGATTTTACCGGTAAGAATTGGAGTCTAGAATTCGGCGAACATAAGATTGGTAAGCCAACTATTGATCCAGAAACAGCTCTCCTCAAAGGACTCACCTACAACGCACCACTCACAGTAAAAGTGACACTCACAAACAAAAAAACAGAAACAACACATGACGCAGAAGTTTTCTTAGGTGATATTCCACAAATGACTGAACGTGGTACATTCGTTGTCAACGGTATTGAGCGTGCTGTTGTTAACCAGCTCGTTCGTTCACCAGGAGTTTTCTTCACAGGCACACAAGATCCAATAACCGGAAAAACACTTTATTCAACAGAAATTCGTCCAGTTCATGGCTCATGGCTTGAATTCTCAACAACACGTTACGGTACAATCACCGTTAAAATCGACAGACGCCGTAAATTCCTTGCAACGACATTCCTTCGTGCGCTTGGTATGTCTGATAATGAAGCTATTAAAGAAGCTTTCAAGAATGTTGCCGGTAAAGAAGGTAAAGGTTCACTGATTGATAACACACTTGCTAAAGACGAAACAACCAGTGAAACAGAAGCACTCGTTGAAATCTTTAAGAAAATGCATCCAGGAGAACCAGTTGTTTTGGACAAGGTTCGTGAATACTTCACAAATCTTTTCTTCAACAACAGACGCTATGATCTCGGTGTTGTCGGCCGCTACAAGACCAACAAACGTTTACAAGCTGTAGAAGGTTTCAAAACGACAGAAGAACATGTCTTAACAATTGAGGATATCATTGCATCACTTTCATACCTGATCATGCTTGAACAAGGCAAAGGCGATGTTGATGATATTGATAGTCTTTCAAACCGCCGTGTCCGAAGTGTTGGCGAACTCGTTGCAATCAACGCATTCCGTGTCGGTATGCTCAGAGTTGAACGAAGTATCAAAGAGCGCATGAGTCTTTTACAGGCTGATGTGCCAATTACCGTTGCTAACCTTATCAATGCACGTCCAATTATGGCAGCTATCAATGAATTCTTCCGAACTTCACAGCTCTCAACAATCCTCGATCAGACAAACCCACTCGCAGAAATTGATAATTTAAATCGTTTAACAGTTATGGGTACCGGCGGTATCTCACGTGAGCGTGCAGCCTTCTCGATCCGTGACATTAACTCTTCCCAATATGGAAGAATTTGTCCGATCCGTAGTCCTGAGGGTCCAAACATCGGTCTTGTTACCTATCTTGCTTTGTACTCAAAAGTAAACGAATATGGTTTTCTTGAATCACCATACTTAAAAGTCGTCAAAGAGAAAAAAGGCGACAAAACAATTGTCAGAGTTACCGACGAAATTGTTTACATCACCGCTGATGATGAGCGCGATAAGTATGTTACCCATGCAGGTGTTACACTTTCAGCTGAGGGTGAAGTGCTTGATGAGCGTATTCCAGTTCGTTATAAAGGTGAGTTCTTAGAAGTTGATCGTGATGTGCTTGATTATATTGACGTTATACCACGTCAAGTTGTTGGTACTTCAGCATCACTCATTCCATTTATCGCTCACGATGAAGCTAACCGTGCGCTCATGGGAACCCACATGCAATGTCAGGCTGTGCCTTTGGTAAATCCAGAGAGTCCAGTTGTTGGAACAGGTATGGAAGCAACCATTGCGGCAGTCATGGGACGTGTTGTTCATGCGCCATTTGATGGCAAAATTATGTTTGTTGATTCAAACAAAGTCATCATTGAAAGTATACAGGGCGAAAAGAAAACATATACCCTTGAGACATTTGATAGAACATCTGCTGCAACTTCTTACACACAACGACCACTCGTTACAGAAGGTCAGCTTGTTAAAAAAGGTGATGTCTTAATTGATGGACCTTCCAATCAAAACGGAGAACTCGCTTTGGGAAGAAACTTGCTTATTGCTTATGCATCACTTGATGGCTTGGGTTATGAAGACGCTATCGTTATTTCAGACAATTTGGTTAAAGAAAACGTTCTCTCAAGTATTCATATTGAAAAATATGAAGCAGCAGTTGTTGAAACAAAACTCGGACCTGAAGAAACAACCCGAGATATCCCAAATGTCTCAGAAGAAGATCTTGGAAATCTTGATGAAGAAGGGATCGTTGTCCTTGGTTCAGAAGTTGGACCTGGAGATATCTTGGTCGGAAAGATTGCACCAAAAGGCGAAACCGAATTGACGGCAGAAGAAAGACTGCTTCGTGCAATTTTCGGTGAACAAGCTCGTGAAGTCCGTGATACCAGTTTGAGAATGCCTCATGGTGAGCGTGGAACCGTTATTAACGTTCAAATCCTTGATCGTAAAGCTGGAGACGAACTCGAACCTGGTTCTATGAGAAAGATTATTGTTGAAGTTGCTCAGTTCCGCCATGTGTCAGTTGGAGACAAACTCGCAGGACGTCATGGAAACAAAGGTATTATTTCAAGAATCCTTCCAGTTGCTGACATGCCGCATACTGCTGACGGAACGCCTGTTGATATTATCATCTCACCGGTGTCTATCTTGGCTCGTATGAACCTTGGACAGATTCTTGAAGCTCATTTGGGATATGCAGCACAAAAATTAGGATTCAAAATGGGTGCACCAGCTTTTGAGAAAATTGATGAAAAGAGAATTGTTGAAGCACTTAAACAAGCAGATTTGCCACTTGATGGTAAAGTACAGCTTTACGATGGTAAAACTGGAGATGCTTTTGAAAACCCGGTTGTTGTCGGTATCTCATATATCATGAAACTTATCCACATGGTTGAGGATAAGACCCATGCTCGTTCAACCGGACCATACTCACTCGTTACCCAGCAGCCACTCGGTGGTAAAGCGCAAATGGGAGGACAGAGACTTGGGGAAATGGAAGTGTGGGCACTTGAAGCACATCGTGCACGATATATCCTTCAGGAAATGTTGACAATTAAATCAGACGATGTTGTCGGTCGTGCAAAGGCTTTTGAAGCAATCGTTAAAGGAACAGACATTCCAACACCGAAAGTTCCAGAATCATTCAAGGTTCTTATCAAAGAACTCCAGTCACTTGGTTTGAATGTTATGCCAATGGGTGCTGTTGTTGCAGACGCTATCGAAGAAGCAAAGGAAGAAGTTGCATCAGACGAAATTAAAGAAGTAGTAAAAGAACTTGAGGATTCACTTGAAGCCGAAGATGTAGTAGAATCAGCAAGTGGTGAAGTTGAAGAAGTAGTTGAACCAGCAGAAACAGAAGAACCATCTGAACCGACAGAAGACGATCTGACAGAAACAGAACAAGATAACGTATAAACCTATGAATAACAAAAACAAAAATATATTAAAAGATTTGAACATTGCAGACTTTAAGTCACTTAAGTTGCTGCTCGCAACCAATGATGACATTATGCAGTGGTCATATGGAGAAGTTACCAAACCTGAAACCATCAATTATCGAACACTTCGTCCAGAAAAAGACGGTCTGTTTGATGAAAGAATTTTTGGTCCTACGAAGGATTGGGAATGTTATTGTGGTAAATACAAAAGAATCCGTTACCGTGGTATTATCTGCGACAAATGTGGTGTTGAAGTTACTCTTTCAAGAGTACGTCGTGAAAGACTTGGACATATTACCCTTGCGTCGCCAGTAGGACACGTGTGGTTCTTTAAGGGTGCATCGAGTGCATTGTCACTTCTTCTTGATGTGCCACAAAAGAGTCTTGAATCAATCATTTATTATGCATCATACTTCATTACCAATGTTGATGAAGACAAGAAAAAGGAAGCAATCGATAACTTCATTGACACAATGGAGAAGAGAAAAGAAGGCCTGACAAATCGTATCAAAGACGAAGAAGATCGTATCTCAACTGAAGCTTCTGAAAAAACAAAAGAAGTTAAGGAACAAAAAGTAGGTACAGAGCAAAAGCAAATGATTGTTGAGGAAGTTGAACTTGCAAAACGTCAGAAACTTAAGAAAACACAAGAATCACTCGAAGGTGAACTCAAAAAGCTTGATGAAATTTCAAGTACATTTGCAAAACTCCTGAAAAGTCTGAGAGTTGGAAGTGTTTTGTCAGAAGACGAATACTTCAAACTGCTCGAATATGATATTAAGATCTTCTTCACCATTAAAACTGGTTCAGAAGCACTCGGAGAAGTTATCAATAACCTTGATCTTTCAAAGTTAATCGCAAATCTGAGAACAGAATCTGAGAAGTCATCAGGACAACGCTATCTCAAACTCGTCAAGAGACTTCGTTTGATCGAAAACATGCGCAAATCAAACATCTCACCAAGCGCAATGGTTATGAGTGTGCTTCCCGTTATTCCACCGGATCTTCGTCCGATGGTTCAGCTTTCAGGTGGACGTTTTGCAACGTCAGATCTTAACGATTTGTACCGCCGTGTTATTAACAGAAACAATCGTTTGAAGCATCTTTTGGCACTTGGTGCACCAGAAATCATTCTTCGAAACGAAAAAAGAATGCTTCAGGAATCAGTTGATGCACTTATCGATTCATCACAAAGAAGCAGTCAGACAGTCCAGTCACCACTGAGATCACTTTCAGACATGCTTCGAGGTAAACAGGGACGTTTCCGTCAGAATCTTTTGGGTAAGCGTGTTGACTACTCAGGTCGTTCAGTTATCGTTGTTGGACCTGAACTTAAATTGTCACAGTGCGGTCTTCCAAAAGAAATGGCTCTTGAAATGTTCAAACCATTTATCCTTCGCGAAGTTATCGTTCGAGGTCTTGCAACCAACATCAAATCAGCAAAACGCTACATCGAGAAGAGACCACCAGAAGTGTTTGATATTCTTGAAGAAATCACCAAGAATCACCCGGTTCTTTTGAACCGTGCTCCTACCTTGCACAAACTCGGTATTCAGGCTTTCTATCCTGTGCTTATCGAAGGTGCAGCTATTCAGCTTCATCCATGTGTGTGTGCAGGTTACAACGCTGACTTTGACGGTGACCAAATGGCTGTGCACATTCCGCTTTCACAAAAAGCTCAGGAAGAAGCTGCAGAACTCATGTTGCCAAATCATAACTTGCTTAAGCCAGCGAATGGTGATCCTATTACCCTTCCAAACAAAGAAATGGCACTTGGATCATATTACCTGACAACACTTGATGAGAGATTGAGAAGAGACAAAGAAGATATGGGTATATTCTCAAACCCAAATTCAGCAATACTAGCATACGATATCGGTAAAGTCAGAATGCGAGAACCTATCATGGTAAGACTGAAGACTCGTGCTGATAAAGATCCTGAAATTATTGAAACAAGTGTTGGACGTCTTAAGTTCAATGAACTTATTCCTTCAGACTACGGCTATATTAATGAAAGTGTTAATGCCGGCGGCATTAAGAAACTCCTTGTCCGTGCAATGAAGCTGTATACATCAGACGAAGTGGCAGCACTTATTGATCGTATTAAAACGCTTGGTTTCTTCGGTGCAACCATCTCAGGTGTGTCTGTCTCTGTTTTTGATAACGATATCATTCCAGAAAAACAAGCGCTTGTTGCAATTGCCGAAAAGAAAGTTGCTCAGATTGACGATGAATATCAGCAAGGTTTGATCACGGTTACTGAGAAAAAGAGACTTGCGAATGACGTTTGGATGAAAGTAACCGACGAAGTTGGTGACCTTACCTGGAAAGCACTCAAACCAAACAATCCTATCAAAATCTCTATTGATTCAGGAGGATCCCGTGCAGGTCTCGAACAGCTCAAACAGCTTTCAGCTATCCGCGGACTTATCGTTGATCCTATGGGTAAGATCGTTGAACTCCCTGTGAAATCAAACTTCCGTGAAGGTCTTTCAATTTTTGAATATGTCGCATCAGCCCGTGGTTCACGAAAAGGTTTGACTGACTCAGCTTTGAAGACAGCAAACGCAGGATACTTAACGCGTCGTTTGGTTGACGTTGCTCATGAAGTTATCATTCGTGAAGCAGATTGTGGAACAACTGACGGAGTCCTTCTTGTACGCGGAGAAAAAGATCGAACAGCAGCTTTTGCAGACCGAGCAGTTGGACGTGTGATCGCAGCAAATGCAATCTCAAAGACAACAAAGAAAGTACTCTTTAAAGCGAATACAGAAATCACCGAAGATGAAGCAAAGGCACTTGATGAACATGAAGTGCAAGAACTTGTGCTTCGATCACCTCTCACATGCCAACTCTCTTATGGAATTTGTGCAATGTGTTATGGTTGGGACTTCTCAACCAAGAAGATGATCGGCATGGGCGTCCCAGTCGGAGTCATGGCTGCACAGAGTATCGGTGAACCTGGTACACAGCTTACCATGAAGGTTAAGCATTACGGAGGTATCGTTATGTCTGACGTTACCCAAGGTTTGCCACGTGTCGAGGAACTCTTTGAAATGAGAACACCAAAGAATTTGGCAGCAATTTCAGAGATCACCGGTAAGGTAAAGATCGAAACAAACAACGAAGGTCATAGAATTCACGTTAAGAATACCAAGATCAAACCTATTGAAACACAAGAATACTTTGTTCCATTGTCAGCAACACTTTCAGTTGAAGATGGTCAGGAGATCACAGCAGGTACAGCACTTGCAGAAGGTGATTTGGATCCAAAAGAAGTGCTAAAGATTGGTGGACTCCAAATGGTTCAGCGTTATCTCATTACTGAAGTGCAAAAAGTGTACGAGTCCCAAGGTATTGGTATTAATGACAAACATTTTGAAGTCACCATCCGAAAGATGTCTGACAAGGTTATCGTTGAGAGTGTCGGTGACACATCACTTATCCCAGGTGATTTTGTAACCAAAGCACGATTTGAAGAGATTAATGCAGGTGTTCTTTCAGAAGGCGGAGAACCAGCAACAGGCAGACAGGTTATCCTTGGTATTACCAAATCGGCATTGTTCTCAGATTCATGGCTCTCAGCAGCTTCATTCCAAGAAACAACCAAAGTCTTGACCGAAGCAGCACTTGAAGGTCGTGTCGATAAGCTTATCGGTCTGAAAGAAAATGTCATTATCGGACGCCTCATCCCTGTTGCAGGTATGAAAGGTGAAATGGAAGACCCAGATGCAGAAGGCTCAGATGAAAACGGATCAGAAGAACCAGTAGTAGAAACAGCTGAAGAACCGGCAGAACCTGTCGAGACGCCAGCAGCAGCATAAGCAGTATAAAGTATTAAGAGTAAGTATTAAGTATACTGAAGAATAAAGTTATTCCTTTTTATACTTGATGCTTTATACTAAAAACTCCTTTGTACTTCTTATGTAATGATAAATTACTTGTTCATTTAGGCACAAATTTGTGCTATAATACCAAAACATATGCCAACACTATCACAACTAGCTAAACACGGAAGAAGTAAGAAAAATAAGAAAACGCGTTCAACCGCGCTAAAGAGACTTTTCAATTCAAAAGACCGTACATATACAGATGCAGATTCACCACAGAAACGTGGAGTTGTTACGTTGGTAAAAACGATGACACCAAAGAAACCAAACTCAGCGCTTCGTAAAGTTGCGAGAGTGAAGCTTTCCAACAAAATGGAAGTGACAGCCTACATCCAGGGTGTCGGACACACACTTTCAGAACACGGTATCGTTTTGATTCGTGGTGGTCGTGTTCGTGACTTGCCAGGTGTGAAATATCATGCAGTCCGTGGTAAGTTTGATTTGCTCGGTGTTGACGGCCGTAAGACAAGTAGAAGTATTTACGGAACCAAATTGCAGAAAGCTGCAGCTAAATAACCTATATGAGACACGCTAAAGTTAAAAAAAGAATAATAGAACCAGATACACTTTATAACAGTGTTATTGTTGCAAAACTCATCAATTACATCATGATTGATGGTAAAAAAACTGTTGCACAAGCACAAGTATACCGTGCATTTGAAGTCCTCAAAGCAAAAGGTGAAGATCCACTAAAAGCGTTTGAAAGAGCTGTACAAACTGTTGGACCAAAAGTTGAAGTTAAAGCACGACGTGTTGGTGGTGCTAACTACCAAGTTCCAGTTGAAGTCAGACACGAACGCAAACTCTCACTTGCTCTCAGATGGATGATTGAAGCCGCCCGAAAGCGCTCAAACAAAGAATTCCATTCATTCTCAGATAAACTCGCAGCTGAAATATTTGATGCAACCCAGAATCTGGGAGAAGCAGTCAGAAAGCGAGATATCGCCCTCAAACAAGCAGAAGCCAACAAAGCATTCGGCCACTTCCGCTGGTAAATTCCACAATTACTCTTTACATACCTGCTATAATGATTATATGAAAAAAGCAGTTTCTCACACAGTTTTAGCTTATACTGCAATTTTTGAGCCTACTGAAGAAGGAGGTTATGTTGTTAGTGTACCCGCTCTTCCTGGATGTTCGACCCAAGGAGAAACCTTTGAAGAAGCGCAAGAAATGATTAAAGATGCAATTGAGGGATATATCGCAGTTTTGAAAGATGAAGGCCAAGAGATTCCAAAAGAAAAAGAGAATGTGATTGTCACAAAAGTAACAGTTGAAAACCTCGCGCCCTACGCTCAATAATATCTACTATGAAAGCATTTAAAGCAAAAGAGGTTATACGGATTATTGAGCAATTAGGTTTTATTAAAAAACGGCAAACTGGAAGTCATGTTATTATGTATAACCCTCGTACAAAAAAGATTATCCCGGTGCCTTTACATGCAAAAGACTTAAAACAGGGGCTACTTAAAGCAATTATCAAACAAGCAGATTCTTCAGAGAAAGAGTTTATCAAACTAAAATAATTTAAATTCTCTTAAACATCCTGTGTAATTCCACTAAGTTTATTGCAATTCTCGTGGGTCTACCGTGGGGGCAGGTGGTGTTTCTTTTGGTGTTTTCCAGTTGATCGAGGAGTTTTTTTATTTGGTCTTTGGTGAGGGGGTCGCCAGCTTTGACTGCGGAGCGGCACGCTAGGTAGGCTAGCATTTTGTTTGAGGTTTCATCAACAGATTTTACCATCTCAGTTTCCACTAAATCTTCAAGAAGTTCATTTATCAGCTCGGTATAGTTTCTGTCCTGAAAAAGCGCGGGGACAGTGCTAATAGTAAATGCTGTTTCTGTTTTTTGTTTTATACCAAAACCCAGTGTTTGCAATGTTGCGAGATGTTCAACGAGGAGTGCTCCTTCCGAAAGACTGAGGTTGATGACACCTGGTTTTGGAAGAGTAAACAGTTTGTACTGCATTTTTTGTTTGGTAAACTCATCACGTAATTGTTCATAAAGGACTCGTTCATGAGCAGCGTGTTGGTCGATAATAAGCAGACCTTTTCTTGTTGCTGTGAGTAAGTACACATTATGAATTTGTTGCACTTCAGCAGATTTCTCCCGCGTTGTCAGCAGTGCTGCGTCAGAAAGGACTGTTTGTTTGAGGAGTTGTCCTGCATATGATTTTGTCTGCCCGTCACGATTTTTCCACTCAAGGTTGAGAAACGTCAAATTATTTTTCGCGAGTGTTTCTGCTATCGCATTTTTGATTGTCGTAAAAAGTGTCTCTTTATTTAAGAATCGAACTTGTTCTTTTCGGGGATGAACATTGATATCAATTACTTCCGGAGGAACTGTGAGAAAAAGTAAAAAGACAGGGGAAGCTGTTGCTTCAAGCAAATTGCCGTACGCTTCTTTTACCGCTTGGGTTATGAGCTTGTCAGTAATTCTACGCTGATTTACAAACAAAAATTGTTTGCTCGTTGTTTTTGTCGTGACCTGCGGTTTTGCCAAAAAACCGGTAAATCCGACATATTGATCAGTATACGTTATCGGTATAACATGCTGAAAAATCGTGGGTCCCAGGAATTTCTGCAAGCGTTCAGTCTGTTCATGAGCTTTCGGAAGATCAAAAATAGTTTTATTATTATGTGTTAAGACAAACCTGATTTCGGGGTGTGCAAGTGCGATATGTGAAACAATGTCTAAAATCTGACGAAATTCAGATCGCTGACTTTTTAAAAATTTCTTTCTGGCAGGCACCTGATAAAATAAATTATCAACGGTAATACTTGTCCCTACAGGCATACCTATTGGTACAATATCGACAAGTGTCCCGCCATGCAATTGTACCTTGGTGCCTGCGATATCTTCTGAGGTTTTGCTTTTAATGGTCATGTTACTAATTGCGGCAATACTTGCGAGTGCTTCTCCACGAAAACCCATGGTGCGGATTGCATGCAGCTGTTCTTCATGAGTGATTTTACTTGTGGTGTGCGGTTTAAAGCATTCTGCTATGTCATCTGCATTCATACCCTCACCGTTGTCGATAACCACAATTTGTTGTAAACCGCTCTCTGAGATATGAATGGTAATCGAATCAGCGTGTGCGTCTATGGCATTCTCAACTAATTCCTTAACTGCGTATGAAGGCCTCTCTATCACTTCTCCAGCTGCAATTTTTGCAACGATATCACTAGAAAGGGGAAAGATCTTTTTCATAGAAGATTAGTCAGCCTTGAGAAATTTTTTGTCATGGTCATTAAGGAGTTTTAATTTATCTTTAAGATCTGCTAGCGTGTTAAGCGCATCAAGTGGTGTCATTTGCGCTATATCCATCGTTTCAAGTTCTTGTTTAATTAAATGATCGATGAGATTTACCTGCTGCGGTTCAAGATTCTCAAGCAGATCAACACTGATATGTTTTTTACGTTCTACAGGTTTGCTTCTCTCTTCAAGCTGTTTAAGCATCGTATTTGCACGCTGTATGACGGTATCCGGAATTCCTGCGAGTTTGGCAACTGCGACTCCAAAACTATGAGAAGCTCCTCCCGGCTGCAGCGTGTAGAGAAAAATTGGTTCACCTTTATCACTCATGACTGACATGTGGTGATTTTTAATTTTACTCGGATGGTCATTTTCGAGAGCTTGCAATTCATGATAGTGCGTCGCAAAAAGTGTTTTGGGCGCTCCATCTGTTTTTGTCGCCAGATGCTCCGCAACTGCCCAGGCGATACTAATGCCATCATAGGTGCTTGTACCGCGTCCAATTTCATCCATCACGATCAGAGAGTGTTTGGTTGCGTGATGAAGAATATATGCTGTTTCAACCATCTCTACCATAAATGTTGAAAGTCCGGATGTTATGATATCACTAGCACCAGATCGTACAAATATCCGGTCGACAACTGAAAGCTCAGCTTTTTCTGCTGGTACAAAACTGCCAATTTGGTTCATGAGTACAATAAGAGCAACCTGCCTGATGAAAACAGATTTTCCTGCCATGTTTGGCCCGGTAATAAGAAGCATTTGCTGATTTGTGTCATCAAGCGTTAGATCGTTTGGTACAAACTGTTTTTGGTCGCCAAGGAGTTTTTCAACGACAGGATGCTTTGATCCCGTAAGTTTTAGCTCGCCTGTTTCAAGAAGTGTAGGACGGACATATTGATTCTTTTCAGCGATATACGCAAAATTTGCAAGACAATCAAGATATGCGATGCGTTGGGCAGCTTCTTGTATGACTGTTATATGTCCGAGCACATACGTCAAAACGTGCTGAAAAATTGCATATTCCAGTTCATTAATTTTTTCTTCAGCAGTTAAAATAATTTCTTCATGCTCTTTTAATTCCGGAGTAATAAAACGTTCTCCATTGACGAGTGTTTGCTTACGCTGATAATATCCAGGCACTAAATGAAGGTTCGATTTACTGATTTCGATATAAAACCCAAAGACTTTGTTAAAGCGTACTTTAAGTGATCCAATACCTGTTTGTTCTCGTTCTTTTTTTTCAAGTTCTACGATCCACTCTTTACTTCCATTCACGCGCTGACGCAGCTTGTCGAGTTTTGCATTAATGCCATTTTGTATCATGCCGCCTTCTTTTGTTTCAATTGGCGGTTCAAAAACAATATGTTTTTCAATATAGTTGATAATAAGATCAATATCTTCTGAAATACTTTCTTTCAATTCAGTAATCAGCTCTGATGGAAATTCGCCCATGAGCGTTTTTATGTCCATCGTTTTTTGTAGTGAAAGCTTTAGGTTAACTAAATCGCGTGCATTTCCCAGCTGGACACAGAGACGAGACAGTAGTCTTTCTATATCCGAGACACTCTGCAATTCTTCTCGAAGTAATGCTCGTTGTGTATTTTTCGTGAGCAGTATAGCAACTGCTTCATGGCGTCTTTTGATTTCATCTTTATTGGTAAGCGGTTGTCTAAGCCATTGTTTCAGCAGTCTTCCGCCCATTGCGGTTTGTGTTTGATCCAGAACCGAAAGCAATGATCCCCGTGTATCATGTTCCCGGATTGTTGAGAAGAGTTCGAGATTAATAATAGTTGATGTATCAAGTGACATATATTCATCAGTTGTGGTAGTCGCAAGTTTTTTAATATGTGCGACAGTTGCTTTTTGCGTATTTTGTAAATATCCCAAAAGTGCGGCTGCACTTTTAAGGGCAAGGGGTTTATCTACTACTCCAAACCCGTTTAAATCAATTACTCCAAAATGTTTTTTTAAATGATCCTGTGCATTGGCAGCATAGGTCTCCCATGCAGCAAAGGGATAGATATTAAGCCCATTTTGACTTTTTAGTATTTTGAGTACTGCTGTATTGTTATATAATTCTTCAGGTAAAATACATTCAGTTGGGGAAATTCTTGATAATTCATCTTTCAGTGTTTGCTCGATACTTTCGGTTGTGATTTGGGTCACGGCGAAATACCCTGTTGAAAGATCTGCAGTTGTCATTCCAAGAATCTTGTCAGTAATGACCAAACTTATGATGTAGTTATTTTCTTTTTTAGAAAGTGCTTTTTCATCAAGCACCGTTCCAGGGGTTACAATTCTCACAACATCACGTTCAACAAGCCCTTTCTTATTTGGTGGAGATAATTGTTCGCAGATTGCAACTTTATACCCTGCTTTGACAAGTTTTGCCAGATACGCATCAACTGCGTGATAGGGGACGCCTGCCATTGGTATTCTACCGCCATTACCATTTGCTTTGCCGGTTAACGTAATGTTAAGAACACGTGCTCCGATATGCGCATCTTCGAGGAAAAGTTCATAAAAATCACCCATACGGTAGAAGAGTAAGCAATCAGGGTACTGTTTTTTTATCGCCATGTATTGTTTCATCATGGGCGTGAGTGATTCTTGCATAGGCAGATTTTTCAATTGTTATTTTTCGACAATTATTCCGTTTATTTTGTCACCGATAGAAATTTTACGGACGACGTCCATTCCCTCAGTGACAATACCAAAATTGGTATATTGCTGATTAAGATGAGGAGAGTCAGTTTTCGTGATAAAAAATTGTGAATCATTTGAGACTCGTATATCGCCACTTCTGGCAACACCAAGCGAGCCTTCGACAAATGGAAGACTATTTAATTCAGTTTGCATAAGTCCGCCGCCTGTTCCGTTTCCATCCGGGTCGCCGCCCTGAATAACCCAATCCTCAACCCTATGGAACAGAAGATTTTTATAGAATCCGCTGGTACTTTTATCAATGAAATTCTTTACTGTTCGAGGCGCATCCCGACTTGTTAACAATACTTTTATGTCACCTTTTGAAGTTTTTATTATTGCAGAATACGAAGCTTTCATACCTTCTTCAACTCCGAAAACTGGTTTTTGCTGTGATTGAGCAGTTTGTTGCTGTTGCGCTTGTTGTTGTCCGCCCTCAAGTGGAAACTGCGAGATCATTTTAAACGTCGCTGAATCAGGTGGTAAGGTTGGGACTGAGCTTGCAGGAGATTGCACCATATTTTGCATGGAATTTGACTGAGTTACAAAAAGAATACCACCAAAAGCAACGAGAATAATAACAAAAATTGTTATTGAGAGTTTATTCATCGTACCCCATTGTAACAAAAATAGCTTGATTTGGGAACCCAAGATACATGCCCAAATCTCCCATCCTCGCTTTGCGGAGCGTTCTTTGATAAAATGACGACATGCAAACACAATCACTCATTAGAAATTTTGCGATTATCGCTCATATCGATCATGGTAAGTCGACATTATCTGACAGACTTTTGGAAGTCACCAACACGATCGCGAAGGATAAACTGCAGGAACAATTCCTTGATCAGAATGTTATTTCACGTAAACGTGGTATCACGATAAAACTTGCACCGGTCAGAATGAAATATGTCTCAGGTGGCACGGAATATGAACTTAACCTCATTGATACTCCCGGACATGTTGATTTCTCCTACGAAGTTTCCCGCACACTTGCAGCATGTGAAGGCGCTGTGCTTCTTGTTGATTCAACACAAGGTATTCAGGCGCAAACAGTTGCACATTATCAAGTTGCTAAAAAATTAGGTTTAAAGATGATACCGGTTCTTAATAAAATTGATTTACCTAATTCTCAAACAGATGTTGTGACCAAAGAACTTGTCGATTTCGGTTTTGATGAATCTGAAATTATCGCGATTTCTGCAAAAACAGGAGAAAATGTCGATGTCCTTCTTGAGCGGATTATTGAAAAATTTCCATCTCCACAAGGTGATGAAAATGCACCGCTTCGTGCACTCATTTTTGATGCAGTTTACGATGAATACCAGGGTGTCATTACCTATTTGCGTGTGATGGATGGCAGGATTAAAAAAGGAGATCAGGTACAGTTTTGCCAAAATAACATGAAGACCGATGTGACAGAAGTCGGGATGTTTACGCCATTTCTCAAAGAAACTGACGGACTGACAACAGGAGAGATTGGTTATCTTGTCGGCAATATTAAAGACATTCGTCAAGCTCGTGTCGGTGACACCGTAACAAGCGCAAAATTCAAAATGCAGGGAGAAACATTAATTTCAGACGATGGAACTATTATCGAACCTTTGCCAGGTTATCAAACACCACAGCCAATGGTGTTCTTTGGGGTGTATCCTAAAGACGCAAATGACTTTGGTAATTTGCGTGATTCGCTTGGCAAACTCACACTTAACGATACAGCACTTACTTATACAGAAGAATATTCAGCATACTTAGGTAGTGGATTCAGAGTTGGATTTTTGGGTTTGCTGCATGCTGATATTGTCAAAGAACGTCTCAAACAAGAGTTTAATCTCGATTTGTTGCTGACTATGCCACAAGTGTTGTATGAAAAACGGACTGATGAAGAAATACATGAACCGTTTATGCTGCTTAATGTCTATGCGCCAGCAGCATATGTCGGTAATGTTATGACCGTTTGCCAAAAGAAAAAAGGCAGCATGTTAAATATTGTCTATCATGAAGCATATGCTGTGTTGTCCTATGAAATGCCGTACTCGATGTTTATCAGGGGACTTGCTGATGATATTAAATCAGTCACGGCAGGGTTTGGAAGTATTGATTATGAGTTAACAGGGTATAAAAAAGCAGATCTGGTGAAGCTTGATATTTTAATTAATAATAATGCAATTGATGTGTTATCAGAGCTGGTTTATAAAGATGAAGCGAACTATGTGGCGCGTCAGAAAGCTGAAAAGTTAAAAGAGTCACTCGACCGTCAACAATTCCGGCAAATTATCCAGGCTACCATTAACAATAACATTGTCGCCCGCGAAGAAATCCCTCCTTTTAGAAAAGACGTTCTGGCCAAAATGTCAGGTGGAGACAGAACAAGAAAAGACAAACTTCTTGAAGCACAGAAAAAAGGAAAGAAAAAAATGATCCAGCAAGGGAAAGTCTCATTACCTCAATCAGCCCTCTTCTCTATGATTTCAGATAGTAAGTGATTTCTTCCTTGTTCAAAACTCTAACACTCAAACAACTTCAAACCCACATGTTTCAAACAAATCGTGTTTAGAATATATAGTTTATCTTTTAGAGTACAAAGAAGAGGAGGCCTCCTCCGAGGACGAGTAGGAGAGAAACGATTCCGACACCGATAGCAACATCAGCTGAGCCAGTTGGAGCAATAGTTGGTTGGACGACCACATCAGGTCCTCCGGTTCCGCCAGTTTCACCACTTGAGCTTGCTGTGACGGTTATTGTTTGTGTACATGCATCGGATGCACTGACTGAATTTCCGCTGTCAGTCAAAATTGCTGAAGCTTGGAATGTGCCAGGATTATTGTAAGTATGTGATACTTGTGCGTTTACTGTTGCAGTGCCGATGCCACCTGCTTGTGTCACGTCACTTACTTGTCCGTCACCGAAGTTAAAGGTTACTTTGCTAATAGTGCCATCCGAATCTGTGCCGTTCGCTCCAAACGTCACTGAAAGCGGTGCGTTACCTGTTGCGTCTCTATCAAGTACAAGCGTGTTACACACAGGTGCTTCATTTGGTCCGCCATCTTTTCCAGTACCGGTTGGTGCAGGTGTGACGCTTACTGCAAGTGTTGGCGTAGCAGCTGCATCTGTAGGTAATGGTGCGTTCGTCGGGGCGAGCGTAGCTGTTGGGCCATCTGAAGGAACAGCAGTTGGTATACCTTCTGTTGGGACGGCGCCGTCACCAATAGTAATGTATGCAGGAATTGGTGAACTTAAGACATTTTCACTCGCCTGATCATTTGACCCTAGTGAAAGTACTTGCGTACTTGTTCCATACGTAATAACAGTTGGAACACCAGCTTCAGTATTTGCTAATGCTTTTACCGTAAGTGTACCCGCTTTAACGATCGTTTGGATTGCTTTCGTTGGGTCGGGACCTACTGAAAGTGTTACTGAAACTTTACCTGGTGTATATACAGGTCCTTCAAGGACAGACGGGAAGACGACATTATTAGCTTGAAAACCGTTCGTCTCATCGACTTGCAGTTTTTCAGGGTCATATTGGATTTCAAGTTTAACAAATGACACAAGATTCTGGCCTGGATTAATGGTGACATCAAGTGGTACAACATCGCCAATTTTTTTCTGAAGAGGTGTTGTTTGTGTTGAGTCAGGAGAAAAAGAAACGTTGGTAGATTTTTCCGCTCTACTTCGTGTTTCTTGCTGTTGCTGCAGGAGGTAAACGGTCACCGGTATACCGACAAGGAGTACTGCTAAAAAACCACCTAAAAAAATCTTTTTTCCGCTAAATCTCATACGTAAAATACCGGCAAATACTCACCGTAATTTTATCGTATAGAAGAAATACTGTAGTGTCAAGCATTAATAGAAGTGCAAATTCAAGCGCTGCAATAGTTATAGGATATTGACAACATTTGGGGGTATGGTGTATATTTTAGCATAATCGATAGGTCAAGTGATAACTCGTCCTTCTTTTAATTGTTATGGCAACCAAAACAAATATTACACCTTTATTTGACAACGTGCTCGTTAAGCCGGTAAAAGCAGAAACTGCAACTGCAAGCGGTATTGTGCTTCCTGAATCAGCAAAAGAAAAACCACAAGTTGCAGAAGTTGTCGCAGTCGGTCCAGGACTTGTTGACGTTAACGGCAAATTAATTCCTATGGTTGTTAAAGTTGGTCAAAAAGTTATGTACTCCAAGTGGGGTGGTAATGAAATCAAAGTTGGCAATGAAGAGTGGAAATTGGTAAAGCAAACTGATATACTCGCAATCGTTTCTTAATTACTATTATGGCAAAGCAATTACAATTTGGTGAAGAAGCAAGACAATCTTTGGTAAAAGGTGTAAATACCTTAGCTAAAGCTGTTATAACAACCCTCGGTCCAAAGGGACGAAACGTCGCACTTGAGAAAAAGTGGGGCGCTCCAACTGTTGTCCATGACGGTGTCACAGTCGCAAAAGAAATTGAACTCAAAGATCCATTTGAAAACATGGGTGTCCAGCTCGCTAAAGAAGCAGCAAGTAAAACCAATGACAATGCAGGAGATGGTACAACCACAGCAACAGTTCTCGCACAGGCAATTGTAAATGAAGGTATGAAATACGTAACTGCTGGTGCAAACCCTATGATCCTTCGTGAAGGGATTAATAAAGCAGTTGTTGAAGTCATAAAAGAAATCCAAAAAACAGCACGCCCTGTTAAAGATGATGATGTCGTCCGTGTCGCAAAGATTTCAGCACAGGATGATACGATTGGCGGACTTATTGCTGAAGCACTCCAAAAAGTTGGTAAAGACGGCGTCGTCACTGTTGAAGAAGGCCGCACCATGGAAATGGAAGTTGTTTATAAAGAAGGTATGGAATTTGATAAAGGCTATGTCTCACCTTATTTTGTTACCAACAGCGACAAAATGGAATCAGAAATCGAAGACCCATACATTTTGATCACTGATAAAAAAATCTCAGCGCTTAACGAATTCCTTCCATTCCTTGAAAATCTCGTTAAAGTTTCAAAGAATTTTGTCATCATTGCTGACGAAATCGAGGGAGAAGCGCTTGCAGCACTTATCGTTAACAAACTCCGCGGTACATTTAATCCAGTTGCAATTAAAGCTCCAGGTTTTGGTGACAGACGCAAAGAAATGCTTCAGGATATCGCAATTCTTACCGGTGGCACCGTTATTTCAGATGACACAGGAAGAACACTTGAAAGCGTCACGGTTGAAGATTGTGGACGTGCTGATAAAGTATGGGCAGACAAAGAAACTTCACGTATTATTGGCGGTAAGGGTGATAAAAAAGAACTGACAAAGAGAATTGCCCACATCAAAACAGCAATACAGCGCACAACCAGTGATTTTGACCGAGAAAAGCTTCAGGAGAGACTTGCAAAGCTTGCTGGCGGTGTTGCCGTTATCAATGTCGGTGCAGCAACTGAGGTTGAAATGAAAGAAAAGAAAGAAAGAGTTAATGATGCAGTTGCAGCCACAAAAGCAGCACTTGAAGAAGGTATAGTTTCAGGTGGAGGCGTCACACTCCTCAAAGCTCGCAAAGTGCTTCCAGCACTGAAAGAAAAACTGACCATTGAAGATCAGAAAACTGGTGTTGAAATTCTTTTCAATGCGCTTGAACAGCCAATGAGATGGATTGTCAAAAATGCAGGTGAAGATGACGGTTGGGTTATCAGAACTATCGAAGAGCAGGAAAAAGGTGCTAAAAAAGCAACTGACATTGGTTTTAACGCATTGACAGGTAAATTTGAATCTATGATCGGTGCAGGAATCGTTGATCCAGCCAAAGTCACAAGAACAGCAGTCCAAAATGCAGCCAGTGTCGGCACAATGGTTCTCACCACAGAATGCCTGATCGCTGATCTCCCAGAAAAGAACAACCCATCCGAAGGCGGAATGCCAGGAGGCATGCCCGGCGGAATGGGTGGAATGTATTAAAGGTAAACATTAAGCATTAGCAATGACCGCTGAAAGGCGGTTTTTTTGTGTATACTATACCTATGGATGAGCAGACTGATAAGCAAGTAACTGAGACAGAACGACAAATGACTGATGGAGAGATATTGAAATCATTGAGGCCTAAGGTAGAGCAATTCTTTCACAAAAGAGCACACCCAGCATCAAAAACAGCAGGGTTAGATGCACTATTAATCGTTGATGTCGTTTTCATTATTTCGTTTTTTTGTTTTATAGCTTTCTTGTCTTTAATGGGTATAGATGGCCCCGGCGCAATAGGTCCAGCGCTTCTTCTTTTTGCTCTTATATCGTACTTTGGCATTCCGCTTGCTTTAATAAGTATCTTTGTAATAATAATATATTTATTTAAATATAGATTTACTCAACCTATAAAAGCATTGGTGAGTATCGTTGTCCTTGTGCTTTCAGTGTGGTTATTATTTCACTTTTTTAGTGTAGTAGGTCTTTCATACCTACTGAGCAGTTTATTATCTAATGCTCAGATATTATATAGTCTTGCTTGTTTTGTAGCCATCTGTAGTGCCCTTTATTATTTACTATTTAACAGACGAAATTTATTTACGGTTATCTTTTGGTGTTTGATTGCAGTTCTTTCAGTAGTACTCAAAATACTCTATGGTTAGGTTATTTGGATTCTCCGCCGAGTAACTCCTGGGATTTTTTGAGGACTTCTTTCCAGTTTCCTAACTTTTGGGCGACGAGTATATAGGTTTTTGCTTCTTTGACGTCAAAGAACCAGGTGAGGAAGAGATAAATAGATAGACCTGCAAGGCTTGAGATGCCTGTTAAGAGGATGAGATCAAAGGTATGGGTTGTGTCAAAGACTAATTGGTCAAGGAGCTTGAGCGGGATGTAGAGCGCAAAGGCGGTAAACATACTTGATATAAAAAACTTCGTCCAGGGTTTGAGGAGCATACTTTTATCAAAATGGCCGATTCTTTTTTCAAGAATGAGAAAAAGAATCACAAGCTGCATAATACTTCCAATTGAATACGCAAAAGCGAGTGATTCTACACCTGTCGGGACACATAAATTTCTCAAATGAAGCTGGGTGCAAAGATTGGCTTCAGGTATAAGCACGACAAAAGAATACGCAATCATCACCATAAAAATCGTTGTCAGTGCACCAACGATCAGTGGCGTTTTTGTGTCATGTAATGCATAAAAAGCGCGCAAGACCAGCGTTATAAGGGCTTGAGCAAAGATTGAGATGCTGAAGAAGGCTAGGGTCAGGCCGGTAAGTTTGGTAGCTTCCCAGTCAAACGCCGATGCACCAAATACCAAACGCACAAAAGGAATACGCAAAACCAAGATTAAAACAGATACAGGTAAAACGAGGTATAACATTTCATTAAAGCTGGTGATAAATGTCATTTTGAATTGTTCGGGTTTATCTTTTTCCCGTGAAAGGATTGGAAAGGCTGCTTGAGCGATGGTTTGTCCAAAAAGCGCAACTGGCGCAAATGCCAATGTTTTGGCAAAATCAAAAATAACATTCATACGTCCGGGGTTAGGAAGAAAGGAAATAAGTGCAAGGAGTGCAACAGTACCTAGCTGAAAGACAATCAGTGACAATGTCCTTGGCCACATCAGTTTACTGATTTTTTTGATTCCTTCAGATTTGATAGCTTCCCTTGCAGGCGTAAAATGAAAACCAACTTTCCTTGCCAGTGGAATTTGAACAAGCACGTAAATGAGTCCCCCAATGATGACGCCGATTGTCGCTGCGTAAATTCCTACAAATTGAGAAAAAATGACGACGCCAAGTATAATGCCCAAGTTATACAGTGCAGCTGCAATTCCCGGGATAAAAAAATGATTATATGATTGCAGAAGTGCGGTAAAAAAGGTACCTAGGATAAAAAGTAATTGTCCAATGATAATAATCCTCATCAAATTAGCCATGAGAGTCATTTGCTCTGCAGAAAAATGTCCGCCCTGATTGAATATCTGCAGGAATAAGGGAGCACCTATGGCGAGAATGAGTGATAAAAAGAGAAAGACTGATAACCCCATAAGCAGTAGCGTTGATGCCATCTTATGTGCTTCTGCATCTTTGTTCTTTGCAAGATAATCAGAAAAAACTGGAATAAATGCTGTTGTGAGTGCAGCGGCTATTGTGAGTTGGAATAGTGTATCCGGTAGTTGTGAAGCATAAAAATAGATACCCAGCGTATCAGATGCTCCAAAAATACCCACGAGGAGGCGCTGGCGGATAAGTCCCAGAAACTGTGAGAGGATAACAGTTGCCATAATAACAAACGCCGCTGAAAGGATATTGGTTTGGCGGCGTGTTAGTAAATCGAGGCTTTTTTTCCACAGAAAATCACTACGCATGAGCGAATATTGTTTTTTTAAGTATATCATGCTAAAATAGCAAAATGCCAATATTAAAACACGCAAAAAAGAAATTAAAACAAGACAAAAAGCGAGAGCTACATAATCGTGGCTTGAAGACCACATTTAAGAACCTTATTAAAGACGCAAACAAGTCACAGACTGCAGAATCAGTAAGTGCAGCTTTTAGTGCAGTTGATAAAGCTGCTAAAAAGAATCTGATCCACAAAAACAAAGCAGCTCACATTAAGTCAGCACTTTCAAAAGTAATTGGTGGAACTCCAGCAAGTACAGAAGGTAAAGCTGAAAAAAAAGCTCCCGCAAAGAAAACAGCTCCAGTTAAGAAAGCCGCTCCTAAAGCAGCTAAGAAACCAGTAGCAAAGAAAGCTCCAAAAAAAGCCGCTAAAAAATAACGTTCTCTCCGATTGACCAGCTTCAGTAAACGCGATATAATCCTTGGTGTTTATGTTAGATATTAAATTCATACGTGAAAATCCTGATCTCGTAAAAACGGCATCCGCTGCCAAGGGTGTCATTATTAATGTCGAGGAATTGTTACGGATTGATGGAGAGCTGCAAAAACTCCAAAGAGAAGCACAAGTGCTTCGTGAAGAAAGAAACACCATTGCAAAAAGCATACAAGGTAAGCCAACTCCAGAGCAACTTGAACAGGGTAAAAAGGTAAAGGGAGATCTTGATAAAAAAGAATCAGCTATGCAGGATGTTGAAGTCAGATTCAACGAAATTATGGTGAGTATTCCAAATCCTGCAAAACCTGACGTCAAAGTTGGAAAAGATGATTCAGAGAACGAGGTTATAAAAACGCATGGAGAGCCAACGAAATTTTCCTTTACGCCAAAAGATCACCTCGAGTTAGGAGAAGCGTTAGGAATTATTGATACCAAACAGGCTGCTGTTGTGAGTGGAGCACGGTTTAATTATCTCAAAGGTGACGGAGCGCTTTTGGAAGCAGCTCTCAGACAGTATGCGTTTGATACGCTTCTTAAAGAAGGTTTCATACCTGTTGTCCCGCCAGTTCTTATTAAAAAGGAGATTATGGAAGGATTGGGCTACACTGCGATGGGTGAAGCTGATAATATTTTTACGCTTGATAAAGACGGTTTGTATCTCGTCGGGACTTCAGAACAATCAGTTGTGCCGCTTCACATGAACGATGTACTGAAAAAAGAAGAACTTCCACGCCGTTATGTCAGTTATTCAAGCTGTTTCCGTCGTGAAGCTGGGAGTTATGGCAAAGACACACGTGGTATTTGGCGGGTACATCAATTTAACAAAGTTGAAATGGTATCATTTGTCGCTGAGGGAGAAGATGATAAAGAACATGACTTTTTACTAAAAATTGAGCAGAAGTTCTTTCAGGATCTGAAAATCCCGTATCAAGTTTTACGAATTTGCACAGGTGATCTCGGATTTAACGCTGCCAGAAAATATGATATTGAAGCCTGGTTGCCATCACAGCAGAAGTATGGCGAAGTGACATCAACGTCAACAGTAACTGATTTCCAATCTCGCCGTCTTAACATGCGTTATCAGGACGGAGATCAGCGAAAATATCTTAATGTCCTTAACGGCACAGCCTTTTCAATGAACAGACCAATCGTTGCCATTCTTGAGAATTACCAACAAGAAGATGGTTCTGTTCTTATTCCTGAAGTACTCAGAAAATACATGGGTAAAGATAAGATCACTTCTTAGCACACTTGTGAGGGGTTTTTTTTGAGGCTGATATATGGTAAGATAATTATTCCATGTTAGGTTTCATAAATAAAATTTTCGACTCCAACAAGAAAGAGATTAACACCCTCCAGCCGATCGTCTCCAAGATTAACGCGCTTGAAGATGAGTATAAAAAGCTCAAAGACAAAGACTTCCCCAAGAAAACACAGGAATTCAGGGATAGAATTTCAGATGGAGAAAAGGTACTCGATATTTTGCCTGAAGCCTTTGCGCTTGTTCGCGAAGCTTCGAGAAGAACATTGGGAATGCGCCATTTTGATGAGCAGCTTATGGGTGCAAGCGTGTTAGCTCAGGGAAAAATTGCTGAGCAAAAAACTGGAGAAGGAAAAACCTTAACTGCTGTGCCCGCACTTTATCTTCATAGTTTAACTGGTAAAGGTTCACACTTGGTCACCGTCAATGATTACCTTGCTCGTCGTGATGCGGGCTGGATGGGGCCGATTTTCCACTTTTTAGGAACAACAGTTGCGTCAATGATTAATAATCAGTCATTTCTGTATGACCCTGAATTTATCGCGACCGACTTAAGTGATTCTCGTTTATTGCATTTAAAACCAATTACCCGTAAAGAAGCATATCAGGCAAACGTTGTGTACGGTATTAATTCAGAATTTGGATTTGATTATCTCCGGGATAACATGGCCCAAAGCCTTGATGAAGTAGTCCAGCAAGGTTATTATTTCGCCATTGTTGATGAGGTCGACTCTGTTCTTATCGATGAGGCTCGAACACCTCATATTATCTCAGCCCCTGATGAATCACCTTCTCAAAAATATTATGAATATGCAGAAGTCGTCAAAAAATTATCGGCAGAAACAGATTTTAAGATTGATGAAAAATTCCGTACAGCACATCTGACAGATCATGGGATCGGCAAAATTGAAAAACTGTATGGGATAGGCGATATCTATGAAAAAGATTTTGATACCGTTTACCATTTGGAAGCAGCACTCAAAGCCCGAACACTCTTTCATCGAGAGAAAGATTACATCGTCAAGGATAATCAGGTCATTTTAGTTGACGAATTTACCGGACGTTTGCTTGAAGGACGTCGTTTGTCAGAAGGTATCCATCAGGCAATTGAAGCAAAAGAAAATGTTACGATCCAGCGTGAATCAAAAACACTCGCGACGGTTTCTCTTCAGAATTACTTCCGCATGTATGAGCGACTTGCAGGTATGACAGGTACTGCTGTGACAGAAGCGGAGGAGTTCCGAAAAATTTATAACCTTGACGTTGTCGTTATTCCAACCCACCGCAATGTTGCAAGAATTGACCATCCTGATGCTGTGTATAAAACGCAGCGTGCAAAATTAGGTGCAGTCGTCAATGCTATTGAAGAAGCTCACAAAAAAGGTCAGCCTGTGCTTGTGGGTACAACCTCGATTGATAAGAATCAAATTATCTCAGAATTTTTGAAACGGAGAAAAATTCCACATGAACTGTTAAATGCGAAAAACCATTTGAGAGAAGCAGAAATTATTTCCCAAGCTGGTAAAAAAGGTGCTGTAACAGTAGCTACCAACATGGCAGGTCGTGGTGTGGATATCGTGCTTGGCGGAGAACCACCAAAGGACGCAGAAGGGATTACCGATACAAAATCACCGCTGTATAAAAAATGGGAAAAAGAACATGATGAAATCCTCAAAATCGGCGGTTTATTTGTTATCGGCACGGAGCGTCATGAATCACGACGTATCGATAATCAGCTTAGGGGTCGTTCAGGTCGTCAAGGTGATCCCGGCGCATCGCGTTTCTTTGTGGCGCTTGATGATGACATCATGCGACTTTTTGGCGGCGATCGTATTGCAGGTATTATGACCAGATTTAATATGCCTGAGGATGTGCCGCTTGAACACTCACTGGTTTCTCGTTCTATTGAGAACGCTCAGGTCAAAGTGGAAGGATTTAATTTCGATACGAGAAAGCATTTAGTTAAATATGATGACGTGCTTAACAGACAGAGAGAAATTATTTATAAATTCAGAAGAGAGATTCTTGAAGCTTCAAAAGATAATGACACATCTACCAAAGAAGAAATCAGTTCCAGACTGCATGCTGCAATAAACGCGCTTGTCGATCTCTCATTTGCCAAAGCAGATGGTGGTACGCCAAATGAAGCTATCATGGAAGAATTCAGTACTATTATTCCTTTTGATGAAGCTTCACAAAAACAAATCATCAAACAGCTCGAACAAGTTCATGAAGCAGAAGCTAAAAAAGAGTTTCTTATCAAAATGATGGATGATCTTTATGAACATCGAGAAAAGCAGGTCGGATCACCGCTTATGCGTCAAGTCGAGCGTTTTGTCATGCTTTCAGTGGTTGATAATCTGTGGATGAACCATCTTGATGCTATTGATAATCTTAGAGGCGGCATTGGGCTTCGGGGATATGCCCAGCGAGATCCACTCGTTGAATACAAAAATGAAGCGTACAGAATGTTTGAGTCACTTATGTTTGCAATTGATGACGATATTGTCCACAGGATCTACAAGGTGCAAATCCAAGCTGGACCTACAAATCCTCCTCATGGAGCCGCAGGGCACGTTCACGAGACACACACGCACGCTGACGGTACCGTGCATAACGGTCCCGCGCATCCAGATCAGGCAGCACCCGCTGCTGCGGAGGCAGTTTTGCCAAAAGCGAAAAAGAAAAAAATGATCACCAACACACCTGAAAGCGAAGTTTCAGAAGGTGCTCAAGCCCCAATAAAATCAGCCGCCAAACTCAATCGCAATGACCCATGTCCGTGCGGCTCGGGTAAAAAGTGGAAAAAGTGTCATTACCCTGATGTTCCGACTGTTTAAATACTAGTTGAGTTTCTCGTTATTCTTCTTTTCTCAAATTTGTTACACTGAGGATATGTTTAAAGAGCAGCTCTTAAAAATTCCCCCACGCCATACCCACGTTAATCCTATCGTTAAGGCGTATATTTATTCTGAAACCTTTTTATGGTCAGGTTGGTACTTGGTTATTCCGATCACTGCTCTTTTTGCAACAACAAGTATAGTTGGTGGAAACATCCAATTTGCGGCTACGGGATTTAGCGTCTATCTGGTAACGAGGGTTGTTTTTGAATTGATCAGTGGACAATATTTGGCGAAAACAACAGATAAAAAAAAGCTCATCGTGGCCGCAATTGGAGTCGTACTAACGAGTTTAGGGTTATTTAGTTTTGCGTTATCAAATACAATTGTCGGATTTTTTATTAGTTATGCAATTGGAGGAATGGGTATGGGAATTGGTACTCCTGCAAAAAATGCCTTGTTTTCAATTCACATGGACAAAAATCTTGAGACAGCAGAATGGAGCATAGCTGATGGTGTAACGCTGATCGGAATGGCTATGGCGACAGCCCTCGGAGGCTTCGTCGCTGCAGCTTATGGTTTCCAAGTCTTATTTATAGGTGCTGGAGCAGTAACGTTATTAGGAGTGCTTCCGTATCTTCTGATGCTAATTACCCATAAAAAATAACTTATTGGAGTTTTGCTGCGACAAAAGTGCATTCACGGCCTGCTGGAATGATATTGGGACCAAGCGTTGCACAAGCTGCGGTTAAAGAGACGGTAGGAAGTACTTCGTTATTTGGATTATCATCAGCTACATATTTAACACATACTCTGTTATACCATTGAACTTGCTCCAAGGTGATACTTTTTTTTCTCAAATAGGTCACTATGCGTTTTGGCATGACAAAATCTTGTGCGATGATAGTAAGACCTTCAGTGAGTAGATCCTCAAGTGTTTTCCAGCGGTCTTCTCCTCCATGTGTCGTATCGCCTTTCGGCATGGCAACTCCTTGTGATCTATTGATCAGATGAGCTTTTTCTCCTGCCCACGAGACTTTTACAACTTTGCCTGCTGCTCGTGCAGCTTTCAATTCATCAAATGTGCGGATAAATGATGTTGGAATAAATAGCTTTTTCAGTCTATCGAAACGGTCAGCGCTTAACGATTCTGTCCAGAACTTCGATAATTCTTTTTCAAATAATAAAGCAAATACACCTTTATTTACCAAAGCATTATAGACACCGTTTGAGAGTAGCTTTTCCTTAGGCAATCCAAGTTTGAAAAACGCTTCAGGTGCAAAGGTTGGTTCCAAAATTACACCGTCATATATGTCCCAATCAACAGAAATGCGTCCACTCATAATGTCATGTTCGTTTAGGTGATGCATTGTGAGTGTGCCTTTTGAAAGTGTATCAACAAATTCAATAAACTTGTCAGCGTTGACATTATGAGGATTATCAACACGAACATGTGCAATTGTGTATACTTTTTTATTTTTCGCTTGGCACATTGCTTTCAATGTCGGGATCAGCTTTGCAGCAGTTGATTCTTGGAGGGTTTTCAAACCGTATGCAAATTCTGTAGCCATATAGAGTGCACTTGCTCCGTCTTGGCCTTCAATCTCATTTACAAACATGTCATTTTTTTCATCAAGAATGATATCAACGCGCCATGTTGGGGGTACAGCATAGTTTAAACCGTCTCCGAGGAGTTTTTTATATTCATCAGGCAAAGTTTTTAACGCCTTTGCAAGAAAAATAATATCATTACCAAGTTGTTCAAGCTTTTGTTGTGAGCCTTTTGGAAGAGAAATTGGTTCTGCGGATATACGGAAGGTTGGTTCTTTACTCTCTCTATAGAAAGGACCGAGATCTTTAATAACTTCATAGACATGGTTAGCCGATGCAACAAGTCTGTCAAAATTTGAAAGACTCAATCCAAGTCGCTGCGCATGCGCCTTACGATCATTTTCATGTAACTGTGATACCTGCTGAACGTTCATATGAGTATTAGAAAAAAAATATTATATCCCCACCATAACTAAAAAGCAATGGCGAAGTTCGATAGTTATTATGTATATAATATGTAGAAATAAAGCCTGGTCGATAATAGTTGAAAACCTATAGAACGTCAGGGCGGTATGAGCCTATTGATTATTTTGTCTGTTGAAGTGGTAGTTGGAATCTGTTGAGGAGTTTTCTGTAGATGCTGACTTGGCTGGCCAGTGTTTGTTCAAGGACTTTCTTTGCAAGGACTTCCATAGGATCGACTCTGTTAAAATCACATTTTTGCTTCGTAAGAGCAAGAGGAATTTCTGTACAACCCAAAATAATGACTTGGGCACCTTGACTCATCAGTTTCTTTGCGGCTTTATGTAAAAGTTCATAGCTTTCCTCGTCTACTGAAAATTTCTTAATATCATAACAAGCCTTCATAACTTCAGCTTGAGATTCTTGATCAGGAACAAGCACTGAAATTTTAGGAGCGACTTTAAAGAAAACCTGTTGATAGATATTTGTTTTGACAGTACCTGTTGTCGCGAGTAATCCAACTTTTACGTCATCACCATACTTTGCTGCAATGTATTTTGCTGATTCCTCAACCATACTGATTACTGGAAGTTTTACCTCATGTGCTAGTTCTTCAACGAATGCATGTGCAGTGTTACATGGAATAACGAGAAAAGTAGCACCAGCCTTTTTTAACACTAATCCACTGCGTATCATTTCTGGAAGAGGGTATTCTCCTCCATAGAGAAGATACCGTGATCTGTCAGGAATTTGGGGATTATTGTACACAAGAAAAGGAATGTGCTCTTGATCTCGCTTCACGTGGCCACGAAGTTTGACCAAAAGAGAAGTAAAATACGTGGTCGCTTCCGGGCCTGTCCCGCCGATAACTCCAACCAATTGATTGAAACTGCTTGCTGAATTGAAAGCGTTTTTACCAAAGTAAGCCATGGATTTCGTGTTCTCAAATTTTGAGAAAGAAGTGTAAAGGATACCACACTTCATTTTTGTCTGCAATAAGTGAAAAGGTGCTATAATTTCTTTATGATTAAGGCTATTGTGACTGATGTTGATGGGGTGATTGTTGGGAAGCAGGTTGGGAATTTTCCTCTTCCTAATGATAGGGTTATTCGGGCACTTAAACAAATACACGCGCGAGGTATTCCAATTGTGCTTTGTACTGCTAAGTTTAGTTTTGCAGTGCGGGAAATTATAAAAAGGGCTGAACTACATGGTCCGCATATAACCGATGGGGGTGCGCTTATTATAAATCCGTTACACAATGAGATTATAAAATCATACTTTTTAGACCAACAATTGGCAACGCAGCTTGTAGAAGCGTGTTTAGAAAAAAATATTTATCTGGAATGTGTAGGAATTGATGACTATTTGCTGCAAAAAAATCAAATGAATAACTTCACAGAGAAACGAATAGCAATTCTCCAAAAAGAACATATTGCAGTCACGTCACTTCTTGAGCAACTGAAAACATTCAGAGTTCTCAAAATTCTCGCATTTGCCAAAGACAAAAAAGAAAAACTTGTCACTGAAGAAGTATTGCAGCCTTTTCTTAAGAATATCAATTTCTTATGGAGCACACATCCTGCCATCTTTCCAGTTGAAGGAGCTGTCATTACCGTAAAGGGCGTGTCAAAAAACGAAGCAACGCTCGAAGTACTTAAGCATCTTGGGATTTCTCCTGAAGATACGTTAGGAATAGGAGATACCCTTGGTGATTGGAATTTCATGCAATCATGTGGATACGTTGGGGTGACTGGTGGTGAAAGTAATAAATTGATTGCACATGCTCGCTCAAAAGGACCTGGGAAATATTTTTTGGCGAATGACGCAGATCATGATGGATTATTAAAAATCGCCTCTCTTACAGGATTATTACCACTTATTGATTAAGTTCAGCTTTCAATGGAGTATTCTTGCAGTTATGGATACAACTGCCTCAGCTGGGAATACACAACGCGATGCGAAGCCTATTCGCATGAAAGGTGTTGCGAGTGCTCAAAAAAAACCACCGAAGCTTATTGAAAAGGTAATAGATAAAGTAGAAAAAATGCTAACACAACCTGCGGATCAGGCTCAGCCTACGCACACAAAACCACAAACGCAAAACAGTAATGAAGTAAACGAAGTCTCCCTTCCTAAAGGCACAACAATCACACTTCCTGATGGAAAAGCATTTGTAACGCAAACAATAAGTTTTATTAGAAGAGGAAAGGAGGTGACGAATGAAAGATGAAAACGGTAATTGGAATCTTTCAAGATCGTCCGGATGTTGAATCGGCAATTGATAAATTTAAACGAGAAGGTTTTAGACCAGAAGAGTTTTTGCTCCTTATGAGGGATGCTCGTCAGGCGGATGAAATTCTTGTCAAAATGGGTATTAATCTCATCGAAAACTTAGACATACTAGCAAAAGATCTCTCACGTGAAGCACGAGACTATTTTCTCAAACAAGTCAAAGATGGATCATTGCTTCTTGCTCTGCAAACTCGAGAAAATCAGCTTGATTTAGTTATGACAATTTTTGATGACTGCAATGCGCTGGACATAAAAACACTTTCGCAGTCAGCGTCAGAAGATACGCATAAAGCAGGATCACTTTTTAGTGACTATGCTCATATGGGTATGAAAGGCGGAGTGTCTGAAGAGAGTGGTAAAAAACATAACATAAAACAATAAAACATTCTGCCACGGCAAAACAGTTATAAAGTAGCTGTTTTGTCGTTTTTGCCTTTGATTAATAACTTGTCTCAGGCACTACCTTAGTGGTACAATACGCCAATGGCAGCACAACAAAAAAACACTCCTCAAAAAGCAACTTTTAAAACCAAAAGTGGCCTCGCACAAATGCTTAAAGGCGGTGTCATTATGGACGTCGTAACCGTTGAACACGCCAAAATTGCAGAAGAAGCGGGCGCAGTCGCGGTTATGGCACTTGAGCGTGTCCCAGCAGATATCCGGGCACATGGTGGCGTTGCAAGAATGAGTGATCCCGAGCTCATTAGAAAAATAATGGACACTGTGACAATTCCTGTTATGGCAAAGGTACGCATCGGGCATTTTGTTGAGGCGCAGATTCTTGAGTCTCTCGGTGTTGATTATATTGATGAAAGTGAAGTATTGACCCCGGCAGATGAGGAATTCCATATTGATAAACACGCATTCAATGTCCCATTTGTGTGCGGCTGCAGAAATTTGGGGGAAGCGCTAAGACGCATAAACGAAGGCGCAGCGATGATTCGAACAAAAGGGGAAGCTGGAACTGGCAATGTCGTTGAAGCAGTTCGCCATGAAAGAGCGGTACTTCGTGAAATTGCATCACTCAAGGGAATTACAGAAAGACAATTGAAGGAAAAAGCGCTTGAAATGCGTGTCCCTGTTGAACTCGTTAAACATGTACAAAAGCTTGAAAGATTGCCGGTTGTTAACTTCGCAGCAGGAGGTATCGCGACCCCTGCAGATGCAGCACTTCTCATGCAGCTTGGTGTCGATGGAGTTTTTGTTGGATCTGGCATTTTTAAGTCGAATGATCCCGTAAAAAGAGCTCGGGCAATCGTTGAAGCAACGACGCATTATAATAATCCAGATATCCTTGCCAAAGTAAGTGAAGGATTGGGAGAGCCAATGCATGGTATTGAAATGAGTACAATTCCCCAGGAAGAGCGATTGGCTAGGAGAGGTTTATAATGGTTGGAATTCTTGCTTTGCAAGGAGATTTCCATGAACACGAGGCACTCCTGCATACAATTCAAGTTCAAACACTGCAAGTAAGACTACCTGAAGATCTCGAAAAAATCGATAGATTAATCATGCCAGGTGGAGAAAGTACCACCATAGGCAAACTCCTTGTTTTATACAAATTATTAGAACCAATAAAAAAACGGGCAAAAAAAGGGATGCCAATTTGGGGAACATGTGCCGGTGCAATTCTTCTCGCAAAAGACATAGCTGAAGGTCGAAAAGGACAACCAGCTCTGTCACTTATGGATATAACAGCGCATCGAAATGCTTTTGGCAGGCAAATCGATAGTTTTGAAACAGATATTTTACTTCCTGCAGTTGGTCACAAACCGTTTCATGCAGTTTTTATTCGCGCCCCTTTATTGTCAGATCCAGGAGAGGGTGTTGAAATTTTAGGGCAACTGCAAAATAATCAAATTGTCGCTGTTCAGCAGGGAAAACTCCTAGCGACAAGTTTTCATCCTGAGTTATCGGACGATACCCGCCTTCACGAATACTTCCTAAAACTCTAACTTCCAACTACTTTTCAGCTAATTTTCAGCACGAATGTTATAATCTATTCTTACTTATGAGAATACTTGTCGTTGAAGACGAACATAAAATTGCTAACTCTATAAAACAGGGTTTATCCCAAGAAGCTTATGCAGTTGATGTCATGTATGACGGAATAAAGGGATATGACTTTGCGGCGAGTGAGGATTATGATCTTATTATTCTAGACAGAATGCTACCTGGTATGGACGGACTTGAAGTATGTCGGAAACTCAGGGCAAACGGTATCCATACGCCTGTACTAATGTTAACAGCAAGGGGACAGCTTACTGAGAAAATTGAAGGACTGGATACTGGTGCTGATGATTATATGACTAAACCTTTTGCTTTTACAGAATTACTTGCACGGGTTCGAGCACTTGCAAGACGACCAAAAGTTACAACAGGTGCTATCTTAGAAATCGCAGATTTGACATTAAATCCTGCGACATTTGAAGTGAAGCGAGATAAAAAAATAATCGCTCTTTCAAATAAAGAATATTCACTGCTTCATTATTTCATGCGCCATCCACATAAGATTTTTACAAAAGAACAAATCATCAGTCATGTTTGGAATTACGATGCAGATGTTTTGCCAAACTCAGTTGAAGTGTATGTGAAACACCTTCGAGATAAAATTGATAAGCCGTTTCAAGATATGCCAAACTTAATACATACAGTGAGAGGGTTTGGGTATAAAATAGGAGAATAAGTGTTTGAATCTACGCGCATCAGACTTACTGCCTGGTACTTGCTGATCATCATGTTGGTCAGTATTCTCTTTAGTGCGTTTATTTATAACGGAGTAAACGTTGAACTAGAACGTTTCGAACATATCGCTGAGGTGATTGAGCAGCGGGAACAACTTGGACTTCCTCCCCCCAGAGAATTTGCGAGGATGCGTATTGATCCTGAACTCATCGAATCTGCGAGGGCAAGACTTATTACAACCCTTGGTTTTCTTAATCTTGGTATTCTCATTGTTTCAGGAGGAGCTGGTTATTTCCTTGCAGGACGAACGCTTCGCCCAATACAACGAATGGTTGGACAATTAAACCAATTCATTTCTGATGCTTCACATGAAATGCGTACACCCCTTACATCGCTTCGCTCCGAAATGGAAGTTGGACTGTTAAATAAACAGCTAACACTCCCTCAAGCAAAAAAACTGATTGAGAGTAATTTGGAGGAAGTTATAAGACTTCAGTCACTGTCAGATACACTTTTAGAACTCGCTCACTATGAAAAAGGAAATGGAACAACAAGTTTTGGAGAAGTCTCACTCACAGAGATTGTTGGAGAAGCCATAAAAAATGTTCATGGACAAGCTAAGAAGAAAGAAATAACAATTACGAAAAAAATAAAACCAATTAAGACTTTTGGAAGTAGCGACAGATTGCGTGAATTGTTTACTATTCTTCTGGATAATGCAGTTAAATATTCTCCAAAGAATAGTCAGGTAAAAATTGAAAGTTCACAAAAAGGTAAAACTGCAGTTATTACAATCGCTGATGAAGGCATTGGGATTGCACCTGAAGAATTGCCATATATTTTTGACAGGTTTTATAGAGTTGATACATCACGTTCAAAACACATTGAAGGATTTGGCTTGGGTTTATCAATTGCAAGAAAAATCGTATTCGTGCACAAAGGTGCAATTTCCGTTACAAGTAAAATGAATAAAGGAACGACATTTACCATTAAATTACCACTCCATAAATAACCCTTCTTTATTAAGCATTTTTTCAGTTTGGTTTCGTATCATTAGATCATTAAAGAAAGGGGGTGATTCTATGAAAAAGAAATTATTACTTTCAGCGGCAGTAGTTACCTTGGCAGGACTTAGCTACTTCGGAACAGGTTATACTTTTGCGCAAAGTACAGACTCGCAAAGTACGACATTGGTTCAAAAAATTGCCACCAAATTTGGCCTGAATCAGACAGACGTGCAAGCTGTTTTTGATGAACATCGGGATGAGCATCATCAGCAAATGCAAACTCGCTTTGAAGAAAAGCTCACTCAGCTTGTTAAAGATGGCAAACTAACTGAAGAGCAAAAAACGAAAATCATTGCAAAATTCAGTGAGGTGAAACAGCAAAATGATACAACTCGCGAAGAAATGCGAGATAAGACTCCTGAAGAGCGAAAAGCAGCTCATGATAAAAGGCAAGAAGAATTGAAAACTTGGGCGGAAGCAAACGGTATAGACGCAAACGTTCTAACCGATGCATTCGGTCCAGGACGAGGAATGGGTAAACACATGATGAGATAAAAACTGTCTCATAGCAAATACCGGCAATCGCCTCGGCGACTGTTCGGTTATTTGCATTCTGAAGCAATTTCATGTACAAATAAAAGAGTACCCCAAAAATGAATAAAGATGCTGCCATAGTATTTACTGCAACGTTTATAGGTGTTATTTCTGCTGTGTTTACATTTAACACGCTTATTGAAAATCGTATTCTCCCCTCTAAAGCATCTATGATGGCTCAAATAGAGGTAGAGCCTAAGTTAGCTCATGCCCAAGTTGAAGAAACCGTTGAAACAGTACCGACGCAAGTGCCAGTTACTGTTGCGACATCAAATCTTCAGGGGATTATTGCTACCTCTTTGGAAGGTGCTAAAGGAAAATATAGCGTTGCCATTAAAAATCTCAAGACTGGAGAGACTTACTTTAAGGACGAGAACGAATCTTTTGAATCGGCAAGTTTGTACAAACTTTGGGTTATGGGAACAGCATTTAAACAAATAAAAGATAATACGATTAAAGAAGATGATGTCTTAAGTGCAGATGTCGTTTCTCTGAACAGACAATTTGGCATAGCATCTGAATCAGCAGAACAAACAGAAGGTGGTATAACGTTAAGCGTAAAAAGTGCACTACATCAAATGATTACCATTTCTCATAACTATGCTGCATTATTGTTGACTTCAAAAGTAAAATTGGCAAGTATAAAAACATTTCTTCAAGAGAGCGGCTTAAGTGCATCCAAAACAGGCTCTCCACCAAAAACTACTGCTGCAGATACTTTGGCATTTTTTGAGAAACTTTATAAAGGAGAATTAGCAAATGAAGAAAATACAAGTAAGATGCTTGATCTCTTAAAGAAACAACAGCTAAATAAAAAACTCCCGAAATATTTACCTTCAGGAACAGTGATGGCACATAAAACAGGAGAGCTTGGGCAGGTCTCGCACGACGGAGGTATCGTTTATACAGATAAAGGTGATTACATAATTGTCGTTCTCTCAGAAAGTACTGCACCAAAAGGAGCAGAGGAGCGAATTGCCACACTTTCAAAAGATGTCTATGCTTACTTCACCAGTAAATAACAGACCTCACCATACTAAATTCCACCCATAAATTCGGGGTATTAATTGAACAGTTGTTTTTGCAAAGTATATTGATTATGCTCTAGTTAGATGAAAAAAATTGTCGGGGTAGTTCTTGTTCTTCTCGTTGCAGCAGCAGGTTACTTCTTTTATAACCAATATCAAACTGCAGAAAAAGTAAAATTGGTGACATCTTTTGATGAATGTGTGGCGGCTGGATTTCCTGTTCGTGAAAGTTATCCTGCACAATGTTTCACATCTGATGGCAGATTATTCAAACAAGACATTGGGAATGCACAGGAATTGACAGAGAGTATTCAGGTTAGTGATCCCCAGCCAGGTAAAAAAATTACTAGCCCACTCACCGTAACAGGTCAAGCAAAGGGTCCGTGGTTCTTTGAGGCAACTTTCCCTGTTGAGCTCTTTGACGCAAATAATAAATCACTTGGTAAAAATGTTGCTACCGCACAAGGGGAATGGATGACTGAATCTTTTGTACCATTTACCTCAACTTTTGCATTTGAGAAACCTTCAACGGTAAAAGGCAAACTCATTATCAAAAATGCAAATCCATCAGGACTTACTGAAAATGAAAAAGAACTGGTTATACCTGTTGTGTTCTAGTCTGTCCTCGTTGCATTAAAGAAAGGTTTCTATTACAATAACCCCACATGGAATTTTTACTTATACCGATTCTTTTCTTTATTTTAATTTCTGTTAAGCAGATAAATCAGTACCAAAGAGGTGTCAAATTTTCTTTTGGAAAATATTCCGGGATTATGGAACCAGGATGGAGAATTGTATGGCCAATTATTCAGTCATATCAGAAAGTCGATATTCGTACGAAAGCTGTCGATGTTCCTAATCAGGAAGCAATTACAAAGGACAACATATCGGCCAGCATATCAGCTGTTATTTATTATAAAGTAACCGATGCTTCGAAGGCAATTCTAGAGGTTGAAAATTTTTTTGTTGCTGTTCATCAACTTGCTCAAACAACAATGAGAAATGTTGTTGGCGAAGTTGATTTAGACTCACTCCTTGCAAACCGTGATAAAGTAGCAACGCGCATTAAAGATATTGTGAAAGAAACGACAACACAATGGGGACTTGAAGTACTGACCGTTGAACTTAAAGATATTGTATTACCTGAAAGTATGAAGCGTACAATGGCAAAACAAGCAGAAGCAGAACGTGAGCGTCGCGCAACAATTATCAATTCTGAGGGTGAAGTAATAGCAGCTACGAATCTTGCAAAAGCTGCAACAACGATGTCTAGTGCACCAGGTGCTTTACATTTAAGAACACTCAACTCAATTAACGATATCTCATCTGATCAATCAAATACTGTTGTTTTTGCAGTCCCTATAGAAGTTCTTCATGCTATCGAAAGTTTAGGCGGTAAACATCAATCCTCTAAATAATGGTAATAGATAAACAGACGCGCATTCAAAGCCATTTCCAAAAAATTGATAATCTCGGTGTATCAAATAAAATCTATCAAAAATGTGTTGATGATTTATGCCAGTGGCTTTTAAAATATGACAGAGTTCAAGATGATTTAAC
>JBPOIT010000005.1:0-250158 GCA_052034235.1 Candidatus Levyibacteriota bacterium
GTGAGGGTTCGAGTCCCTCCCGCGGCACATTACATGATATAATGAATTACTCGGGGACTAGCTCAGTTGGCTAGAGCGCGCGGTTTGGGACCGTGAGGTCGGAGGTTCGAGTCCTCTGTCCCCGACACTTTAAAAGCACCTTAACCGGTGCTTTTTATTTATCAAATAATCAATAAAAAATACGCATTACTTAGACTATACAGTTGCAGTGATATCCTCATATTTACGAATAAGTATAGAAAAGTTGGCTTAATATTAATATCTTTGTTAGACTAATAATTAATTTCATACTATGATTGATGATAAAATTGAAAGTTTTCCTCAAATAATTGCTGACTTTGAACGTAATATTGCAAATCTGCCTGAGGGTATCGAAATTCCTAATAGTACTTGGATATATGAGGCATTGGCAATTAGTAAGGATATTACAAATTACATTACAAAAAATGGGTTAGACGATATTTCAAAAACCTATGACCCTCTTTTAATCTATAAATTTAAAGTTAGCATTAGTCAAATTGGTGATTTAAATAAAATATTTCAGATGAAAAATTTATTAACACCTGATTCGTATAAAAATTATGTTAAAAAAATTAATATTGTATTAAATTCTAAAGTGACACCGTTAATACCTAATGAAGAAGACCATCATTCAAATGAAGGCAGAAATACGCTTTTTGAACTCAGACTCCTTAATAAATTTATTAAAGCCGGATATCAGGGTGAATTTCCTATGATAGACCATCCAGACTTTAAGATTATAACTAAGAAACGGACATACTCTGTAGAGTGTAAAAGGCTTTATTCTTCAAAATCCTTTAGAAAAAATATTACTAAGGCAATAGGTCAACTCATTGAATATTCTTTAGAAAAAGATAATGAATTAGGTATAGTTGCTATTAATATATCTAGATATTTTGATCTCAAACATATTATAGTTGTTGATGAGGCATGTGCAAAGGAAAAGATACGTGAGCTCTATGTGGATTTTATAAAAGAAACTCTTCCAAAATTTAAAACTATTAGTTTTCCAATAAAAATACCAATAATAATATTTGAATATTCTGAAATTGGAATGGTTGGTGGACAATTGAAATCAATTGCTTTTACGGATATAAACGATACACAGGTATATTCAAATGGAATATCGCTCTACAAAATTATTGAACCTGATTTTATTCCTTTAAAAAAAGTATTTGGTTCAGTTTTTAACGAATAAAACCTTTTTATTTTATTAAATAAGTAAATTTCTTTTTTGTTAGAATGTCAAAAAGTAGACAAAGAATGAAACACAAGGTTGTAAATCCAATAAGAAATAGAATTGGATTGTAAATAACTATATTTTTTATATTTGGTATTACATTTAAGAATAACTGTAAGAGTGGAAAATGCATCAAATATACTCCAAACGAATATTCACCAATTTTGGTAATCCAAAATAAATTTGAATTCCTGTAGTGATTATTTATAATAATAATTACAGTAAAAAATATAATTGTGCCTAAAAACAAATTCAATCCACCATACGAATAAGAATTAGATAATTGAGGTGCATTAATAAACCCAATTAAAGAAATAAAAATTAGAAGAATTGGAGCAATCTTTCCTTTTATTAATATATTCTTATATTTTGAGAACAAAATTCCTACTGATACATATGGAATTAATTCAATAAATCTTCCATAGCTATATTTTATATTCATTGACTGATGTAAAAAGAAACTATAGTTTATTGATGTATATTGAAGTTCAAAAGCAAGAATTATGATTAAGAAATAGATGATAAGTCTTTTCTTTAGCTGTAAGAATGAAATAATACGAGCAATTACGGTGAATAAAATTAACATATTAAGAAAATATAATGGTCTATTAACAACGGAACCAGTAAATAGTTGCAAAATTAAATCCTTAAGTGTGAATTTTTCAGGAGTAACTAAAAAACCTATAATTGACCAGAATATCAAGGGAATCATTAAACGATTAATACGTTTCTTGATTGAAATCTGAATATGTGTATCATCAATATAATATTTAGCTGTTAAGTAGAATGACAAGCATAAAAACATAGGTACGGCGTATAATTCCAAAGTTGAAAGCAAATCCTGATTCTGAGTGATTAGTAATTTAATATGAATATTAAGAACGAGGGTAATTAGGAGAATTCTCAGAAGGTCAAAAATGATACTTCTATTTCCTTTTGACTTATTCACAATTTTAGTTTACCAAGAATTATTTATTGAGTAAAATTTAATTATCTACCTAAAAAGTACTTTTCGTACTTATCTCCAATTCAGAAAAATATTTAGCTTTATCTAAGTGCGAGAGTTGGTCTTAGGAGTTTATTTGTTGCTACAACAAGTTTTTCAGACGATAATCTAGAGCTTCTATCAAAAACTGTGACAGGGCTAGCCACTTCAGTACCAAATTCCGTCGTGAACGGAATTCTCGTACGAAGTAGCGTCGATCCATTTATCACATTCCCCTCAAATCCTGGCAAAGGTTGTTTGCGTAGAAGCGCTTCAGTACCTGTAAAAAATGGCGGTATAATTTCTCCTCGAAGTCCATCTGTCAAAGCCCTTTTTACATAAGCAACACGTGCATCATCACCTTTATACAAACCATTTCTCCCTTTTTCTCTATGTAACCAGGTATAACTTTCAATTAGATGTTCCGGGCTTGCACACCATACTGGTTGACTTACTCCATCTACAAATACAGGAATCGCCGCTTCTTTCAATTGATCATATGATGGAAGCATTGTTCCCCACGGAGGATCTTCTGTAATTATTTCAAGTCCAGGAAATGGTTCGAGTACTCTCGCTTCGCCATGTGGCGTATCTTTAATGATTAGCGGTGTGTCTTTTCGATGAGTAGCAAATTGTCTCAGATTTGTTATTGCATCAACATCCCTTGCACGTTTTACAGGTCGTGAATATAATTCAAAAGGCGAAAGAGTTACTACTTCATCTGCAGAAAAACCGTTTAAATCGCGTGACAATCCTTGCAAATATAAAGCGGCTGAGCCATAAATGATCATTTCAGGATCATAAGCAACCGCTCTATTGAGAATGTGAGCAAGCTCAGCATCAGTTAGCGGTCTGTTTTCTGCTCCATTTATTGATTTTTCATTCAGTCCTATTTCAATAGTATTACTCATAATTATGCCTCCTGCATTTGAACATCTGCGAGTTGTTTACCGAAATTTACCCTCCACTCAGGTTCATTCCAACCGTGCACATATGCCCATGGAGCAGCATCCTGTATAACAACTCCTTCTGGAGGTCTCGCTACGAGTGGAGCCCCTTTTGTAAGTAGCAGCATATTTAATGAACCCTCAACAGGCGCACCTCCTTGCTTTCTTGCTAGTTCCTGCAAATGAATAAACCAATCTAATTGAGATTGTGCCTCATCTTCTCTTTCACTAGGCATGCCAAACATAAGATTGACAACAGGGGTAATTTCGTTTGCAGCAAGAGAAAGGACTATACCTTCAATTTCTTCTGGCCTAAGTCCTTGTTTACAAATATCCTTTAGACTTCCGGGAATAATACTTTCTACACCCATTTCCAAAGTTCTTGCACCATAAGAAGCAATTTGATCTGCATCCCTTCCTAATGTACGAACCAATCTTGTTGAAGCGCCCCAAAGTGTCTTATCTGGACCATTGTTTAAAAACTCTTCTCCCAACTGTCTCATCCTAGTAAGCGTCAAAAGTGAATCTTTGATAGAGTATTTCTTTACTCCAAATTGTTCAGTGAGCGCAGCTATTGCGTCACGCGCTCTACTTGCCTGGAATCCCGTGCGTGATGTAGCGATTGGTTCGACTTCTGGATAGGTACAATGAGCGCATTTGCCAGATGAACAACCTCTTGTTAATTGAAGAGGAAGGGTTAATATTTTTGGATCATAGAGTCCAATCTGCTCAGCTGAGAAGAGAGGAAGATAGTCAAACCTGTCACTTGACAGAGGAGGACTAACATGTGTTCCTTTACCTTGTATATATCGATCGCTAACGACTTCTATAATGAGATCTGTAAACGCTTCCTCTGAATGGCCTGGGAGAACGACGTCAACAATACGCCTCCCTTCCCCATCATGGGTATAACGATGATCACTTTGTATTGCTCTATACAAAAGGGTTGGATGACTTCCGCCCATAACTGTTACTGTTTCTGGTGATCGATCTTTTATGGCACTCATGAGTACAAGTGCAGGAAATACCTGCTCAGGACCCATGACAGATAGACCAACAACCGGCGGGACATTTTCCTGCGATGTAACAATTTTTTCAACCCATTCTCCCCAAAAAGGTGAAGTTTTTGCCCGTTCAATACCGCGATGTATCGCCTCAAAACCGTAATGCATACCTCGAACAGGATCCGCACCTTGAGGGACGTTGAATGGTTCTTCATCAGAAAGGCCTGTTCGCGAAAGGATTTCGTTAACAGCTTTTTTAACATGTGCGCGATCTTTACCATGATCCCCCACAGCTGTAGTTGCTCTTCTTGTAGAATCGGGTTCTACGGTATTTATGAACATTTTGTTCCAATCAACAACATCAACACGCAATCCTTTTCCTTTAGCTGAACGCGCCAGAATGGCTGGTCCTAAAGGAGGATTTTCATACGGCGAAATTGGCGGCTCAATAACGACTGCATGAGGCCTAGCATCACCTAATCTCGATGTAGGTATAAATGTTGGTGATGATTTCGTCTCAATCATAATATCTCATAGTAATATTTCTTTAAAAAACAAAAATTCCTCGCTATTTATTGAAATGGAAATTTCGCGCGTTATGGCTTAGAATAACGCTAAATATGAGGAATTATTCTTTTATATTTAAAGAAAATGGTTAAGTTTTAACCAATTGAATATTAATCTAAAGGCTCATAGTTATATGTGACAGATATCCTTGACAATAATTAAATATTTATGAAGTAACACTGACGGGTACGTTAGACGTAATTGTCTGTATCGGAAAGGTTTAATTCTGACTTTAATTTGCAGATATTTGGAATGTAGATGAGTTGATTACGATAATGGATGAGATCTGCTTTTTCGAGTTTACTTATTTCCCTACTGACAGTTTCTCTTGTCATGGCAACACTACTTGCAAGATCTCCTCTGGTTATTGGAATTTCAATGAGAATGCCTTTTCCTTTAACATCAACTTTGCCAAACCTGTCTGCAAGAGATAATAATCTGCCAATCACTTTCAGATATGCCGTCAGATGAGCCATATCGTTAACGCGATTTACAAAAATATCCATTATCCTTGTTGTATATTCTACAGCCTGAAACATTTCCTGAGGATTATTGAGAAGATATTCGGTAAAATTCGGTTTTGGCACTTTTCTCACAACTACCGGAGTTATCGCTGTATAAAAGGCATTACCCTTTATTTCTGTAAACGCCCAACGTGCAGGGAAAATTTCACCGGGTTTGTAAAAGATAAGCACATGTTCATTACCTCTGGGTGTCATAACTGAAGCTTTAACATAGCCTGATACAAGGAGGAAAACATGTGTTGGCACCATACCACAATCTACCAGCACGTCGCCTTCTCGATAATCACAAATTAAACCATTCTTTTCAAAAAAATCCTGAAACATACCTTATAACAAATGCAAAAAGTAATCATATAATAAAGCTGAATAAATTAAATTGATCTAAATCACCACTACTGAGTGCCGTATTATACAAACATCTCTTCTTGTTGAGTAATATGGGGGGGTATTTTATTTTGTTTTTCTCGTCTAATAATTGTGTAAACAAAAATTGCTGCAATCATAGCTGCTATACCACCCAGTCCCAAACCCCATCGAGCACCGTAGTGTTCTCCTATCCAACCAATGAGTGGTCCACCTAGTGGTGTTGTACCCAGAAATGCGATCGACCAAAGTGAGAGAACTCTGCCTCGCATTTCAGGTAAACTATGTACCTGCAACAAAGCATTGGTAAGTGCATTAAAATTTATAGAGAGGAAGCCAACGACAGTTAGTGCAATAGTCGCTGTAAGAAGATTTGGCATAAGCGCAGTTGCTAATACTGCTAAGCCAAACAAAAAGGCAATTATTATAAGTGTTCGCATTGATGTTTCAGTTTTGCCTGCTGAATATAATCCACCAACGACAGACCCGGCACCCATGGCACTCATCAGAATTGCATACCCTGAAGAAGGATTTTTAAAGGTAAATTCAGCGAAAAGCGGCAAAATGACACGAAATTCATACGTAAACATACCGATAATAACCATGAGCAAAAGCACATTTCGAAGCATGGGAGTTTTCAAAACATAACTTAACCCTTTCGTCAATTCACCTTTCACTTTTGTTAGCTGCATACTTTTATGAAGTTCATTATCGTTAATAAACGCTAACGTGATAAGAACGGCGATAAAAGAAAAAGCATTAAAGAAAAAACATGCTGCAAGACCAAACAAAGAAACAAAAAGAGCAGCCATTGCAGGGCCAAGAACTTTTGCAATATTTATCATGACAGAATTAAGTGAAATAGCATTTTTGATTTGTTCTTTCCCTACGAGTTCAAAAATAAACGATTGTTTTGTTGGATTATCAATTGCTGTGGCAAAACCAAGCGCAAGTCCGAGAGCATAGACAATCCATACATCACGAAGCCCGAATAAAACAAAAAGACCCAGAAGAAGTGCAATAATTGCAAGTAATGTTTGTGTGATAAAAAAAACATAACGTTTCGGAAATCGATCTATCACAACACCTGCAAACGAACCAAAAAGAAGCAGTGGCAAAAATTGCAGAGCAATGAGTATTCCAAGTGCAGTTCCTGAACCAGTTAACTGCAGCATTAAAAGACCCTGGGCAATATTTTGCATCCACGTACCTGAAGCTGAAATTAATTGTCCTATGAAATATTTTCGAAAATTGGGTACTTTAAATGACGAAAATGTTTGGTTTGAATACTCTTTCAAAAATTGCATACGTGTGGAAATGAAGAAATAGCTCTTCAGCTATTGTAGTTTATGTAAGTTTTTATCACAAGTTTAAAGTGGGACGACCTAGTACGGAGGAGAATGATTTTGAAGTGCTTCTGTGTGTTGTGTCGGGCTAGGAGTTATCATACCCTTATGATAGACCATGGAGATAGAAAAGACTTGACGCTTCGGGGACACAGTGGACATAGTTCACTGACAAAACAGTGACAATCAGTCATTTTTATTGTTATTCTCAACAGTATTAGTCACGTACACAGTTCCATTCACTAGATTTTCTCCTCCCTGATTCAAATCATCGGATGCATGTTTAAAAGCATCTGCAAGAAATTGGCCATACGGTGCGAGTGCACGGCCAAGTTCAATAGAATAAGCATGAAGTGCACGAAAAGGAGTTCCCAAAAACCAAACCAAAGCGTTGAATCCATTGATTGTAGCATTGAGAGCTGCTGTACTTAGGTTTATAGTTGTTTCAAGGAATTGAATGCTTATCTGCTGAAGCATGTTACCAACGGTATGAATTGCTGAAAGTGTCTGAGAATACATATTTTGTATAGCAAGAAGTGTATTAACTGCGACATTAATTGTTCCCGATACGACAGAATGAATAAATAATGAAAGCATCGTTCCTAAAGCCGTCAAACCTGAATGAAGCGCATTCAAAATTTGTTCTGATATATATATTACGCCATTTCTTATTGAAGTCAAAAAGAGCAGTGTTGTTGATGAAATATTTTCAAAGATCGCACGGAGGTTTTCTATAGCAATTTCCATACTTGTTCCAAGTGCGATAATAAAATTGCTTATCCCTTTTTCAATCATTGGAAAAGGATTTGGAATTGTTACTTTCGGCAACGTAATAGCAGGGATTTCGGGTATGGTAATTTTTGGCAATGCTGGAGTATTCACTTTTATTTCAGGAAATGTTGTTTTCGGAATAGAAATTTGAGGTAATGAAAGACTCATGGAAGGTAAATTTAAGTTAGCTGTGTACGAGCTGGTCATGATGATCGTTGTGAAGAACGCTATAGCCATAAGGAGAAGCGGCACGAGACCAACAGTCAAAGATTGCACTGAAGAGTATGATTGGGCGAGATCATTTTTTTTAACATACTTTCTTTTGGGTCTGTTCTTAACTTTAAATTTTTTCATGTACCTACCTGCTTTTGGGAAAGATATGCTGCTCTATTGAGGTCATTATTGTATTTGCCCACAGAGCGTGTCCGAAGTCGGACGGGTGAAATTTATCCTCGGCGATAAGTTCCGGATAATGTTTTGCATATACTTTACTTTGACTATACAAATCAATAAAAAAGACATCTGTATCAGATGCAACCTTCTCAATTGCTTTATTATACCTCGAAATGATTAATTTTCCTAAACTTCTATGCGTTCTCGAAAGTGCACTTGAAGATGTAAAATCAGGTAAATTATTTATAACTATTTTTGCGTTTGTTTCTTTTTGTAATTGCTCAATGATAAAAGTAAGATTTCGAGAAAATGTTTTTGGTAATATTTTGTTATTCATATCATTAACTCCAACAGAAATCGTCACAAGATCAGGTTTGAGTGCAATTGCTTTATCAATTTGTTCATTAATCACATCTTTTGTTGATGAGCCGAATTTTCCGAAATTATGATAGCGTGTTTTTGGAAAACGTTCGTTAATCATTGAATAAATAATGCCTGTAAACGAACGTTTATGATGCGTTGCCCCAGCCCCTTCAACAGTACTATCCCCTAAGGCTACAAACACAAATTCCTTTGTAGGATCTTTCTTACTCATTCGTACGATATAAAACCTCACAAAGCTGTACATTTTTCTTGCAATTATGTTCATAAATATATTATACTCCCCTTTAGCAAATTTGTAAGATTTTTGATATACTCTTTTATAGACTTGCGGGTGTAGTTCAATGGTAGAACAACAGATTTCCAATCTGTATACGAGGGTCCGATTCCCTTCACCCGCTCAAATCAGTTAACCGTACTCGAACGTATAACTGACTAATAATGTCCCACGTTACAGATAATTATAAAAAGCATAGTGCAAAGAGTTCATTATGGCAGTTAAAATTCCTACAAAAATCCCTCATCGAAAACTATTTTAAAACACTCCTCTCCCAAGCAGCACCTTTGAAACCGAAAACTGTTTTGGATGTCGGTTGCGGAGAAGGATTTACGCTTAAACAATTAAGTGATAAAAATATTGGCGAGAAACTTGAAGGCGTAGATTTCCTCGATACTGCAATCGAAATTGGTAAAAAAATTCACCCACAACTCAAACTAAAGCAAGGCAATATCTATGAATTGCCGTATGGAAATGATGCGTTTGACCTTGTTTTATGTACAGAAGTTCTCGAACATCTTAAGTACCCTGAAAAAGCTCTAAAGGAGCTGAAACGTGTCACAAAAGGTTATGTTATTATTTCAGTTCCAAATGAACCTTGGTTTATGATTGGAAATTTTTTAAGAGGAAAGAATATCAGCCGGTATGGTAACGATATTGAGCACATTCAACATTGGTCGAGTATGGGAATTAAAAAATTTGTGGGGAAAGAATTTAAAGTTATTTCGATTCACCGTCCTATTCCGTGGACATTACTGGTTTTGTCTAAAAACAATTACTAGTTTATTTAACTTCTTCTGTTTTTTCTTCGTTTGCAACTTTTACTTCAGGACTATTCAAACTATTAAAAAGCACAATTAAAAATGACATGAAAGGAATTGCGAGAAGTGCACCTGAGATGCCCATGAGATTGCCTCCGATCATCACTCCAAGGATAACAATAACCGGATTTAAACCTACTGCTTTTTCCATAATTTTTGGTACAAGTACCTGATTTTCAAGCATTTGCAGAAGAATATAAAAAATTATTACTGCGAATCCCAGTGTGGGTGAAATAGTAAATGCAACTGCAGCAGCAGGAATTGCAGACAAAATAGGACCAAGTGTTGGAATAATCTCAAGAATACCAGCAAGTAGTGCAAGCGGAAGCACATAAGGTAATTGGAGGATTGATAACCCAATCCAAGTCAATGTTCCGATAAAAAGACACAATATAGCTTGTCCCCTCAGCCACGCACCAAGTTTATGATTAATGAGATCTTGTGTACGAAGTACTGCGTTTCTGTTATCTGGATGAAAAAGTTTTGCAATATATTTTTTGAAAGAATTGTGGTACATCAGCAGATAAAAACTGACGACGAAAATAGTAATCGTGGAGAATAAGCCTCCAAAAATTTGTCTCGTAAAGTCAAATGCATTTTTCCCTATTGAATCGATTTCACCGTTAATCCACTGTTCTATTTGATTTTGGTCAACTCTAATACCAAAAACCGTACTTGAACTATTTAAATATTTCGGCAGCTCACTTAACAATGATCTAATTTGGTCAAAAACAAATGGTACCAACGGAAGAATAAGAAGGAAAACTGCAAGGATAATACCTAAATAAGGTATGAGTACTGCAACTACTTTTGGAAATCCTTTTTTTTGTAAATAGTCTACACTTGGCGACACAGATGCCATGATTATGTAAGATAAGAAAATTGAGACGAGAATATCTTTTATTTGTACCAAAAGCCAAAAAAAGACGAGAAGAAATAAACCAAGGATAACCTGATTTCTGAGGAGATATTTAACAAATCTATGCAGCATCATGATGATTTAACTATATGTAAAATCTCCGAACTTGTCAACGAATTGAAGTGCATATCTATGTACAAATATCAGTTGCCACAGTTGCAAAGGTACTGGAGAGTACATCAAAATTTGAGGCACTGAAAGCAGCTCCATTTGTTGAAGATGCAACTTTCCCCATAAACGTTTCATCAGCATCCTCACCTATTGCGATGGTATAGTACGAGGCGTTATGTGCACTGAAACCTGAAGTTATAGCCGCTTGTGCTGCTTGATTAGCACTATTTGATCGTACGCCATCGACATGATTTCCTTTTCCGTCAGAAAGAAGTACGATTGAACGTTTTATTTCTCCGCCCGAACTTGCGCTTATGCTCGGAGTAAATTGAGCATTTGCCATCACAGCACCACACTGAATACAAGTATTTGCACCTTCCTGTATTTTATCAATCCCAGAAGTGACACGAGTAATGTCCGTTGTTAACGGAGTAAGCAGTGTTGCTGTTTTATTAAAAACTACGACACTTACTCTACTTTGCGGATTTGTGGCGATGAGGGACACAAACATTTTTGCTGCATTTTTGGCTTGTACGAGTTTGGATCCTTTCATACTCCCTGAATTATCAATGACTAAAACTATGTCGTTTGTGAGAACAGTACACATTTTTGGATTGTATGCCTGAGGAAGTGGTGTGATTGCCAGTGGATACATGCCTGCGCTATTTGTTGCTTGTGAAGCAGGAATTGATGATTGTTGCTGTGTTGTTCCTGTTTGAGAGGTAGAACGATTGACGTTAAAGAGAAAGAACAAGAGGAATATAAAAAAGACGAGTAATAATATAATGAGCACTGCGGGAGAGATTTCACCTTTGTTAAAACGTAACAGTTTTTTACGCTTAGGAGGTTTACTTCGTTCCCTGATGATCCTTTTTTTCAACATATGAGTGCTATGTTTAAAATACATTAAACACCAAAGGGGGTCAAGCAATTATAAAAATTGCATGTTGCAGGCGTAATTGGTAAAATACACTTGCAACTGTGCTGCAAAACGCTCCCGTAGCTCAGTGGATAGAGCAGGTCGGTTCTAACGACTTGGTCGGGGGTTCGAATCCCTCCGGGAGTACCATATATCGTTTTTTGCATAAAATTCAAAATTAGCTTGATATGACAATCCTTTTTCGGGTACGAGTCGAGCTTTTTCTGTGTTTGTTCGTTTTATCCCTTCTTTGTACTTAATAAAGACAAATCGAGGCTGGAATCGCAGCATTTGATCTAGTAAGATCAGGTTCGAGTAAATTGTCTTTACTACTGTCTTCTGTTCATCAGGATCATTGTTTTGAAATTTACTTTTCGCCAACAAGCCAAAATTAAAACTCTCTTTTGCTATATCACCCCAACCATTGTCCTGATCACCTTGTAGTTTGTTTAATAACTTATCTTTCTCAATCTGTAAAGCTCGTCTTCGCTCTGCAAATTCTTCATCTGATAATAAACTGCCATCTGAATTGTCAGGAGATATTTTTAGATCAGTTAAGTTTTGAATTCGTTTATTTATACCCTCAAGAGCGGCTTGTAATGCGTTTTGCTTGTCTTTTGTGACTGTCTGTTCACTTTGGATGACCTCCTCTAACGCTTCCAATGCCCAGTCGGCAAATTCCTTTTCAAGTTCCAATTCTCCAAGGTCATTTTCAATAAAGGTATCTGTCTTTGATACTCCCAAGTATCCCTGAGAGCACCTTATCGTTTTACTCTGTTTGCTGCATCTGTAATAGCCGAATGCTTGACTAGTTCCGTTCTTATACTTTTTTGTATGGCTCTCTGCTGTAACGCCGTATTTGCACTCACCGCACGTAATTGTTCCTTTCAGTGCAAATTCATGCTTCCGAAGTTTTGGTTTTGCTTTACCATCAAGTATATCTTGTAAGTGGTTAAATTCATCTTCTGTTAGTAATGCTGGATGATTACCTTTATAGAGTTTACCTTTGTATTTAAATTTTCCAATATAAAACGGATCATGCAGAAATCTATAAAGTGATGATTTCCCTAAGACATTCCCATTATGATTTCTGATTCCCATTTCAGCAGCTATTTTAGTTAAAGCTTTAAAACTGTAGTTTCCTGTCAGAGCAAGATCGAAGAACTTTCTCATAAGGGAGAAATATATTGGGTGTGGTGTGATATCACGTTGACCTTGATTCTTTTGATGATTATTCATATATCCCGGTCTTGCAACACCGGGGAAATCCCCTCTTTCTGCTTTTAATCGCATAGAATCACGGACAATAACGCTTTTATTATCATTTTCCAATTTCGCTTGAGTACAGAGTAAATTAAGCATAAATTTATCATTAGGGTTATTTTTAAATACTTGATTCGGTGTTACGACTTCATCCAGTTTCCCCTGATCCATTAAAAATATGATTAGTCCAGTATCAACTGTATTTCTTGATAATCGAGTTGGATTAAGTAAAAATATACCGTTTGCTTTACCCTTCTCAATCAGGTCTATCATTTCATTAAAGAGAGGTCTTCCTGGAGATTTGGCAGATTTGCTTTCTTGCAAAGGTTCACCAATAAGAGTAAGTCTTCTTTGTTCCACAAATGGAATAAGTGTATTTATTTGATCTCCTAATGATTGGGTTTGTCTTTCATCTGATTCACTGCTTTTACGGCAATAAATTACATACCGATTGGTTTTTTGAGGTTGTGGAAAAGTATTATTTTCGTATTGGCTGATTTTCATCATTACCTCCTTTATGTATACTATTTATATCTGTAGCTTTAGGAGAATCTGGTTTTACTAAGATAGTTATAAGATTTAAGAGCGGTGCAGCCATTTCCATGGCTTCTTTATTGGTAAGTGAAACGTGGTATTTGTCGAAATATATCTTTTTAAATTTTTCTAACATAGCTTCACTTACCATAATTCAAACTGTAACCAATGGGTATAGTATATGTCGTATTGGGTACAGTTGTCAAGTGCCAAATGAGGCTAAAATTCGCATAATAAGGCTAAGAATGATATTATAACGGTATGAATGCAAAAAAGTTACAGCTTACAAAAGAAGAGTGGAAGAGAATTGGAGAAAACTTAAGAGAAAACAGAGAACAAAAGGATCGCACCCAAGAAGATGTAGCAGCTGAAGCCACAATTACTGCCAGCTATTATGCCCGAATTGAACGTGGTGAAGAAAAACCAACTTTGGCAACGCTCAAATATATTTTTAAAGCATTAAAAGTAAAATCTTCAGATATATTGCCTTTTTAAGTTGTATAAGCAAATCTGCTATTTCTCTAGATTCTATAAACTCCGGTAGCCTACCGAACGATGTCCGAACCTCTTTTAGCGAACTCGCAAAGAATGAATTAGAGCAATTTAGAAATTCTTATTCCTTGCTCCTTTCCTAACCTCTAAATGGCTTCATTAGCCTTAAATCTGCTATAATCATTTCCATGAATCAACAAAAAACGCAAAAAGTAGAATATCGGGTTGCTATTCCGCCTTATGTTAATTCTTCAGAGAGTGAAGGGCGTTTCTGGGTACTTCAAGATGGTACAAGAGTATCCAAAGGAGATAAAAAGAAACATACTTTTGATCCGAGTAAATATGAAACTAAAAACTTTGTGCATAGTGTACCGAAGTTCTCGTCGAATATATTAAAGGACGGAATGACGCTCTCAAAGTATATGAAAAAGAGGCTTGATGCTCCTGGTTATTTTTACACAATCTGTCCTAAAAATTATCTGTATGATGATTTACAAATATTAACAGAAAGCATACTTTGGCAAAAACCACAGTTCTCATATCTGGATATATTGATCATGTTTTCTGCTGAAATAAATAAATTTTTGAAAGAAGATAAGAGTAACATCTGTATTATTGAAAAAAGGGTTTCGCAAGATAATGAAAATTCCAATAAGTATTTCAAGTATAAAAATGAAACTTATGTAATACTATCCGGCACTGATTCTGAAAATGATATTCTGCAAGCATTAGAAGCGCACACAAACCGAGAAGGTGAAGGTGTTATGGTTTTAGGAAATATAGAGAAGGTTAGTAAATATTTACAGAATAGGCAAATAACTGATGAAAAATTCTTTGATGAATTATCCAAGTATTCATTCAGATTATATTATCCAATCTACGACAACGAAAGTTTCATGGTTTTGGAAACACCTGCACTTTTGAGGTTATATAATCGACTGCATATTAATCCGACTGATGTTGATAAAATAATAGTACGTCAATGGGAATTAGATTTACGCACTGTCAGTGCCATGCCTCTTCCAGATGTCTTAATTATAGAAAGAGATATTAGCCCTGATCCAGGATTTATGCTATACCGCTATACTAAATCCGGAACATTTGCAGGAGATACATGGCATGAAAACCTTGAAGATGCCAAACATCAAGCGGAATTTGAATATGGTAATACTTTAGGAGAATGGCAAGAGGTTCCTGAAGACGTACAAGACACACTCCCATACGTTCTGAAGCTATCGGAAAAAAACTAATTTAGCCTCTTTTAGTACAAAAAGCTCCTTACCCAGTTACGATCGTTCAAGAGTTAGATGCCGAATTGTTTATAGAAATCTAAATCATTGTTGGTCATCATGAGACAACAAAGATTGTGGAATAAAATCGTACGCAATATATTTTTTGTAATGCTGTAGCTGTGGTTGGAAAGATTTATCCGACAAAGAATCTAAATAAAAATTTACTCCATCAACAATTTTTGTATACTTGGATATTTGTTCTCGTAATACAATATCTGTTAATGTTATCTTTCTTAATGTTGTGTGTCTTGGTTCTCCGTGCTCGTTTATTGTTGCAATAGCATGACCGTGCATGATTTGATTCCGTATTCCAGCAAAATCTTTAAGAATCTTGATTATTTTGTGATGTTTGCTTGCTTCTGGTAATTTATCTCCAAAATCAAATGAAGTATTGTAAATAAAGAGAGTGAGCTTATCTCTAAAACTAATCTCGTCAATATTTTTTATAATCTCAATTTTATCAACTTGTTTCTTTAGTTTATATAACGTTATGTGACGAAAGATATGATTAAGTCCAACTTCTAAAACAATATGTAGCGATAAGAGCATATCAATCGTATCTCCTTGAGTCCACGTGTCTTTATTCGCGATTAAGTTAAATTTTTTTCTATTTGAATCTATAATGTAAGGCGATTCAGAAAAGCCAGAAATAGCAGTCTTAATAGTAGTATTTTGTTTCAGTTGCGCACTCTTCATTGTTGTTATTTATCCACGTTCAAGTAATAAATTATTTCTTCTTTATATAAATCATTCTTTGGAGTTAAGAAGCTCAAGAAGTCTTGTGTCGGTATCGCCTGGATCGTCTGGTGCTTGAAGAACCTTTTTCATTAGTTCTATGAAGGTCTCATTAGTTTTTTTATTAGCCCATTTAGTTATTGATTCCTTTGTTGCTGTAGTTGCCGCTTCTCTATCCTTTTCTCCAAAATAATAAAATTCTACTTCTAATCCTTCGTCTTCATAAACTGCGGCATGTTTTAATTCATGGTCTTTAGTTTTCTGAGGTATTTTGGAATTGTTCAAAAATTCTTCTTTAGTTAGTTTATATTTATCAATTGAAGTATCATTAGAGCTCTCCAAAAACTCGTTAACTGTAATTTCTCCTTTTTTAAGTTTTGAAAGTAATTCATCCTGTGGCATAGATTGTCATTCTATCATTTATATTTCTTTTGCATAAGCTATTAATTATGCAGATGAAATTCCAAGAGATTCATAAAGTTCAGTCCTCCTTGCGGATTCTGCTTGAGAGCGAGAAAATATAGCTGATAATCTATAGGGAAAGTAACCTTCAATTGCTTCCCAGATAGCCTTCTTAGGTTCGTCTAGATCATTAAGAGAAGAACCTTCTGGATATTTATGAGTCATAGTGAAAGAAAATTTCTTAGGAGGTGTAGGTGTAATAACATATAATTTTAATTTATAGTTTTGTATAGCTTTTATAAGGCAATTATTTATATGTTCATCATTAAATCCATACCCAATTATCAACAGCCTGACATTTTCTCTATATATTGCGGCTTCAAAAATTTTAAAATACCAGTTAAGCAAAGGTATTTTTTCTAAGGTCTCTTTTTTGTTAATTCCAACAATCTTTATATCCTTTCCTCGATCAGAGATCCAGTTCGTGGAACCATGCAACTTAACATATAAAAACTGATCTTTGCTTGCTTGATCAAATTGTGTGATTTCATCATCCGACGGTAACATCATTTCTGGTGCGGATTGATTACTTTTGTACTCTGTCTTTTGAAATCCCAATGGGGTCCAATCAAGATGCCTCTCAGGGAATAAGTCTTGATTTAACGTAAAATATGAGCCAACCTTTTCTTCTGTGTAGTCTGTAAAAAAAGAGAGGAATTTCGTAAAAGGTTGAGGGAATATTCCAGCCCTATCAAACCAGTCTACCTGCTTAATATCATCATCCATTATTTTATATGCATCATTCAAAGCAGTTTCAAAAGCTTTTACTTCATCAGGGTTAAAAGCTGATGAATTTGGGACAATACGTGAATATATTTTTTCAAAGTCAAAGTCTTTCTTTAATTCTTGCTTGATTTTCGGTGCATCATTGAGTTTCGGATTATTGAAAATTTTTGACCACATTTCTTTTGCAAGGAAGCCTCCAAAGTCGGCACTAAATCCAGCGCCAGTAAGAATTATATTATCCTTGAAAGTGTACATATTATTTATGAAGTAGTTATGAGTATAATACACCTATGCCAAATACAAATAAAGATATTTTTGATTTTCTAGAAAAAATATATGAAGTACATATTAGTAATCAAAGCGATGCTGTAACTAGTATAGAAACTAAAGCATTACAGCTTCTTGGAGGAATTGGTATCTTTCTACCGTTAGCGTTAGCTTTAATTGCAAATACAAGTAATACAAAACTTGAGTTTAATGAATTCATGATTGCTGGATGTGCGACATCATTGCTAACTATATGTTGTGCGGGAGTAGTACTTTGGGTTAAGCCTTTTAAATTTCGACCCAAAATAAGTACGTTTTACGATGATAATAAAGATTTATCCTCGGACAATATGCGGAAAGAAGCGATTTTAGACATGAATAAAGCTCTTTCAGACAATAAGAAATCATTGCGGTTCAAAGGTTGGAGCTTTAATGTTATGGTAATCCTCTTTATATTAAGCGTGGGTTTGATTTCTTCAGGTCTACTTGTGCAGAAGGTCAAATCAGACTATAATGCCCCTAAGGAAGTTAAACAAACACAACCAAATGACAGACGACCCAAACAACAACAACCAACAAAATCAGCCTCAGAATCAGCCACAGAGTCAAAGCGATAACTCTGATAATAGTATTGATTGGGATAGTGCAAAGCCTAGCCATGATGATGGATTCTTCAAAGGAAGTGAAGATGTAGATAGGGTAAAAAAATAGATTTTAATAAGTTAATAATTTTCTTCTTTTAGCATATAAGTAAACTTATCATATGCAAGATACAAGGACTGCTGGCTATATAAAACCAAGGATAAGAGAATTCACTAGCTTTCAAGAGGCAGAAGAAAACTTCTCAAAATATGGAAACCTATTTCCCTACCTTAATGAAGGGTCAGATCCAGTAAAAGATAAAAAGTTTTTTAAAAGAGCATTTATAGTTGCTGACCCAGGTTATGGGAAGACTAGATTGCTAAAAGAAATCGAGACAGAAGTTCGAGATCAAAAGAAAATTGCAATTTTCGTTGATTTGAAAAAGTTTGCAGATTCAAAATACCCCTCTTTAGAAGAATATCTCAGAAATTTTTTCCCTGAATTAAAAAAACTAGATTTAAAGAGCATTAATCCCACAGATGCTATTTTTTGTTTTGATGCTTTGGATGAAATTAGAGATGGAAAGTTCTCCGTAACTGTCGATGAGTTAAAGCGATTCATCACTAGTTATCCATCTCTCTCAGTACTAATTTCAAGCAGAATATATTTTTTTAAGAATCACCTATTTGAGATCAATGATCCAACTTTTAATTACTGGCTAATCTATTCATTTGATCACGACCAAATTAAACAGTATTTATCCTCCCAAGGTGTAACACCAGATAGTATCGATTCCATTCTTACTTTACTAAGAAATAGAGATCGTGACCTTATAATTTCTGTTCCTCGATATTTAAAACTTTTGCCTGAGTATTTAAAAAAACATAAAATTTCAGAGCTAAATGAATTAAATAGGACTGAGTTATTTGAATATTTTATTTTTAATAAACTAGATATTGAGGAAGGGCGTTCACAAACTAAAGCAAAAGAAATAGTAAAAAGAGTGCTTGAAATGCTAGCCCTTACTATGGAGATTTACCAAACAAATGTTCTTTCAAAGGAAGAATTCACGACCTTCCTAGATGAAGTTTCATCTGGATTGAGCCAGTTCTGGCATGCAGTTCCTATTAAAGTGTTTTATGAAAATAGTTTACTTAAAGAAACAAATGAGACTATAGAGTTTGAAAATACTGAATTTCAAGAATATCTAGCGGCAAAACATATATCTAGACTTAATAAGCCACTACAAATCGCCTTTGATTTAGTTATAGATAAAGAAGTAGAAGAAATAAAACCAACATGGTTTTCAACTTTAGGATTTCTTTCTGAAATAGATCAAAATTTCTTAAAACCACTATTAGATTTCGGTGAAAGGAATAATCATAAGCTTGTAATTGATGAGAGATACTTCCCGTTGTTAACAAGATTTAATGTGGATCAACTCACATCAGAAAAAAAAGCAGAAATATTTGAATTTGTTTTCAGTTATTATCAAAGAGTATTGCACTGGATAGATTGGTCTATTGGAAAGAACTTGAGTTTCTATTATGTGGATTCTCTTCATGATTCAATAAAAGCATATGCTGAATTGCCAAATAATGTATTCCAAAATGAAGACCACAGATGTGTGCAACTCGCAAATGTATCGCAAATAATTGGTTATCTGATTAGACATAAGAAATTAACGGATGAACAACTTTTATATTGGAAGAATAAATTACTTACTTTTGCAAATGAGACTGAGGGGGTAGGAGTTCTACAAAGGCACGCAATGTTTGCTCTTGCAGCTTTTAAAGATCCTAATTTAATTCCCCAACTCACGAATCCTTGGAAACATCGAGAGAGTTTAGTCCGTAGGGAGTTTATAGAATTTTGTATAGAAACAGATCCCAATAATACCAGCGCAATAGATTGCTTTATTTCTGCGATCATTACAAAAGAACATGAGGGTTATCAGGGAATTGAGAAAATAACAGAATCAAACTCTTTATTGTACCTGCTTAAGGCTTTTCTCAAGACTGAGGATTTACTTGAATCATTTATAGACAGAGATGAAGGAATATATACAACAAAGAGTACAAAATTATTAGCAAATATCCATGCTGCATGGAACGAAGAGCTTGAAAAGTTTGCTAAATACGTTGTTTTGAAAGCCCTCAAGAATAGAGACACATGGCATAGAGCTGGAGATTCTAAACTAATTCTTGGTTTAATAAAGCAGTTACAGACTCATAATGCAGATTACATTTATGTGCTAGCAGAAGAAGTAAAAAATTCTGAGACACTACTAAAACATAATTATAGCGTAAGAAAGCTTTTTGCAAATCTTATTACTGTAAATAGTATTGAACGGCTTCATCAAGAACTTAGTCAAAACGAAAATACAAAGTGGTTTCTTTTAAGTGTATTGCGGGTAGTGAAATATTCCAAGCGAGATGATGCTGAGACTGTTTATGAAGCAGGACGAAAATACTTTAATGAACAATATACAGAGTTTGATAATGAAAGCGATACAGACTCACAGGACGAAATTCGTGCCAAAAGTATTTACGAAGATTTTAAATTAAAACTCCAACCTGAAGAAGGTAAATATATGATAGAAGTATTTGATTTCTTCAATGACCACTATAAAGAAATTTCGTCAAAGATTACTCCTGAAGATAAAACTAGATTAATCGAACTTCTAACAGGCTCAATATTCTCTAAATTCGATCCTGGAGAACATGGGGTACGTGACTCTAATAATCATCAAACACACACTATGCATTCCTGGATCTCAGTTTTTGGTGACAGCATACAAACAGCGCACCTACTTGGTTTAAATATTTCGGAATATAGAAGCAGAATAATTAACTACATACCATTTACTTTTGATCAAAAGAAAATGGAAGCAATATTTGCGTTAGTAGAAGATATCACTTCCGATGAGACAGACCAGCTTATAAGGAGATTTCAGGATCGCTCTGACGACACCTGGAGATATCATCCTTCAGCATTTATGCAGACAGTACAAAAATATAAACTTCAAAACGCTTTACCAATATTGAAAAAATTTGTCGATGAATCAGAGCTTTCAATATATGAACGTATTGAATCAATGAAAGTTATAAACGGATTGATAAAAGATAAAGAATATATTAGAGAAATTTTAGGAAAATATATAAATGCTGATGATAATAGACTAGCTGAAGAGGCAAATAATATTCTGATCTCTGAATACCAAGATCAGTCGGCAATTGAGTTGAGAATTGAAGAGCTCAAATCGAGAGCCTTTAAATTTGTTCGTCAAGAAGGAGTCCATTCATCAGGTGATCAGGAACTTGAATTAGACTTAAAGAAGTTTGCAGGCCCACTCTTCTCTATTAGTGATAAAGTCTATGAAACACATTTCCTTTCGTTGCTTGAAAAATCATTCAATCTAATTGCGCAAGATAAAGATTATTTTTCATATGCTAGTTATTTGTGGGATTTAGTCTTTAAATATTTTGAAAATAGAAAAAAAGAAGGAAATTACACGCCATTAAAAACCTTAGAAAATTTTTTAGCGGGTTTTCAAGGTAAAGAAGGTGTTAACTGGTGTATGGCAAAACTAAAAGAGCTTAAAAAGGTATATCTTGAGTATGTAGGAAAACCACCGTCTTATTCTTCTTGTATACAGTTATATAATCATTTAAAAAATTCAAGCTATATAAAAATAAACGATCACTCTGATTTATTTCAAGAAGTTATAGCTGTTATTGAAGATGAAATAGCAAAATTTCTTGAAGGTGAAGGAAAAGAGTGTATAAAACAAGGTGAAGTTAAGATTCAGAAACAACTCATAACTCAAATAGAAAATGCATTTTTAAGAAGAAATTTTCGTCCTTCTGATATAAAGCAAGATTTTTTAGTATGGCGAGAGACTCAAGATATATCTGATAATAGATGCGATTTTGTAATTACCTACGGTTTTTTGGGACCCATCTTGATTGAGTTAAAACTGACTTCAAATAGTGATTTAGTTATAGCCGTCCCTGCTTTAAAAACTAAAAAGTCATTCAAAAATTTACAGCAATATATTGCCAGCTTTAGACCAAAATATTCTATTTTTCTTGTGCTTGAAAACAAGAACAGATCTGCAAGAGAAACAAAATGGATAAAGCATTTAGCCAACATAAAGCTCGCTTATGAAGACATATCTTCTGTTAAAGTTATAGGATTGCCTATTCCACTTGACATTTTCAAAGCAAAAGCCCCTCCCGAGAATCTCAGGAAGGGGATTTATGGTATTTGAGGTACTATTTCTAAAAGTGCAGGAAAATGGTAAGAATCTTTACCAGGATACCCCGTGTCGCTACTCTTAGTCCTCTGATGGAAATTAAAGTAAGGATGGTCAGGATTAAATTTTTTAGCTATATAATACATTAAAAATATAGTACAATCGTGCTATGATTGACGGCCTGATAGATCAACCACAAGGTGGCTTAGCTACTCGCATAAAAACTGCAAGAAAAGAAGCTCGTCTTTCTCAACAAGATCTTGCGAGTGGTATTGGTCTTTCAGACAAATCAATTTCAGCATATGAGCAAGGAAGAAGCACCCCTCCATTCTCAAAACTAAAACAGATTGCTCAAGTTACAGATCACCCTATCTCGTATTTTACAAATGCTGTTACTGACCATGAAACGATTGACACTATCATTCTCAGTATTGAACGGGAATTGCAAGAAGTTAAAAAACTCCTCAAAAAAGGTTAAAATACAAAACGATACAGTAATAAGCCCTTAGAGAATAGTGGAATTACAAACGATATTTTAGTGAAGAAGATCAACTCTTCTCATTTCTTCTTCAAAACCTGGTAAACCTTGCTCTTCAGGTAAATAGGCAGGAGTATAACCGCGGAGATTTCTGTGTGGTACATGTCTGTCTTTATATCGTTCTGGCACATCAGCTAATGCTTGCGGATGCTCATCGTAATATGTTGAGACCATTTCATCCATCTGTCTATAGTTTTCTTTCACGCCTGTTTGAAGACGATCCCGCCATTCATTTGCTGCTTGCAGTCCATCCTGCTGCAAAACAAGAGAGTAGCCAGCTGCAACAAGCGCCGCTGCATGAGTAGGAGGAAGTGGACAGTGAACTTGTGTCAGTATTGTTTCAATTGCACGAGGAGATCCTTCAATAGCAACGAATTTTTCTTCAAAATCAGCATCACCCAGTTTTCTATTTCTATTTGCTGTTTTTGCTTTTTCTTTTACCTGATCGAACGTCAAATGTGAATCCGCAAGCAAGAGAAATTCATCATGAATTTTTATTTTGTCATAAGCAACTCCAGCAATTCTGATCTCATCTAAATCTTCCCTTTCCAAACCAAGTTCTTCGTCTGCTTCTTTTTCAATATTTGCTTTTACTGAAGCAGTGTCAACAGGATCTGGTGTTCCTTTTTTTCTCGTAGGAGACTCTATACCTGCATCAAGCATCCCGGCAACACTTGCACCAGGAATATCTGCATAAGTGGCGTTTCGTGTTGATCTATGTTGGATGATAATTTTCCCATCAGCAGTTCTGACAATCATTGACGTAGCAGCAGCACGACTGAGTGCTTGTAGATCAGTTGATTCTTCTGGACTAGCAAAAACTCTATACGTTTGAAATGGAACTGATTTTACAACAACTGTTACTTCGTTGGTTTGATCATCAATATCCAGATCGCTAAATCCGACTTTACCCATCATCCCCTTGGTATAACTTTCTCGTTCTTTCTCAAATGATCTCGTCGCTTCCTGTGTTTCTTGATCAAGATTACCGATTACATCCGAAGTTGCTCCACTCATCTGAGCATCTTCTGTGAGGGCTTTAACCTGTTGCATACGGTTTCTTGCTGATCGTACTTTATCTACTCCCTGAAATCGTGTTTCCCCTTTTACAGCAGCTCCCAATATTTCTTTATTATGTTGTGTCGCTTCAGGATCTCCTGCTACTGTAAGAGGATAATCAGTAGTATCTGCAGTTCTTCTTATTGTAGCTTTTGTTTTGACAGTGAACCCATCAGGGGACGAAGAAAGACGAGCCGTGAAACTACCACCATCAAATTCAGCATTTCTTAAAGAAACATGTTCTGTTCTGTTCTGTTCTGGGATTGGATGTTCTACTTCAGACATTAATAAAAGTATAGCATATAACTTTTTGAATCATTTTTAATGTGATATACTCATCTGAATAATTCTGCCTCAAAGGACTATGAACAAAAATTACTCTTTTGAAGCAGCAGATATTTCCTATTGGATACAAACTTACTCATATTTCTTCCCATTTATTGCGCTGACAATAACTATCGTTTTTGTTCTGTTTGTATTAAGAAGCTATCTTAATTTTCGAAAACTATTCAAGGAAGAACAAGTCTTTCTTGAACTTACACCACCTGCATTTACAGAAAAAACAGCATACACAACTCAGCAGCTCTTTTCAGTATTCCATAACAATAAGCCAATTAATAACAATTATTTAGAAGTTATTGGAGGCGTTACTTTCAACTGACCCCTTGAGATCATTAATGCTACCGCCCGTGCTTCTTTAATTCCAATAGGTTGATCATTGAGTCCCAAATGCTTTTCTTGTTGTTGGCGCTCTTCAGCTCGCTGGAATTCTCCAATTATTTTATCGACATCCTGTGAGCGAACTGTTATAGGTTTATCACCTCTTCGTCTTAGTAGCTTAGATAGGTCGACCTTTATGTCTCTAATGCCACTTACATCACGTCTTGTTGCTCCTTCATCACTATGTACAACTGGAATGGAATAGTCGTGTCTACGCATAAATCTACCGTTTAGTTGACGCGGTCCCTCCGAGAGAGAAATAACATATGGTGGCAGGTCAGGGTGTGCGCTTGTATCAGTGGCATGTATTTCTATTTCAATAGGATCTCCGTTGAGGTCAAAGCTGTCCAATGGAAGTCTGGAATAGACACCAGCGTGTGCTTCTTTTGGGCTTAATCCATGCATTGTCTCTAAAACCTTATCCTCGACAGCACCTCGTAATGTTGCCGTGGCTTCTAGCTGTTCTTTATAGTCTGGGAGAGGATGATCAGAATCAAAAGGCACTATATAATCTGGCAAAGGCAATTCTGGAGGATTAGGATTATCATTAAATGATTCCATGGTAACAATTAAAGCATATTTTTAGGTATCTGTCACATTTGTTTACCTGTAGAAGAAGGATTAACCTTAAGCTCTCGCTATCAATTTGGCAACTTATGTTTATTATCTTTTTTCTTAGGAGCATTTATGTCGAAAAACGTATCAGTGGTTTTTAGCAAAACCATAAATTCACGAATTTCGGCATCTGCGCTTATATCCGAATCAAGTACTTTAAGCATCTTCTTCACGTCCTCCTTGCTATTGATATCCATTTTATGCTCACGAGCATAATCAATAACTTTTAAGACTAATTCTGTTGTTTCCATTGACTTATCATCCATATTTAATATGCTCCTTTCAGGATTATACCAAATTAAGTTTCTTCTTAAATAAGCTTATCTTGTCAAATTGCAAAAATTCAAATAACTCATTCGTCAAATCTTTACATTCGATTCTCCTCATAAACTCACGGCTTTGTGCTTGGGATAAGATATTTAAACTCCCTTCCCAGGATATTTTCCGATCTATAAGAGCTAATTTTCTGTGATGTCCTCCTTTCATGAGTAACACTTGTATGCCTAAGTCTTCAAAATACTGAATCCCAGCCTCAGCCTGCATTGATAATATTTCATTGTGTTCACTTGGATCTTTTGTAATTACATATACTCGTACACTTTTAGCCATCAATTTGGTAAATACAGGCATAAATGTCTTTAACCGTTTCAGTGTAATATACGGACTCTCAATTATTACTTCTTCTTTTGCTTGCAATAAGTCTTTTGCAAAACAATCGAAAAAGGATAACTCGTTACACAATTGAGAAGTAGAAACATCTTGTATAGGGGTCTCTTTAACAAATAACCTTTTCAAAATATTCATTTATTTCCCTCCTTATTTTTATATTTGTTTAGTACAATAATGAGGGAACTTTTCTCGTGTGGATCAATCGTTGAGGTTAAATAGGTACGAATATCGTTCCACATGGGGTACACAAGATTTTTGTTAAAAATTAGCCACAGATTTTTAAGCTATTTTTATAATTTGATATAGTAATAATATTTAGCTTCTAAAATTAGTTCGAATCCCTCTACGGTAAGCTGTAACTTTTCAAAAATGAATTTTATATACTTTAATCCATGGAAGAAATTGAATGTAGAGACATTAAATCACCAATTTCTTCAGATTGAATAAAGATTTATTAGGGGGCTTTTTGTGTAAACTCGTTTTTTTTCCTTTGTAATATGCCACATATTTGTGTCATCCATCATTGACAAACCCCCTAATTAAGATATATTATTATCCATCATGTTGTCCTTATTCGACAACATATATTATTTTCTTGATTTAGCTTTATGACAAATATATTTGAAACAGGTTCTTCAACATATAAGCAAGTTTTGGGGACATCTACTGGCCAACCATTGGAAAGCCCCAATTTTCTTCCAATAACTGAACGTATTCCTCAAATTGTCGCAGATGATAGCTTGTTTCCCCCACGGAGAGTAACATATCAATTCAATGATCTGTGTAATCTCGCTTGTGGTGGATGCTATGTTGGTGACTGGCTAAAAAAAGGAGGTCGAATTTATGGAGAAAATAAAAGGAAAATAGTCCCTCCCGATCAATTTGAAGGTCACTTGGATGCTTTAGGTCCAGATATGGAGTCTTTTTACATGCTTGGAACTGAAGCGACAGTTACGCCAGATCAATCGAGAAATGCTTTACAAACTGCTAGTGGTCGTGGATTAGTGATATCAGCAGTCACGAATGCTGCCACTCGTCCTGAAATTTTTGATAGGACTTTTGGTGAATTTGGACCGGAAGGACTTAGTAAATTAGTTATTAGCGTTGATTCAATTGACCCTGAAGTTCATGATAAAATGAGAGGTAAAAAAGGTGCTCTTGCGGCCACATTGGAAAATCTGGATAGATATGTTCTTGAAGGCTATCCAGTCAAAGCGCAAACAACAATTTTCACCAGAAATTACAGTACAGTTCTAGACACAGTGGAAGTTTTATATCAAGAACATGGGGTAAGACGATTCGGATTTCATTGCGCATCACTTGAGGGGGTGTCTGATGCCAAGCAAAAAGGTATTGAACATGTAGATCCTTTAGCATGGCGTGCTCTATTTGATAAATTATATCGATTTAGGGAAAGCCATATGAATCTTGCTGATCCTTCAAAAAATGTTATTGATTTTAATCTACCATATTTATATCTAACAGAACAAGAATTGAGAGAGAAATATATCGGAGATCCGCATCTTGCAGATGAATATCTATCCCACGTTGCAGACGTCGAAAATGGTGTTGAGAAACCAATGCCATTTATTTCCTGTCCAAAAGTCGCTACGGATGATCCGTATATTTATGGCAATGATGGACCTGATGGTGTAGGGAGACTCGTACAATGTTGTATTCTCACCGGTGGACATGAGGATATGCATCATGCTCAGTATGATCCAGATAAAAGGCAATTTGTTGTCAATACTGATCCTGGAACTTCAGAATTACACAAAATGAAAACATCTCCCTATCTTTGTCCTGCGATGGATACTGCAACAGGAGGGCAAAAATCGGATAGAGTGAGAACAGATCGCGGTGATTTATATCATGTTTGCAGATTTACGAGTAGTAGTACATTACCATATACACCTAATTCTGATATCGATTATGGAGTACAGTATGAAAAATATAGAATGCTGTATAGTAGTACCTCTTAAAAAAATTATTGACTGATCAAATCGCTATAACATCAATATTATTCTCTCTGAGTAAGGCAGATAGAACACCATACCCGGATTTGACTGTTTTGCCATTATATATTCTTCCGGCTCCACAACTCGGGCTTTTGTCATGAAGATAAGCCGTTTTAACACCATTTCTCAACGCGATCTCTAAAACTTTTTTAGCGCCCTTAATAAATAAATCAGTATAATCTCGGCCTACTTCATATTTCACACGAGCCGTTCCTTTCAATACGTCGTCACCATTTCCTCCGGTTATCTGGCAAGCCGGTCTTGGTATAGGCTGTCCGGCAAGAATTTCCGGACAAACAAGAATGACCTCATGTTTCTTCATTAATTCGATTACTTCTGGTGAAAATGCGGCTTTGCCATTATATCGGCAAGTTACTCCTGCAGCACAGGCACTAACAAGAATAGGAGCACGTATATCATTCATGTTTGTTATTGTAGAAACACTCCGCTCATAAATACGAGATCAGCTTTCAGGGTTCTTATATCTTGACCCAATTCAAACACCGTCTGTTCTGGAACTCGAGTAGATAATATTGGCTCAAACTGAGGCATGCTGCTTAATTTTCCATCAACAAACCTGCCTAGCCTGTCAGTATTAAGATCTAAGGGATTGGTAGCTCTTGCTGCACATTTCATTTCTTCTTTATGATCTTCAAAAGGAAAACCATATGTTCCCAGGATTAATGCAGAATCAAACGGTAACTCTACAATATCATGCAGCGGAGATCCTATTCTTAAGTCAGGAAAGGTTTCAGAAAAATAAGTAGCCATCCTTGCAATTTGCGTCGGTGATTGTTCCGGCCATAATTGTCTCGCTTGATTATCTGTATACCCCATAGCAATAACTCCAGCACCTAACTGACGAGCAGCCTGTGCGAGTGATTCTTCCATACCTATTTTACACGACGAGCAGAAACCAGGGTATCCTAATCGTTGCTCATCAGGTCTGGCAGGATCTATAATAAATTCTTTATTTCTAGGAGAGAGATCCATATAGTAATGATCGGTTTCGGGATCAAATGTAGTTGGCTCAAGAATGCGAGCGATTTTTCTCGCTTGTCTTCGCGGAGCCTCAAGATTGTGACTAAATCCCGGTAAGGCAGTAACTAAATATACTTTTCTGTCTGGCTGATCCCGGAAGAGATCAAGCGTTAAAGCAGTAATTGATGATGAATCTCTTCCTCCCGAAAAAGGGATCAAAACTGCAGGAGTTTGTCCATAAAATAATGCAAGCCGGTCTAATGAACGTCCCACTAAATCTTTGGCTCGTGCCGCCAATGCATCTGGGGATTGGACTAACGATAGCGTGTCAACAACAATATCCTGTGGTAAATTTTTCTTTCCTATCTCATCAGCGTATGAGGGACTGCCCAGATGGGCTATTGTCCGGCTTAATTCCGTATAATTTGTAACATTTGTTTTAAATGGAGTTCTATCCACCTGTTGAGATAATGGTGAAAATTGTTCTGTCATTATAGGTACGTATAAATAATTATTCGAATAATTATATGTTGTTATTATACGACAACAATTATTATAGCATTTATATTAAAATTTTTCCTAGTACCTTTGCCAATCATATTGTAAAAATTCAAATAATTCCTTTGCTAATTCTCTACTCTCAATTCTACGCATAAATTCACGGCTTTGGAATTGAGAAAGAATATTCAGACTCCCTTCCCATGATATCTTTCTATCAATAAGTGCTAATTTTCTGTGATGTCCACCTTTCATAAGTAATACTTGTATTCCTAACTCTTCAAAATACTGAATTCCCGCCTCAGCTTGCATTGACAAGATATTACTGTGTTCACTTGGATCTTTTGTAATGACATATACTCGTACGCCTTTAGTCATCAATTTGGTAAACACAGGCATAAATGTTTTTAACCGTTTCAGTGTAATATACGGACTCTCAATTATTACCTCTTCCTTTGCATGTAACAAGTCTTTTGCAAAACAATCGAAAAAGGAAATCTCGTTACACAATTGAGATGTAGAGATATCTTGTACAGGAGTCTCTTTAACAAACAGCTTTTTTAAAATATTCATTTATTTCCCTCCTTATTTTTGTATCTATTTAGTACAATAATGAGAGAACTTTTCTCCTGTGGATCAATCGTTGAGGTTAAATAGGTACGAATATCGTCCCACATGGGGTACCAGATGCAAAATTAGCTTCAATAGGCTTTCAATCTGTTCTATTCTCCTCTGTATTTTTACAGATTTTTCTAAATTTAGCCTCATTTTTGGGGTTCAAATCCCTCCAGAGTAAAATTCCTTTATCGAATAATTCTTTTCCCTTCTTGACATAAATAGACAAGCTTAATACAATATATGTATATGAATACACAAACGTTAAATATTGCTCTTCCTGAAGAACTAGTGAAAAAAGTTGATGATTTAGCTAAAAAAGAGTTTCGCAACAGAAGTGAACTAATCCGAGAAGCCTTGAGAAGCTACATAACCAATAAAGAGAAATGGAATGAATTATTCACATACGGTAAATCTGTTGGTAAAAAACTAAATATTACAAGTGAAGAGGATGTTAATAAAATAGTTGCAGAGCATAGACATGGAAAAAGATCCAGTTAAAGTAATTATTGATACAAATGTTCTGATCTCCGCAATCATTTTTGGAGGTATCCCTGAAAAAATAATTAAACTTATTCAGGAAAACAAAATTAATGCAATTACCTCATCAATACTCATTAGTGAACTTCTTGAAATATTAGTCAAAAAATTCCATTTCACCTCAGATAAACTCTATTTAGTAGAGGAATTAATAAAAGAAAACTTCATAGTTGTACATCCAACTGATACGGTAGATGTAGTTCGTGATAAAGATGATAATAGAGTTATTGAAGCAGCAATTCAAGGAAACTGCAAATACATAATTACAGGCGATAGAGATTTATTAGTATTAAAATTATTTCAAAACATTGAAATAGTAACTCCTGAACAATTTTTGAAAAGATAGACGCTATTCCATAGTTTTAGTATTATCATAAGTTTCGATTAGCTTGGTAAAATGAACCAATGCTTCTGACAAAAGGGGTTCAAAATAAGTTGCACCAGGGGTACACAAGGCTAAAATTCTCTTTTTTAGAAAAAAATCATTTTTTAAACTAAAAAGTCTGAATCTCTTCGAGTATATGCGTATGTAATGGATTTATTTTAAATAGAAGAATGAGATTAACAATAACTTAACTTTGGTCTTTTAACCAAAGCATATCTGTGTCTCCAGTATCATTTGTTCGTATTACAGCTACAATAAAATCTACAGTCGAGTTATTTTTAAAAGCATGAACTGTATTAGGTTGGCAAAGGAAGAAATCATTCTCTTTACTTTGAATATGTTCATCACCCAAAGTAATAGTCCCTTTTCCTTTAAGAACAACAAAGATTTCTGTTCTAATTTTATGGAAATGAGGTTCAATAACACAGTCAGGCTGAATTTTAATCACCTGAACTTTACTTCCTTTTGAATTCAAGTCATCTTCTGTAAAAAGAATTGCTTTTTGGTGAGCAAAGCGTCCAGTCCATTCAACGTCTTTTAAATTTATCCTCTTCATAAATTAGTTATATCATAAAACGTAGTGAATATTATACTTGGAGTGTTAAAAATGCTAAACAGCAATCAAAGATTCCAGATACAGCCAGTCCATCATTTTTTGCAGAACCTATTATTTCATGTAATATCTTTTAAGCGTCTTCTATAACAATATACTTTTTGTATGAGAACTGACGCATATCCGCAACTGCATTTAATAGTGAAGATTTTTTCTTTTTCTCACGATATTTCGCTTCATCTATCCGCAGAGTACCTGAAGCAGTTGCTACAAATATAGGTTCCACTTAAATAAACAATAACTGCAAAATTATACATAATGATAGTGACTAATATACTTGATTGTGGCTGCCAATATCATATAACCAAATTTCATCTGCTTCTATAGTATAGACAATTCTTATATCTCCTGTTACTGAAAATGCTCGAAAAGATTTCTTTTTCCCTATGAGTTTGTGATCGCGTAAAGAAGAATCATTGGGATTCTTGATAAATCTATTGAGTTGTTTTGTAAATTGCGTAACAAGTTTCGGATGTGGTTTTATTCTCTTTTTGTAGTTCTTTAGAAAATCTTTATGATATTTAATTTTCATTTAACTGAGTAAGTAAATCGTCAGTATTTTGCGCAACATGGACGTTTTTGTTAGTAGCAAAGTCTTCAGTCATCTTACTATAACGATTTTCATTATTTTCAGAGAGAAAAACACTATCTAAAGTAACTTCTACCTTATTGGCAGCAAGCTTCGATAAGAATACCCTTACTATTTCTTGTAGCGAAGAAAAGCCTTGTTCATGAGCTACTTTTTCAGCATTAAATTTTAGATCTTGGGTTATTGGAACTTGTAATATAGTCTTTTGCATATATTATAATTATAACGGTTTCATAATATATTGCAAGTGTTGAAAATAAGCAATTTTCCTAACCAATTCATTGCTCTTTCTCCTTCTTTTTGAAATAAGAAATAGCAGAAAGTAGTATACTTTTCTCTTGAGGCTTAATTTCAGAGGTCAGATAGGTACGAACTTCGTCTCACATGGGGTACAAAATATTTTTGTTAAAAATTAGCCTCAGATTTTTAGCTTTTTTTAAAGAATGAATATAGTAATTCAACTTGGCCTCAAAAATGTGTTCGAATCCCTTTAGGGTGTGCACCATAATTTATATTGTTTTTAGGTTAAAAAATAAATATTAAGTGTCTTTTCTCAGAAAAATATCCTTTACAATACTTCGTAATTTTTTATCCCTCATCAGGCTCATATACTCATCTATACCTGCAATATCTTCAGCGGACAGTTTAGTAGGTAAATCTCTTCGTACTAGATCGCCAAAACTCATATCTGGCTCAGAATCTTTCAATAATTCAAGTCCACTTAACATCACGGCTAAATCCCAATTGAACAGACAGCGAGGATGCCAATATTTTCTTCTTTCTTCAAACTGTTTATCAAGCCTTTGTAATTCATCTTTTCCTAAGCGTTCACTAACAAGTTCATGTAGTTTCTGTGTATTTTTATCTTTATCTGAGCCAACATATAATCTTGATACATCAAAGGGTGTTACTCCGGCATTATCTAAAACTCCTTGCACTACCCTTTCCATAAAAACATAACTTGAAATTTCTTCTTCTGGTAATGATCCTGGATTGATTTCATGGGTTATAATATTTGTTGCAACTTCATCCAAAAAAGTCCCTTTGAATCCACCAACGAGATGTGTGGTTTCATGTATTGCTGTATCTCGTTCATAATCGCGTGCTAAAAATGCAAGTCCTTCGTTCTGATGGGCAGAACCACCACTATAATTGAGATTTAAAGGATCGACGATAACAAACCGAGCCTTTGGAACTACTTCTAAAGCCTTTTGGCCATATTCTGGTGACAATCTCCCTTCATCTACAGCTCCCTGTGTGTTAGCAAGAAAATCTGTCACTATTTCTTCTAATTCGTCCTTACGTTCTGCATTTTCTTGCATCATAGTAGCCAAGTTCCATTCCAGCATCTCGGCAAATTGTGGTCGAGTTGGTCCCCCACGTCGACTTGGCAACATTAACCAATCTCCCCACGATTTGTTACCTTTCCATTCTCGAAATTTATCAGGTGGCCCAGCATCTTCGATTGCTTCAGAATATTGGGGGCGAGAGGAACCTAATTGTCTTATACCTAATCGACATAAAAAAGGTGACACGTGTCTATTTTTACCTCTTTGTTGAGAGATAAATAAACTTTCGGTTGCTACATCCTGATTATATAATCCACCGGCTAGCGTACCTAATCCACGTGCTGCAGTGGATAAAACTCGAGAGTCAAATTGCTCACCCATTGCATCTTTTATTCCATTTGCAATTACTATATTACCTCCAAATGCATATTCTGAATAATTTATTGGTTTACGCTCAGACATAATTGCATACTATATCATATTTATATTGCTTTTTCAAAGAAATGTGTAAGTACTCCATAAATTACCAACCGTATTTAAAGTTATCACTTCTTCATTTTGTAGTAATACACGGACTCACAATAATTACTAATTTCTTTACCTGCAATAAGTCTTTTGCAATACAATCGAAAAAGGAAATCTCGTTACACAATTGAGATGTAGAGATATCTTGTACAGGAGCATCCTTAACAAACAGCTTTTTCAAAATATTCATTTATTTCCCTCCTTATTTTTGTATCTATTTAGTACAATAATGAGAGAACTTTTCTTCTGTGGATCAATCGTTGAGGTTAAATAGGTACGAATATCGTTCCACATGGGGTACAAAATATTATTTCATAGAAACTCTAAGTTTACGCTAAAAACAACATATCTATCAATTTAATCAGGAAGTGCTTCTGATTTTAACTCTTCTGTAGGTTTCCTTAAAACACAATCATATGAGTTACCAAATTTTATTTGGTCCAGAACTTCAAACCCTAAGCGTCTTGCATATTCTATTCCTCTATCTCCTATGTGTTCAATTAGCACAACCCCAGCGGGTGTGAGTGTGCGTTCCATTTCTTTTAAGATACCTGCATGCAAATTAAACCGAGGCTGACCTGTGGGATCTGCAATCAATTTTTCTATTTCTCCTTTAGCAATGGCATTCCATCGTTCCTGTTGCTTCATCCGATAAAACAAATGCTCTCGTTCTGTTCTCCAAAACTCTGCAAGATTCGTCTCACCCATATTTTTCATAAGAAACATTCCGATAGTATCAGCTTGATAAGGCATTGCGGTACCATCTACCTGTTCTATACCTTCTCCTGAAAAAAAATGATAGTCAGTTATTATTGGGGCACTTGTTAATATTGTCTTATTACCAAGCAAATCATATCCTTCTTTCGACGGACCACCTATTTCTACTATAGACCCTTCTACTCCTAAGATCGCCGTTGTAGCTTCATCAGTGAGTTTTACCGGTATTGTAAACTCACGATATTCAGTTAACCCACTATATTCATAGGGATAACCATAGTATAATCGACCATCGACCTCATGTGTTCTGACAGGAATACTATTAACTTGTTTTCTAACATGGTTTGATGTATCTTCAGTAGATACTTTGCCAAACCTATTTCTTCCATTTTGAATTACTTTACCTAAAGTATTTCTTAGCTTGGACTTTTCTTTAGCAGCATCAGAAGTCTCCATTTGTTCTTGTTGATTACTAGAAGTACTATCTTCACCTTCATGTTCATTCATAATAAGATTATATAATAATAAAATCCTACAATACATCTTTTATGAAATGCTTATAAAATGTTTCTTCATTATATAAATCAGATCACATTGCATCAGCAGAACCAGTAGCATATAATCTTCTTTACCAATTCGTAATATAGCCTCCTTTTGTTTGAAATGTGCGATTGCTAAGAAGAGTCTACTTTTGTCAGGGGAATCACCCAATGTGGATAAGTACGTCCGAACTTCGTCCCACATGGGGTACCAGGTGCAAAATAGCTTAGAAAGAAATTCAATATTTTCTACAGATATTTTTCGAATAGTTATTCTCTTTTATTGACATCGATAGACAATCTTAATACAATATATGTATATGAATACACAAACGTTAAATATTGCTCTTCCTGAAGAACTCGTAAAAAAAGTTGATGATTTAGCTAAAAAAGAATTTCGCAACAGAAGTGAACTTATCCGTGAAGCATTGAGAAGCTATATAGAAAGAAAAAGTGCTTGGGATCAAATTTATGCAGTAGGTGAAAAAGCAGCTAAAAAAATGGGAATAACTAGTGAAGAGGAGATAAATAAAATTGTTAGTGATTATAGACATGACAAAAAAACTTCGAATCGTTCTTGACACAAATATTCTCGTTTCAGCAATTATTTTCAAAGGAAAGCCTAGGGAAATCTATGACTTTGCTCTGAATGAAAAATATAATGCGATTACTTCACCAAATCTACTTTCAGAGCTAACTGGAATATTGTCAAAAAGATTCTTACTATCGCAAGCCGAAATAAATTTTATTGAACATGAAATTAGAGAAATTTTTGAAGTTGTCCATCCAAAAGCGTCAATCAATGTCGTAAGGGATGTTGATGACAATCGTGTCTTAGAGGCGGTAGTGGAAGGTAAATGTCAATATATTATTACAGGTGACAAAGATTTATTAGAATTAAAAGAATTTCAAAAAATTAAAATTGTTACTGCGGAAACTTTTCTTAAAGAATATAAAAATAAGTAAATATTGTATTTGAATATCTCTATTTCAGGTGTGCACGCGATGAATACATTTAGAATGGAAATGTGAAATTATTCAGTTTGAGTTCTTTTTGAACGGTACTTATATCATTTTGTAATGATTCATTTATTGGAACGCCTTTGTCTTTTCTTTCAAGCCAGACGAGATGTTCTTTCTCACCAGCTGTGTAAATTCGCTCTTCTCCTGGAGCTTTTTGGGAAGCGCGAAGTGCACGAAGGATATCTCCTGTTGTTTTCTTAAATTCATCTATTTCAGTAAATGCTGCTATATTAATAGCCATAAAGAAGTGTCCAAGCTGAATAGGTATTTTATTTCCTGTAGCATCAAATCCTGAAAGCATTTTTAAATAATTTCCCTGTTGTAGTGCTGAACAAAGAATCTCAACAACGGTAGCATACCCATATCCTTTATAACCCGCAGTCTCTTCACCAATTCCTCCGAGCGGGACAAAAGAGACTTTCCCTTTTGTTAAATCTTCAAGGATTTGTGTTGAATCAGTTTTTGTTTTCCCATCCAGTCCAATCACCCAACCTGGAGGGATAGGTTTTCCTTCTCGGGCATATATTTCTACTTTTCCACGCTGACTCAGAGACGTAGCACCATCTATAAGAAATGGGAATGCTTCATCACTTGGAATACCATAGACAAGTGGATTTGTTCCAAGCATATTTTCAACGCCAAAAGTCGGAGCAACCGATGGCCTCGCATTTGATCCGGTAACCCCAATCATATTTTCGTTAGTTGCCATTAACGGATAATATCCTGCAATACCATAATGCGTCGAATTCCTAACCGCAACCATCGCCATACCGTACTTTTTTGCTTTTTTGATTGCAAGCTCCATCGCCTTTTTAGCAATGACCATTCCCATTCCATTGTGTCCATCAATAACGGCAGTTGTGGGTGTTTGTCTTACGATTTCAAATGTTGTTTTTGGGTTTTGGGTACCTGCTTTGATTCGGTCATAATAAATTGGTTTAAATCGATTGATACCATGAGATTCAATTCCTCTCTTATCTGCAGTTATTAACACATCAGCACAAATTTGTGCGTCTTTACGGGGAACACCAATTTTTTGAAAAGCCTTTGACATAAAATCTTCGAGGAGTCCGAATTCAAGCCAAACAGTATCCATTTTCGACATGCTCCATTGATATCACAATAACTATTTTTTTTCAATGATGCATACCGATAGTAATACGGTAAAAATAAAATCGAGGAAAATGAAGAACTGGATGTATCTGTTACAGTTTAAAAATTACCGTTGGTTCAGTAAGTCCAATTAGTGATTTATTTACTTTTTCTCGTGCCTCAATAAGACTTAGATACCCTTGTGATATTGCAGGGTACATACTTCCTGTTTTGTAAAGAACGTCAAGTATACTTTTAGGAAAAGTGGCAGCAATAACTTCATCCAAAAAAAATTCATCGAGAGTTTGTTGATAGGTAGTTATCCCATGACCAAAACGAAATCCAGCAACTGAAGGAATATCTGTATCTCCAAGTGGATTATCTTGATCAATCAATTGATGCTTATCGTAATGTTCTAATCCCCTTCTAAAGCCAACAAGATTAAAAAGTAAATTGAGTGATGGATCTGCAGCATAATCAGAATTATTCATTCGACCCTCAAGACGTAAAGGGTTTTGAGGACTATCGAGACCTTTCTCACGAACACCTTTCTTCTCTCTCCCATTCATGTCATAAACTAATTCACCTTCAATGAGTTCAGGTAATCGGAGAAATGGTAATCCTCGATGATATATGTCAAAAAGGCCCTTCATGACAACTTCCCGTAACTGATCATCAGTTAAAAGATTATCACCTGAATATTGATCGACAAGTGACATGTGAAAATGTTGACTCATAATTGTGGGATCAATATCGTATTTCCCTGCATTTTCCTGCACCCAACGTTTGATGCGATTAATTTGTTGCAGATATACTTCTGTAGTACTGGGTGGGGTGCGTATTTCTGTTGTTAGTGACCCAACATATACTCCTTCGCCTGTAATAGTAGAACCTAGCCCTCCTTCATCTTCAGGTTTAGCCATAGCTTTACGGAATCTCTTCATGCTGTCAAGATGTTCGTCACCATAGTTATAGTTTCTTGATTTATGTATTTTATAACCTGTGTAAGGATCGACTTTATTTGAAAAAAGTATTATTTCTAGCTCACTTCCAACACGCAATGTTGGCTCACAAGGATTTTGCCTTGTAGATAATTTTCTTTCTCTCACAATTTTGCCCGCTTGAACATTAATTTCTTGTTCCTGCTCCAAAACGAGTACATCAATAGGCAACCATAACCCTTCAGTTGGTGGGCTCATAAAATTATTGGGTTTAATATTTCCCTGCCCATATCTTCGACTCTCTATCATGAGGCATATTATAGGCTTATTCGTGCGCAAGTGCAAGTATTTGAAGAGTGTAATGTCTAAGAAATGATGTCGTTATTTTAAAAGAAATCTGAAGTGATATCTTACTTTTCATAATCTACCTCACACGAAGATTTGGTTTTTAATTTTTTGATCAAAAAAAAAGTTGAGGTCAGTAAGAGAATAATTGTTAGTAAAGATAATTCGAGGCCTTTGAGTGGTAAAAAACTCACACTGCTTCCTAAACCTAGAAATGCAAGTAGCGGCAAACCGCATGAGGCACAGCCTGTACTCACGAGTCCCAACAGTGAACTTCCGCCGACTACAACCTTCATTGAGCCGTATGATTTCATAACTTTCAGATTCTGAAAAAGAAGCGTACTGTTTAAACCTGTTAACACAGCAACTATGCCAAGAATGATAATATTCAAACCTGACAGTGAAGTTCCAATTCCCGTGAGAAGCGAAAATATAATGCTCAGTTTCGTATGCATTAGGAACTGAGCAACGACTGTACTATAGACAAGACTATAATTATTGAGGAAAATGAAAAAAACGTAATACAAAATTGCGATGAGTAAAGTGGAGGCTAGTGTTCTCATGTCTCAAGTAATTGATTTATCAAGATTCTATAAACTGAATATGGTTGAGTTCCCACAACTCGTATACCTTTAATCATATCGCCTTTTTCGTTCGTTTTTCCTATAAACCAAGTCGGTGTGCCATTTGCTCCTAGTTGGTATGAATCTGCTATATCAAGTTCAATTTGATCTAAAACTGTTTGATTATCTTTAAGACATTTTGATAATTCATTTGGATTTACTTTTTCATTTTTTGCTAAATTTGTCAGTAATTCATTAACCGGTTGTTTATTTTCTGTATTTTCATAGAGTTGATTGTGGTATGTGTAAAAAGCTTCATCTCCTTTTAATGCTTGTACGCATAATGCAGCTGTCGCTTTGGTTTTGGCGTTTGTATGAATCTCAAGCGGCGCATTTCGATAGATAAATCTGAGTTTGCCAGTATCTATGAAGTCTTTTTTTAACTCAGGAAGAATTTGGTTATATGCTTTGGTGCAAAATGGACAATCAAAATCTGAAAATTCGATAATTGTAACCGGTGCGTCTTTTTTACCCCATACAGGTGCATTTTTTGTACTGACGATAAAAGTTCCATCCTCATTAGGTGCTGTTTGGTTTACGACGATTTGCTGTGAGGTGTTTGAGCTTCCATGGACCAGTAAACCGTGAAAAAGAATTGCAAGTGACAGCATGATCGTGCTGATTAGAAAAAGGTCTTTCCATGTTTTCGATTGATAATCCATAAGGAATATATTTATATTAGCAAATACTAATATGAAGTCAAGATTCATTCCATTGATTCACTGCTATAATAGAAATTATGAAGAAAACGGATTTGATTATGTGGAACGATGAGGTCAAACTTATACTCTCAGATGTTGATGAAACGATTGCTGATATTTACACGCCTGCAAGACAGGAAATGATCGAGGAGCTTACTTCGTTAATCGAAGATAATATTTCACTCTTTTTAGTTAGTGGTGCAGGGCTCACGAGGATTTTGGAGCGTATAACAAGCCATATTCCTGCAAAACTAAGAAAACATATACTTATAAGCCATTGTAATGGCGCTGAAGTAGTCGGATTCACTCAAAACGGTCAATTACGCGATGAACCATTTTATAGCCTCTACGATCAAATTATGACACCACAGCAGAAACAAACATGGCGGGACATCATCAAACAGCTTGTACGGGAATTTCAATTAAAAATTTATCCTGCAATGCCTGTGTCATCTTTTAAATTTCAAGCAGGTAATGACCCGCTCTCAGTTATGCTTGAAGATCGAGGACCTCAAATTACTTTTGAAATGGTAAATGCTTACGATCTTTCACCAGAACAAGAAGCTGCACTTGAAACTGCTGTGCCACTTACTCATGGAGCTCTCGATTTAAGAATACCCGTACTTGAAAGAGCTGATGAATTATTAAAAAAAGCAAAATTGCCAGTTACACCACGATTAGGCGGCGTTTTTGCCCTAGATTTAGGTTTAAAAGGTGTCTCAAAAACTAATTCAATAATTCATCTGCTCGAAAATGACCATGTTCTTGCAAGTATTGGACTCACCAAACAAGATCTTGTAGATCCAAATCACATAGAAATTTGGGGAGATAAATTTGATCAGTATCGCGGAGGTTCAGATAGACACATGTGTGAAGCTGTGGATCCAAATGTACGTGCAATTGATTTCAGAAAAGAAAACCCAGAAGGCTTTCTCAAAGGCTATAATATCGTCCTCTGGAACGGTGAAAAACAACTACAAGACGGACTATTAGAATATCTCCAAAGAAGACATACTAATACCGTTTAGTGATAATCATCTGGTAAGCGGAAGCGTTCGAGTTTATGAATCTGTAGTGATTGATCTCTTCCTAAAGCAAGTTCTTGTACTGCATCATCAAAGAGCATAAGAGTCACTTCAGGTGGTTCTGTAGTTACTCCTGCTTGCATAGCTATTGCACCCTCTTGTCGATATCTTTCTAACAATCGCATCATCATGAATAGTTTAGAATCATAAACACCATACCTTTGTACCTCTCCATGTTGATTTACGCTTCCAATGAGATCCATATTTATAATTCTTTCTGGAACAATGGTATTTAAATCATAATCTACATTTGCAGATTGTTCTCCTGTTCGTGATGAAAATACACTAAGTGCTTGCTCGAATGTAATTGGTTCACCAGCCTCATCTGCTTCATCTATTTTTGCGAGAACTTCAGGTATAAGAGCGTTAATTGCTGGACCATCTTTTGAACTCATTATAAGATTTCTTTCAAACTTTCCAGGACATTCGCTTTCTAGCTTTTGAGTAAGAAATAGATCTAGTCCTTCTTGCGCTTTTGTTGATAAGATACCAAATTGGACATTTTCACCATGTATTTCTTTTAAATACTTTACTGTTACTGCTAATGCAGGCCTTAAATAGAAACGTTTATATTCATCTGTCATATATAGTGATGCAAGTCTTTCATTTTCTTCAGGAGTAAGCTCACTCATAGGTCTCCCTGTTAAACCATCAATTTTAATTGGTGAATTAGTATCTGCAACTCTACCAATTGCCTCATCTACATCAAATAATACTACTGTGGGACCTCCGTGGTTATCTTCTACAGATTTATTTACATTTGCTACAACTTTTGTAAAAAAGTCTACTTCTCTTTCAAATGCACTTTGTGGATTATCAAGAACTTTAAATCTTTCACGGGCTATTCTGCTGCGCTGTTTTCTCCAATAACTTTGAAAATTCGTTCGTAATAATTCTGTAGTTTCTGGCTCAAAATTAACCAGGGATTCAGGAGTCTGAATTGGAGGACCTATTTCCCTTGTAGCACCCTCTGAGGAGAATTCCATATGTAAATAATACTACTATAAAACCGTCCGTGTGCCAAATTATAAAAGTATTTATGCTTACATATATATTTACATATATATTGACATATAAAATGTGCTATGATATACTCGAGTTCATGTTTTCACCTAAATATCAATTCACTTTAAAACTTATCAATGAATTAACGACTATCGAGCGTTTGTATGGTCAATTGACGGCTGAGAAACTTATTCCTTCTATTTCACTCAAACTTTCCCAGGAAAACCAAATTCTCGCAACGCATCATTCAACAAGTATTGAAGGCAATCCCCTCTCTCCGCTTGATGTTACCAACATTATTTTGGGAGACCAAATTCCTGTTACTAAATCAGAAAAGGAAGTAAAAAACTATTTTTCTGTCCTGACCACGATTTTCAGACTCGCAAAAAAACAGGAACCCATCACACCAGAACTCACAAAAAAATTACACCGTGAACTCATGATGGATATTGAGAAAAAAGATATTGGAGAATTCAGAGATGGCGGCGTTTTTGTAGGACATAGGACAGAAACTGAGGTTGTCGTTAAACATAATCCTCCTTTCCACACTCGAAAAGAAATTGAAGCAGCGCTCACTGAACTTTTTACCTGGCTTATGGCTGATGACCAAACCCATCCGCTTATAAAAGCTGGTGTTATGCATCATCATTTTGTGTATATCCATCCGTTTTTTGACGGCAACGGCCGCTTGGCAAGAATTCTCACTTCATACTATTTATTACTGAAACATTATGAAGTAGCCAAATTTTTTATCCTCGATGATTATTACGATGTCGATCGCTCACTTTATTCAGATACGCTGCATCTAGCTGATTCTGGTGAAGAAACAGATTGGCTCGAATATTTTTTGGAAGGAATCGCCAATTCTCTACAAGCAGCAATCGGCAGAATTAATCAACTCAAGAACACCGCCGTTGATGATGTGACAGGCGAAAAACGCGTTCTAGTTACTGCACGAGAAGAAGAAGTATTACAAATTGTCCTTGAGAAAAAAGCAATTAAAACAAGTGATATCACCGAAAACCTTCAAGTCACCAGGCAGCAGTCGCATTCACTCCTTGCTTCACTTGTCAAAAAAGGAATTTTGCAAAAATTCGGCAAAACCAAAACAAGTTATTATAAACTAGCCGCTAAACCACAAGACTAAGCTGCCTGTTCCAAAGAGGTTAATTCTTTTCGAATTGTCACTAAACGTTTTTCGCGTAATTCCTGTTCTTTTAATTTTGCAGGATCTTCATATACTTCTTCAACGAGTGCATCTTCCGGCATTTCACTTTCTTTTTGTTCAACAGCTTTTTCTTTCCTAACCTTCGCCAAATCTATGACATCCGCTTCTTTTTTCAAGTCTTGCTTGTTTTTTTTGTTAACAACTAGAACATTCGTTCTGTCTTTTCTCCCTTCACTTCGTAAACGTGTACGTGTGCCATCAGGCTCAATAATTGAAACATCAATGCTCACTTTTTTGCCATACTGTTCCTCGTCACGCACCCGCGCTGCTTCATTTGCCATTTGAGAACCTGTTGCTGATCCTTGTATGGCAATGAGACGAGCAATGGCATCCCGTTCTGTTGCCCGACGGGATTTAATTGAGCTCGCTCTTCGTCTGGCTGCACCGATATTTGCACCCATCGAGAATAAAACCATAGTATCATGTCCATCTCCACCTCTATTCCAATGAGCAGCAGCGACTGCAGCATTCGGTCGTTCAAGCAATGTCACACCACTTTCCTCACTGGCTGCAGCAAAAACAACAGGAACGCCTTCTTCCATAGCTACAATGACATGATCTGACTCCGAAAACGCTGCACGACTGACGTGTACATCTGGAGTGGGATGTAGTTCTTCAGTTGTTGTATCAACAATTGTCCCATCAGGGCGAAACATTGTTTCTCTTGGTTTATGAGGTATAAAAGAAATAGGTTGACCTTCTAATCTTGCCATAACAGCAGCATTGTACTCCTGCTAGACACAGAGAACAAGACAAAATGCTGACGAAAAACCACTATGCTACAATAAATTCATGAAAATCGGAATTCTCGGAGGGAGTTTTGACCCTCCTCACTTGGGACATATCTTTATCGCTACGCAGGTAAAGGAACTATTGGGACTCGATCAGGTTTGGCTCATGCCGCTTTTTGAGAAATCGCAACAAGATGAAGTATTTCATAAACAAATGTCTTCGGTAAGTCATAGAGAGGCAATGACCAGGCTTCTTGAAAGCGAATTTATAAGAGTCTCTGACTTTGAAATTAAACGCAACAAATCAAGCTTCACAATTGATACGCTATCAACTTTACAAAGTGAAAACCCAAATGACACATTCTACTGGATAACCGGCAGTGATCAGTTGCCACATTTTCAAAAGTATAAGGATTGGCAGGAACTTGTATCAAATCATAATTTCGTTTTCTTCCCTCGTGAATGGATTTTGCCTGAATTTGAAGAACGGGTAAAAGAAGCGCTGGACTTGAAAACCATCCCGACAAATGTTATTGTTTTACATGACAAAAATCTGGTACTCACCAATATTTCCAGTACACGTATTCGTGAACGCGTAAAAGCTGGTTTATCAATTGAGCTCTTTGTGCCTGAACAGATAGACGCATATATAAAAACTCATACTCTTTATGGACATTAATCAAGAGCTGGAAAAACAAAAAATAGTCACCTTTCTGAAAGAAACCTTTGAAAAACAAGGTGTACAAAAGGCTGTCATAGGTTTATCAGGCGGAATTGATTCAACGACTTCATTTTTTTTACTTAAAGAAGTTTTACCTCTTGAAGATATTATTGTCGCCCATTTGTTTTACGAAGCTCCCGTTTTTAGCCAAATCGCTGAAGTCTTAGACGAACAGAATATGCCTAAAGAGAATATTTATTTACTTTCCATCAAAGAAGCTGTTGATGCTGCGGCAAATATTTTACAAATTGATGACGATACTGATGAAAAAATCAGGCGCGGAAATATTGCCGCAAGAATGCGTATGATTATGCTTTATGACCTTGCAAAGAAAAATAAAGCCATGGTTGTAGGCACTGAAAACAAATCTGAAAACATCCTTGGTTATTTCACCCGTTTTGGAGATCAGGCATCAGATATCGAACCAATTGAACATCTTTATAAAACACAAGTATTTCAACTTGCGAAATATTTAGGAATTCCTGAAAGTATTATAAATCAACAACCAACAGCAGGACTTTGGCACGGACAAACTGACGAAGGTGAATTTGGATTTACTTATAAAGAAGCAGATATGGTGCTTTATCTATCTCTTGAAGAAAAGCTTTCCGTTGAGGAAATACTAGCTAAAGGTTTTACGAACGCTGAAAAAATTCTTGCATGGAAAAAAAGAAATAACTTCAAACACGAAACTCCCTACACGCTTTAATTTAACTCTCAGGTGTTACGGACGGTACAACCGAAGGTGTTATCGTCACTGTAACTGTTGGTACAACCTGCCCTCGTGAACGAATGTCATATTTGTGTCCATTGCTCGAAAGTGCAACGATGGTAATTAGTGAGGCTGCAAATCCCGCTACAAGAAACACAGCATTAAGATTTTTAAGCAGATTAATTTTGGGTTTAAACCGAAGTACTTTTTTACGCGGTGTACTATTCTTTTTTTCTTTTGTCTTGGCAGGCATAACTTTCTCTCTTAACTATAAACGTTGTTATTTGGGCTTGTCAACTGTGAACAGTTTTATGTAACAAAAAACCTACTCTATAGTACAATCGTGCATGAATTAACGTTGTTGCTCATCGACAACTGAAAGACCTATAGCAAAGTGATGCAGATCACATACAAATATTTTGCTTTATATTTATAATAATTTTTAATTATTTAATATTAATAAACAGTTTATTAATATTTGCATTTTTACAACTTACTTTAAGATATGAGTGCACAAACTGAATTGCCAAGAGTTAAAGATCCACGAATTACTTCTTTTAAAACACACCCATATGAAGCTCACATGCCGGGAGTTCCAAAGAATATTAGTCCAGTTGCGGAAATTGTGCATGCAATTATCATCGCTGACCAAGTTTTATCACGAAGCGCACGTAGACAACCTGAACTTACTAGTTTAAGACTTCATACTTTAGGAAGAAGAATACAAACAGTTGAACCTCGTTCTCTAGTAGTGCAACCGTTAATCGTGGGAGGAATTGAGCAGAATATTAAGACTGGATTATCTGAACTAATAGCTGCAGGGTTAGTGGAAGAAAGAGATGGAACAATAGATGTAACCGCAAATGCAAAAGCAGCAGCAATAGTTTCAGTATTTCCGGAAGTTGATAGAATTATTGATCCTACGGAAAACAGGGCAGATCATGACCAATATCAAACGGACCCTGCTAAAGATCAACGTATACACAGAAGAAGAGTACATGAGGCTTTAAATCGGGTATTTGATAGTGCAATTGATCGAACAGTGGAACAAGCACCTGAGGAAACAGTGCTCCCACAAGTCTTTGCTTCTATATCACGTGTTCGCACACGCTCAAATTTGACTCTTGTTAAATCATAAATTATCTTCACTTTATCCCACTACGTTTGATAGTCCTTGAATTTCCCGAAACACAACAATAATATATATTTGATTGCACTCTTAATAGTCTTATAGTATAATATCTCAATGAGTCGAACACCGGACAATATATTGATAACGGGATCAGGATTTGCTGCACGAGCTCTTGTGAAGAGACTTGTGCCAGAAATGCATGCCACTCAATCTGGCCTGATTGTTGTGGGACGCAATCCAGATGGCCTTTCAAAAATACATAAAGCACATCCAACAGTTGCGATACATGAAGCTGATCTAACAAATCCAGAAGCCATTAGCGCACTAGTAGATGAATATAAACCTGGACATGTTATACATTTAGCAGCATTTCCCGCACCTACTTCTGTAGATGGAAAAGATGTAACCGTGGACAATAACAACCGCGCTACTAGGAATTTACTAACTGCAGTTAAAAAAAATGTGCCAGAATCACCCATTGTCGTTACTACATCATCGCTCGTTTACAAAGGTGACGGTGAACTGACGGAGGGCGATCCTCTACTCTTAATTGATGATCCAAATCCATATGTAAAATCAAAGCTAAAGGATATCGAATTGATTGGAGAATTTGATGACTTAACTATTGTTGAGGCAAGAGTATTCACCCATGTTGGCCCTGAATCAAAAGGCTTCCTTGGAAGGAAAGCTCGAGAGCTTTTAAGCTGGACATCTATCAGATCCGTTGGCGCCTTTGAGTGTAAACATTTCAAATCCTGAGAGCGGCATTGATGTTCAGGGAGTTGTAAATTGGGCTGAGGCAAATGTCGTTCTTGCAGGTAGAACGACAAGAGGAACATTTAATATTTGTAGTGGAAAACCAACAACGGTAAAAGAATATTTTGAAACATTAGGTAAGGTATTAGGTGCTGAAATTGAAATTAACAGTGGTGACCTAGCTGGAATTCCTACGGTAAGTTGGGGTAATAATACGCGGTTGAGATCAATCGGATGGAGCCAAACCGAAACGCTCGAGCAAACATTTGAAGCTTTTATAGCAGCCGAACATGCTACGTTATTGGGTTAGGATAAATGAGATGTAGTTGTTCAATTTCTTCAAGAACTTCTGGTGAAAGTTTGAGATTTATTGTGTCGATATCTGTTTTTAATTGTTCCAAACTGGTGGCGCCAATGATGTTGCTTGTGACAAATTCCCGCGTATTTACAAATGCAATTGCCATCTGTGCTGGATCAAGTTTGTGTTTTTTGGCGAGTTTGACGTAGGCTTCGATTGCTGTTTGGGCGTGTTTTGGATTATATCGTGGTTCATTTCTCCCTTTTGCATATTCGAAACGAGAACCTTTAGGATACGTACTTCCGAGATATTTACCAGTTAAAACGCCAAATGCGAGTGGAGAATACGCTAGTAAACTGAGCTTCTCACGCATACTGATCTCAGCCAGTGCCGTTTCATATTCACGCATAATAAGGCTATAAGCATTTTGAATGCTTTGAATTCGTGGCAACCCCTTTTCTCTATGAAGCCTGAAACATTCCATAATTCCCCATGCAGTTTCGTTTGAAAACCCTATATAGCGAATTTTGCCTTCCTTTATCAGTTCCGCTAAAGCACCTAATGTTTCCTCGAGTGGAACATCTTTAAAATCAGCATCATGTCTATATCCTCTTTTATTAAAATAATTGGTTACACGATCGGGCCAATGGAGCTGATAGAGGTCTATACGATCAGTCTGTAATCGTTTCAGTGAACCTTCAATAGCAATTCTTATATTTTTGCGATCAAAACGTGGGGTTTCTCCTCCTCTGATGTATGAATGTGCCTCGTCACGTCCTACTACTTTTGAAGCAATTACGAGTTCATCACGTTTGCCGCTTTTTTTGAGCCAATTTCCAATATATGTTTCAGTTCGTCCCTGTGAGGCTGCATTTGGCGGAATCGGATAAATTTCTGCAGTATCAAAAAAATTAATCCCGCGCGACACGGCATAATCCATCTGTTCGTGTGCGTCTTTCTCTGAAACCTGCTCCCCAAAATTCATCGTCCCTAAACAAATCTCAGAAACCTTCAGATCAGATGTGCCAGTTGTGCGATAGTTCATGCGTTATACAATTATACCATTACAATCGGTTTTATGGCAGGATTATATGAGTAACAATCCTGTTTGCCTTTTCTCCTTGGCTTGTTCGTAGTCCATTAAGTTGCCCCTGCAATGCATCTGCTTGACCTTCATTCTCTGCGATTCCTACTATGTGAAATGGTGTTTCTTGTGTAAGTTCAGAACCTCTTCCATGAGCACCAAAAGCAATTGTGAGAGCCAAATCTCCATATTCTATTGTACGTCTTGATCCTAATTCTCTTCCACTTACTACAAATCCAGTAGGAAGGTCGGTCATATGGGAAATGTCCAAACCACTTTGTCTCCCATCAATATATAACACAGATGCTATATGTCTGTCTTCAGGGCGTTTAGTAAGAGGAAGATGACCTTTATATGGAACATCATGGGTGCTATCTGTCAATTTGGGGGCGAATATTTTTTTTGCAAAGGCTTGAGCAGCTTTCTCAGGATCAATAATGCCAGTTTCTCCCATTGCGTCGATTTCCAACGCCGCTGCACCACATCCTCTATGACTATAAACACCTTCAAAAACAACGTCACCTTTTTCTTCTAAATCCTTTAGTCTGGTTATTTCATCAGCAAACAATGGGGATGGCCCAGGTAAACGGATTGCCTGTGGTGTAGGTGGCACAACACCTTCATCCATACATACAATTGACCTCGGTTCATGCATTGGTCGTCTGTGAACTGCATACAATCCATGTTCATTTACAGTAAGAAAATATGGATTTTGAAAATCAAAATCAGGCTCCAATAATCTATCACCCGGTTCTTTTTCTAATGGAGTCCATATTTGTACACTGTCTAATTTTTCGCGATATGTTGGTTTATCTCTAGTTATTTCTCCTGCTTGAGGGCTAATATCCAAGGGCTGTATACGGTCATCTTTCCCAGCATCTACTACATTTTTGGGTCCAAGCGCAATAGGCTCATCAAGTGGATCATATAAAATATTAGGTACTGTTTCATCTATTCTTTCATTTCTAGTATCAGGATTGTTACCAACATCACCTGGTTCACCTTGATCTGTGTGAGTGAGATAATATCGAGGATTATGTTTCCCTACTTTCACGATTTTGTAAGGTAAATCGCTTTGTGAAATAACGGAACTTGCTTCTGCTATAAGTTCTCTAACTACTCCTATTTTACGTGCTGAAGAGACAGTGCTTCTAGGATCTTCAAATAACTTTCCTACTTGTCCACGGTTCATTGCTTTATCTGGATCGATCGGTAAGCCTGTGAGTATTACTCCTACAGATTTTCTCACGATATGCTTCCTTCCTCCGTCATCTGTTAGAGTTACTCTGAGTGTTGACCCTTCATCGTCAGTTGGTTCTGTCATTACAAAAATTTTTGCTGGTTTTTCTGGGACTATACCTTGGCCTTTTTTATTCAGCTCAGTGAGAGCATCCCCAACTCGTTCCTCCACTTCTTTCCCAGTCGGTACATGTTCTCCTTTTTGCTGAACATATCTTCCTTGAACGCCCCCTGCGTCAGTGGTTACAACTTCGTCCCTAGATGGTCTCGCTAATCGTTCACGTACCTCCCTCGGCGAACGCCCTGTTGTATCAGATAGTCTATCAACCACTGCTCCTCGTACTCCTTCTTTGGTTCTTTCAGGTAGATTTTCTTTTTTACCTTGATCTCTACTATCTCCCCCCAGAACTCGTCTCCTCTTCGGTATATCACGTGGAGTTGGACGATTTCTTGGTGGTGTTATATCAGCATCCAGCTTAGCGGGTGATCCGGTTGGATCAGCTGGTACTTCTGGCGGTTCTCCACTTGCTCTGCTTCTTGAAACTCTTGGTGGTAAGGTAGGTTCCACTCCTTTATCGCTTGGTGTAGGTTTATCAGGTGGTACTTTTGGTCCTTCTCCATCTCCACCATTTCGTGGACCTTCTGCTGTAGCTGTAGGATAAATTCTCCCTTTTAAAGAACCGCCCGGTGGAATTGGTTGTCTACGTGTTTCAATCGTCGCTGGAATTTGAGGAGTTGCACCTAAATCAACACCAACTCTCCGAATGCCAGAATCTATAGTCGGACGGGTACCTCCCACTCCCGAATTCCCAGTTTGTCCATCTAAGCCTCTTTTTCCTCCTTGCCCTTCAACTGCCATAATGCCACGTATTATAACACGACGTAGGTTATTTCTCACTACGCGTGAGCATATAACATAGAGTCGGGTGAGCTAAAGGCGATAAGCGTCACGGCTTGCACCAGTTTGCCTGACCTTCAAAAAGTTTTTGATACGCGTACTCATTTAAACAAACAATTATATTACAATCTTTGGATACTTATATTTTTTGAATTATTCGCTAGCTGAATTTTGGGGAGACATGTTTCTAAAAGCTTTTCGCGCAGCTAACTTTTTGATATTTTTGATAGAGCTTCCACCTACGGTGTATTCCCTTGGTTCTTCACCCGGTATGGTAATACGAACAGTGCATGTAAATTTTCTTTCAGGTCCTGAAACCTCTGTTATTTCATAGTGTGGTTCCTCCCATCCTTGACGACTCGCTAACGTTTGCAAAGCTTCGAGATAATTTCCTTGATTAACATGTACAGGTCTATCTCTTCGTGGAACATTTGAATAAATGATATTTTCGTATTCCCTATTTGGCATATGACTTCGTGCCTGCTTGAGAACATCTTTTGCAGCAGCAGTTTCAACTTGATTTCGACTGGATCCTGTAAATTCATGTGATTGAAGTGTCACATCTCCAAAAGTGACGCTTGCGGTAACTTTGAATAATGGGTTATCTGGTGGCCCTTCTTGTGTAACCTCATAATTCGGAGGATTCCATGACTTAGTTTTGCACATTTCCTTGAGTTTTTTCCTTAAATCTGTTGTGGTATATTTATCTTGTGAAACATCTTCAACAGGGCTTTGAGAAATTTTCGAAAGGACATTCCATAACGCTAATTGTTCAGATTTAGTTTGAGAATGAGCTGTGATTTGGTCAGAGGTCATCGGTGTATCACCTATCTGCATAGTTGCAGAAGTGGTAGATTGCGGTTCATACGCTAATCCATGTTCCTGTGTTGTAAATTCTGGAGCAGACCATACTCCACGTTGCTCTCCTAACTGAACAATTTGAGGTGCTAATTGGGGATTTTCATAGATATGCGCAAGGACATCTGATTTTAATCTTGCAACGGATCCATCTTCCAATACCGTTCCTCGTAAAATCAAATACTGATCATATACTGATAATCTACCATCAATTAGTCTCCTTTGCACTTCTACTCCTACATTTTCCGGAATAACTCCATCACGAGAGGTATCCCTAACAACTCTCGTAAATAAACTTGGATCTACCGATCCTAAGTCTTTTTGCTTTTGCACTCTAGCTACTTCTCTTTTGGATTCAGCGACATAAAATTTTTTCGTATGTATTTTTTCATTTGTAGTTTGAGAATTTAATCTTCGTGCCATTTTATCGAGTTGGTCAGGTGTATAGGGAGACTCTTCACCTCGCATATGAGCTATAACTATTCTTTGATTCACCAAACTCGCATGAAGTCTGAGACCAATACCTCCAGGTGCGTAAGCATCAACACCCATGGCCATATGTCCTTCTGGTTCTACGCCGAATGAAGCTCTACCATAAAGGACTTGTAACCTATCATTTACTTCGTCTAGTGGCTCTCCAGATTTATTCATTGCTGCATTTTGATATATTATTCTTATATCTTCTGAATCCGGATCACGTACTAATCCATGCTGATTCCTGTAGAGTGCTGGTAAACCATGACGTGCCAAATACTTACCAAAAGCAGTATTTAATTTTATTTTTGCCTCTTGAACGATTTTATATCCTGTCATATCTTGACCAACCTGAATGATATTTCCATCCTCATCAGTGGCTAATCCGCTTTGAGAATCATACATTACTAACGATCCTTTTCTTGATCGGTCTCTTTCAAGTGCATCCGCTACAGAGCTGAGTAATGTAGCTTCTCCAAAACGGGGATGACTCGGATCTTTGAGTATTTCACTAAATTCTTTAGGGCTCATTCGTCCTGCACTCGTAAATGCCGTTTGGGTAATCGAGGTTTTATCACGATCATTAAATGGAACATGCAACGTCAGTGTTGGTCTTGTTTGTCCAGGTAATAAACTCAAACGGGATGCTGACAATGGACGAGGCAGCATAGGTGTAACAGTATCACTACCTCGATACCCCGTGAAGCCTCTTGCTTCAGCTTCTACGTCAATAGCTGTATTCGGTCGAACAACAGCGGAGACCTCTGATACTGATACTTGTAACGTATGTGTATTTGCTGGTTCTGTTACCACACCAAGTCCATCATCTAAATCTTTTGCTGTACTCGGGTCAATAGTTATGCCGTGCACTTCTTCACGACCGGTAAGTATCGCTTTGAGCTTGGGTAATGCGGCAACTTCACGCATAACTTCTGGAGGAAATTCAAAACGCTCCACAATACCCGTTGCTCTTACTCGCCGTGGAGATGAAGCAGGTGCGGGTTCCTGTGCTTGTGTTTCAAAAATGACTCCTCGATCTGCTGGTTTTGTAGTCGGAGGAGGTGTATCTGAGGTTTCCCGGGGCTTTTCAGGTTCTGCAGGAGTTAAGGATGCCTGAGGAGCACTGATCCCCGGAGTGCTATCTCTTCCACGTAGAATGGCACGTGTGGGTTCATGAGTAGAGGAAATTGGCCCAAGATGTCGGAGACCATCAGCTCCCAATCGACTTGGTGGGACCGGATAACTTGGTCTATCTTGACCTCCTGAAAATTCAACACCCATATAAGCCTATATTATACCATCTTTCCTCCCGTTACCGCGAGGATTTTACTTACCTGTTCATCAACTGCTTTTGCACTTACAGATACAATTAATTCTCTATATGCACTCTTACTTACCGATGATTCAAAAAATGGATCAAAAAATTTCTCTCTCGTTGGCCTAATCCTATCTCTAGCCTCACTTCTAATTATTCCTGTCACTTCTGCCCATCTACTTTCGCCACTTTCTTGGGCTGTTATAGTTAACGCAGATAAAAAATTTGTTAAATTATGAGTACTTACCGTTTTTGGATAAGAAGGTAATAAGTACTCATGACTATGCAAATTATGTAATCCTGAATAGGACAAATTTGGCCATGTAAATAATTCTACTAAATGATCAACACTTGGTGGGATTCTGTGATGCATATAAGGATTTATATAATCACATACTGATAATCGAACATTTGGAATTTCATCAACAATTTTCCGTACTTTTTTATCAATTGCTGCATATTGATCTCTGGTCGGAGTCGGACCTCTCCCTGAATAAAATACAAGATCAAGATCAGCAGGTTTATTTTTCGAACTTGGTTGTACATATGTTCCCAATGCATCCCTAACAAGCATGCCACCTGATGCACCACTCCCTACAAGAACAAGCCCTGCACCTGTAAAACCGAACGTATTATACTGTGATTCCATTTCTCCTTCAACAACCTGCATAACTTTAGCAACATCTGGATGGGTGAGCTCATTCATGAGTTGTGTATGGTTAGCAACTGCTTCAGCTATTGTAGTTACAGGTTCTCTGACGAGTGAAATAGCATTTTGACGTCGCTCTTCTAATTGATCAAGGGGCATGCGTCTTTGCGGGTTATCCCATGGTGTTTGAACACGATCCTGTACAAATCGAGCAACCCGTACACTTAACAATCGAGCAGCACCCGAAGTTCTAGATACTTCTGCTCTTTCACCATTATCTTCAATTATTCCTCCATTTAAGGCTGTTGTTGGGGATAAAACATTAGGTATAGGTCCAATTCGTGACAATTCTTTCCACCCGCCTGAGTCTCTATTTGTTGTTACTCTTCTTTCAGAATTTCCTCTGACATTTTCTATCCCCATAAGAGCCTATATTATAACACAGCAATAATTTTTGTAAATTACTAGGAGATTCCATATCAGGACAATTGGTTTTTCTTAATTTCACGCTTTTTAAAATATCACACTTTTGGTAGTAAAAAATTGCAAATCTATTTCACTAGGTGCTTGAGGATAGTATATTAATACAAGCTCATCACAATGAAAATGTCTATTCTTGAGTATTCCTTGCGCTTTGTTCACTCAGACGGATAAGTTGTATCATATATGCATCTTTTCTTGGTCCTTCTAGATTTCGGACAATATTCTCAAACGCCCTTAACGTTACCTCAGTATCCATTCCATAGCTTATTTGTTTTTCAACGAGAGATCGAAGTAATATTACTCGTTGACTATCAGTTAATTTAGTTTCTGGTGAAATGAGTCTATTTTGTACTGTTGTAAATAGTGTTTCATTTGCAGGTAAAACCCGTATCACATCTATATCCCAATCAGTAACTTTAATATCCTCCAATGTGTGTAAAGCACCCTCAGTGTCACCAGTTTTTACCTGACCTTCAAAAAGCTTATGATACACATACTCACTTAATACTGATTCTCCAATCTCTTCTTTAACTGTTTGGAATAATTGGTTACCCCCTATATCAATTTGTGCAACTGCTAGATCGAGTAAATACTCTTGTCTTTTTTCAGGCGAAAGAGTTCTATCAGCTCTTACTGAGACAGCACTCGCATCGATTTCCGCATTTAGTCTTTCTTTTTCAGCAGCAGGAGGTGGATCTTCAGTATAGATATCCGCTAAATTTTGCATTGCCATAGTACGAAATTCACTACGCGTTTCACCGATAATCTCATATAATTCATTTTTATCAGCATCAGTTAAAATACCATATGATTTTAATCCATTTCTTGCTGCAATCGATCTTTCCTGTGGGTCTTTTATCGTTCTAATTTTATCCATAGCATTAGTTACATCTCTCTCGGCTTTAGTTGTATCTCCCGTTTGCATAGCTTTTTCTCCTGCTTCCATATATCCGTCAACTATAACACGAGAAAATTCATCTAAAGTAAAACTTCTTACAGCATCTGTGCTTTTCCCAATTCTAGCCAAATATGCATTTTGTATCCTGGCAACACCTAGTTTATCCCCATTAGCTGCATAAGTCCTCCCTAACTGAAATAATTGTATGAGTGCCATATCACTTTCAGAAATATCAAGTATGTGTGCTTCTGCTTGTGGATAGTGACTAGCTGAAGGTTCATCCATGTAGCGATCTGCTAATGCTTTAAGTAATGCATCTCGACTAATATTGTCTTCAGGATTTGTTTTCTTTTCCAAAGAACCAACAAGTTCCTCGGCATCCACCAATGTTAGTGATTCTTCTCCAGGAGAGAAAATCGGAGTGTCAACACGCTCCCTATGTAACATTGCTGTATATATAGAAGCCTGTATTTCTACCAAACTGCTCCGAAGAATGCCATCAAGGTCACTATCTCCTGTATTAAATTCTACATAATCCATTTGATCAGCTATTGCTCTCGCTGTATCGATATACCCGGTTTGTGCGTATAAAATAGCTATATTCCCGCGCAACTCGTTTCTTGTTAGTTCAGGTATACTAAATTCATCTTCTACAAATTCTCCTACTTCAATTAGTTGTCTTGCTTTGTCCATCTCTGCTTTTTCACTCTCTGGAGAAATATTTGCAGCTAGTTTTGCCATCTTTATTTGAGTGTTAATAACACCTATTCCATGTGATTCACCAATGCCTTGTGATAAAAAAGTGCTTGTCTCTCTGAATCCTTCAACCAAATCTTCCGGTGGAGGTAATTCCAATTCTTTGAATAAACTGAGTAGATAACCATATTTAAGCAAACGTCTACCAGGTTCATCATCTGCGGCTGATCTTTGGAATTCTCCTATTAATGCTTGAGCTTTTGCTGCAGGATCGTATGGTTGACCTGATTCTGCTGTGACTCCCCTTGCTTCAGGCAAAACTTCTTCCTGCCCCTCTTCTAGTGTAATTGCTGGCACAACACTCAGAGCAGGCCTTGCAGGAGGTGTTTCGTCGACCATACTCTCATCAGTGTCATCTCCAGGATGGTGTATTACATCTCCGGGTGGAGCTGATACAGTTTGTTGTGCATCACCATCAGTAGTAGTCGGTGATCCGGGTAGAATTCCTTCAGGGACTTTTCTACCAGCCTTCGCGTAATCAACTTCAATCCACTCACGAACGACATCATTAGGGGGCTCTTTTCCTTCATGATCATTTCTATATAACTTTTTTCTCCATTCTGTACGTTTTGAGATTATAAATTCTATTGAAGGCAGTTGAAACCTATCTCCTAAAGCTGGCTGTTCAATCACATCTCTTCCTTGTAACATAAAATCCTTCGGCTCAACTCTTAGTACCTCAGGATGAACGTTCAAATCCTCTGGAATTTCTTCACCTGCAACTCGAAAATATTCTCTCTTCCATCTTCTCACTTCATCTGGTGGAGGCTCGGTACCGTCATGCTCACTTCTATATTGCTCAGCTCGCCATCCTGATATTATTTCGATCATAACTGATACTGGTGGTGTCGTTAGAGGTGCTGATGTTTTTTTTCTCTCTGCTGGAGGCTGAGGTACATCAGGTTTACCTGAGACTGGCTCTTCGGTAACTTCTGGCGGTTCTCCACCTGCTCTGCTTTCTGAAACTCTTGGTGGTAAGGTAGGTTCCACTCCTGTATCGCTTGGTGTAGGTTTATCAGGTGATACTTTTGGTCCTTCTCCATCTCCACCATTTCGTGGACCTTCTGCTGTAGCTGTAGGATAAATTCTCCCTTTTAAAGAACCGCCCGGTGGTATTGGTTGTCTACGTGTTTCAATCGTCGCTGGAATTTGAGGAGTTGCACCTAAATCAACACCAGCTCTCCGAATGCCAGAATCTATAGTCGGACGGGTACCTCCCACTCCCGAATTCCCAGTTTGTCCATCTAAGCCTCTTTTTCCTCCTTGCCCTTCAACTGCCATAATGCTCTATTATAGCAAAAACTAATTTATTTATATAATTTTATAAATAAACATAAATAAAGACTGCAATCAAAAATATCACTGGAAATTATATTTCCAAATAATTACTTTGTTCCACTTTGTACATATAGGCGTACTAAATTGAATATAGATTCAATTTTTGATAGTTCATCGTCTTCCATAAAAACAACATCTCTCAAATCTCTTAAAGCTTTAGCGCTGTCAAATCCAAATTGTATTTGTTTTTCTGCTATTTGCTGAAATAAAATAATGCGGTCTGAATCTGTCAATTGTTCGTTTTCTGCCAGAACATCTTCATGAACACTAGTAATAAATGCTTCGTCGTTGGGTAAAAAATCTACCATGACTCCATACACCCAATTATTTTTATCCACTCTTTTCATTGTTTTCATTGCATCTTGATAGTCTCCGGTTTCAATTTGCGTACGAAATAATACATTAGCACCATAATCACTTAACGGTGCATCTTGCATAGTGGTTTTTATCTCGTCATAGAGTGGATAAGTTCCATCAGTTGACATTCCTATTTGAGTATGTGCCAATTGAATTAAATTATCATTTCTATCCATAATACCTATCCTCGTATCTTTTTGTAGACTCGCTGCACAGGAAGTAAGCTCATCTTGTAACTGTTGTCTGTCTTGAGCAGAAGCTGTATCAGGCATTATGTTTGCAATACTTACAATAGCCTGTGTTCTATGATCATAATCAAATGTTCTGATAATTCCATACATTTCCCCTCTTATTTCAGGCGTGGAGAATGCTGGATAAGAAAAGCTTTCAACAACGGCTTTCATCTTTGTCCCATCATCGGTTATCTTACCAATTCCTTCCAAAGCGGCACGCGTATTCCCTGCTTGTAAATAACCCTCTACTTTAGAAACTATATTATTTTTCACATGATTACTCTTTGTCATCGGTAAATTATGAAATGAAGTTTCAATAGTTTCTGTAGCCCATCTTTCAATACGTTTTACTCCCACTTCATCACCATTTGCTGCATATGCTCTTACGATATGAGCAAGTTGAGGTAGAGCAAAATCAGGATTAAATATCTTACGAACACACACTTCAGCATCAGAATATTTCCCCGCATCTATTAAACTTTTTGTGACGTCAATTAGCAAGCTATCTCGTGCATCATGAGGATCAAATTCAGTAATTTTGTCGGGCATTAATGTAATCTCTTCAAAAACTTTTCGGACTGTAGGCGTTATTTCACCTGGTTGAGTAGGTGGTTTTACTTTGCGCTCTTGCCATATGTTATGGGCAGTTGCCATTGCCCACGATCCAAAGACATCACTCTTTGTCTTCATATCGGCATCCGGATCTTTGGACATTTTTAATAATTCATCGAGTACCTGCTGAGCTGAACCGACATCTCCAGTTGCTGAATAATTATCAGCAAGTCTATGTAACAATTTTGCTTTTATATCAATAGCCGATTGTGTTTCTTGACTGAATGTTCCTGTTGTAATCTTACTTTTTGCCTCTGCAAAATGTGCACGTGCCTCATCATCAAGTTCTGTACCGCTTAATAAATGCCCTACATCAATTAATCTATCGACTTCCAACTTTTTTGTTGGTGCGTCTTGAAGTTTCATCATATCTTCATACGCAGTCTCAATATCTCGACGTATCTTCTCATCATATGGAAAATGACGTTTTTTTCTTTCTTCACCAATTAATATAAGTCGTCTCGACCGTCTTTCTAAAGATAGTTCAATCGTTGTTAATCGCATCGCATCAAGTATGCCCTCAGCTTCTACAATTGGATCAATTTTTTCAGGCGGCTTTGTAGCTTCTACCTTACGAGTTTCTTTCTTTTTTGTAACTTGTTGAGGGACTTCAAGGTTTGTATCTGCAGGTTCTGGTAAAACTACAGTCCAATGAATTTCTCTAGGGGTAGATCGTCCATCTGTCAATGAAGTGTCCCTAACTACTTGTAAATGACGAGGAGTAGTTCCTGCTGGAGCTTCCACGGGTTCTAATCGAGTATCATCAGATGGTATCTGTGGTTTTTTTCCGATATTATTATGAGGAGATTCACCAGATGGAGGATCTCCTGATACTGGTAAGCCTGAAGTATCTGAATCACTACGAGAATCTCCGACAGGAGGGGTGATTGTTGGAACATCCGGTTTCCCATCATGAACTATCGAACTCGGACCGTCTCCTGGGGTATCACCTGATGCTGCTCGAGGTATTGTTACACGATTTGTGTCAATACCCCCTGGTAAAGTTGGAGGAGTAACATGAGTAGTTATTCTTGCTCTTAAGTTCCTAGATGGTCCTAAATCAACACCTTTCCGGGACAATCCACTACCGAGGACCCTATCTTTCCGTTTTGTGTCAAGAATTCCATTAGGTCTATCTCCGCTGTTTTCAATAGTCATAATATACTTATTATACCATTTTTGTTCAAAATATTATAAGACTTTAATAAGAACATAACAACTTTTATTGGGAGTATTGATACATCAGCAACGTGTGGTAATCATCCGGTTCTACTATGGGGCTTTGAAGCGAATGAAAACCTTGTGGAGTTAATACAGGAGAGAGATCACCTTTGACTAAATTGGGGAAAATAACCACTATTCCATTTGGTTCAAGCGCATTTGGTAATAAAGACGCAAGTTGTGCTACCTCTATGGGAGTACTCAGAACATATTCCATTCCAAATACTGTCACGATATCAGTTTTGGGAATTCCAAGAGTATTTAAATAACTATCTATATCTTCTTCAACTATTTGACCCGTAAATCCTGACTCATTTAGACCCTCTCTTGTTAAGTGAGAAAAACCTTTATCAACTAGTGTCATATGCGACAAATCAATACCCAATGTTTCTGCAAACGCTTGTTCTCCTTGTGCCTTACCAGCTCCGAGAGCGAGATACGTTGGTCTCTCAGGCAATGTAAATCCACTTTTATGAATTTTCCGAAGCAATTCTTTTGCAATACTAATACCTCTTTGAGGAGAGGTAACATCTTCAAAATTATCCCTCCGATCTATAGTACGACCACTTATCTTTATTCTATCTGAGACACCACTTGCATTTTCTACAGATGCTTCACCATTTCTTTTCTGATGAAGTTCAGTTCCTAGATGAATAGATTGTGTGTATGTGGTAATAATTGATCTATGTGTGGCAGGATTATCGGTTATCTGACCACTATGAGTTGTTCCCACATCTTTACCAGAATCTATTAGTTGTGGAATCTTGAATGTTGTTGAAACCCTACCTGACTTTGCTATTTCGATACCCATACGTGTGGCTTTTTATAGCAAACTTAGACAAAAAGAGGATATTTTATATATTTTTGGATTTGGGATGAGAAACTAAACTATTTTACAGCACCTTTTTTTGGTTTTTTCGCAAATCTTTCTTCAGCTCGACTTACTGCTAATTGTCCTGGCCCAGCAATGGTGGCTTTAGTTTCGTCTCCTCCCGCACTCGCGGTAATTACTGCTTTCCCGCCTTGCACCTCACCTTTAACAGCTGCAATAACATTAGGTTTTGCACCTGTCGTTCTAAGAATTTGCCTAGTCTCAGCAACAGCACCTCTCTTAAATAAAGTACCACCAAGAACTAACTTAGCATGTCTTTCTGCTTTTTTAGCTTCTCTCAGTTCTTTATTTGTAGGCACTGCACCTGGTTTTTTCCCACCTTCTACTGACATAATATAAACATTATAAGCGTAAAATATTTTTTGTCAAGATGGAATATAGGACTTCTCTAAACGAGGTGGCTCATAACCAGAAAAATATGACCTTGAACTAATTCAGACAACTAGCATCTGAAGAATGAATCATAAAGTCACCAAAGACAAATTACCATCAGTTGAGGGAGAATTCTGTTGCTGATTTTTTCACCCTGAAATGTACATTTCTCCTTATGAATACTTACTAATTGCATTATGTGTTGTATCAACTCTTTAAGAGTACCCTAATTTACTACATATATAATTCCAATATACCTTGTAATAGTATGCTATAAGTCTTATAATTCACCCCATGCGAGAAATAAAAAATGGAGGAGATAGATTACCAGATAAAAAAGGTCGAAGGCACGATGTAACTGTACCTCAAACATGGTCAGATTTAATAGGTGGTCCAGACAAAACACCTCGACCTAGGGCTACAATTGAAACTAGACGTCCCGTTGATGTCGAATATAGTCGTGTAAAAGTCCCCTTTGAAAGAGAAGAAAGAGAAGAATTACTTACTCAACTTACGGTAAATCCAGGAGATGGTATTGCTGAAGTACATAATCCCTATCCAATAGCCGTTGTAGGCGTAAGAATAGATCATCATGGGCAAGCTCAACATATCAAATTCGTCCAAACCAGAAATGGACTTATCATGCCTATACCAGACAATCCAAATAGTGAAGATACTCTTATTGGTTTTTTTGTGGGTAGGCGACGAGTAAATGGTGGTGGTGCAGTTGCTCTTCGTGACAGTAGATATCCATCTATTGATCCTCAGTATCGTACAAAACCTCTTGCACGACAAGACGACCCAACAGGTGATCTCGCATCCTTTAAACCAACCCAACCCACTGATTTATCAAGACCATATCTCGGTGCTGTCCTCCGTCAAGGTGACTATCCAGCTGTTCCACTTGTTACAGCAGAAATAGATGGTACGTATAAAGAATTATTAAGTCGATTGGATGGCATACGGCCAGGAAATCGATGGCATTATGCTCAAGATGTCGGACTATTTCAAGAATTAGGATTTGATCCCAACAATACTGAAGGCCTTTTTGATAAATCTCATAAAGATAGTCTATCGGCACAAGAGCAACATGTTAGAGAAATTGTAATACAACAGCATCAGTCTAAACGTCATTCAACTGGTATTTCACCTAACAGATTTGAGTTACTTGTTTATAATACTCGTCGAGATATAAGACCCGAACCAAACTCTGTCACATCAACTGATCATTTAAGGGATGCACGTACTGGTGAAGCTCCTTTAGAAATTAAATACACCCGGGGGAGACGAATTAGTTGCCCTCCTAGCACTCCATCTATAGTTTACTCACTTGCAGCAGCATTCCCTATCCAAGTAGTTTCCGAATGGGATGGGATATAATTTTTTTAGTAATTTCCACCTCTAATCAGTTTTTTTAATATACGAGTAGTAAACCACATGAGGTAGTAATAGTTACTTTAAAATGGGGGGAAGATGTGTAATGCTATTTGAATATTGATCGAGCTTTCCTTTTTTGGTGGCGTTCAGCTTCTTTTCGACTTTTATTACTATTAACTATACCAGCTGCTATTCTTGCACGACGTCTCGCTTTTTGACTCCCTTTTCCGAATTGAAATACTGGCATTACTTCACCATTCGCATTTTGTGTTGTACTAACAAATTTTGTAGGAGTAAATGGTCCTAGACGACTCAATTTATGCATTTCTTTTTTTAGTCTTATACGATCCCCTATTTGAGGGCCTGTTCTCACAGCACTGCCAATTACAGTGCGTGCACTATGAATAGGTTTTTTGGGTGGTGTAATATCTACAGGTTTGGATGGGCTCAAATCTACGGGAGCACCTCTAAAAGTAGCACGACCAGGATGTGTAGTTGCATCAACACCTGCATGTGAGGTAGTTCCTGATGAAGTATCAGCTGGACGTTTCCATTTAAGACCTTCAAAACCTTTTCCAAATCTTGTTTCTGCACCCATATTTTCATTATAGGATATTTAAACTTCTTGTCAATAGTTTCTTAAACGTATTTCTATGGATCTACATCTAAGTCACCAGCAAGTTCGAGTAATATGTCTCTCAATCTTTCTCTTCCGGATCGAGTTGAATCTGGAACAGCTGTAGTTGTACCAGCTCTTCTTTTTTCTTCAATAGAACTTGTAACAATCTCACGTACCTGAGCATTAACCTCTTGGGTTACGTATTTTGTAATAGCTTCCTCATACATCCCATAAAGCATCGTTAGCGCCATTTTACTACCCGGATCTGTTGGATCTTCAAAATATTTTACTAAATATTCTCTCAGTCCCTCTAGAAATGGAATAGTATAAGTGTTTGTGGCTAATGTCGCATCGATAATTTCTTTATTGAGTTCAGTATCATAATAATGTTCTGGAGTAATTACACCGGGGGCAAGAACCTTGGCTGCTAATCTATTTGCGACACTTTCCATATCGTGCATAATCGGTATTCCAACTGCCCGCTCTACTGGAATGAAAATAGCTCCTCTGGACATGACAACTTTAGGATAAAATAAGTCTCTATCATTCACAACTGTTCCAATTCCTGGCAAATCAAATAACTGTCTACTTAAGCGACTTGCTCCTTCTGGAGTTGTAGAAGCTAATATGACATTAATATCATGTTGTATCCCTAATCCACTTGTTTCGTCAGTAATACTAGCAAGACTTTCTATCTGGTTTCCTACAGGCATATTGGGATCACGATATGAAAGTTTATGCACAATTAAATCCCACATTTCGAGAAAAGCTTGTTGTTCTACTGCTGTCAAACCAGGTATTGGATGTCCTAATATTTTTTCCCATTTATCAGAGTCTGTAAATCGTTCTCTTACCGCTTCTTTTATAACAAGCTCTCTTTGTTCATGAATATGAGTATCAATTTGCATTATCAATGCTTCTAAGACCTTTCTTTTTGAACTTTCTTTATCAGTTGATTCGTATTCTTGAATTAGTTTATCTCTTTGCTCGTCTGCAGTAGAATTTGGTAATGTAATACCATATTCTTGCGTTTGAGCTTCAAGACCATCTAGAGCTCCAATAACTAGACGCTCAAGAGGAGCGCTAGCTATTGCTTCTACTTCCTGACGAACCAGCTCTTTCGGGGTATCATACATACTTGATTGTGGCATAGATTTGGAATCGAACCAGGGATCAATTGTTTTTTCTAAGACTACAGGAGTCCGACCTGGGATAGAAATTTCCTCAGTATATGTTGTAGGTTCAGTTGCATTCGGGATACGTCTTCCCCCAGTAGGATCTGATAGATGATACCATACAGCAGCATAGAGAGAATCTTTAATGTCTTGAGAGGATTTCTGTAATCTCCATATTTCTTCAGAACGTGCTTCAACAATTTTATCGATACCAACTTCCAAAGCAGTTTGTATTATCCTCCTCGTTTCTGGATCATTTATCTTATGATTATAGAATTTATAAGGATCTCCAGAATTTCCTCCACCGGGGACTTCCTTAAAACCTAGAAATCGTACACCATTAACTTTTGAATCAAAAGCGGCATTAAGTATGCCAATTAATTTCCGCGACCACCAGTCTTCTCCACCCAAATATTTCAGTGCTTCTGAGTATTCTTTTTTTGTATATGCTATTCCGGATGGCCCCAGATCATACAGACGCCCTTCAGGAGATACGACTAAATCAACACGAGATGGTAGATTTGCTGGATCATCAACACGAATACAAAAAGGATCACCTTTATCTACTCTACCTATCATTGTTCCATTAGGTAAATGCCTTAATACATTTCGCGATTGTTCAGGAATACCTAGGCTATCTCCCATTACACTAATGTCTGTTTCATCACCTAAACTAAATGTTCCTCTGAATCTGGCACTTGACAACATACTTCTTGGTGCATGACGTGGTTCTTGTCCTATATACCAAACTGTATAACCAAATTTTCCACCTTGTAGTACATGTTCTTCCAGAATACTCGCAACTGGACTTGGACTTGTGCTATTGTTTGTGGAAGTAGCTTGCTGGCCTTCTTCTGCAATAACCAAATTAGTTAACGGACGTGGTGCAGCACTAAGTGGATCTTTCTCAAGATAAGCTTTTTCTGCAACATAATTTGTCGTTACTGCGACAAATAATTGCTGTGCTGCAGCAGAAAGAGCATTTGTGTTTATAACAAGATTATCATCGGTAAGAGTATTTGGATCTACAGTATGATTACTATTAAATCCATCTGCACCAAATATTTCACCCAAATTTCTTTCCAACCAACCTAGGATTCTTGATTGATACTCGCCACCCTCCCCATCATATTTCAATCCTTCTTTAACAAATTTCTTACAATAATCATAGATTTCATCATTTGATGGATATAACCCTGTATCTTTATACTTATCTTTAAGACCTTTAAATGTTTTATCCAAAGAAACACCTTCTGCCAATTTTCCAGGCTTCATGCCAATTATCGCTCCATTTAAAACACTTCTAAACAAAGCTTTATCCCCGTCATCTCCTTCAAAAGTGCTCGCAAGTAAATCTGGCAAAGCAGCATAATGTTTATCCTCAGAATATCCATCAATGGGTCTGGCAAGGCTTCCAAATCCAACTGAGACATCAGCATCCCCTGCGACGACATTCCAATATATTACCTCTTTACCAGTATCTCTTATCCTATCTCCAAGAAGTCGCCAATCTTCTGCACCACTCGGAGCAAGAACAATAACTTGCATCCCTTCTCTAACCGCTCTTTCTGCAAGTTGCTGCGTAAATACTGATTTACCTTCTCTTGGTCGGCCCAACACTGTAACACCTAGCAATTGTTCTGTTGAAATCGGCAATTCCCCAAGATCTGGGCCACGATTTATGCCTAAAGCTGCATTCACAGCGGTACCAAGTCTGATCATTCGTGTTCCATCAGAAAATGTAGGAAGAACAGTGTTTGTTGTAAGTGGTCTATCATAGTCAAATCCTTTAACTTGTGTTGTTGGATATCTCATCAACTCTGCTAATTGTCCACTACTAACTATTGCATCAAGTGGTACATGAGACGGAGGAAGTTGTAATGCTCCTTCTGGAATCGCTGTTACTTTGATGCTTTTTGAATCCATTGCAGATGTAAGCATATCTTGAAGTGCTGATACACGCTCAGGGCTCTGGGCAGAGACTTCAACTTCCGTTGTCCACAAAGGTTTGTCTACTTCCGCTAATTTTTTAGCTATAGCTGTAAAATCTTCCTTTACAAGTTTATCCTTTTCAGCGCCTTGTTTTGCCTTATTAGCAAATAGTTGAGCTAGACCACCTGAGTCCTCTCTCTCTTTCTTACTCAATGGACGTGCAACAACCGATATGCTAAAGGGCTCTGTCCCGCCGTGAGTCACCAGCCATTCAGCCCAATTTTTTTCAGTTTTGGCGCCTGGCAATACACTTGTTGCAGCGCTTAACATATCACTTATTCCCTGAAAAGATTGCAAGTGTTCTGGCAAGGCAGGTGCCTCCTTCTTAAGATCAACGCGTAATTTTCCAGTGAAACGATCTGTTCTATCTGCTTGATCTAACGATATATTTGATCCTTGAGATTTTTCAGGAAATGTATGAATAGGAGAAGTACTTGTATGGCCAAAATTAGTTTCTAGAAAATAATTTTTTTCTTCATCCAACCCAAACCTGTAAGTAACCGATCCAGGAGACTGATCTGTTCGTGTCTCTTGGAGAGTTCTTGCTCTTTCATCCAACTCACTTACGACATGAGCCGGGTCAATTTGTTGACCTATTAAGAAACTAGTAATGCGCTTTACACCAGTATATGGTACGTCTGGATTTTCAATGGGAGGAGGAGATTCTAGAAGAATACCACCGTGTAATCCTAGCTCGAATCCGCCGTCAACAATTAGCTTTCTCGTTCGCTCTCCTCGCACCAATTCTTCCCAACGATGTAATATACCTACGTTCGGATCAGTAACAGTCGGCTCTTCTTCTCGAGACTGGTGATCACGATCACTAGTTTCATTTGAAACAGATCCCGTAACATTAACGGGTTCTTCCTGGGGGAGCGTTACAGGCGGATTAGGTTCCCTAGGAGGCTCTACATCTGAAGTTGAAGCATGAACTGTAATAATATGCCCGTCAGGTAAACGATTAACTGTAGTAGTAGTTCCATCGGTGGCAGTTGAAAATATTCGACTCGTTGGTCCACTTCGTCTAGAAGATTCTGTTTGGTTAGGCGGTCCTGTTTGGTCAGATGTTCCTGCAATTAATTGGTCAAATGAACTAACCGGTCTTGTAGGTGGACGAGCTGGAAGTCCCGTATTTTCTGGATTCCTTCTCCCTTTTAAAAATTCCCAACTCATATTTTACAGTTTATCATTATGAATCTTATAGTTTAAATGTACGATTCTTCAGATAAAGGAGTATTATACTATAATTTGCTATATATAGATAGATATAATATAATGAGTCGTTATTTATTAATATGTCTATAGCAGAAACCGGTGGTTCCGGAAACCGTGTACATAGTGGAGGATTTGATAGAGTATCAAGCAGAGTTGTTTCACGCAGAGAATGTCGTGTTGATTCAGGTCCTGCGACATCCACAGCTAGAATTTCTGAAAGAGCTCCTGTTGTTTCAGGTCCTACGACACCCGCAGCTAGAATTACTGAAAGCACTCCTGTTGTTTCAGGTCCTACGACACCCACAGCTAGAATTTCTGAAATTAGACACCAAACTTCTCGAGTTCAAACTCCAGGAGGTGAAGCTGTTTTAGCTCCGGCTAGTGAAGTTAAACCTGCTGCTATTACGGTTAAGGATACCCCCACTATTCCAGACAGTAAACCCAGAACGAGCGTATATGGTCCCTTTCGTGATGCTTATGACGAGCCCCCAGTTGATACTACAGTAGTTTCTTCCTCTGGTGGTAGCAATGCCAGGGAAGGAGAGCCTCCTGAAATAGTCGTGGAACAGACACGTGGAGAAAAAGCGAGAAGTGCTTTAGATACCGCTGTTGATGTAGCAACATCTCCCGGTATATTATTACCAGCTACATTGGGCGTAGGAGCACTTGCGGTATCCCACCCTGAGCAAGTAGATCGTGTTGTTGGTGCACTAAGTCACCCTGATCCCAAAGTCGTAGTAGGAACTGTAGCGGCTACTACTGTTGTAGGAATAGGTGCAAGTGCATGGAATAGGTATCTTAAAGGTATACAAAGAAGTGATAAGCCAGCACCTAGCGATACATTATATGGCGTAGCAGCAGCAGCACCGCTAGCACATCCACAAGTACTTGATGGACTATCAACTTTAGCTCATGATCCAAAATTTCTTGTAGGTGGAGCGGTAGTATTTGCTTTAGGAACAGTATTGCCAGTTAATCAAATGATGTCAGAATTTGGTAATTCAGCTATGGAAATAGTAAATAGAGACAAATCTCAACCAACACCAAGACATGCAAGGCGTAAACCAGATAGCACAGAATTAATAGGTAGTTTACCAAGAAGTATAAAGGACGCAGTAGTTAACGTACCGGGCCTAGCAAAGAGAACAGCAGAAAGAGCACAGTTAAATGTAAAAGACGCTTTAGGTGGTGATCTAAGTGCAGTGTTTAATAGATTCCCTATTTCATCAGATGAAGTAGTAAAGCTAGAAGATAGATATAGAACTTTATACAGCCCATCTCGTTTAGGAATTAGTCAGTATTATACCTTAACCAATTTTGCCAAATTTGGTACTCTAGCTACAGTTACATCCGCCATCGAATCAGCAGGTATCACAGTTCCACCTGCTGTGGCCGGAGTAATTATTATTGGAAGTAGCAGAAAAGATTTTAAGACAGCAAAGAAGGAGGTTAAACAAACTCAAGATGATATGAGATTATGGAATTTTAATCGGGCTGCTGCAATAGGTGGAGCAAAAATGGGTGGATTTAAACTTCTATTCGGAAGTGCTGGAATAGGAACTTCTTCATTAGCAATTAGTGAATCTTTTGATGTACCAAGAGGAACAACTTCTCTCACATTATGGACTGTAACAGGAGGTTTATTATGGGATGGCACTCGCTCATTACGTCGTGAACGTGTACGGGCACAAATTACGAATCGCTATGATAATAGAAAGGATAAATTATTAGCCAGAGGGAATGCAACTTTAAAAAGATATAACGATCTAACTAAACGATTAGATAGTGAAACAGATCCCTCAAAAGCAGCTAAATTACGCGGAGAAAAGGATGAAACCTTTAATAGACTACTAGTATTAACAAAAGCCGGTTATGACGGAAAAGCTAAATTTCCTCATTTCGCTGCAGAAACCAAAGAGCATGGGACAATATATGTACCTCAAGGCGAATGGCTTCATGGTAAAAGTTCATAAATGCAGCCAAATTTACTTACACGTAATATATCTCTCATCTACAATTGAGAATAATCACTAACACTCATTACCGTATAAGCAGCACTTGATACCTTACCATTAAGAGTGATATCCATATGACTATCTTTGATACCAGTTACATAATCAGGATATGAAAGACCTGAAACTCTAGCTGCTACTGCTGCACCATAAGAATTCGATGCTATCTCTTGTACAATTCTAGCTGCTAGTTGCATTGCAGCATCTGGATTATTTGGTGCAATTGTTAATATTCTCAGTCTTGTGTGATCTGTGGGAACCATATCAACTGTATTATTAAATGCCTCAACAGCCAATCCATATACACTCCCATCAAGGTTCATTTTTCCTACTTTTCGCTTACCAACACCCAATTCAAAATAACTTTCACGTAGAGCAGGATTATCTGGCTTAATGACAGTAAACGCTTTAGCATCTGGATTCGCCGATCCTGAGATATCCACACCTACATCTTTAACATCTTTTACAATTTTAAATACGTGTCGTTGTACACGTTCTGCTGGAGTAATAGTAAAAGTCAAAGAATCCGCCGCTGGTCCTTCTCCAAGCGGTAAAGAAACTTCAGGTTTATGTTTACTATACGTTTCAACTTTTTTATAAGCCGTATTTACATTTTGTGAATTATACGCAGTTCCTTCGGTTGAGACTCCGTTTTCTACTTGCAGAATCACAGCAACCGGTATTCCATCATTCCCAGGAGTGCTTAGAAGTGTTTGTTCCGGATTAAAACGTAAAGGTTTTTGTGCAGATGATTCTTGTGATTTTGCTTGAGAACCCGATGTAACAGCATGAGATTCTGGTGGATAAACTTGACCATCTGTCCCAGCACAACCACTTAATGCAAAAACTGCTGCACCAACAGCTGCCGCACCGGTTGTAACTACTCTTCCTGATCTTCTATGAGTTTCACCAAAATGTAATTTTGATGTTATAACTGCCGGTTGTGGTTTAGGTTCATCCGTCACTTGACCTTGAGTACGTATCTGCGACCCAGAGATGCGTGATTCCGATAAAGATGTGGGTCGATTTAATATGGATCTCCCAGTTTCTTGAAAAGCCATAGCAATATTTCTCTGTATTGATTTGTTCGATTACATTTACAATAGTACTTACTGTATTCGTGTGATACGTTTTCTCCAGAATCAGTGTTTAGGGGAAGGTTGAGTCTTATTTTCAATCTTTGCTTTTGATGTACTTTTACTTCCCTCAACAATTTTAGGTTTTTTAGTTATCCTATCTTTTTATGTTGTACAATATCCTGTTTCTTATATACATAATATTATATCAAATTAGCCTATTATTTCAACAAGCGGAAGTTCTAAATCGAAATGCACCACTTACGGATAAATGTTGGTTTGGTCAATAAAACATGCAAATAACAGTAATGTCAAAATTGCTGTAACTGTAAGTGATCTGCCGCGAAGGAAGACCTAAATATAATTTTGAATAATAATTTACTCTTGTGAGACACCAGCACCACAGTTGGAACACCTGCTCACCCGACTTCTTGAATTATACCAAAAAAATAATTAGCCTTGGATTTACCTCTTATAATGGTCAAGTTGAGATAATTGAGCCACTAGCATACTGTCCAAGCTCTTTTACTTCTGAGCTTTATGATGAAATAACATTCTCTATAAAAGACACAACCAGTTATTTTTCTTCAAATAAATTAGCAATTTCCTGAAAATAATTTTTAGAATTTATTGTAGTAAATACATGAGGTAACGGGAAAATATTTTTATTGCCACCGCTTTTTTTCATTTTCATTTCTATACAAATATATTTTTTTTTATAGTCCTCCAAAACTAGATCAATTTCTTGTCCACCATATTCTCTATAAAAAAACATTGTCTGTTTTGCATTATTATTCTTTCTTTTCTTCTCAATCTCAGCGACGATAAAATTTTCAAATACTCCCCCTTTATCAGGACGGAGATCTAACTCTCTAAAGTCTTTGACTAAAATATTTCTTATACCGAGGTCATAAAAATATAGTTTTCTATTTTCAGATACTGCTTTTCTTTGATTTGTTTTAAAAGATGGGAGAGGAATAAGAATATAATTTTTGATAAAAATTTCAATGTAGTTAGAAACAGTTACGGCATTTGCTCCTAGACTATTTGCGAGTTCTCGCACAGATACTTCTGAACCAATTTGCAATGCAATTTTTGTTAAGATGTCTTTTGCTAATTTTTCATTCTTTAAATCATAAATGTTGATTATATCTTTTAGAACATACGTATCTAAAATGTTTTGTAATAAATCCATTTTATCTGTCTCAGCAATCGTATTTTTTGAATATACTTCAGGAAACGAACCAAATATCTGTAAAGAATTAAAGATTTTTTCATAAAAACTCTGTCTTTCATACTCTTCAATGTATGTATTCTCATTAATTTCATACAGAGAAAGTGGTAAGCAATAACTTTCAGTAAACCTCCCTGCAAGCGTGTCAAAATTTGCTGATTTTTGTCTTAGTTCACTACTACCTGTCGCAATGACTTTTACATTAAACTCATCATAAAGAATTTTCAGTGCAACAGTACTTTCTGGATAATTTTGCACTTCATCAATAAGTATTACTTTATGAGCTAAGGCAATTTTCTCAAGATTATCTCTGGTTGCAGTAAACGATGCTTGATCAGAAATTAAGTCAAAATTAAATACTGGAACTGACAGTTTTGAAGCTATATCTTTTAATATTGTTGTTTTCCCGGACCGTCTTGGTCCCCATATAAAAAATATTTTTTTACTGTCCCCTTTTAAATAATCTTGCACCTGATTTTCAATATATCTTTGTAACATATAGACATATTATAGTACTAAAACGGATATTGTCAATGTGTATATTAGTACTAATCTGAATAGTGGATCAGTTGGGAAATTTGCGTATAAATAAGATTGGGCTTTGATTTATACTATCTATGCATAAGAATTGAGGCTTGATTGTAGTTTCCTCCAATAGGATTTGAACCCATAATTAGCCCCAAAATCCCGAAATATTGTTAGAATTATATTATTTAGAACTTTATTAGTTTCAATATATATCTGTGAGCCCCGGGGGACTCGAACCCCCAACCAATACCTTAAGAGGGTACTGCTCTACCATTGAGCTAGAGGCCCTGTTGGACAAAGCTTATTTTACCAAAAATGAAGCAAAACATCCAATCCGGGTTCTACTTGCAACACAACCTTAAAATAGATATGATCAAATAAGGAGACTTCCGATGAAGTGAGCCATGAAAAATCATAGAAAAAATATTCAAAAATTGAACTCATCAAGAATGTTACTCATCCCACTTTTCTTGCTGCTTATCGTCGGAACGATTACCTCAGTCTATCAAAGTTCACAAAAACAAAACCTAAAATCTGAAGCTGCAGCCATAGATTGTACGGTACCTTCGACACGACTGACAATGTCAATTAGTGAACAATCAATGCTCGATAAAATAAATCAGTATCGCCAGCAAAATAATTTACCAGTACTTGTTGATTCACTGCCATTGAAACAAGCTGCTGCATGGATGAGTAATGATATGCTGACAGAAGGCTTATTAAGTCATGTTGATAGTCTTGGCAGAGATACAGCTGCAAGATTAAGCAACTGCGGTCTTCCGTTCCCCTCAATCATTGCTGAGATTATAGATAGTGGCAATGCTGACCCTGCAATCATGATTGAAGCATGGAAACATTCCTCCGCACACTCAAATCGGATACTTAATAAAAATTTCACACACATCGGTGTTTCTCTTGCGTCAAATACCACATCTGGACAATCTTATTGGTCAGTAACTTTTTCTGGTCCGGATCAAACAATCACTCTAGCGCCGTCGATACTTTTAACGCCCTCAGTTTATCCTTCATCAAGCATTACGCCTTCAACTGGTACCCCAACACGTACGCCTACCCCTTCAAAAACACCGACACCGACAAAACCTGTGATCATCACACCTACACCAACAAACAAACCTATTCCTATCCCAACCAAAGGGCCTATTGCGACAGCAACACCAACCCCTTTCCCAACAATTGATCCGAAATACGTACAAAATCCTGACGATACACAGATTTATGTTTCAGTCAAAGTCCCGGGTATTGGACCTGATGGAGTGAGAAATCCAAAACATTTATCAAGACGCATTCAGGCGACATTTTACAATACAAAAAATACCGAAGTTAAAGTAGGAACAGCTGATTTAAGATTTAACGGTGATGTATTCCAAGGCAATATGCATATGGGTATTCTTGAAAACGGAATTTATTCTATTAAAATCAGTGGGATCAGAACGCTAAAAAATGTCGTCGAACCTCAATTTCAAAGGATTAGTAATGAACGACTTAATGTTTTGCCTCAGGTAACCCTGAGACAGGGAGATGTCTCTGAAGATAATGCGCTCACTCTGGATGATTATAATTTAGTCCTCGCATGCTTTCAGGATAAAATATGCAAACGCGACGCACAAGATTTTATAGATTTTAATGATAGTGGTGCAGCTGATGTAGTTGACTACAATTTATTGCTGCAATCGTTCTATAAACTCACCGGAGATTAAACGGAGAACTGCCCATGCCCAAACATCATACAAAGAAGAAAAACCTCTTTAGGTCATTTATTGGCTATGGATTTCATTTATGGATTCTATTGTTTGTTTCAAACATGCTCATTTTCTATAGTTTTAGCATTTTTAGCTTTGGTGCGGAGAAAGATACGAAAGCCGAAACAAATCTTGCACAGACAGTATCTGAAACAATTTCACAAGCTGACCTATCCCCTGTCGTCTCGAAACCTATCGTTGGTCGTGTAAAACGTGAACCTACGCCTAAACCTAATGGACCAGTTATAAGCCTCACTTTTACTGTGCCAGGTATTGGCAGCGCGGGAGGAATGTTCCGACCAACACGATTAAAACGTAATATTACTGTGTATCTCTATGCAACGGATGTCAATTCAAATGACAATAAAGTAAAACCACTTTATAGTATTCATACGACTGCTTCTTATAATACCAACGAACTTAGTCCAACATACACTTCATTCATAAACCCGTATATTGAGCTTGGTGACACTGTTAAAAACGGTAAATATCAAGTTGCTTTTGTTACTGATCAGGCTCTTAGAAAAATCGTAAAAGATAAGGAAGATGCGATTGGTGGAAAAATTGTCACGATAAGCACACGTGAAAAGGCGATTCTTCCTTCTCAACTCGTCACTATGGGTGACACCTCACCTCCAGCCGGAAATAACATCATGGATATCAATGATTATAATGTCGTTGTAGAGTGTTTTGGGAAAACTTCATGCAAGAATTTGAGAAATGCAGATTTAAATGATGACGGAGTTGTCGATGGCATTGATTACAATATCATGGCGCGCAGTTTTAGTGCACTTACTTCACAGGGGTTTGCACCACCACAATTGCCAACATCCAAACCAACTGAAATAAAGAAGTTTCCAGGTACAACAGCAACACCAAATGCTATAAAAAAGAATGTACCGTCACCTTCTGTTGTCCCGGTGGTACAAAAAACCAGCGGGAATCCAGTGGGCGCACTTTTTGGATTTATTTTTTTCGTGCTTATATTTGGAAGTGTCGGATTCTTTGTAGCAACGAAGACAAAATTTGGTAAAGCATTTTTAGCAACACATCCTCTTCCATTTTTAAAACCAAAACTGGAAAAAGATACAAAAACGACTACTGAAACTCAACCTGATAATTCATCAGCTGAAATGACCCCTGCGGGAGATGCCACACCTGAGGCAATTGCAGCATCAACTGAGATACCTGTTGCCCAAATTGAAGATGCAAAGAAAGCTACCGAACCAGTCCCAACACCTGCAGTGAGAGTTTCGGATGCCAATAGTGTTGATAAAACATATTATGTAAAAAATAAATCAAAAGACGATAAAGGAACGTGGTTTACGTTAACTGATGATGCTGGGCCAATTGATGGCTTACTCAAATCTGGAGATATCGAGGATGGGTTTGAAAGAATCAAAGGCACATTGGTACAGGAAAGTGGAAAGAAATATATTCTAATAACCGAAGTTCTACCGTCAGAATAATAATGAAATTCCCGGCAATGCAGTTCCTATTTGTCTGCCTAATTCTCGCCAATTTATACGTTTCACCCGATTTCTATCTTCAATACTAACGGTCTCACCAACACCCCTGCGCACTGGAGGTTTTGCTTTTATAACGTCAACTGCTTCTGAAATTAAATTTGCAGCGGAGACAAATCTCATTGATAAATCGCGACGCCATTCAGGCTCAGATCCATCAACACCTGCTGCACCATTAGTCTCGGTTTGAGAATAATCTCTCACGATATTACTGGTAGTTGATTGTGTCGGCCCCTGCATAACAGACAAAATTTCTGAACCAGACACAAATTCAGCTTCTTTTGTCCTAGTAAAAATAATTTGTCCTGCATCTAACACTTGTCGTAAACGAGCTGAAGCAGCTTCTGTATCGACACTATATGGAAAATCGTTAACCTCTTCAGGAGACTGATTGTCTGTATCTTCAGATTGAGGTTTTTTCAAAATAGTAGTTGGACTATCTGGTTGTGGCAAAGTTGCAATGCCGTGCGACACTTCTGTTTGTACGGCTGCCGAAACTTTTTGTATTTGCTGTGAAAGTTGCTGAGGAGATTGTTCTGTTTGTGTGAGCAAAGCAGTTTGCGTATCAATCAGCGTTTGTACTTTTGTTTTTGTCTGTTTGACAAACGGTTCATCCTTTTGCACCAAAACGTTCGTTATTTTAGATAATTGAGTTGCCAATTTGGCTTTAACTGCTTTACTTATTATTTCTGCATTAAATTTTGTTTGTTTAGTGTCAGTTTTTTTTTCATCCTGATCTTGTGTTGCTTTGGCTGCTTCCCTACGAGCAAGTAAAGTCCGGTAAAGTAACGCAGTTGAATGTTTTTTAGAAATATTTTCGGCTTTTTTCGAATTCAGCTCGTCAAATCCCGGAATTGGCTCAACAAGTACTCCATCTTTTGTATTTTCTCTCTTTTTTGCTAGTACTTCCGCTTCAGCTTTATTTATTTTCAACTGATGCGCAGCTGACACTTCACGCAATTCTTTCAGGATTTCTTGTTGTTGCACAATTGAATCAGAAGGCCTTGATTTAGATAATGTATCATCAGGTAATTGAAATTCTCTCGTAGTTTTTAACAAATTTTCACCTGTTAGTTTTTTGGGTTCTGGAATTGTTAGATTAAGAGGTGTAGGTACGAATTCGACAAATGTCGGCTGCGTGGATTTCGGAATTGTTTTTGGCGCTTCAGTGCGATTTGCGCGCATAGGTAATCCGGTTGCATGATCCCCCAAACCTACCCGACGAGGAACATCACCTGAGGAACGAATTGTCATTTTTTCATTTCCAATATCAACTTTTCGTCCAGCAGCAGACATCTCAGGTTTACGGAAGGTGGGCGCTGAATATTCAGATAAACTTCGACTCGAGAATGTCGGTTTACTCATGCCCGCGGATCCTCGTTCGATTCCGCTGCTTCTTGTTTCTGTTGAAACTCCTCTTGATATTGTTGCTGTTCCTGCCATAATTTCCCCCTTTCGAGTTATATACTTTCTATGTGCGCAGTATACTCCCGAGGCTATTTGTGAACTTGATACAAACTTTACAAAATTGCAACAATTTGAGGCTAATACGTGCTGAAAGCTGGAAGTTGGGGTTTTATAAGATAAATATCAAGAACAACTCTAGAGAATATCTATAATGTGATTAGAAAGGAAAATACAGAAATGGCATTTAATACTTTTATCAAAAATAAACAGCGCAGAGTACTTTCAAAAACGTGGAGAGAAAAACTTGTATCACGGGAAATTGAAAAAAATAATTTCCGCATGACCGGGAACATTAAAAAGGCTAAAGCATTTGCAAATTCGGTTGCACTGTATCATGAACAAGTAAAAATGCCTGTAAACCAATTTTCTGAACCAACTATTCTTTTTTCAAGGCAAAATTTTTGACGTTTAGTATTCATACTTTTGGGAGAAATTTTGTGAGATTAAATGAGGTTCGGTGCAATTCACATAAGCCATGAATCCCAATTGCTTCTCGATGTTTTTTGGTACCATAACCTTTATTAGTTAAAAAATCATATACTTCGTGTTTTTGATGTAGTCGCTCCATCAGTTCATCTCTGTATACTTTGGCGATTATGGACGCTGCTGCTATTGAAATACTTATCCTGTCACCGTGAATAATTGGCGTTTGTATCTTTTTTTCAAATGTATCAATAAAAAATGCATCCATTAAGATATGGTCTGGAGTTTGTTTTAAACCAGATATCGCTTTGGTAAAAGCTTTTTGTGTTGCTTTGCCAATGCCTAATTCATTAATTATCGGTACAGAAATTTCAGCAATGGAAAAGGAAAGTGCCTGTTTCTTAATTATTTCAGCAAGTTTAGAACGTTTTGCGGGACTGAGAAGTTTGGAGTCATTTATACCGTCAGTGTTTTTAAAAGTTGCGGGTAATATAACAGCAGCTGCAACAACGGGACCTGCAAAACAACCTCTACCTACTTCGTCTACACCAGCAATATAATGCATTCCCCGATTCCAAAAGTGTGATTCATGTTCAAAAGTGGGCAGCAACATATATTCTAATCATCTAACAAATTACCCTGGCCTCCTGAAGCTCCCTCCGGTAATTCTTCAAGACCTCTGATTGTAGGTAAATTATTGCCGATAATACCCTTAAAATCACCATGCATACCGTATGTGTTATCGATAACACGTCTGATATTTTTTTCATCCCTTGCCCATTTGCTTGAAAAATATCTTTTTTCTTTTTCAATTTCCACCTGCATACTTGTAAAAGCTTCAATAATAGCCTCGATTCTATGTTTAAATTCAACTCCTGAAATATATGAATATAAAATCTCAACTTTTTCATCTTTCCCCTTTGCCGCGTTTTTAACATAATAAAGCTGAATAAGACTTGCTCGGAGTGCCGAAGCAAGACCGATGACAAAATGTTTTTCAGTCACCCATATTCCGTCTCTCCATCCGGCAGATGTAAGCTCTTTGGGTAAAATTTCTGTTATCAGTACAGCCTCTTCTGCATTAATTGTGCGTTTATCATTTTTAAGTTTATCGACCCACCCTTCACTCCATGTTTTGGTATTTTTAAGTTCCCACAAAATCTTTCCGTTATAATTTCCTTTGGCATCCCACACTTCCTGAATAACATCTCCTCCCTTTATTCCCTTACCCACAGGCTTGATTTTGTCATGTGGGAATTCTCGCTGCAGCATTTCTTCAAATTCGAGTTCAAATACTTCTCCTTGTGTTTGTTGTGACCCTTGCTGAAGTTTACGCCGAGCATCTTCAAGTTCTTTGAGTGTGTCTTGGAGCTGTTTATCTTTAGCCAAAATCTTCAGATGCTGTTCTTCTTCCGCCTTTTTTTGCGCCTCTATTCTGATTTTATCTTCACTTTCATGAAGTTTCTTCTGCATCTCAAGCGCTGCTTCATCACGTTCTTTTTTAGATTGACGGAGATCTTGTGTGAGTTCCGTTATTTGCTCGATGAGTTTTTTTATCCTTGAATCTTTTTCTTCAGCATCTTCACGAGCTTGTTTCATTTGGAGTTCAAATTCTTCCTTTGCTTTTTTAACGGAAGCATCAAGCGTTGCTTTTTTCACTGCTTCAATTTCTTTGAGGTGTTGTTCATTGATTTCGGCAAGTTGCTGTTCATTAAATTCATGCCTTAGCGCTTCTGAAATCTCAACAGCCTTTTTACAATGGGGACAAACAACAGTATTCATAACAGGTTACATAATACTATTGTGAAGTGTTTCATGCAAGTTATCATTGACTTAGAAAGTCTTACATATTATAAATGATATATGTCCGAAGGTAGCCCAGAAATAGAAAGACCTTTAAGCCCGAATGAAACCATATCAAGTGGTCTAAGTGAAATATCACTTATGTATTCAAATGTTGAACCTGGATCAGTTGCACATAGAGCACTCCTTCATCTTATTTCGTATGAAACTCTAAAGCATGAGACTGTTGAATCTGAGGGTAGATTAAAAAACGCTCAACAAGACACACGTGATGCAACTAGATTAGATCATCCTGATTTAGCGTTTTATCAGCATATTGAACAGGATGAACAGGAATATCTTAATAAGAAAACTACTGGTACTGAAGAACTTATTAAAATTATTTCTGCTAACTGTGAAAATGAAGCATATAGTGCTCTTTCAAAACGTAGTGCTGCGGTTATTGAAGAGCTTGAGAATGCACATAAACAACTTGAAACACCTAAACCATTTGCTGCTATAGCTGTAGCCTTAAGAGAAATCAATGAAAAAGTTGTTTTAAAACAAGAAGAAACACAAACTGCGGATTAGTTGTTTGACACATGTTACTCCTTTTTGTTAGCATAAACTCGACCTCATGAAATATCTGCTCCGTCGCATTTTCATTTGTACGTTCGCGCTCTTTTTATTGCCCGCGCTTATTCCTGGTTTTAATGTCTCTGGGGGTATTTGGATGATGCTTTGGGGAGGCATTACACTTGCATTAATGTTTTTTATTCTCAAACCTGTTCTTAATCTCCTCACTTTTCCCGCTCACCTTATGACACTTGGTTTGTTCTCAATCTTTAACAGTGCACTGATTTTATATTTACTCACCGTATTTGTCAGTCAAATCACTATTGAAGCTTTTATCTACCCTCGAATGGATCTTGCAGGTGTAATTATTCCGTCACTGACTTTTAACACATTTTTGGCTTACATTTACTCTGCTTTTGTGTTATCATTCATTGATTCTATACTCTCATGGCTGATGGACTAAAAAGTACATTAAAAGGTAAACGAATAGTATGCTTGGGCGGCGGAATAGGAACCGTGAACCTCATTAAAGGTTTAAAAGCATACTCTGACAAAGTATCAGCAATTGTTTCAATGGCTGATGACGGTGGTTCAGGAGGAAGACTCCGCAGACTTTATAATATTTTACCCCCCGGTGATGTTGCGTCTTGTATGGCAGCACTCATGGATAATCCAAACCCTCACATGTCCAAACTATTAACCTACAGATTTCCTGGCGATCGTTATGCTAAAGATCACGAATTACCTGGTCATAAATTAGGAAACCTCATGCTTGCCGCTGCAACAGATATGACAGGCAGTTTTACGGGGGCTATAGCGCTTCTTAAAAAATTATTTAAAATTAAAGAAGCAATTATACCTGCAACATCAGAGCCTGTGGGTATTACTGCACGAACAAAAGATGGCTATCAGATTCAAGGTGAAGAAAATATCGATTTAGGTAAATTCCATGGGGACAAACCTCTTGATGAAGTTAAATTGGTACCCGCAAACATCAAAGCATCACCTGATGCAATGAAAGCACTTAAAGCTGCCGATGTTATCATCGCAGGACCTGGTGATTTATACACCACAATTTTGCCAACGCTTATCATTCCTGAAATTAAGAATTTCCTTCTAAAGCAAAAGAAAAAGCAGATTTTTATCGTTAATGTTGCCAATAAACCGTTTGAATCAAAGGGTTATGCTATAAAAGACTTCGTTAATGCTATCGAAAAACACATGGGAGGTTTTCCTTTTCAAATAGTTATTGCAAATGATCAGACTTCATTACCGCTTCCTCAAAATTTAGAATTTGACTATACTTATGTCGGTTCAGAATTTCACGACGACGCTACTTACGAATTAGTAAATTCAGACATAGTTGATGAGAGTTTTCCACTCTATCACGACTCTTCGAAACTTGCAAAGGTAGTGGCTGAACATATATAATACCCTTATGATAGAAAACGTTATTTCTGTGTTGCAAATTATTATTTCAATCGCTCTTATTGGAGCAGTCCTGCTTCAAGCACCTGAGGGAGGGTTATCACCTGCGTTTAGTGGTGGTGGTGAAATGTACCGCAGTAAAAGAAACATTGAAAAATTTCTAATCGTCGCAACAATTGTTCTGGCAGCTCTTCTTGTTCTACTGTCAATGGTACAAGTATTCCTCTTCTAAATATAAATTCTAGTTTATGGCAGTAATACGTAGACGACTCATTATCTGGCTCATCAAAGCCTACATCAAAAAATCTGGCAGAACTATTCTTTTCTCTTTTCTTGCAGGACTGATTGTCTTTTTTGGATTTTTCTTCCTCAGTACAAACTACACCAATCTTTTTCCTGTTTATAAAAAGATAACCATAGGTGTCGTTGGGGCATATACTGTTGACAATATGCCACCAGTTGTCATAGAAAGATTATCCCGAGGCCTTACCAAAGTTGAATCTGACGGTAGCATTACTCCAGACATCGCTAAATCGTGGGAGATCCTTGATAATGGTAAATCATATGTTTTTAAACTCCATGAAAATTATCGTTTTTCAAATGGTGTCCCTGTTACCTCTGAGACGATTCGGGTTAATTATTCAGATGTCACTGTTGAGAAACCAGATAAATTTACAATCGTTTATAAACTCAAAGATGCTTATGCACCGTTTCTTGTTTCTGCTTCAAAACCAGTCTTTGATAAAGGACTGAATGGTGTGGGTAAATATCGCATTGAAGACGTAAAACTCAATGGTAATTTCGTCCAAATGCTCAAACTCGTTTCTATAGATAATCGTTTCGATACTGTTCAGTATATGTTTTATCCAAGTGAAGAAGCTTTGAAAATGGCTTTTTTAATGGGTGAAATTAATCAGACACAAGAACTAAAAGATATTACATTTAGGGGTACGTCTCTTGAGACATATCCAAACACCGAAGTAGAAAGATATACAGCTTATTCTGACCTGGTAACGCTTTTTTATAATACGACAGATCGTACACTTTCCGATAAAAAAGTACGACTTGCATTAAGTTATACCATCCCTGAAAAATTTTCAGGGGGTGAACATACTCATATGCCATATTCACCGGGATCACTTTATTACAACAATGACCTTGAAGAAAAAACGCAAGATTTCGAACACGCAAGACTTCTCCTGACGTCCTCAGACTCAGCAAGTGATAGTGGACAAATTGAACCATTAACCATTAAAACCTTAAAAAAATATAAAAATACCGCAGGAGAAATTGCAATTGCATGGAAACAAATTGGTATTGAAACCAAGATCGAAGAAGTAAACTCCGTGCCTGATAACTTTCAAATATTTCTAGGGGATTTTAAAGTTCCGCATGATCCTGATCAGTATGTACTTTGGCATTCTAGTCAAATTCAAATAAACAATATTAGTAGATATAAAAATGTAAGAATTGACAAATTGCTCGAAGATGGAAGAAAAAATACAGATTTAGAAGATCGTAAAAAAATCTATGCAGATTTCCAAAAGTATTTGCTCGATGATGTTCCAGCTTCGTTCCTTTTCTTTCCTTACGAATACAAAGTCGTCAGAAAATAATTATTTCGTAAGATATTCAAGGGTTCCTTTGCTGAAACCAGAAACAAATTCTAAAGGATAATTTCTACTTACACCCTGCATTTTCTCTTTATTACCTACAAAAATAAAGGTTATTTGTTGCCCTCTTTTTGCAAGCTCATCAGCCATTTCAATATCTGAGTTACTATCTCCAAAGGCAAAGAACGCATCTGCTTTAAGATTTTTCTTATCTAAAAATTGAAGAAATCGATCAGCACCCAATGCCTTACCCACATGGCTATTTTCAATATCTGTCGCAATGATGGTCGGATCAATTTTTAAGGTCGTCTCGAGTTCATGTTTTGATAATAATGCTTCTAGTACGCCAATGAGACGTTGTTGCTCTGAATGGTAGGCAGTAAGATCAAAATTATCCTGCATTTCAACAGATATCATTGTTTCTTTTGATTCATCAAAAAACATACTCTTTGCAAACGTTTCACTAACGAGTGAGCGGATTTCATATTTTAAAAAAGCAGGAACAGTAATACTTTCGTCTCGTTCACGTTTCCTTTCGCCGTTTTCATCAAAAGTCATCCATGTACCTCCTTTTTCACCCACCAGCATAAAATGAGAAAGGGACGTTTTGTCTGCGATTTTTTCAAAAAGAGGATCAATAACGCGAGTTTCTACCCAGGCAAGCGATCTTCCTGTATTAAGACAAACAGGGCTGCCATTCTCAAGGAGGAATAGTAATTCATCAAACAACTGAGCCTCAGTCACCTGTTTTGTTTCAGGATCAGATAATACTCCATCGACATCAAAAAGATAAGCTTTCATACTTCAAATAGTGTACTACAATTTTCCAGCCAATACAGTATCTCTTGCTTGAAGCAAAGTCATAATTGCCATATTAATTTCGGGTATACCTTCGGGTGTAGGAACGGATGACCTTTTCGTATTTGGACGCATTGCACGTCCAACTTTTATTTTATTCTTATCCATTAATATAAGTTGACTCACGCTGTCATCTATATAAACGATTTGTGTTCCTTCATGAAATTCATTCAAAAATATATCAAAAATCGGTTGTTTTCTTCCTGAAGTAACAATCAGTAATTCATCAAGGCGTCTTTCTCCATTTTCTTCACGTTGCGACATAATTTCTGTTGTTTTTTCCGATTGACCATCGAGTTGTCCAAATGTCGCCCATATCTCTCTGTCATCTTCAGGCAAATCAGCGTGATGTTTTTCAGATTCAGGAATAGAGGGACTTGCTATCGTTTCCTGGTAAATTTGCCAAACACTTTCATAAACACCTTCAGGACAAACTCCACCATAGCCTACCATGACTTTACTTTCATCCTCTTCTTTAAAATAATTCTTCGTTGAGCCTCCTTCTTTCAACTTTTTTGTAACATCCACTGCAAGATGTGGAAGAAAGATATCGAATTCAGTTGGTTGGTAACCGTTCATTGGAACGATGTTATCAACAGCTCCTATTTCATCAGCAATGAGTGCCCTTGCTGCAATCTCATCATGAGGCACGAGTGCATCAAATCCGGAATTAAGGTAATAGATAACCTTACTGACACCGCGCATTTCTAAAAGCGGTGCATGCCTTTCAGGATGAATGTCTTCATTTTGTGCTTCATTAACCACAGGTAATAACCTAGCTGCCTTATTTATAAAATTGGCAGCATTTTTAAAAAATTCACGTTTATCTTCAGGTACCAATTCTGAAGCCTTTTCAAAAAAATCACGTTTTGCTTGGGAAGTGTCGATCAAACAATCGTCAACATCCAAAAGACCAACCACTCCTTTTATTTGCCCTCCCTCAGGACGCTGCCTAATCATTATGTGCCAAGCTGAAGCGACTATTTTGCCATCCGGTCCTGTAGCCAGAATTTCCCTGACATTTTTTGAAGTTAGCTGCTCAGGTCCTTGAAAACCGTATATATTGTTTATTTTGTTTAAATATCCTCCTATAACTACCAGCGGTGGTTGTTCCCGTGATATTGGATTTTCTGCTCTATTCATAGATGTTTAGTCTATCATTTTTAGGGCTGAAAAACAATACTATAAGTCTTTATGCGGCGATTGCGTTTTTGCTTCTGAGGTGGCGGTGATAGGTTATGGCGAACCTATGGGCTTCGTTTCTGAGGCGTTGTATCAACTGAAGAGATGGGGAATTTTTGGGGAGTGAGATTTCGATAAAATTATCCTCTTCAACAATAATTGTTTTCCCTTTTTCTTCTTCCGTACCTGCGAAACGTAAATTTAATAAATCCTGATAGGTTTTAACTCGTGATGTAGTACTTCCGCTTGTGACACCATTTGTGCCCAGGATTGGAACTATAATTGTTTCTTCTCTTTTGGCCAAACCCACAAGAGGAATAATCATCCCGCTTTCAGCAAGTGCGGTCATGGCAGCAGAGACTTGCCCTTTGCCACCATCGATAATAATTAAACTTGGTTTATGCCACTCTTCATGATGCAACCGGCGCTTTAACACTTCCTTCATCATCGCAAAATCATTTGAGAGATGTTTGCTAGATCTGAGTGCAGTCGTAGGGTTATGCTCAAGTGCTATTTTTTCTGCTCTTGTTTTGGGCTTTTCCCAATCTCTTCTAATTCTGAATTTACGATAGTGCGAACCATCTTTCTCACCATTAATAAAGACCACCATTGACCCTGTAGCGTGCGTTCCCTGTGTATTTGAGATATCATAACATTCAATCCTCTCAAGATCTTTAACAGGCAAACCCTGCTCTGCTAGGATTGTTTGTAAACCAACAAGTTCTGTAGTTCGAAGGTCTTCACGTAAATTTGGATTTATGTGATATTCAAAAGGTTTATGATACGGTGTGGTTATTAAACTTAACGCTTTTAATTTATTTTGTGCTGCCAATGCTTTTTCGAATTCCTCCTTTTTACTCGCAGCATCGCGTTCTTTTTCAAGCTCCGTTACAATTTTTCTTGTTTCTCCTTCGAGAATTCGAATAATTCCTCGTATATTTTTTCTATAAAGATTTTTACTTTCTGCTGAATTCTCCAGCAAAGGAGGACACGGACATAGCCCTAAATGATTGTATAAACATAACTTTTTAGGATGATTAAGTACCGATTGATAAGGAAAAACTTTTCTAATTGTTTTAAGAACGAGCCGTACAGATCCAGAACTTGGATAGGGACCGAAATAAACTGAATCTTTGTCATCTTCTCTTCGAGCAAGAAGAACTTTTGGGAAATTATCTTTCAAGGTTATACGAATTCTGATGTAGGATTTGTTGTCAGTGAGACGGATGTTATATTTAGGATTAAATTTTTTAATATAAAACGCTTCAAGCAGCAACGCTTCGAGTTCAGACTCAACTTCCGTTGTTTTGATGTTTTGAATCTGTGAGACAAGAACACGGGTTTTAGGCCCTAATTTAGAAATGCCGGTAAAATAAGAAGAAACTCGAGAGCGAAGATCGTTGGCCTTACCAACATACAAAACGTTACCCTCTCCATCGAGGAAGCGGTATACGCCTGCTTTTTGCGGCAGCGATAAATATGATGAACGCGAATATAACAATTATACCTCCAATTCCCCACACGCTCTTAAAAAGCTGTGTAACAGTAATACGCTCTTCAACATTGATTTGCTGAGCACTATCTGTACTTGCACCAAGGACTGTATTACTAGGCTCTCCCTCAGCGTGCGGCGGGGTATAACGTATTGTAAAGACAGCGTCAGTATTTGTCAAAAATTTTGTGGGGTGGAATTTCACTGGGACGGTTGTATAACCAAAGGGAGGAATTGCCTGATATTGATACGCTTGCTCTCTAGGACTTAGAGCTTCTGAATATACTGAGAATATTTGAGGCTGAACAAGACGAGAACCTGTGTTTTTAATCAGCACATTTCCCGTAATTGGAAAACCTGAGATTGCTGAATCTGAGAATGCAGAAGTTATTGAAACTTCAGGATCAGTATGAGTGATTTCCTTCGCAAATCCGACCGTCACATCCTTTAAACCGCTGTCTGAATCAAGTTTATACGCTCCTGCTGGCAGAGGTAATTTGCTATCACTTCCTTTTACAACAAAAGCGATATGATCATTATCAATCTTATGAAAATAATCAATGCCGCCTGTTGTACTCCCCCATGTCGGATCGACCATTACCCAGGTTTTTTTATCTTTATCATAATACTCCGGCCATGAATGGAGAATATCTTGAGAAAGAGAAATAGGACGTAGTCTAGGGTTTTCAGTATACGCAAAACCATTAATTTCACGAGCTGGAATTCCCGCAGCTCTGGATATGGCAATAAACAAATCAGTAAATTCACGACAAACTGCAGCATTTGGATTTTTTTGAGCAGCAGCAGCACCCATTCGCGCTGATTCCTGAGTAATTCTTGTAAAATCATATTTGAGCGTTTTTATGACATAGTTATAAATTGCCTCAGGTGTTTGCAGCTCTTGTGCCAGTCTCATGATTTCAGGATCAGTTGTTTCCCAAAATTCCATTCCTCTTGTATAAAATGCATAATCCTCGAGTGATAATTCTCGACTTTTTGGTGCGAGATGCACCGCTGCATTGCCTCTGACATTGATATCAAGCTTTTGTGCAGGCAATAAATTATACTGAGCAAGCCAATTACCATCTTTATCCAGCCTGACATTCTCAGGTTGCGGTTCCATACCTGTAATAAAAATATCTTGATAGTTAGTGGTTGGAGGCAAGGCAATTTCTGATTTTATAGGGAAAAGGTTTTTGTTTTGTAGATGATACTCCAAATCAAATGCGTAAAGTTGTTTATCACCAAAGGCAATAGCTATACCTGATTTTCCTAATTGTTCTTTTGTAAAAGTGAGTGTCGGATTGTGATGATCTGGTTTAATATATGTCGGTTTACCAAAAGATTCAGGAACCTTTACCGAAACAACAAACGATTGGAATTCTTCGGGATTTGAAATGCCTGGAACATTTATTTCCCAAATTTGGCCGTGTTTCCGTGCAACTTCTTTCGTGTCAAAAGTTATAGTAAATGTTAATTTATCACCTTGTCCAACCGCTTTTTTGTTAAATGTGATATCGAGCAAATACCCATCGTTTGTTTTTGTAATTTTGGGTTTTAGCTCTCCGTCAGGATCAGCTGCTGTCAGGTTGGTAATTTCAGAAAAGCCTAATTGCATTTGATACGATGAGGCGTAATACTGCGTTGTGGTATTCGTAAGTGTTACCGTCAAAGCCGCTCTGGTCAATTCGTTTTCAAGTACAGTATAAGTAACTTTGTAATCTGTCGTGAAGTTTGGTGCAGCTGAAGCTTGCATAGGCGTCAGAAGGAAGCAAAACGTTAAGAGAATAAAGAGAGCAGATTTGAATAAATAAGACATGTTTTAAGAATTGTGTCTTATTATTTTAATACATTTTTAAGGAATTTGCCCGTCCAACTGTTAGGATTTGCAGCAATCTGTTCAGGTGTTCCTGTAGCAACAATTTGACCACCCTTATCTCCACCTTCAGGTCCAAGATCAATAATCCAATCAGCGTTTTTAATAACATCAAGATTGTGTTCAATCACAATGACTGAATTACCGACATCTGTCAGCTTGCGAAGCACATACAGTAATTTTTCTAAATCAGCGAAATGGAGTCCAGTCGTTGGCTCATCTAAAAGATATAACGCATCGCGTCCGCGCTTTGAGAGTTCTGTTGCAAGTTTTACACGCTGTGCTTCACCACCAGAAAGTGTCGGTGCTGGCTGGCCGAGTTTTACGTAAGACAAACCGACATCATTGAGTGTTGATAGTTTATGAGCAAGACCAGGAACAAACGAGAAGAAATCAACAGCTTCTTCAACACTCATGTTCAACACATCTGATATGTTCTTGCCGTTAAATAATACTTCAAGTGCTTCATGTGTATATTGTTTTCCTTCACAAACCTCACACGTAATGTAAACATCTGGCATAAATTGCATTTCAATTTTAATCTGTCCTTCACCTTCACATGCTTCGCACCTGCCACCTTTGACATTGAAAGAAAATCTCCCAGGACCATAACCTCTAATTTTGGCTTCTTTGGTTGAGGCAAACAATTGTCTGATGTATGCAAACGCACCCGTGTATGTCACCGGATTACTACGCGGAGTACGGCCGATTGGACTTTGGTCAATCGCAAAGACACTTCGAACCTGCTCAAAACCTTTAATTTCGGCAAATGTGCCGGGTTTTTGTGGATGATATGCATTTTGTTTCTGCATAAGCGCATGGTAGAGAATATCGTTGACCAAGGTTGATTTGCCACTACCTGAAACACCAGTGACAACGACAAGTTTATTAAGGGGAAATTCAACATCAATGTTTTTCAGATTATGTTCAGTTGCTCCTAAAATTTTAATCGTGCTTTTTTGTTCAGCTTTGGCTTTGCCATTGGCATCAGGATTTGGTTTTTGAATTTTTAATTGTTTTTTACCTGATAAATACTGTCCAGTAATAGAGTTTGGATCTTTTTTAATCTCGTCAACCGTTCCATGAGCTATGATATTGCCTCCCAGATGCCCTGCACCGGGTCCAAAGTCAAAAATATAGTCAGATGCCTCCATTGTGTCCTGATCATGTTCTACAACCAAAACTGTGTTGCCTAATTTTTGCAGTTTTTTAAGTGTCTCGATGAGTTTGGTGTTATCTCGTTGATGTAGTCCAATTGACGGTTCATCCAGTACATATAACACACCTGTTAATCCTGAACCGATTTGTGATGCCAGTCGAATGCGTTGTGCTTCTCCGCCTGCGAGTGTAGCGGCAGTTCTACTAAGTGTCAGGTATTCTAGTCCGACATTCACCAGAAATGTCAGCCTGGAAACAACTTCACGAAGAATCATTTTTCCAATCTCTGCCTCACGCGCTGAGAGTGTACCGGTTGATAAACTATTCACAAATTGCAAAGCATGTTCGATAGACATCTGAGCGACATCAACAATAGATTTGTCTTTAATCGTTACTGACAACGCTTCTTTTTTCAATCTGCCGCCTTTACAGACCGGACATTTTTCATAACGCATGTATTTATCAATTTGCGTTCTGATAAATTGTGACTCTGACTCGTTGTATTTCTTTCTGAGCTCATGAGAAATACCCATAAATGATTCATGAATAACTGTTTCATGACCCCATCTATTTTCACCTTCAACCGTGTATTCTTTTGTACCTGTTCCGTTAAGCAATAATTCTTTTTGCTGCTGGGATAATTCGCTTAAACGTTTGGTCATTGGAATACCATTCTCCTCACAAAATGTCTTAAACGTACGAGAAAACCAGGTATCATTACTGCCAATGTTAAAAAATGGCACAATGCCGCCTTCGCGAATTGAAAGATTATCATTAAGGATCAGCTCTGGATCTGCTTCCAAAACTCTCCCAAGACCTGAACATTGCGGACATGCACCATGCGGTGTGTTGAAAGAAAAAATTCTGGGTTCTACTTCGTGAAGTGAAATGTTACAAATTGGGCAGGCAAATTTTTCAGAGAACAGATGATCTTCCATTTTTTCAGGTTTTTCAGGCATCGTAAATGACGCGTCACGGATAATTGAAACAATCATCTCGCCGTCCCCAAACTGCAAAGCCTGTTCGACATCTGTTGAAACTCTGGTGCGTTCTGTTGCCTCACTTATAACAAGTGCATCAATAACAAGTTCAATTGAGTGTTTGTTTGTTTTGATAAGCACAATATCATCAGTGACATCAAATATTCTGCCATCAATTCTCACTTTGCTATAACCTCTCTTTTTTAAACTCGCAAATAAATCGTTATATTCTCCCCTTCTGTCTTTCACAAGAGGTGCAAGAAGAAGTACTCGTAAGTCCTTTGGACCACTGGTTTTAAATTTTGCAGGCATATTGAAGATTTGTTCGACAATCTGTTCTTTTGATTGACGAGCAATCTCACGACCACAATTCGGACAATGCGGATGTCCAATACGAGCAAAAAGTAAACGTAAATAATCGTAAATTTCCGTAACTGTTCCAACTGTTGAGCGAGGATTATGACTTGTTGATTTCTGGTCTATTGAAATTGCTGGAGACAACCCTTCAATCAAATCAACATCAGGCTTTTTCATTGTCCCGAGGAATTGACGAGCATATGCTGACAAACTCTCAACGTAACGCCTCTGACCTTCTGCATACACGGTATCAAAAGCAAGTGAAGATTTCCCACTACCGGATAACCCAGTTAAAACAACAAGTTTATTTTTTGGGATTTCAAGATCAAGATTCTTAAGATTATGCTCACGCGCACCTTTGATGACTATTTTTTCCATAGAAGCAAATAAAGTAATCCATTATAAACAAATTCCAAAACTATAGCAAACCCGGGGAAGTATGTGCTCAGAAACATTTAAGAGGATTTCTGCAAAGCAAGATTTACTGTTGTGTAACCTGCATTTTCAAATTGTTTGTCAAAACCAAAAATTGTCTTTGTCTTGTACTCATCTGCCACTTTCATAACTAAGCAATCCGTATAACTTACTCCTGCAGAAACCGTACGAAATAACTCCAAAGCGTCCTGACGTGAGATGTCACTTGTTGGCACTACGATAAAAGCTGCTGATTCTAACACTGATTGAGCCGTTCCGGCTGCATATTTGTGACCAAATTTTTTTCCAAGAATATTTACTGTTTCAGCAAACACCTCGGCAGGCAACAATGCTTTTAATTCTGTTGAGTCAAATTTTTTCGCAAAATCCAACGCCTTGGTGTGGTTACTATCCGTATCTACTACAAGTGATATGAGACCACTGGAGTCAACGATAATGAAGTTACTTGTCGCCATAGAGGTATTCGTCAAGATTGGTAGATAGGTCAGTCGGACCAGTCAAACCAAAATTCTTACCAACATCTGAAAGCCTAAGAAGCGCATCACTTAGAGATTCTTGACGACGCCCCTGAGAAACGAACCTTCCCCGCTCTAATAGCTCTCTTGCAACATCAGACTCTCTGCGACGCTCTCTTTTCGCTTGAAGCTTAATTGCATGTGCCTGTTCTTCTGATATATATATGTGTGTGCGTATCATATCGATTTATAAAATATAACACATGATATGTGTCACAGTCAATAAGGTTCGACTAAGTCGTAAGTAAATGCTGATGAGTTTAAGTCTAAACTAGAAGTGCAGTAATGTGACTAGTGTCAAATTTAAATAAACGAAGACTTCTTATAATAATTAATTCAATTATCCTTGAATATTGACATATCAAAGGTGATAATGTAAACTTCCTCCATTACTATGAGTCGCACATGTGAAGCAAGAACATCAAGTGTTGCCGTACGTGAACAGGGGCTAAATGCTGAATCATTGGGTTTATTAAATTCAATGCGCAATTTTGATGAATTGGATTCATTTATTAGTCGTGCTGTGAGTGCTACACCCAAGAGCCCTTCGAGTTCAATTTCAGAATTCTATCAAAGATTTGCTGATAACATCCCTCAGAAAATTCCGAGTAGCGCTCAATCCATAGCTATGGACGCGGTGGCTCAACAAGATCCAAAAGGTTTAGGTGTCCTTGTATTACTTAATATTCGCTCGATAGCTTCTGGCGTTGATTCATTCCAGGAGCATTTCAAAGGAGACAGGGATGAAATAATGCAAGCCGCGATTACTGAAGTACTTGCCAATCCCCCCAAACCTACTAATAAAGCTACTGTGCCTAATCAAATTAATAAGACTGTAAGAGCTGAAGTTTCACGATTCATAGCTACAAGAGATGGAATTCCTGTAGAGTGGTTTAGAAAGCAAGAATTTGACGAGCTAATTGCTCAGATTGACGGCATAATTGATTCGGGTAAATTAACCAAAAATGGTAAAGTAGATGAAAGCTTGTGTTTTAAATTCGCAAGAAATTTAAATCTTGATGAAAAAGATCTTTTCGAACTGATTAGATTTAGAAGTATCTATTGGGACACAGATACTACGTTAGACCGAGGTTCTATTCCCCCTCCAGCTGCACCCGACATCGATTCGACAATAAACCGTATCGATCTAGAGAACTCGCGAAAAAAACGTAAGAGATATGCACATAAATACGCTAATCAAATACTTAAATTGAGATTTGGATCAGCAGGTAAACCTTATACCCTTGATGAAATTGGGGAGATATTAGGACTTTCAGGCACTCGGATTGGGCAAATTATTGCAGAGGAAACATGGGCTTTGCGTCGCTTATAGGATGGGTAAATCTATCGATATTATAGTTGCTACAAATTACAGAATCCGCATACAAATGCGCCGTATGTAAGAATCTCTTTTGAAAATATCTTTGGGATATGCAAAGCTTTTTGTCCTATTTGTGATTTTAAAATTCCTACCAGCAAATGAGGTATAATACAGCTATGGAAATTGCACAGTTACCTGCACAATTTTTAGAAAGACTTCGTACTATTATACCTCACGAGAAGTATGATGAAGTACTCTTGACGTTTACAAAACCAAAACCAATCTCCTTTCGCACAAATACGCTGAAAACTGATTCGGACTCACTTGAAAAGGCTTTATTGTTACAAAACTTACCGATTGAACGGGTTTCCTGGTATAAGGATGCTTTTTTATTCAGTGGAGAAAAAGCACAGCTTATGGCGACTGATGAGTATAAAGCAGGACATATCTATATTCAAAATCTGTCCAGCATGATCCCGCCGCTTGTACTAAATCCTCGGACGAAAGACCTCGTTTGCGATCTCACCGCTGCTCCTGGTAGCAAAACGACTCAGCTTGCCATGATGATGAATAATAAAGGTACAATTGTCGCCAATGATATCAGTCGAACGCGATTATTTCGATTGAGGGAGAATTTGGAGTCACAAGGCATTACCAACACCGATATGAGCTGCATCCCTGGTCAGGCACTTTGGAAACGATATCCTCATTATTTTGATAAAACGCTTGTTGATGTACCGTGTACGATGGAAGGACGATTCTCAACTTTGGATCCTGACTCATATAAAGACTGGTCGCCAAAAAAAGTAAAGGTGCTCAGTCAACTTCAAAAATTTCTTCTCCGCTCAGCAATTACCGCGACGAAATCTGGAGGTCTTATTGTCTATTCAACATGTACGCTTGAACCGGAAGAAAATGAAGAAGTAATTGATTGGATTTTGCAAAAAGAAACAGGACAGGTAAATGTCGAGGAAATTACCTTAATCGTTCCAGGAATGGTTTCAGGTTTAAGAGAATGGAAAAAGAAAACGTTTGATACACAAATCACCAAAACAAAACGCATTCTTCCCTCTGATACCATGGAAGGATTTTTTGTGGCCGCACTTCGAAAAAGCTAAGGAGCATTTTCCAAACTGCTTCAAATAAAAAAATTTGTTATACTCTTCTCAATGACTCTGTGGACGACATTTGCACCTGGGAAAATTGTGTGGGAATTAACGTCTGTACAATCAGACGGTAAGGCTGCGACAAGTAACTGGATGGAACACAAAGAAATTGTTGTGAATTCTCTCAAACTCCTCAAGCAGCATGGTATATCAGGTATTCGACTTGTTATTTATCCATCTGAACTTACCGAAAGCGGCAAAAGTTTTGATTGGAAACCGATAGATACGATGTTTGAGTTAGCAGCTAAAAATAAACTCGAAGTTGATCTGTGCATTGGACCATTTCAATATCCAAATTATCCTGGAATTTATTTACCAAAGGGCCTTTTACGCTTCGTGTTTGATAATCAAAGAGCACTCGATACCACAAACGTCCTTCGCGACTATGGGAAAGTCTTTCTTGAAAAGCAATTAGAGCGATACGGATCTGATAAGCGTATTCGCGGATTTCACTTTGCCAATGAATGGCCGGACCGACAAAATGTGTGGGGGAAAGAACAAATTAAAGCGTATGTTTCAATAGATTATATGCTTAAAACAGCTTTTTACCTGAAAGAACATACAGATAAACCTATTTCATTAAATACCAATATTGACGCTGCGGATAAGAAAAAACTAAAAGCAACGTTTGATGAATTGTTAACAATTCTCGAAGACCGGGGGAATTTAGGTTTTGATATCTACCCTTCACAAGAAACCTGGCGAAAAGCGCCTCTGCAAAAACTTAGACGTATTTTTGAACCCTACAGAAAATCATTTCAATGGTCGCAGAAAAATTTCAAACTCTGCGAAATGTATTTTTGCGAAGTTGAGGCTCAGCCTTGGGGTGACGGCAGATCCTGGTTACGAATCATAAAGAGTGAAGAAAATGCTCAAGAAAAAGTTTTGCAGTATACCAAAGATTCACTTTACAAAACCTGGAAGCATCATATTAAAGATACGACATGCACAACAGCTAGTCTCTGGGGCGCCGATTTTTGGCTGAGTGCACATGAAATGGGAATCGATTGGCCGCTACAGGCTGTTAAGACTTTACCTCGCTAAATATCTGTTTCCTTCATTTGGGCATCAGCTTTTTGGATATTAAAGCCCCGTTGCTGGAGTTTTGTTTTTATTTCTTCCCTCAATTTTCTATATAAACGCGCACTGAGAACAAAATTACCTGGGCGATATGGATCATCAAAATCTTCTATGATAAGGTATACGCCAAATGCCAATAAAGCGACAACCATACTAAAATAGTAATTAATCACCATGCTGTTAAACGGGACAAAAAGTGAACCGAAAATAACTGAGAATGTAGCAAAATAGATAAAAATCTTAATACCACTTGGCAGCCGTTGTCCCGAGAGTTGAAGTTTTGTTTCACGAAATTCCATAGCACGAGTTAAATAGCCCGATATGATTGCTCCCTCATTTGGATATTTTTTTACTAGTTTAAACATACTGTCATCTATTTTGATAAGTGCGTCGTCCACTTGTTGAGATCTTGTACTTGAGAATTTGCGACTTTCTTCTTCTGATATTGTAATATATGTATGTAAGTAATTATAAATTCTATATCGAAGTTCAAGCATTTCAGGTTTTGGAAAATGATGGGCAAGGATAAATAGCTGTCTGAGCATGGTTATTTCTCCTCTATTTGCCTCAATAAGCCTGTCCCACTTCGTCCACTGCGCTTGAACAATAAACCCTGTAAAGATACTATAAAGAAAGTTTCCGGCTGCAAAGAGAGTAGGAATCGAGCGCAAATCTTGTTCGAGATTATATTCAGGGAGAATATTGCCAAGTCTTATAAACCAAAACACCGTTGAAAAAACAAATATAAATAAAATAATTTTTATGACAATTGCACGAGCATACAATGTTGAATAGAGTTGTGAACTTCTATAAGCGATTTCAGCCTTGAACATTTCCATAAGAGTACTATCATAACAAAACACCCTTGTTTTGTACAAAAAGAAAGTAAGTGTTTTTTAATTATCTCTGCTATAATTATTTATATGACAAAAGCTTTTATCTTTGACATGGACGGGGTTATCATTAATAGCGAGGAAGCATGGCATAGATATCTTGATAACGTATGGAACGAACTCATAGGCCCTGAGACTGCAAGTGTTTTTCGTTTCCCTGTAGGTATGACTCCCTCAAGCATTTATAGCGAAGCGGTTAAGCACGGCTCGCAAGTATCGGAAGAACAATTTTATAAGCAATTTAATGAAATAGCAGAAAAAGTTTATAAAGAATCCCCATTTACAGGCGGTATTGATGAACTTGGTAATTTTCTTGTTGATCGTGAATACAAAATTGGACTAGTTTCGTCATCACCAAAAGCCTGGATCGATAAAGTGCTTGAACGATTAAGCTTTAGAGATCATATTGCATCCATAGTTTCGATTAATGACAAACCTGAATTAAAGCCAAAACCACATCCTGGAAGTTACATAGAATCGATTGATCAGCTAGGAGCAAATTCCGACACGACAATTATTCTTGAAGACTCAAATTCAGGCATACAAGCAGCAAAAGCAGCTGGAGCATTCACGATCGGACTGACTGCGCATTTACTCCCTGCGTATACACAACATGGAGCTGATATTTATGCGCATACTGTTGAAGACGTAAAAAAGATTGTGAGTGATTTTGACGATAAGATCATCAAAGATGCTTCTTCTTCATAGACTTTTTTTTCTTCAACTTTGTAAATCTATAATGAACTCTTCTATCTGAACGCAATATCCAATAAGCTGTCATAACAATCCAAACAAGAAAAGCCAACACCGGAAGTTTTTGTATGATGCCTACATACTGTGGCATATTAAATACAGCAAATAACGCACTTGTTAAACCTGCTACAAGTATTATCATACTTATGACAAATGAATATTTAGAAGCATTATTAAGGTTTTTGTTTGAAGAGAAACTATAGCTAAAAAGCCATAAAGCAATAACCGTGAATGAGGCTGTGAGAAGTACGATAATGATATGTGCATGACCGTTTGTTGAACGTGAGAGTTGCAGGGCATCCATGGGCACTACAATTAACAGCAGACTTGTGACTGCAGACATTGCTAAGTACAAAGCTCCAAGTCTTGCAAACATATTGTGCAACCGAAGCACAAGAACCACTGAAAAGAGTAATAAATTTACGTTATAAAGTCTGTACAAAGGAACTGTAATATCCTCATAAAGTGAATAAGGCGATATGAGAAAACTTATTTCCTGAAAATACAATGTATGCAGAGAATTAAACAAACCTCCAAAAGTTACCATTAAAAGAAAGACAATAACTGTTATGATCCCGTAGATGGCAATAAATATATTTTCGACTTTAATCATCTGTAAGAAATATTTAAGAAACGCGTAATAATATAGTAGTATAAATAATTCTACATGACAAATGGCTCTGCAATGATGTATAGTTAAAAAAGAGCAAATATTTTTCGTACGTATGCACATAACGTACCTCGTATTACTTGGACTTTCGGTTGTAATAAATAGCATCTTACTCGTTATTTTCTACCGTCATTCTCAGAAAAACACGACAACCCTTTCATTATTTACACTTTTAGCGTTGGTAAACATTTGGTTTTTGCCGAAATTTCTCACAAACGCGTTTCATCCAACCAACGAGATATTTGAAAACTTAAGTAGAATTTCCGCCCTTGGGTACATTTTTGTTCCATCTACTCTCCTTATATTTGCCCTTTCGTTCGGTTTTTATATTAATTTACTCCACAGACTATCATTCTGGCTGCTGCTTTATATTCCCCCTCTAATATTTTTATTTCTCTCATGGTCTTCTGACCTCGTTGGAGTACATTCGTATGAAACTGCTATGCGATATGCATGGGGTTATGAGACCCCTACAGGTCCATTATGGGGCTTTTATATGTTCTGGTATGACCTTATGGTACTTGCGTCAGTACTCGTTCTCACTCGGTATTACAAAACGATGATTGACCAGACAAAACGAAAGCAAGCACTTTATTTTATATTCGCAATCACAATACCCTTAGCCATTAACACGTTTACTGTAGGTGTGCTTCCGATATTTGGTATTTTTCTCTTTCCGATCGGTCTCTTGCTTATTGATATTGTCACAGTTGTAGGGATAGCACTTATTATTAGATACAATTGGCTTGAAGTATCGCCATCAATCATTCTTTCAAATTTGAACCAGGCAATATTAACAGTCGATACTAAGGGAAGAATTATTCAGACCAATCAATTCGCTGAAAAATTATTAAAACGTAATAATCTGGATATGAAAGGTACCTCACTGGAGAAAATATTAATTGTTAAAGACAACGACAAGAGAAAAAGTAATCACTGCATGCAGCTCGTGAACCTCGTGTTATCGCGTGGAAAAAGTATGACATTTGATTCGTTTTCAGTACTTCTCAACGGGAAACATGAATTCACTGATACAGTTTCAATAACACCAATTTATGAAGGCAATAGTGTCATTGGTGCCAATGTATTTCTCCAGGACACAAGAAAAGAAAAAGAACGGGAAAAATTAAAAGATGATTATTTCTCTATGCTTTTTCACGAATTAAAAAGCCCAATGACAAGCATAAAAGCATATAATCAGGTATTAGCAGGAAGATTCAGTGATACAACCATTGAGAATAAAAGGCTTTTTATAAACATGGACAAACAACTGGATAGATTGACGAGGCTTATAAACGATTTTTTCGAACTTTCCAAACTTCAGTCAGGAAAAATTACATTAAAGAAAGAATTTTTTGGTGTTGATGATTTTGTTCAGGATGTTATAGAAACGATGCAAATCACGCATAAAAAGCGAAAATTCATCCTTAAAGGACATTCCAATAGTGTTGTGTACGCTGACAAAGATAAAATTGAACAAATCCTTCTCAATTTTATAACCAATGCATTGAAATTTTCTCCCGATGACGGAGAAATTATTATTCATCTAGCAGCCGATCCTTTAAAAGTCACCATTGGTGTGCAAGATTATGGAAAAGGAATTCACCCAAAATTTCACAAAAAAATCTTTGAACGATTTTTCCAAATCGAACAAAATGCAAAGCAAAAAAATGGATTGGGCATTGGGCTTGCGATTACCAGTGCTATAGTCAAAGCACATGCTGGAAGAGTATGGGTTAACTCAAAATTAGGCAAGGGAAGCACTTTTTACTTCACTCTCCCTGTCAGTAAATTCTCATGAAAATTGGTTTTTTTACAGACAGTTATCTTCCAACGCCTGATGGTGTCGCAACATCAGTCGAAGCAACTGCACGTGAATTGCAAAAGCTGGGACATGACATCTATATAATTGCGCCAAATCAACCACATGGAAAAGATAGAAAAAATATTATTAGACTGGTTTCTATCCAAATTATCAAATCACCGGAAATAAGATGGGCACTCGAAGTTCCTCAACCTGAACTGTTCAAGATTGCTAACCTTGAATTTGATATCATTCATGGGCATTCAGGAGGACCAATTTCAGTTTTAGGCTGGCAACTTGCTCATCTTCATAATTTACCTTTCATCGAGACATATCACACTTCGTGGGAACATTACCAACATTATTTCCCTCTTCCATTCCTTTTCAATGTCAAAATGATAAAGAAACTCAATGGTTTTTTTATCAATATTTGTGATGCAGCAATTGCACCTTCCTTAAAAGCAAAAAATGAACTTCTACGGGACGGAGTAAAAAGACCCATCTTTATAGTGCCTACCGGCATTTCTCCTGATAAATTTGATCAAAAGCCAAAAGGTTATCTTCACGAAAAGCTCCATATTCCAAATAATAAAAAGATTATTTTAACTGTTGGCAGGTTACATAAAGAAAAGTCAATTGACTTTTTAATTAAAGCTTTTGCTTTAACTCATAAGACATGCCCTGATATAGTTCTTGTAATCATCGGCCGAGGCCCATTGAAATCAAAGCTTGAAGAGCTCGCTGCTTCTTTAAAAATTGCAGAATCTGTATACTTTGCTGGTACTCTAGAGCCAAAGGATATGTCATACGCATATGCTGATTCAACGAGCTTTATTTTTGCATCAACTTCCGAGACACAAGGCCTTGTTGTGTATGAAGCTTTTGCCGCAGGATTACCTGTTGTAGCAGTTGAAGATGGTGCCTTTAAAAATGTCGTAGAAAACGACAAAAACGGGTATACGACAACAAAAGATGAAGTACAATTTGCAGATAGACTTATCAGAATCTTAACACAAGCTGACCTTAAGAAAAGATTTAGTACGAACGCGAGAGAGGCTGCAAAACAATATTCTATAGAATCTACTTCACGAATTCTTGAACAAGTGTATAAAGAAGTACTATACATGCAAACACAAGAATCAACACGCAACAATTCAAAAAAATCTCAAACTATGATTCGGTTATTTAAGGTCAAAAAACACATAAAAAGTGAATTTAAAAACCTCCAGGACCTAATTGACAATATAAAACCAGAAGTTTTAAAGTAAAATTACCCCTTGTTCTCGTTCTTGAATTTGCTTTTTTATAATTTTTATTAATTCCAGCTTAGAGACAATATCATCGAGTAATCTTCTTTCTGTATCTGCAAAAATATCTTTATTCTTTTTCTTTGCAATTTCTATTTTTATCATCCAGTCAAACCATTCAGATTGATTTAGTTCTATTTTGATCCTATTTTGTTCTTCCAGATCTCTCATCAATTGCAATAAAGTTTCCTCTAAATTTTCAATTGATGTATCTTTTATTGAACTATTATCTTTTTCAATTTTTTGCAGTTGCTCTAAATCTCCTTCTTCATACGCTTTATTTATTTCCTTCATTATATTTGTTCTTTTACTTTTTTCTGCCATATTTTGTGTCAAATCAGGATGGAATTTAGCAATGAGTTTTTTCCAGAGTTTTTTCAGATCAGGTGTGATCAATGGTTTTTGCTCCTCTCTTTTAATATATATTTCTTCTTCAAATCGAATCCTCGCTTTTTCCTGATCAAACTTCAACTGCTCAGCATAATATGTTTGTGTAATTTCTTCTACAGCCTGATCATATGTATGTCCTTCATCCATTAATTTTAAAATATTTTGTAAGCGAATGATTTCTAAATCCAATGTGTTGTCTTTGAGAAATAGTGATCCAACTTTGACCATATATTCCTGCCGCGCCATATCCAAATTTACACGAAGCATTTCATTTGCAAGAATTGCCTGCTTTAATTCGAGACGTTTTTTTCTAATAACAAGAATTAGCTGCTTTCGCTTAAGATTTTCCTGTGTTTTTGAAATAACAATGGCGGTATTTTTTTCTGACATAGATTATCAAGTTAACATCATACCATATAATTTTTGGGGGAACTGCATTGTGGGCTTATTTTGCAGTCAAACTGAATGTACAAGTGCGGCTTTGACCTGGTGTAAGCAGACTCTCTGGAGAACCAAAATAGTCTCCAAAAGGATCTTGTTCAACAGGTTCTATACAGACATATGTTTGGTCAATTTCCTTCGTTTGTGGATTTTTCCCAACCCACACGACTGCTTTTTTAAATCCCAGTTGATCCAAAGTATATTCCGGTTTACCTGGTATTTGAATAATATTTCTTTCTAATAGATCAATTGCAATTCCATCATAATTATTCTCAATAAGTTCTGAAATATCTTTTCCGTTGATTATAGTCCCTCTAAATCCCTGAGGTGCGTCAAAATAACAATGTTCACCGGTGTTGAGGGCTGCTGTCTCTTCTCCGTTATTTGTATGTGTCATTTCAAAATAATAAACTCCATCTTCAATTTTCATTTTTTGTTTTATGAATAATCCCTTAGGAAACCCTTCATCAGTTAAATTATGAGTAATAACTATTTGATTATTTTGTTCTTCAACATCACACTTTTCATTTCGCATGTTTCCATGCTGATTCAATCCATAGATATTTTTTCTATCAGGACCGAAAATTGGAGTACAAGGATGTGTTATACCATGTTTGCCATCACCTCGGATAAAATCCCCCAGGATTATGTTTCCGGAAAGAGTCAGGAATGTTTTAGCACCCTGTTCATATACTTCAAGTTCATTGTTCGTATCAGTGATAATTTGAAAAAACTTTTCGTTCATTTATGAAATTGTAGCACATTATTAATTATTGCTTAATATCTTTGAGCAGATTAAAAGTATTTATTTAGTAATGAGGGCTTTGAGTATCTCAATTTCTGCTTTTAATTCGTCAATTTGTTTTTGTTGTTCTTTTGTTGACTCAACAAGTACTGCTGTCATTTTTTCGTAGTCAACTGATTTGGTTCCGTTTGCATCTGTTTTTACTACTTCTGGGAATAGTTCTTCAAGATCCTGAGCAATAAATCCTATATTTTTACCTTCTCCAGGTGCACTTTCTGTGTCTTTTAGTAAGTCATAACGTACACCTTGAGCTTTCAAAACTCTTGGCAAGACATTTGTTATGTCAGTGATATTGGTTTTTAGTCTTCTATCTGAAGGTGTACCTGAACATTTAACAACATTATCAGATGCATCTATACATAGTGCATCTGCAGTTGCAGTTGTAAGTCCATTGATAACTAAGAATGAATCAGTATCAGTTACAACTGTAACATCGTTTGTACTACTTGGAGAAAGTGTTGAGGAACCATTGGTCGTAAGTGTCCCTATAGAGATAGAGTTGGCCGTTAAAGTTCCGTTTGTTTGTACGTTGCCATTCGAACCATTGATAGACCAATTTGTGCCTACAACATCATTCGCACCTACAGAGAGAGCTGCACCAATTTCAGCATCTGAAACATCTATTGCTGTATTGATTCCTCCACTTTCAGATTGGACTTTTAAACCAACTGGGAGAGTTTCATCTGTATCTAAATTGTCAATTGCAATGAGTTGTGAAGGTGTATTTACCCCAGCTCCATTCTGTAGATTAAAAGCCGTGTAGCCGGTAGCACCACTTGCAGTATTAACATTTACATTAGAATCTGTTGTAGTGTCGCTTAATGTATATGTTATATCTCTAGCATTTGTAGTACTTATTGTGTTGCCTGTATTATAAGAATCCTGAAGAGATCCGCCACCGCCTGAGGATGCACATAATATTAATTGACTTGTGCCGTCAATACATAAAGCTGTACCTGATGCACTTGATAAACCATTTATTATTACTGCAGAATCACCATCAGTACTAAAAATTACATCATTTGTGCTATTTGGTGAGAATACTGTATTGCCATTTGCTGTAAAGGCTTCACCTGCGACAACATTGAATCCACCATTGGCTGTTAAATTATTATTTACTGTTGTTGTTCCAACTCCTGAACCAAGATTAAGACTAGCTGCTGCTCCCCCAAGATTTATAGTCGTTGCATTCGTATTAAAAAGATTTGCTGTTGATGATGTTGTTATAAGATCACCACCGTTTACCGACAAATCACTTGCAGCTGTTACATTGCCGCTTAATGTACTTGTTCCCTGAACAACGAGGGTTCCATCACTTTGAATATTTCCGGTATCACTTATCGTCACACCTGTTAAACCGTAACCGCCTCCTATTGAAGTAGCATACATACTTACAGTCGCATTGTTAGCATTAATGTTAAATGCATTTGGGAAACTTACCGTGTTATTTCTCATAGTTACACTTCCACCATTTGCACCTATTGAAACACTCGTGGCTGCTCCTCCCAGATTGAGTGTGGTTACACTGCTGTTGAGAATATTAGCTGTAGCGGCAGTTGATGTAATATCTCCACCGCCAACTGAAACATCTCCACTTGTCTGAATATTACCACTAGCACCATTGATAGCCCAATTTGTGCCGTTGAGATCGTTTGATCCGGCTGAAAGTGCATTTACAATGTCTGCATCTGAAGCATCAACTGCATTCGTTAAGCCACCAGCTTGTACATTAAATGCTAACCCATTTGGCACAGATTGGTTTGTATCAAGATTTTCGAGTCTTAATAGTTGTGAAGGTAATTCTATATTTGCATTATCATTGCGGGTAATTGCGACTGTGTTATCTGACGCAATATAGACTCTAAAATCACTATCAGTTACTGTATCTTCAAGACCAAATTGAATATCCCGGCTGTCAGTGGTTGTTATACCATTCCCAATATCATAAACTGTTTGCAATGTACCACCCCCACCTGATGCTGCGCATTTAATTAACTGGTCAGAACCATTGACACAGAGTGCATCTCCGGATGAGGTAACCAAACCTGGTAAATTGACTGTTGAGTCAGTATCGGAATTTATCGTGACATCATTGGTACCTGAAGGGCTAAAGTTGCTACTACCAGAAGCTGTAAATGTATTATTCACATTGACGACATTATTAGTTGTAACTGAATTATTTGCGACAATTGGCCCATTAGCAGTCATTGTGCCAGTTGTTGTAAGTGTTCCACTGACATTCAAACTACCACTTAACGTTGTTAAACCAGTTCCCAAGAAGCTATATGTTGGATTTGTGGTTGTATTTCCAAATGAAATATTCTCAGTAGCGTTTGTTGTTTTAATTTGCAAATATTTTATTGCTCCCTGTTGGACATAAAATGCATTTGCGTTGTTATCTGCTGTACTTACTGCAACCGAAGTTCCGGACAAAGAAGCGGCGTCTCCTCCGTCTCCTAAGTTAAGTATCCCATTTGCTGTGAGAGTTGAATTAAATGTTTGTGCACCTGTCCAAGTATTTGCATTTCCAGTATTTAGTTGAAGTTTGTATGGATTTGCGGCAGACCCAGCTCCTGTTCGTGTGAGTGTGGTATTAAATGTATCAACGACTTCGTTTCCGACATTTGCATCAGCTGCATACGCCTGAACTGGGATAAAGACAGTAACGAGTGCAATAAGAAAATATATGGGCAGAGCTTTTAAAGACATAGACAGAATCTCTTCTATAATAATTAGATCACTTCAAAAAACCTCTGTCAATCACCTCTTTAATATGGGGTCAAAAGTATTAAAAACTTCTGAAATCTACTTTAAACACAAAAAAGCTCCTTTTGGGAGCTTTATTGTTTTTAGTGACCCCAAAGCGTGTCTATTCAAACGATCTTTAGCATATTGGGATCATTTAAGGAAAATTCTTGAGACTTAAATATACTAGAATTAACTCCCTATTTGTTGTTTCAAATGATCCATAATCCACATTCGCGCAAGTGTAGTAGGTCCTATTCCTTTCTCCTGTGCTATCTCTCGGATTTTATTTAATGTTGGTTCGTCAAATCGGATAGTTATGCCCTCTGAAAGATTCTTTGCAAATCTAGCCTTTACAGTTTTGAATTCATGTTGGTAATCTGCCATATCATGCGTTTCGAACCAAAGAGCTTCCTCTTCTCGATTTTTAAATTCTGGAATAGTTTTTTGTTTTTGTGTCATTTTACTTCACCCCCCTTTTTCTAGTTTATATATTCTTTGTTCTTTTTTACTTGCATGTCGAGCAGTTACAGGATAATAAATACCCCTCTCTTCCTCTGCATCAAGTATAACTGCAATAAGCTTTTTATTATTTGTTAGTCCTATGACAAGTAATCTTCCCTTTTTGCCTTCCTGTACTAATGCATTATTATGACAAATAAATTCTACTTCCTCAGGTACAATGTCATGCCTAGCTATATGCGCAATATTCCATGAATCCCAGATAAGTTTCTTAATATCTAGCACAATTCTATTGTAACACGATGCGTTACAATGTCAATTGCAAGTTAACTCGTTCGAAATGAATATAAGGGTATATAAATTGCGGGGATTTGCAATTCTAAATAGGCTGATATATCAACCTATTTAGAATTACTTAAAAAGCTTTCCACTTAGTGAACTCAACGCCAATGTCTTCGAAACATTTTTGCCTTGGATATATAATTTAATGGAGGCTTATTAACGAAAAAGTAGTTTGATTAAAAAGCTATAAAGTATTTTTTATTGTTTCTATTTGCTCTTTAAGCGATGGAATTTTTTGTGTTATTGTTTTCCATACAATATCTTCATCTACTTCTGTATATTGATGAATGAGTATATCTCTCATACCTGCCATCTCCTTCCATGGGATATTTGGATGTTTTTGTTTAAAATCGTCAGGTATTCTCTTTGTTGCTTCACCTATAATCTCAAGTTTTCTTTCAACAAATCCTTGAAGTAATTCTGAATCCTTAAATTTTTCTTTTGTAATTCCTTCTATTTGAGTTTGAATCGAGGTAATTGCTTCAGATATATGAGTTATATACAATATGGGATTCTTCGTCATAGAAGTAGATATTGATTATTCAAAACAGAATCCTTAATGATTGGAGAAATACTCTTATATGTAACAATATCTACCTTCTTATTTAGTTCTTCTTCAAGACTAATCTTTAATCCTCCTAATTCAAAAAGTGTTGCACTATCTGGTAGTTCAACAAGAATATCAATATCACTTTCTTCAGTGTTATCACCTCTTACATAAGAGCCAAATAATGCTGCTTTCTTTATATCGGCTTGCCTTAATAACGGAAGCGCTTTCTTTTTAATTTCTTCCAAAATAGCTTTATTCATACAGATATAATACCTTCAAACGTTATTTGAGTCAAGGTTATAATTAACTGTTTCGAATCCCGTTGGGATTGATATAGTTTAATATATATTTTTAAAGCTATTTCGTTCGGTGACCCCAATGGGAATCGAACCCATGATTTTCGGGATGAAAGCCCGACGTCCTAGGCCGCTAGACGATGGGGCCGTCTTGCACTACGATTATACCACAAAATTGTGGCTGATTAAAAACACCAGTTTCATCCCTGATTATTTCACTCTTTTAACTAGTGCATCAAGGATTACTTTAGCAGCATCCCTGCCACCTAAACCGAAAGCAATTCCTCCGGCAAGTGCCAGCATAGCAACGACACCGGTGAAAAGAATTCGAATTAAATCCTGTGCAACTCCCAACTGATTGAGTACTGCGAGTAAGACAAAGATTGTAATTGCAACTCTTGTTGCTGATGCAACTGCTCTGGATGATTCAGCTGAAAGACCTCTGGTTGAAGCAAGCACCAAATCTGCCGCGAGTCGTGCAAAGACCAGTCCGACGAGTCCTATGATTGCCGCAACAAAAACGTTAGGTAAGTACAAAAGGAACGTGTTAAGCAGTTCAGTAATCTGTGGTAATCCCCAAATTTCTGCTGCTGGTATAAGAAACAGAATGATTACAAACCATCTGACGATCTCTGCCAAAATATTTGTCCAGCTGAATTCTTTCTTTGCTTCAGGTATTCCATATCGCTTAAGATATGTTTCAACTTTGAGCGCGTTTAATACTTCGATAACTATTCGCTTCACTATTGATGCGAGAATGATACCGATAAGAATTATGATAATGCCTGTTATAAAATTCGGAAGAAAAGCTGCCGTGTTGAAAATACCTCTATTTATGGATGTTAAAAATGTTTCTGTTATATTATTTCCCATCTACTCACCCCCTTTCATCATTATAGTGTTTATATTTTATACGGAGAATATGATAACTCTGTAAGAACTCAAGTATTTGTAGCTGAGTATGCCACCCATCACTTTACTTGTCAATAGTCGTGTAGGTTGGTATAATGTTATGTAAGAATTTGAAACTAAGAGCAAATGTTCTTAGTTTTCTCTTTTTAGCTCAATGTTACATAAAACTTGGGCCGGTAGCTCAGCGGTAGAGCAGGAGCCTTTTAAGCTCTTGGTCCTGGGTTCGAATCCCAGCCGGCTCACAGAACATCTACGGATTTATATTGTTTTCTTCGTTTTTCTACAACTTATTGTGTTCATGCTTAAGCAATTAAGTTAAACACATACCCGATAATCATTATTCCAATTGTGGTTATTCCAACGAATGTGGCAAGTAATTGCCATTTCATAACTTTTTTTAAAATAAGCAACTGAGGGATTGAAAGTGTAACTACTGCCGTCATAAATGCTAAAGCTGTACCAATTGGCACTCCTTTCATGACAAGTGCTTCCATAATTGGGATGACGCTGACTGAATTTGCATACAAAGGTGTGCCTATAACCACTGCCAGAGGTACTGACCACCAACTTTCTAATAGGAGATATGTTTCAACCATTGAAGCAGGCACAAAACCATGAATAATAGCCCCTATCCCTACACCAAGAATGACAAAAGGGAACACTTCTTTCGTTATTTTTAATCCATCTTTTAACCAAAATTGCAGTAACTCTTTAATTGTAATTTTCTTTCCTCCATATATTTTTTGCAGATCGTTTTTTGACGTGTATTGAAGAAGTTCAGTCCGAATAAATCGTTTCATATTGAGTTTGTCTATAACATATCCGCCGATCATGCTGATTGTTATGCCAAGCACATTGTATAAGAGTGCGACCTTCCAGCCAAAAAGTGCAGGGAAAAGTGCGAGTGATGCTTCGTTAACCAGAGGAGAACAAATAAGAAAGGCAAATGTTACGCCAAGCGGAATACCTGCGCTTAAAAAACCAATAAATAATGGTATCGAAGAACAAGAACAAAAAGGTGTAAAAACACCTAATAAAGCCGCTAAAAAATAATCTATACCAAACCATCGTCTTTTTAAAAGGATATTTCTTATATTCTCAATTGGAAAAAAATAACGAACAATTGCCATAATGAAATTAATAACAAGCAGCAACAATCCAATTTTAATACCATCATAAATAAAGAAATTGACCGCATTTCCCAAATAGCTATTTTTTGTTATTCCCAATATGGAATATGTGAAGATGTCAGCAAATAGCTGAATAGGATAAAAAAGATCCATATTATTTATGAGTAAGAATTGCTTTTCTAATTTTTTCCTTATCTGGAGTAAAACCAACCATGACGGCTTCTCCATTAACTGCGAGTACAGGACTATGCATGATACCCATTACTATTATTTTTGTAATATCAGTACTATATTCTACTTCTGCTTTTATTTTATTTTCTTTTACAACATCTTTTACTAATTCGTGTAACCGCCTGCAATTGTTACAGCCTGAACCGATAATTTGTATTTTCATTTCTTGTCCACCCCCTTATCAAGCATTTTGAATAATGACTGTACAATATGCCTACCTTTCGTGGTAAGTTCATAATAAACTCGTAAACCTCTTTTTGTATCGACAACAAGACCCCCTTCTTTGAGTTCTTTCAGATGATGGGAGATTAAACTTTGAGAGAGCTTTACATGTTCTGTCATTTCGCATACACAATGTTCACCTGTTTGAAGTATGCATAGCAGTTTTAAACGGCTCTCCTCTGAAACCATTTTTAATAATTCTGATAATGAATTTACATTTTTGTAAGTCGGTTCTGTACAGCATCTATATGAATTCATATTCATATAGTACTCTTGCTCTCCCATCTGCGCAGTGATTCATATCAATTCGTTGGGTCTCTTGCATCAGATTGCTAATGACTTGTTGTCGGGCAATTGAAAATGCCGCAATTTAAATGTTTCATACACTCTCGCAAAATAAACTTAGTAGGTATTCCATTTTGAGCGGAAGGTGTTCACAAAAGTAGATTTTATTCTAAAAGATTATCTTTTTTTTGCTGGAAGATCACTTGCAATTACTGTAATTTTAACATCTCTGGTATCTCTCATAGTTTCATAGTTTTTTTCAGCATTCCTTCTGTATTCTTGTCTCAAATTCCAACGTGTTACAAAACTATGCATTAAATGTTCCGATTTAAGAAAACTTCTTGCTGGTCCCGCTAAGGTATATAATGTAGATCCAATTACATGCAAGAATCTATCATAGCCTGTCTTAGATACTTCAAATTGGCGTGACTCTTTATTATTTTGATAATTCGCAATTGTTGTGGCAGCAACAAATGAAGCACCTTCTATAATTAAACTAGTTGGTTTTTCTACATGTGCACCAATCACTGCACCCGCAGATGTTCCAGTGACCAAAGAGGTGAAGATAACACCGCCTCGCCCGAACCACTTAGGCAATGTTGCTTCATCATCATTCTTTCTTGCAGCCATATTGTAGTAGTAGGTAAGTCCATAACCTACAAGTCCACCCTCAACAGCACCTGCAAATGTATTTGGTTCAGAAAGAATCTGTGCGGGAATAACAGAGAGAGGAATAGGAATAACTGGTATTGATTTTCTAACCCTGGTTGGGAGATATGGAATTCTTTCTTGCAAATATCTATAAGCTTCCATGTAGCAAGTATATCATGCTATAAGCTCTATTTCAATGAAATTATTCAATATAATATACATTATTATAATCGCTAAATTCATCGCTGAAATAAAACTGGATATACTGGTAAACTGCCAGACAAGGTTTGTAAAAATTATGCTATCTTGTAGATTTTAAAAATAATTCAAATATGCTATGAAGACTATTGTTTAGAAGAACTTTTAAAACTTCATGGATTCGGACCCAAAGCACATATATTGTTGCAGGATGCACTAAAAGAATAATGCCTTTCATTTTCTTATTTAAATGAATAAGACGTTACATTTCTGTGCTTGAATTTGATAAACAGTGTTAAATTAGCTATAATAGTTATTCGCTTTCTGTGCAGAACTGTTCAGAAGTAAATTAAAGCTTAAATCTTCTTACTATATAAATGCTTGTACACCTAGTACAAGTTTTTTTATTCCCTTGAAGTAGTAGAAATATTTTCGTTATTGTTGTTAATTTTATGACTTTAGAAACCGGATCATCAATTAAACATCGTGAAATTTTAGGCAGCGCTCCAGTCGTTGATGTTTTTGTTGCAGCTGAACCGCGTAGAGTGTATGAAGAATTAGTAAACGAATTAGAAGGAACTGAAATGGAAACCAAATTAGCGATTGGAGATGATACAAGTAATGAAGAAGTAATGAACACTGCGTTTGAGTATTTCCAGATACAACCAGACTACGCCCTTTATGAACCAAACATTATACACGCAAGCAATGTAGTCATAAAATACGCAACACCTAAAGGGGGTTTTTCAATACTTTTTCGTGAAGATGGGACACATGCGTTAAAGAAAAAGGGTGAGAAAATATTTCTTACTTCTGGGACCATACTTCGACCGGAAGATAAGGCTGAGATACCAATTGAAACAGATCCTTTGGATGAAGCTTCATCCAGATATGACATTCCTCGTGATCAAATGGCACTGCTAGGAGCTTATGAAAGGAAAAAAGCGAGGGTTCTCGTAATAAATCAAGCTAGCGGAAGAGTATATACAATAAATGCAGATGAATCGACAATGCTCGATCCACAAAATACACAGATAAAACTTGCTGGCTCACCGCTACGTCAGCTTGAAATCGAATACAAAGGTACTCTTCCAGGAAGAACAAGTAAAGCAGATGACAAAACACAAGTAGTTCAAGCGATTCATGACGAAGTAAGTGGCTTGCAAACAAGAATGATTGCAAGTTCTAAGCAAAGAGGTTTATCACTTGAACCAACAAAACTAACGAAAAGACAATGGATGAAAGCTTTTATGAAATGATTTTATGATTTTTGCTAAAAATATTTCTTATGGTTATTCCCGACTCACAGTCTATGAAGACTCGAGTTTTAATGTGCTTAAAGGAGAGCTGATTGGACTTGTCGGACCAAATGGTGCTGGAAAATCTACACTTTTTAAATTACTTAGGGGTGAAGAGGAAACTGCCAGTGGTTCGCTTGAAATTATGGGTAGTGTTGGCTACGTTCCGCAGGAAGTAAAACATGATCCTGAACTGGAAAGTGCTGTTGATATCCAAAGCTACATCGATCCTGAGATGAAGAAAGAGATGTATGAGCTGATGATTATGCTTGAGTCTCTTGAAGTAAATGCAGAACTTGATACGAAACCCAAAATTTTAAGCGGCGGACAAAGGACTAAACTCGCACTTCTTCGCGCAATAATTCAGGAACCAGATGTGCTTCTCCTGGATGAACCAACAAACTTTTTAGATACTGAAGGAAAACGCTGGATCATGGAGTTTTTAAGTGATTATCCAAATACGCTCATTGTTATCTCTCATGATATTAATCTTTTAGATGGTCATATCGATAAAATTCTCGCAATCAATCCGACAACGAAAAAGATTGAAGAATACAAAGGTAATTACACAAAATACGTCAAACTCAAAGGACATAACGACGCGATGCTCGTCAAAAAATATGAAAACGACCAAAAAGAAATTACCCGTATGAAAAAAAGTCTTCTCAAAATGGCAAGTGGCATGACCGAAAAAGGAGCACGGGCACGTGCAAATGTGCAAACACGAATTGATCGTATCAAGGAAAAACTGCCAGAACTTCCAATAGAAGTCAGAAATATTAAATTCACACTCCCCGATCCACTCCACACAAGTGAAATCCCCCTGCAAGTTAAAGATATCTCAATCAGTTTTGACGGCAATACTGTGCTTTCAGATGTATCACTTGCCATCAAACGCGGTGAACGAATTGCGCTTTACGGACCAAACGGTGCTGGAAAAAGTACCTTTATTAAAATTCTCATGGGACGGCTGCAACCAGACACCGGTGACATTATAAAAGACCCGATGCTGCACATAGGCTATTATTCGCAGGAATTTGAAACGTTTGATTTTAATAAAACAGTTATCGAGATGGTTGAGGAACATTGTGATTTGCCAATGATGCAAATACTCCCTATTCTTGGCTCATTTAACTTCCCTAGACCTCGTATTTATCAAAAAGTTGGATCACTTTCTGGAGGTGAGAAAACACGACTTTCAATCGCAATGCTGATGCTTAGAAATTATAATTTACTCATTCTTGATGAACCAACTACGTATCTGGATATGGTTTCACAACGCACCATTCTCGAAGCTCTGAAGGCATATAAAGGGGCTATGCTCTTTGTCAGTCACACTGAAGAATTTGTTGAAGGTCTTTCCCCTAGTCGTATCATGATACTTCCTGAAAATACGATTAAACACTGGATACCCAAAGATATCACCAATTTTACAGGCTAAAAATAAGAATTTAGGTAATTTGGGAAATATCTGCTATACTTATAAGTAGGAAAGGAGAGGAAAACTATGACAGGTACAATTAAAACTAAAATGGATAAAGGATTTGGATTCATAAGTCGCGAAGGCGAAGCTAAGGATCTATTCTTTCATTCTAATGATTTAAAAGGTGTAAGCTTTGATGAAATTCAAGTTGGTGATACAGTTACATTTGAAGTTGTTAACGGCGAAAAAGGCCCTAACGCTAAGAACGTAACCAGAGCATAAACTATAAAGCTCACACAAATAAAAAAAGCTCCGTAAGGAGTTTTTTTTATGTTTGAAATGTTTAGGCTTCCTTGCCTTAATTTGTGGGTATAGTTTCTTGAGGAGTATATTTTTGCTGTGTTTCTTCTATCCTTTGACGAATATTTTCATACCTTATATTTTTAACAGACAGATACTCTTGATATTCAGCGAAATTAAACGAATTATATGCATTTCTTCTTTCGTATTTGTTTTTAAGCTCTTCAATTTTATCAATCATCATATACAAGGAGCTTACTTTTGAAACATCCTGAAAATGCGTCGCTTCAGCTTCTTTGTATATCTTTTCATAAATTTCTTTATAATTATGTGCATCAGCTGACAACCCCGCCAAATAAACATAATCTTCTTTTCCAAACATAGTAGGTTTGTAATATGCAGCGATGAGGTAATCAAAATTAAGCACATTAACAAGTAAAAGGATTCCGAGTGTGTAGGTTATGATTTGTTTAACAAAGAGAAGATGTGCTGACTTACGATAATAATGATAAACAAAAGCTATCAATGCGCCGCTGAGCCATGTCATCGTCGTGTAACCCCATAAACGTTTTTGTGTAAAACCGAAGAGGGAAGAATAATCATACACACTCTTAAATGCAACACCTATCAGAAAGAAAGCTTCAATAACGAGAAAATAAGTCAAACGAGTATTCCAAGCTTTACGACTTTTATCAAAATATGCGAGAAGAAATACGATAAATGCAACAATCGTAACCTGCGCAAAGACTTCATTGGTAAGACGGGAATTGGTATAGCCCATTCCTAAAAGAGTTTCAGATGACGCAAAATAAAGCTGCATTTGTGTAATAAAGAAGATGATAAGCAGGCCAGCCATTGCAATTTTGGGGTAAAGATAATCAATCGTAAACCATGATTTGAATATTTTGCTTTCTGGACGCTTTAGCGTTAATGTCAGTAATCTCGGAATAAAAAACGCCAGCCCAGCAAAAAGTACAAGGCGTAAAAAATAAATTTCAATTGTTTCCCCAAACAGCAATTTGGATAGCCACTCAAAATTCAAAGTATGAAGTATATTCTGCACTAAGGCATTGAAAAAAGGATTTGCGGAAGACAAAAGTGGAATCGTTATAAGGATAACTAACCCAGTTACGAGTGCGGTTGGGAAATACTTTTTAAAGTAGCTTGATGGATCATATTTTACCGGAATGCGAAATGAATATGGAAAAATAGTTTTTGCTAAAAGCGTATTCATAAATACACTAAAAGGCGAAAAGAGAATTCGAAAAACTCCATGCTCTTCAAGGATCGGACTTACTAGGAGTGATCCAAAAAATATAATAAAGACAAAATTTAAAAACTGAATAACATCATTTGCCCAAATAAGTGTACTAAGCGAAAGTAATACAATTCCTCCATAGAGGATAAAATCAAGCCAGGATGTATCTTTACGAAGGAAATAGATAAGAGAACTTGTTGCTACAGCAAAGATAAAGAAAGCTACGAAAGGGAATCCGTTGAGTACTGGAAGTGCTAACCACGAGACAATCAAACTGATAATCAGCGAAAAGACAGGCATTCTAGGCATAAGCCTCGCGGCCAAAGATTTCATAAACGCTCGGCAGTAATTATATCACGTTGATGCAAATTGTTCAGAAATATAAATAGAGAAAAAAAGCACTTATTACAGATATATACCAGATGCTATAATACAAACATGATAAAACATCGGATTGCGTTTAATCCTGTGGTTGATTGGCGGTTTGATTTACTCAAGGCTGACGGTGCTTTTCTGTGGGATACGAATGGTAAAGAATATATTGATTTTACAAGTGGATGGAACACTACTAATCTCGGTTGGAATAACAAGGAAATAAATGAAGCTGTTGCAGTTCAGGCAAAGAAGAACGTCTATGCACCAATGTGGACAGCAGACGAAATTCAAATCACCTACGCAGAAGCATTGACGAATGCATTCCCTGCAGAACTTGATGTCATTTGTCGAGCGACAGGAGGAACTGAAGCCAATGAAATGGCAATGAAAATCGCCCGTGCTGTGACAGGAAGACAAGAAATTATCAGTTTTCAAAACACCTATCATGGACAATCATTCGGCACACTTTCACTAGGTTATAATCCTGATTATGTTAAGAAAATCGCACCATTACTTCCAAAAATAAACCCAATCCACTATCCACAGAATAATTTGGATGCATTTTTAGATGACCTTGAAACAAAGCTTAAATCAGAAAACATAGCAGCGGTTTTTACAGAAGCCGGAATGATTACAGGATGGGGCTCGATGCTAATTGCTCCTATAGGATATCTCAAGGGCGTAAGAAAACTAACAGAAAAATACGGTACGTTGTTAATTGTTGATGAAGTAGGTACTGGCTTTAGCAGAACCGGAAAACTCTTCGCTATTGAGCATGAAAACGTTATTCCGGACATCGTAACACTAGCAAAAGGGATTTCAAACGGTGCAGGTGCAATAGGAGCAACCATAACCAAATCCAAATTGTTAGAACCAAACCAAAATTTGCCGAAGTTAACCTCAACTTTTGGCTGGACTCCTCTTGCCTGTGCTGCTGCTTTAAAAACGCTTGAGATTCATCAAAGAGATTCTGTTTGGGAACAATCTGCAAAGAAAGGAGAACTCGTTAAAACACTCCTTAAAAAAGCTCAAAACGAAGGAGCTAACATCAAAAATATTCGGGGACAAGGCCTTGAGATTGCTTTTGATAGTGAAGTCAGTTATGACAAGATTATTCAAACCGCTGCAGAAAAAGGTGTCCATATCGCCAACGCAGGCGAATGCATCCAACTCATGCCCCCACTCACAACTTCAAATGAAATTCTCATTGAGGGAGTTACGACACTTACTACTGTTATTACAAACTTACAAAGCAATTGAAAATTGTTATAAAGGCCTCGTAATTATTCTAATGTTCGTTTCCTTTGCCCTTAACTCACTAATCACTGGTGATTCAGCAAGCTCATGTATAGTTTATAATGTACTTATATGAAATCAGTTGCAATTTTATATGGATTGGCTGAAGGGCCTCGGGTGAGTAAGCGGCTTACTGAGCTGCTTCGAAAGCATGATTTTAGTATTACTACCGATGTACAGAACGCTGATGTTATTATTGCTCATTCGGGAGGTGTGTATTTTGTTCCAAAAAAATCAAAAGCGAAAACAGTGCTTCTTGTAGGCGCAAGTATGGGATTTGAAGGATCACTCCTTTTGCTGCAAAGCCGAAAAATAAAGATCGACTTTCTCTACTGTTTAAAAACAAACCACTATCACTATTGGTTTTATAAGTCATTTTGGAATGCGATCTATTTACTTACCAAACAACAGTACAATTGGGCAATGCATAAACATGCACTCGTTAATAAAACGCTCTTGCCAGAAATTCTTGTGCCAAAAGTCTTTGTGATTACCTATGATGATGATCCCTGGTCTGGAAATATAAAAAAGACAGAAATGCAGAAATTTCCTCATTATACGTATATCAGGAAAGTCGGAGTTCATGATGATTTGTGGATTAATCCTGAAAAATATTTAGAGTACTTAGTGTAGTTTTTTTAGTTTACATCCTCGGATTCAACCTCTGAAGAACTTTCTTCTTGATAACTATCTTCAGCTGGCGTGTACTCTTCGGGTGCTGAATGTGTATCTTCGTAAGAATCTGCTGGATCAGACGTATTTTCATCATACATAATTTCACTTTGCTGGTCTGATTCCTCTCCACCTACTTCATAGTTACCACTATCTCCTTCTTGCTCTGGTTCAGGTGTCATTTCAATATACATCTGCATATCGTCATATTCAGGTTCGTCATAATCTTGAGATTGAACCGTTCCAATCTTTTCGGCAATCGTATAACTCTCATCAAGTGCTTTGTCTATTTGACTTGAAAGCTCGGCATGTTTACTGTCACAATCGTCGCCTCCCATTTCCAAACATGCGATATAAACAGCTTCGTTCATTTCCCTAGCATACATTTCATTTTCATCTGCCCTCTTTTTCATGCTTTCTTCATCAAGGCCATCAAATCCTACAGCTTTCATCATTGCAAGTCCAAATGCAGCCCATACCTGTTCCTTAATAATTTCTTCCTCATCAATCGTTGTTCCTTCTCCATAATCTTCAGGTGAAGTTTTTGGTTCTTCTGGCGGCGCTGGGGGCGTCTCTCCATTACCATTTCCCTCTGACCCTTCAATGCGATCTAACAATCGTTTTTCCAATTTTTGAGCAGTTGCTCCTTCAATACCAAATGCTTGAAGTTTTTGTAATTCTAAGGCAGCTTCAATATCAGTTGAATTTGGATCTTCCGCAACTTTTTTAGCTTCTTCTTCAGCAATTTTTCGAGCTTGTCCCATCAATGCTTCATCGAGCTGAGATTCTTCATCAATACCCAGGAATTGGAGATCCTGAAGTGCAGTAATTGTGTCTTTTAATGAAGCATTCTTGTCATTTAAAACTCTCTCAGCAGCTTGTGCCACGAGGTTTTTGGCTTTGACCATACAGTTTTCGCCTATTGCATCATGCCCCATAAATTGAGCTGTTTTTGCATAAGCAACATACTGTTCAACTGAGAGATTATCTGATTTACAGGCAGTTATAAAGAATCCTTCAGTTGATTCGATCGCATGTGCAGTTCCGATAAATGAAATTTTAGAATCGTTTAACAATTTCTGAGCAACAAGTGCTGCATAAATTTCTGAAACTGGAGGGTTTTTCTTGGAAAGTATTTTAGCTGCTGCTCCTTCTGCTTTTGCTCTCATTTCTTTTGACAATTTTTCTTTGTTACTTAAAAGAGCATTTGTTGCTTCCAAAATACTGATCGAGTTTATTTTTTCTTTACTAAACGCATGTTTGGCCCATGCAATTTGTTTATCCGTTTCAGTTGTAAAGACATATCCACCTCCACCTAGGACACGAGCACGAAGCTGAATACTTGTTTCAAGCTCTCTCGCTACTAAAACCGGAATAAGTTCCGTTGCGTCTTTATCGAGCGTCAAAACCTGAGATGTTCCAGAATATCGAATAGTTTTATCCTTTTGATTTTTTGGTGCATCAGTTCTAAATTGACTTTCTGAAAGATCAAAAAGAAGGGTGACTGGATGATTAAAAGTAACTGAAGCTGGACTAATAATTACACCTGCACTTGGATCAGTTGTCTTATTGTTGTAATAATATGGAATCATATCAACCGTTTGTTTCTTTGCGATTGCACCTTTAGGAACAATAAGTGAAATTTTCACTTTTTCTCTCGTGGTAACCTGCATAACCGTGTCTTTAGCAGGATCAATTGTTAACCGTCTCGCACGCGCCATATCAGGACTAGGTTTGGTAATCGCAATTTTCTCTACAAAAGGATTAACCGCCTGGAGTGTTTTAGATTTTGAAAGGAGGAAAAAACCCGTTCCAGCTAGAATCAAAATGCCAATTACTATGAAAAGTATCTTGAGGTTAGAAAAGCCTTTACGAAGCTTTTTAGGTGAAACTTTTCTCTTAACAACTCGTTTTGTTTTTTTAACCATAAAATTTATTGTTCAGATTAATCAAATCAATATACGAGTTTATTGTCAAGTAGAATTATAGATATGTCGAATATGCTTATATGAATAAATTTTCACTTATGCTTATAAGTATCGTCTGCTATAATGAGCTTACATTTTGCTAATGAGTACATCCAAAAGGACATTTTCGTTCGAACAACTATTGGAGGCACTAAAACGCGAGGTTTATTTTCCAAATTACACAATTAAAGGTTATATCTTCAGATATACCTCCGCGCTGCTTATTACCTCATCCCTCTTTCTTCTCAGCGTGCTCTTTAAATCTGAATCCCTGTCATCACTACTCCTCGTGCTCGCAATCGTTTCAACGGCTTGGATCGGAGGACTTGGTTCTGCACTTTTTTCTGCTTTGTTATCCATTGGCTTTCTGTATGTTTTGTTCTTTTTTCCTATAAATCCATCAATAACCTTTTTTCTTGAATCAATAATTTTACTCATGACAGCAACGATTGCCGGTATGAGTATTTTCTATTCCAAAAAAATTGACCAGCTAGCAAGATTTCATCTAAAAGAAAAAGAATTTGAAAAAACTGTTGCCGCAATGCAGGAAGAAAATCTTAAACTTAAAACAGAAATCAGATCTCGTGATGAATTTCTCTCAATTGCATCACACGAATTAAAAACTCCTTTGACAGCAACACTTCTCAAACTGCAAATTGCACTGCATAATATCCGTAATACATCACTTGCTAATTTTTCAGTCCAAAACTTAATGGACATGCTTTTGAGCTCTGAACAACAAACACAAAGGCTTTCTAAAATGATTGGTGATTTATTAAACGTTTCTCTCATGAGAACAGGCCGGATGGAACTTGATATTGAAAAAGCAGACCTCACTATCATTACAAAAGATGTGATAGAAGGATTGATTGAAAAAGCGACACGCGAAGATATCGATATTCGGCTCAATTCAAATGGTGAAGTGAGCGGCAAATTTGACAAAATGCGCATCGAACAAGTACTTATCAATCTTTTAACAAACGCTATGAAATACGGCGGTAAAAAGCCAATTGATGTGAAAGTTGAACAAGAAAATAATATCGGAAAAGTAAGCGTGACTGATTATGGAATTGGTATACCAGCCAAACAAAAAGAAAAAATATTTGAACTTTTTGAACGCGGCGTGCACGACGGACAAAGAAATGGTTTAGGAGTTGGATTATATATAACGAACCAAATAGTGAAAGCCCACAAAGGCAAATTGCATTTGGACAGCAAAGAAGGAAAAGGCTCTACGTTTTGTTTGGAACTGCCTCTAAACTCATAAAATATCGTATAATAAAACTATGAAACCACTATACACATTAAACGGAATTGTTCAGCATGGGAATAAGCGCGGTAAGGAGATGGGATTCCCAACAATTAATCTACAAACAGAACTCAATAGTACTGATGGACTTTATCTATCACAAACGCTGGTGCAAAATACCTGGTATAACTCACTCACTTTTATCGGTGTTGCTAAAACGTTTAATGCAAAAGATTACCTGGCTGAAACTTTTATTTTAGATTTCAATAAAGACATATATGGTGAATCAGTTACTGTTACGATATTGAAAAAGCTCAGAGGCAATGTGAAATTCGCATCGGTGCCAGAACTTGTTGAGCAAATGAAACTTGACGAAAAAGCTGCACGGGAATTTTTCTTATCTTTTTCTCATAAAACACAGGTATAATGCTTCAGTATGTTTCCACTTTACGATACTATACGACCATCAAAATTTCCCTTTCTTAACTGGCTGATTGTTATCATAACAGTTTATGGTTTTTATCTTCAATTAACGACCACTGACCCGGAAGCGTTTATCACCCAATTTGCACTCATTCCCTCACTTGTTGATTTTTCAAACCCTATAACGCTTGTTCCATTTATAACCGCCATTTTCCTTCACGGCGGACTTTTGCATATCATTTCAAACATGTGGTTTCTCATTGTATTCGGAGACAATGTCAACGATTCACTCGGCTACATAGGGTTTATCCTTCTTTATTTCGCAGCGGGAATCGTTGGTAATTTTGTACAATTTATGTTTACTCCAGAATCAAGCATACCTATGCTCGGAGCATCTGGTGCTGTTGCGGGCATTTTGGGATGTTATTATGTGCTTTTTCCGCACGCAAAAATTAAGACCCTCGTTTTTATATTCTTTTTCGTTACACTCATAGAGATCAGCGCTCCGTTGATGCTTGGTTATTGGTTTGTCCTCCAAATCTTTTCAGGAGCCGCATCAATTCCTATGCTCGGTGCAGAAGAAGGAGGCGTAGCATTTTTTGCCCATATTGCTGGTTTTGTGGTTGGATTAGTCTTTGGATATTTATACAAAAATAAAGCTCGCACTGGTGATTATTATGAATGAGAACCTAGGCAAAACAATAATTGTGATGGGAGTAATACTCATCATAGTCGGTGCATTATTTATGCTTCTTGGCAAAGGCGGACTTCCCAAATTGCCTGGAGATATTTATATTAAAAAAGATAATTTTGTTTTCTTTTTTCCCTGGGTATCCTCTATTGTTATTAGCATCGTTCTCTCCATAGTATTCTATCTATTTTTCCGCAAATAATTCTGCCTAGTTCTCACATCTCTCTTACAATGGATGTGTATACTATTTGCATGAACAAGAAGCTCGTCAGGCCACGAAAAGGAAGAATTATCGCAGGTGTTGCAAGAGGTATTTCCAATTATTTCGGCATTTCTGTTGTGCTTGTCAGAATTATCTGGGTTCTCCTCTTCCTCCCCGGCGGAGCACCCGGCCTCATCCCTTACATCATCTTCTGGATTTTCATGCCATCAGAAGATAAAAATATAGAATCAGCTAAATAGCACATCAAAATCCCCTATAGTTTAGTACTTTAAAAAATTGATCAAAATTGCTATACTTAACACTTCCTAATTGAAAAAAGTTGTTATACTTGATACGCTTTTCATTAGTAAACATGGTGGTTGTAGCTCAGTGGTAGAGCGTCAGTTTGTGGTACTGAAAGTCGCGGGTCCGATCCCCGTCAGCCACCCATAGAAATAAAAAAGCTCCGAAAGGGGCTTTTTTTGTGGGACGAAAAAGAATGAAAGGATATGTCATAAAACACGGAGCATAGCAATTATCTTATTCTTGAGATAACTCTAAGGTTTCAGAGAGCGCTTGGCCTAATAATCGCTCCAAATGTGAATAATCCCCTTCATCAGCTTCTTGCATGGCTGTTAGATATTCATTTCTATCTTCCTCTTTTTCTACTCGGAGTTCAATTGGCGGTAAATTAAGCTTTAGGAGAATAAAGATTGTGAGCATTCTTGCAGTTCGGCCATTGTAGTCTTGAAATGGATGGATAAATACATAGCGATGCTGAAACCATGCAAGCAACTTTACTATCTCGAGAATGAACTCATCATCATCTTTTTTAGGTAAACTTTTTAATCTCTCTTCTAAGTCATTAGATAAGTTCGTAATTAACACTGACACTTCGAAGTATGGAGGAGCTTCTTTATCGGAAAAAGTTACTTGAATTTTTCTATATTTTCCAGCCCATTGCGGAAAGATCCAACCAAACGACACATCATGAAGTATACAAATAAATTCAGGTGTAATACTCTCTTTATTCTCTGTAACTATTTTATAGATGTATTCCAACCCTTTTTTCGTTCCTTCAATTTCAAATTGGAGTAGCTTTTCCCGCGGAATAATACCAAATGCTGTATCTTTATATGAAGTGGCACCAATAGGCTTTGTTGATGACTGTTTCATTCATTACTTAAAGAGAGCAGAAACTTTTTTACGAGTTACACTTTCACCCTCTAATTTTGTGGTTCGGAAAATAATTTCCGGCATAAAAGCACGGAAAAATTCCAAGACACCTTTTTTATTCTTTGTCGTACGGTATTTTTTATATGATTTTACTAGTCTTGTTTGCTCTCGTTTGCTCATAAGTTCAGTATAGTACTATATGCAAATTATAACAAGGTTTTGTATGAAATTGTAAAAATATCTTTTTCTTGTGAACTTAATAAACTAAAATAGGTTCGAACGTCGTTTGGTAATCTACCCCAAAAAATAAATTAAGCTCCGAAAGGGGGGGTTATAGATTTTATTTGAGGGGCAGATAGTTTGGAGTCGTATGTCGTTTTTTAGCCTCGTAGGATGAGAAAGGTAAGATAGATACAATAGCCTGAGAACATCAGTATTCCTTTGGTGCGGGTAATGCAGTGTTTTTTGTAGACAAAAAGAGAAAGAAAGAGTACCAGTGTCGCAGCAAATAAGACAAGAATATCAACGAGCTCTTTGCCGCTCATCGGGATATCTTTAATAAGAGCTGTCACACCCAATATAAAAAAGATATTAAAAATATTCGAACCAACAATATTACCAACTGCCAATTCAACTTGCTTTTTAACAGCAGCGGCAATACTCGTAACAAGTTCTGGCAGACTTGTCCCAATCGCAACAACAGTCAATCCAATAAAAGTATCACTTACACCCAAACTCCTCGCGATAATAACTGCGTTATCTACAAATAATTTACTTCCTACAACCAAACCGGCAACGCCTGCAATAATTAAAATCAACGTAATGTTCGTTGATCGTTTTTTTATTTCAGGCTCTTCCGAAGTGCTTTTTGAGATACCAAACGTATAATAAAGAAAAATGACAAAAAATAATAATAAAATGAGACCATTACTGAACGATAGTGTTCCGATTGTTTCTGGAGAAGTTAATGAGATAGATGAATAATGATGATTGTCCAGAATAAGCTGCATACCCAGGATAGTCATAACAACCGCCCCGAGAAAGGACATAGGAATTTCTTTCAGTACAGTGTTTTTCTGGACGGTGACAGGTGTTATCATCGCAGTTATGCCAAGTATCAAAAGAATATTGGCAATATTTGAACCTACGATGTTACCAAAAGCAACGCCTGTGTTCCCTGATAAAGCACTGGTGACGGACACAACGAGTTCAGGGGATGAGGTACCAAAAGCAACAACGGTTAAACCAATGACAATAGGGGAAATTTTAAATCGTAGAGCTAAAGAAGATGAACCGTCTACAAATAAGTTTGCTGATTTAATGAGTAGAAAAAGTCCGGCTATCAATAAAATTATAGCTAAAACCACAATCATATTATACGATATCATTCGGGGTGAAGACAATGTATTTTTGTTCTATAACCAATTTATTGAAATCGATTCGATTAAAGGCCTAATAAGCGCTTCTTGAAAAGCTATTGACGACATGGTATAATATCCTATAATGTTATTACTCCAATTACATATCGTCAATCGATACTTTTTCCCAGTTCATGCTGGGATTGAAACGACATTGTTGCAGCTTCTTCGGCATTTTGATCCGAAAAAATATGCTGTAACCATGCACGCGTCAGCAAGTACACTTTCTGAAAAAAATATCCTCCCTTTAGAAGCTAAAAAAGAACATATTTTTATAAAAAGATACAAAACGATTAAAGGGTTTTTCATTCCTCATCTTCCTTATAAAGATATGGACGCGTTATTCCTTACCAATTTTACTCTCGTGCCACATATATTTATTCTTTGTTCTACTGCTATTCTTAAGTTACTAAACATGAAGAATTTTAATATAGTTTATTTTCCGTGCGGAGGTTTTACACCTGATTGGAAAACGTTCTCTCTTCCAAAACGTTTTATCAAACAAACTATTCATATAATTTTGGGTCGAAGACTCATTAATTATGTTGCTGACAGCGTTATTGCAATTTCGAAATGGGAAAAGGACGAATTGATAAAAAATCGTATTGATCCGAAACTTATCCATGTTATTCCATTAGGCGTAGAAGATGAAGCATTTTTGCCAGTTAAAACAGATATAATTTCAAACGAAATTAAAGTTATGGTAAAAAAAGCAAAACCCTACGTGATACAGGTTTCCAGAATTCATCGCATCAAAAACATAGATACAACAATTCGCACCCTTGCCCTTATGGAAAATCCATTTACATACATAATCGCTGGTGGTATTGAAGACAAAACATACTTTGAAGAATTACAAACGCTGGTCAAAGAAAAGAAGCTTACTCATAAAGTTATCTTTGCAGGAAGAATTTCTTCGGAAGATAAATATTATTTGATTGATCATAGCGTTGGAATGATCCATCTGTCTCATAATGAATCGTTTGGGCTGTCTGTTTATGAAGGAATGAGTCGTGGAAAAATATGTATTGCTGCGAATAATTCTGCTTTGCCAGAGGCCGTAGTTAATGATAAGAATGGCTATCTCATAGAAACCCAGGATGCAAAACGTCTTGCAAACAAACTCACATATATACAAACTGAAAAAGGAAAACAGGCTATAAAAAGAATGGAAACAAATAATAAAACTGAGATGAAAAAGTATCGCTGGAATAACGTTGCAACAAATTTCCAAAAATTACTTAACGATAATTAATACTGCAATCTCATTAGACCCATATCTAAATATCTGCTAAAATATGCGTATGTCTGCATTTAGTTTTGAAACAAAACTCTTTAAAATCAAAGATTGGACCATCCTCAGATTACCAGAAGATGCTTCAGCAAAACTTCCATCAAGAGGTATGACTATGGTTTCAGGAACATTCAATGGTGTTCGCTTCAAAACATTACTTGAACCGGATGGAACGTATGGACCGGGACTAAAACCAAGTCACTGGTTTAGACCTGACCAAAAATTGCTTGTTGACGCTAAAGCACAATTAGGTGATAAAGTCCAACTTTCGCTTGAACCAACAAAAGAATGGATAGAGCCGGAAGTGCCTGAGGATTTAAAAAAAGCACTGTCTACTTCTCCCAAAGCACATGCTTTATGGAAAGATATCACTCCAATGGCTCGCTGGGATTGGATTCGCTGGATACGAGCAGTCAAAACCGAAGAAACCCGTCTAAAACATATAGAAGTTGCTCTTGATAAACTCAATAAAGGAATGCGACGCCCCTGCTGCTTCAACCGCAATCTCTGCAGCGAACCATATGTCTCCCACAACTGGGTACTCATCGACCCATAACAAGAAGAAAGAGCTTGCAATTTTCTAAAATAGTTATACAATAGCAATCAGTATATAAATATCTACTAAGTATATGGCAAGAGCAGAGCGCGAACGTATACAACCAAACTATGAGCCTACTGAACAAGATCAGGCAGATATATATCGCGGACTTATCGTTCATGCAAGACGGAGAGGAGGCTTATTAGCACCAGATGGAAGATTCGTTGCAGGAGATGTTCTTGTAGATACTTCAAATGGAACAAGAATAGAATTTTCCTCACCTAATCTAGGCCTAGACCAGCATGTTGTTTTTGACACTAGCGATCCAGCGCAAGATCAACCTACTCCTGGTCAGCTTGGGTTACTGGACGTAGCCCCACAAGACTTGGAAGCTTATAGGAGTGCAGCAATCGCCATTCCTCAACCAAAGTATCCAAGCAGAGGTTCATTCAGCCAATTATCACCTGACCTGCAACCGTTTAGGGCTCAACAACTTGAAAGGGTAGCAGAAATGTCAGCGCATGCATATCCAGGAGGAGGTTCTTTTGTGGCTTTATTAGGACATATGATGCTTGAAACGGGTTTAACTGCTTTGACAAACGCTTGGGGAAATGTCAAAAAGCATGTAGCAGACGCAATTAAATCGTAAAAGAATCTTAATAAAACCTCTTGACAAATAAACGCCCGAACACTACACTACAGGCCATGTCAGAAAGAAGACCCATAATATATTCCGACAATGAGTTAGAAAAAATACTTTACAAGTCTTCTGAGGCTGCAAAAGCAAACGCGGGTGTTCTTTGGTGGGAAGGTGATCATGAGGATGCAACGAAGAACAATAAGATGATACCTTTTTTTAATAGAAACCTAGACCGATCAAGAGGTGATGTCTTACTTGTGGAAGGTTATCCTTACGGAGTCCCAATTGAGGGAGTCTTTGAACCACAAGTCGACGCTTTCGGATTTGAAATAAATCCTGTCCTGCTTGTCTTGAATAAAGCATTAGATGAATTGGCCCAAGACGCTGCACGAAGAGTAGTAAAATTAGAAACGAGTGATGAGGAATATGCTGATTTCCATGCAAGGTTTAGGGACTCATATGTTAATCGAACAAAATATTCTCTTGTTCCTGCTATGAATAATGTTTGGGAATCGTATCCTGATGCACGTAATGGAGTAGTATTTGGCTTAGCTCATGTTTTTTCTGACAACTCGATGACAGAGTTTTTGCCGCGAGAAGAACAGATAATTGTCAGAGAGCATAAGCTGGTATCCGGAGTGGAATCTTTCCTTGCCCCAACCATGATTGATCATGGTGGATTTGTGATACTTGGCGATAGGTTTGATTTTGGTCCATTGAAACACGCTATTCCTCAACCTCCACCCCCACCACGCCCTGTTCGTAGAAGATGGGTTTTATAAATATGACACTATTTTGCTATAATTTAGTTATGTCATCTGACATTCACGCATACAACGATACATTACAACCACAAGACAAAGAAATTTGTGAAGTCTTAAAAAAAGAGCTTGATGAACATTTGCCACAGTCTGAAAGTAAGATATGGCATGGTCATCCAGTTTGGTTTCTTGAAGGAAATCCTATCGTTGGATACGCGAAAAGAAAAAATGATGTTCAGCTGCTCTTTTGGAGCGGACAATCCTTTGACGAGCCTGGCTTGGAAATCGAAGGCACATTTAAAGCAGCACAAGTCAGATATACAGATGCAAGCGAAATTACTGTGACAGATCTACGTCGCTGGCTTAAAAAAGCAACAGAAATCCAGTGGGATTATAAAAACATTGTAAAACGCAAAGGCGTCCTCGAAAGATTAAAGTAGAAAACATCTTGACATACACGGAAAATGTATCCACAATGTAATTACATATGATAACCACAATTATATCGATAGGTAATTCCCGAGGTATTCGTATACCCAAAGTATTGCTTGAAGAAAGTGGACTTGAAAATGAAGTTGAATTAGAAGTAAAAAAAGGTGAAATAAGAATTATTCAGGCAAAACCAAAAACTATAAAAGGTAATGATGCGCTACTGTTGTCAGAGAAATCGCTCGAAGCTGATTGGAGTAAACCAGAAGAGGATGAAGCATGGAAAAGTTTACAATAGGTAGCATCGTACTAGTAGCATTTCCCTTTTCCAACCTAAAAGGAAAAAAACTCCGCCCTGCTCTTATTTTGGCACATGTTGAGTTTGATAATCTCATTCTCTGTCAAATCACCTCAAAACCATATTCCAGTAAAACTGCAATCAAAATTTTACCCGAAGATTTCGAAGAAAAGAGCTTGCCTGTTGTGAGCTATGTAAGACCTGACAAACTATTTACTGCTGATTCGTCAATTATTGAACGAATCGTTGGAAGACTAGGAGGCAAAGCTCGAAAAACAATTTTACATAAAGTCAGCACATTGTTTACTGCCATATAATAACTCGTATGATAAATTCTGAAGAATTATTATTTATTGTTGATGAACATAATAAACCACTCGAACCACAAGTAAGGAGCTTTGCTCACAAAAATGGACTTTGGCACAGAACAACGGGTATTTGGGTCATAAATAGAAAAAAACAAATACTCTGTCAAAAACGTTCTCTCAAAAAAGATATTAAACCTGGTTTTTGGGAAGCTTTTTTTGGTGGACATCTCGCACCGAATGAAGACTACAAAGAGAGCGCCAAAAAAGAAAGTACGGAAGAGCTGGGAGTGATAATAAAAGAAGAACAATTAATCCCCTATCAGATTATGAGCAGTAATAAGCTCACTCATAAAGAATTTCAGCATATCTTTGCTCTCGTTTTAGACAAAGACATTTCCGAACTACATTTTGAAAAGGAAGAAATTGACGAACTTGAATGGATCGATCTTAAAGAAGTACGAAAAATTTTAGCGGATGACAAAGTCGAAAATTGGGTAAAAAAACCTTGGGATAAAGAAGTACTTACTTGGCTAGCAATGCAAGTTCGATAAAACCAAATTAGTAGCAGCGTGTTATAATCTTTTCATGAACGACTCCATTCGTTTTCCCCTTTTTGATATCGACGGCACACTTGTCACGGGTGGAAATAAGGTGCATCATGAGGCGTTTGATTTTGCGCTTGAGACAATTTACGACCTTCCTGATGCGTCACATGATGAAATCGATATCCGTGGAATGATTGATAGTCAAATACTTGTAGAAATAACCAAACTTCACGGTATAACAGAAGAGGACGCAAAACAAAAACTTCCCCAAGCAATGAAAGCGATGGTACATTATTTCGAGCGCCATAAAGAAACTGGTAATCATCTCCTACTTGAAGGCGTTGTCGATTTACTGCAAACACTCGCAGGTAAACATATTCCAATTGGACTTCTGACAGGAAATGTTGAGGAAATTGGTTGGGGGAAAATGGAACTTGCAGGGATCAGGAAGTACTTTTCATTTGGTGCTTTTGGAAATGAAGCACTTAAGCGAGCTGAACTGATACCTGTTGCTCATAAAAAACTTGAAATACTTTTACAAAAGAAAATCCCACTCAAACAATTAGTAATTATCGGTGACACTCCTCTTGATATTGCATGTGCAAAAGCTGGCGGAATTGATATTATTGCAGTTGCAACAGGTAAATTTTCAAAAGAAGAATTAGCCAACTTAGAACCAAATCTCGTGATTGATTCATTAAACAAAAAAGGGGAAATCATGAAATTTCTGGACATTGAGTGATATACTATATCCTCAGAAAGCGGGGTGATAATTATGGCAGAAGTTAAAAAAATAGCTTCAAAGACAAAGAGTACATCTGACAGCTCAGATACTAAAAAGGAAGAGACATTTAAAGTTGATGGAGAACAATTGCTGAAAAAAGTAAAAGAACTCATCAAAGAAGGTAATGTCAGAAAAATTACGATAAAAGATAAAAGCGGCAAACCGCTTATCGTATTTCCACTCACCATTGGTGTCGTTGGAGTAGCATTTGCACCGGTACTCGCAGCAATTGGAGCAATAGCAGCTCTTATCGGAGAATGTACAATTACTGTTGAACGGAAGTAAGCTTTTTCATAATTTGCTTTTTTAGTGTTACAAATTTACTGCTCGTTAAAAAATCAGCCGATCGAGGTTTTTTGATCGGCACATGTATTTCTGCAATTATTTTTGCAGGCCTGAGTGAAAGAATATAAATTCTATCAGATAAAAAAATTGCTTCATCAATATCATGAGTGACAAAGAGTACAGCCTTTTTTTGCTTTTGCAAAGTCTTTAAAAACCATAGCTGCATCTTAAGACGAGTTAGAGCGTCTAATTTACTAAACGGCTCATCAAGTAATAGTAACTCTTTTTTGCATAAGTACGTTCTAAGCAGTGCCGCACGCTCACGCATACCCCCTGAAAGCATAAAGGGATAATACTTGGCAAATGTTTCCAAACCAAAATCTTTTAAATAACCATCAGCTTCATTTCTCGCTTCAGCCTTTTTCATACCTGAAATTTCAAGTGGTAGTATGACATTATCGATAATGCTTCGCCACGGAAACATGACATCATCTTGAAACATATATGCAGAGCCGCCTTTAATGCTTATTTCTCCACTGTCATATTCAGTAATATCTGCGATGCAATCAAGAAGAGTACTTTTCCCACAACCACTTGGTCCAATGATACTCACAAGTTCTCCTGCTTCAACTGTCAAAGAAATGTCATCAAGTACTTTAAGTTTTGAATCTTGAAACGACTTTGAAAGATTTTTTACGATAAGTTTTTGTTTAGAGGAATTCATTTGTGTATGCCTTCTGTGAATCTAATGGTTTTTCGATTTGTTTATGCTCAAAGAGCCAATCTGTATATCGTTTCCACACGTCTGCTTTTTGAACACCCCATTTGGATGCATCCTCGATATATTTTTTGCTCACCCATATTTGTGATTGTTTCACTAAATCTTTGTTTAATTCGGGAGCATTTTTCAGAAGTATTTCAGCCGAAGCTTCAGGATTTTTTGCAGCATAGGTATAACCTTCGGCAGTTGCTTTTATAAATTTACTAATTAATTCCTTGTCAGTAGTTATATGTTTTTCATTGGTGATTAAGACAGGGGTGTAATAATCAAGTATTGGACTCAAATCTTTAAGCATAATAATATTGAGCTCCTTCCCCCGGCGTTGAGCCTCAATTCCATCCCATCCATAAAAGATCCATTGAAAATCACTATCCCTACCTATTGTCGTAAAGAAATCAGTTGTACCAATCGTAATTTGTGTTACCTTTTTATAATCAGCTCCAGCATCAGACATAACAGACTCTATAACCGCCTTTTCAATCGGAGATCCCCATCCACCATACCGTTTATTTTCAAAATCATTTACGGTTTCAATGCCAGATTCTTTAAGTGATGCAAAAGCTGAAGTGTTATGCTGCAAAATAGCCGCTAGAGAAACGAGAGGCACGCCTTGTGCTCTTGCTAATGTCACAGCTTCCTGACTACTGATGCCAATATCGACCTTACCGCTCGCGACAATTTTTCCGCTGTCACCCTCTCCAGGCTGAATAATTTCAACTTCAAGATTTTGTTTATCATAAAATCCTAAATCGCGAGCTACATAGAGTCCAGTATGATTTGTATTCGGAATCCAATCCAAAAGCACTGTTACTTTTTGTTTTTGTGGTAGGGCTGTTTTTTTTGCGACACTATCAACAACAAAGTAAAGCGCTACACCAATAAGAATCATAAGAAGTAAGATCAAATGTTTTTTCATAAAGTTCCCTCTCTACCTGCATAAAACCACGGCACGAAACGTCTTGCAGATAGTTCAATAATTCCGACTATGACCAAACTGAGTAGTGATATCACAACGATTGATGCAAATACCGCTTCGGTTTGGTACGATTTCGCTGATCGGAGTAGAAAAATCCCAAGCCCTTTTTCTGCCCCCAACCATTCACTAACAACAGCTACACCGACGGCATACGCACCGGCAATTTTTAATCCCGAAAAGAAAGAAGGCATACTCGCTGGAAGTTTCACCAGACGAAATGTCTGCAGTTTTCCAACTCGCATTGATTTCATAAGTTTTAATAAATTAACATCAACTGATCGAAAACCTTCATACATACTCATACTTATGGGGAAAAAGCATGCAAGGACAATCACGACTATTTTAGGCAAAACTCCGTATCCCAACCAGATGATAAGAAGCGGCGCTAAAACAATAAATGGAATTGTTTGTGAAACAATCAGCAATGGTTTGAAAAGATTTCTGAAAAACGCTGACCATTCCATAAGTATTGCTAATGTAGCACCGACAAGGATGGCAATGAATAATCCTAGTAATGTTTCACTTATGGTTTGGATTGTATGTATATAAATTAGCTCGCGAGAGGTCCATAAGGAATTCGCGATGAGGCTTGGTGCTGGAAATAACCATTTTTCAATCGATAAAGCGCTGACTCCAATTTCCCATACTGCTAAAAACATAAGTAGCGCAATACTGGGTGTGATGATGGAAAGTAACAATGAAGATTTGACTTTCATATTTAAGATCTGTGCTTAGTGACTTTTTCTTCAATCGACATTACACCTTTTGGACTATATAAAATTTTTACATTTGAGAAAACACCAGCTGCTCCTTTTTTTATACAAATATCCTGTGCTTTTCTAAGGATTCCAAAAAGTGTATCTAAATCTCCTTCCATTGTTGTTTCCATTGGTCCAACTTCATAACGCACACCTGATTTTTTTATAAGTGAGATTACTTCATCAATAATTGCTATTGTTTGTTTTTGAGACGGAGCATCAGGTAAAACTTGAAATGCGATAGTTGCAGTTGGTTTTTTCATAAAAAAAGCGATTTCCGGAGTATGGAAATCGCCAAAAAAATGCTTTTCCCTACGCCGGTATTATCCGATCAGGTTCAATGGGTCAATCACTTTAGTGATACTCTCAGCCCGTCCCACGAGCCCCCCGTTATGATGTATACTATACGCACTAAACTCATATCTGTCAATAACTATGAAACGAGCGATTATTTTTTATAACGGAGATAAAGCTGATCTTACCTCTGCCAAAAGATACATTAATAACAGTGATTATATTATTTGCGCTGACGGCGGAACTGAACTTGCTCTAAAACTTGGTTTGACTCCTCACACAATCATCGGCGATTTTGATTCTTTATCAAAAGAGACACGAAAAAACTTAGTGGAAAAACAGATAGATTGGGTTACCTTTCCCAAAGAGAAAGATGAAACAGATTCAGAACTCGCCCTTTCCTATGCAATAAAAAAAGGTTACACAAATCTTCTTATTTTTGGACTTTTTGGTACACGTTTGGATCATATGCTCACCAATATATTTGCACTTTCTTATCTTGAAGAAAAAGGTATCACTGTTATGTTTGTAGAAGGAGCTCAAGAAATACAAGTTACAAGAAGCACAATAAACATAAAAGGAAACATCGGAGATCTCGTATCTCTCATCCCGTTACAAAGTGACATAAAGAATGTTAAAACAACAAATCTCGCTTATAAACTTCTGAAAGAAAATTTACATTTTGGTTTCTCCAGGGGAATTAGTAATGTTATGACAGCAAAAGAAGCTACCGTCTCGATATCTGATGGATTGCTCTTGGTAATTCATACCAAACTTTAAACTTCATAGCCGCCGGATGGTGGTTCGTTTGAAGAGTGCATTTCACCATAAATTTCATTACTATCTTCAATTGGTCCGTCGTCATATTTTGTTTCTTTATCATCTTCTCCGGTTTCGATAAGATGTTTTTTAATTGCGTTATATAATGTTTGTGAAGCAATTTCTTTATTGTCGTTGTATGTATAAAAAACATACGAGCAGTGGGAACACGATTGTGAGTAGTACATATATGTATTATACACCCTTTGATTTATTGACATGCTCTAAATGTTTTTCACGTTCTTCTTCAAAACCTTTTCGATCAAGACCATGACGTGAAATCATCTGTGAAGCATAACGTGCACCCAGATAGTGAGGCATCACAACATACGTTGCTCCTAATTCATAAAGTGCCTTGGCATGATCTATTTCTCCACTGCGGACAATGATAATTGCACGTTCGTTGATTTCGCGGATTTTTTTAACGAGTAATGCATTTGCTTTAAATGAAGGTATTGTCGACACACACATCTTAATCGTTTGTAAATTAAGCTCTTGCAAGAATTCAACATCTTCAGCATCTCCATATTTAAACGGTACATTATTCGTCAGCATTTCCTTAATAAGTGTTGGGTTTAAATCGATAACGACATAATTACTGCCGATTTTTGAAAATGCATGGATAAAATCATGCCCTACTTTGTCATATCCAAAGAGAACAAGTTCAGGATGCGGAGAATTATCATGCGCTTCATGGCTATTTTGCTTCAATCTTATTTTTTTAAGAAAAGGTTTGAAAAAATCATATAATTTATCAGACGAAAGCATCATGTAAGATGACCCCGCAATCGTTACCAAACCGACGAGTGTAATAAGAGACGTTACCTCCTCAGAAAGATGACCAGCGGTCAACCCAAGCCCAGCAAGAATGAGAGAAAATTCACTGACTTGCGCGAGATTAATACCTGTTTCAAACGCTGTCCTTGTTTTATAGCCTAATACATTCATCAGATAAAAAACGATAAGTGGTTTTACGATAAGAACAAAGAGTGAGAGTACAATTGCTGGAATAAGGATGAGTTGAATTGTCCCAAGTACCATTTCGCTTCCGAGAAGAATAAAAAACAGAATAATAAAAAAATCACGCAGTGGTTTGAGTCGAGAGGCAATACTATCTGCAAATGGTGTTAGTGCAAGTGTCACACCTGCCATGAGTGCCCCAACTTCGACAGATAAACCAAGCAGGTAAAAACTGCTTGCAAGTGCTAACCCCCAACTTATTGAGAAAAGGAATAGAAGCTCTTGTGATTCAGCCAAATATTGGACGACTTTGTTTAAAACAAATCTGCTGATTAAAAAGAGACCAAGGAACATAACAAGCATTTTAAGAATGAGCATTGTAACCACACTGGCAAAACCTGTCTCTGCACCAGCAGCACTAAATGAGGAAACAACGATAAGAAGAAAAATGGCTACCAAATCTTGAATTAAAAGTAGGCCAACTGAGACTTTACCATGCAGTTTGTGCAACTCACCCTTATCTGAGAGGATTTTAAGTATAATAATCGTACTACTGAATGCAAGAGCAATGCCTACGTAAAGTGCTTCAAGTTCTGAGATGCCTAATAGTTTGGCTGCGATGAATCCGTAAAATGCCGTGAGTGCAATTTGACCGAGTCCTCCAATAAAAGAAACTTTTCCAACTTCCTTAATAACATTCGGGCTTAAATTAAGTCCAACGATAAACAATAAAATAGTGATTCCAATTTCGGAGAATAATTCTATGTATTCTGGCCTATGGAGCAAATCAAAGAATTGAGGCCCAATCAAAATTCCGGTTACAATATAACCAACGACAAGCGGCTGTTTCAGAAGCCTCATCATAACTGATATAACAGCAGCAATTGTGACAATGTAAGAAAACTCTAGAAAAACTTCCATGGGCAGTAATCTATTATTGCATCTTTTCCAAAAACTTGCCACAATATTGAAGAGTCCTATGGCTACGCAAATTTCTTTTCAGGGAAATCCCATCAAATGGCTTCTTGTTATCCTCATTGTCTTATGGCTAGCAGGATTTATCCAGATTCCGGTTTTCAACTCAGCTATTTTTCATGTCTTCGGTAGACCGTTTACGATTCATCATTTACTCATTCTCCTGATTGTTGGTTATGTCATCAAATTTTTACCACACATGTTGCAAATTGCAGTAAGTATTCTTTTAATACTCTGGCTTATATCGACCTTTTTTATTATTAGTTTGGGCGGTATAGCAAATCTCTTCATTCTTATCCTAATAATCGCAATTCTCTTCTCATTTTTTTAATTGCACTTGTATTTAGTTCAGATCTGATCTACAATTTCACTATGAAAATCACTTCACTTCATGCCCGTCAAATTCTTGATTCTCGAGGTAATCCAACAGTTGAAGCTGATGTCATACTTGAAGACGGAACACTTGGCAGAGCCGCAGTACCATCTGGAGCATCCACTGGTTCAAATGAAGCAATTGAACTTCGCGATGGTGACGAGAAAAAATATTTAGGCAAAGGGGTTTTAAAAGCCGTTGAAAATGTAAATACAACTATTGCTGATGCACTAAAAGGGAAAGATGCAGCAGATCAAAAGGGTATAGATAAGATTATGCTTGATCTTGACGGAACGCATAACAAGAGTAAACTCGGTGCTAATGCCATCCTCGCAGTTTCACTCGCTAGTGCAAAAGCAGAAGCACATGCTCAAAAACTTCCGTTTTTTGCTTACGTACAAAAACTTTCAGGAACCTCAAAGATTTCTCTTCCACTCCCAATGATGAATATCATAAACGGAGGCCAACATGCCGATTTTGCGACTGATATCCAAGAATTTATGATCCTTCCTGTTGGTGCTAAGTCATTTTCTGAAGCACTCCGAATGGGCTCTGAAATTTTTCATCATCTAGCAAAAGTTTTAAAAGCCAAAGGTTATGCAACAACTGTTGGAGATGAGGGTGGTTATGCTCCTCGTGTAAAAAATGGCAATGCCGAAGCGCTTGATCTTATTATTCAAGCTGTCACAAATGCAGGTTATATTCCCGGTGAAGATGTGGTGTTTGGTTTGGATGTCGCATCTTCGGAATTTATGAAAGATGGTATTTATACACTCAAAGCTGAAAAAGAATCGTTCTCAAGTAATCAAATGGTTGAATGGCTCGGACAGTTGGTAGAAAATTATCCGATTGTCAGTATTGAAGACGGCCTCAGTGAAAGTGATTGGGATGGTTGGAAATATTTAACCAAATTACTCGGTAATAACGTGCAACTCGTCGGTGATGATTTACTGGTAACAAACACCAAATTCCTTGAAAAAGCGATTGCAGAAAAAGCAGGCAACGCAATTTTAGTAAAAGTAAATCAGATAGGTTCACTTACTGAAACAATCGAAGCAGTCCACATGGCACAAAAAGCGGAATGGAACAGTGTAATGTCACACCGCTCAGGAGAAACCGAAGATACAACCATATCTCATCTCGCAGTTGGTCTCAACACCGGCCAAATCAAAACTGGCTCACTTTCCAGAACTGACAGAGTCGCCAAATACAACGAACTCCTCCGCATCGAAGAACAACTCGGGGAAAAAGCAATCTTTCCCGGAAAAGAAGTACTGAAATAACCCTGCCTCCTATTGGCATGTCAAAAGAACTATCAAGACGAAGCTTATTAGAAGCATCCGTTTCAGTCGGTGCAGTTCTTTTTCTTTCCAGCTGTACACAACAAAGACCATTACTCGAAGAACGAGACCTTCGACCAATAAAAACAGAGGAAGTAAAGACATACCTCACTCCTATTCAAAAACAATTGAGAGATGCAGAATTTGGTTTAAAACTTGACCGTGAGCCTACCAATTTTGGAACTATAAAAACCTATTACGCTACAAAAAATGAATCTACAATTAAAATTGTTCCTTTGCATGACGCTATAGACACAATGATATTTATATCGACAGTAAAAGACGAGACAACTGAGGTTTCATATAAGGACACTGGCAAATCATGGCTGATTTACAAACGAGTATCAAAGAAAGATGGAAAAGCATCGACAGAGATATTTACAACTGGTGAATATGCTCCATTACAAGCACATGTTTATGGCGATTTAAAACATCATTGCAGTGAGGTATTGAAGAATTTTATTACGCTCTAAAAGCATTGCTTGTCTGAGAATTTTTAACCGCACCTGCTCTAGCTCTTTGAAGAGTCCGTCTATTGTTACTATATATTGCTTCGCGATCTTCTTCTGTTAATCCTCCCCAAATTCCATAAGGCTCTCGTGCATACAATGCATATTCTCGACACTTCTCTATAACAGGACACTGAGCACAAATTCCTTTGGCAACTCGTGCTCTTTCTCTTCTTGCAAAACCTCGTTCTCCTTCAGGATGGTAAAACTGTTCTGGATCATACCGACGACAAGCTCCATTTATTTGCCATTCCCAATTTTCTTCTATTGGTGCAGGCATATTTGACATCTCTGGATTTCTTCTACTAGGCATAATTTGAAATTATACCATAAAAGCATAATTCCCCTTGCCATTCGTTGCTCTACCTATTACAATTGACTCGAAATGATTAAGTTGAAAAGACAATCCAAAATGCACAACAAGAACTATTTTTTGCGAGGAAATCAATTTTCTTTTTCCCATCTCTCTTCTTTCCGCATATTTATGGGATTTCTCCTAACCATCGTTTTCTCATTTGTAACACCTCTTCCCGCACTTACCATCACCCAAAATGCAGTTGATGCAACTTCAGAAGCTGAAGTGCAATTTTTCACACCTTCACTCTTCCCTACACCAACTTCAACAAACCAATCAACCCTGCCGCTTGACCCGTTAGAACTGCTTCACCAAACACCAACACCAGCGGCTACGAAGTCTACTGAGGAGCCTGCGGCTGATTATTGTATGGAAGTACCTGTTTTGATGTATCATCACATCCAACCCCTTCAGGTAGCTTCACTGCTTGGACACGCACCTCTTACCGTTGATAGTACCATTTTTGAAAACCAAATGATTTATCTCAACGATCATGGTTACACGGCACTTTCTGCTGATGATTTAGTAAATGCACTTAAACACAAACAACAACTTCCCGAAAAACCTGTCATGATTACCATAGACGACGGTTATGACGATAATTACACCTACGCCTATATGACAGCAAAGAAACAGCACATGATTATGAATTTTATGATTCCGACACAACTGATCGGCAAACCAGGCTATATGAATTGGGATCACTTAAGAGAAATGCACGAAAATGAATATGCAAGGATATACAATCATACGGCAACACATGCTCCGCTTGGATATATTCTAAAAAATCAAATCCATCAAGAACTTGCCACTTCAAAAGATGATTTTAAAAGAGAGTTAAACTATATGACCGACATTTTCACCTATCCATATGGTTCATATACCCCTATCGCAATTGACGTTCTGAAAGAAGACGACTTTAATGCTGCATTTACAACAGAAGACGGGCAAACCCATTGTCTTTCAAATATAATGCAGCTCCCAAGAAAACGAATAGGCAATGCCCCAATGAGCAGTTACGGCTACTAAGTGTGAAATGCTAAGTCTTTGACTCCTCCAAAGGCGATTCTGTCTAAAATAAGATCATCCATATCCATCATGATTCCCGGTACGACAGTGAATTCTCCGTATTTATCGTTTAATTTATCAGCAGCATCTGCAACTTTTCTGGCTTTGTGAAAGTCTTCCTCAAAAAGATGCATTTGACGGGAATCAAAAGGTGAAAGTCGATAACAAGAAATGCCAATTTGGGAAACTTTTTTATATTCAGGCTGCATGCTAAAAATAATTTTGGCGTGATCATACAGTTCTTTGGTTGTATACATATCTCGCTCCATCAGCCGCCCTCTGTGCCAGCCTGTATGATCTTTGTAGCCAAACCACATATGGATTCCCCTTGCAGTAAAACCTTTGTTTCTGAGTCTTCTGCCCATTTTTTCGCACAATTTCATGATGAGCCGTGATAGTTCAGTATGATCATCTGTTGCAAATTTGATGGCATATTGCTGACCGATAGATTTAATTCCAAAATCCTTTTGATCAGCTTCAAATCCTCGCAATTTATCAAACCATCTTCCGCCGATAACGCTTCTAAAAATTTGTTTTTCAAGTTTTTCGCGTGTTGCCTTAAAAAAATCTAATGGGGTATAAATACCATTCATATTAAGTCTTAATTGGTAACGAACGTTTATGCCGCAAAAATCTAAGAGTTCTGCCTTTTGATACGTATCTAAAAGATTGGTGTGATCTATGTAAGTTAACCCGTCCGGTTTATGCAGTGACGCTCCCAGTTTTGCAAGAAACATATTGGTTCCGATGCCAATGCTGCAAAAAATCCATTCTCCTATTTCCTGTTTCATCCGCTCCTTAATTTCCTTGGCAACACTAATTAAATCCGTATGCAGATTGGCAACGGGATGAAAATCGATAATTGCCTCATCAATTGATTTTGGAGTTACATCTGGTGAATAATCCATGAAGATTTTTTTAAATTTCTGATGAACGTCACGATACAAAGAAGGATCAGGTGTTCTCACTACGATATTTGGATAAATCATCAGAGCATCACTCACACGCATCCCCATCTTTATACCAATCCGTTTGGCTTCAATTGACGGTGCGAGAATAAATGCATTAGGAGTACCATATGCAGCAACGACAATTGGTTTGCCTCGAAGAAGTGGATTGACCTGCTGCTCAATAGTGGCAAAACAAGAATTCAAATCAATATGCATCAGCAGAGGTTTGTGACGATTTAGTAATGAGGCATTCATAATCAATTTCCATCCGATATCTCTTCAAGTATCCAATGTAGTGTATCTGGGTCGTGGCGGAGACGAAAATTTAAGGTACCTGTGCAAACATGAAAGATATGAAAGACTGTACGCCCCTCACGAACTTTGTGATGAAACCCGACTTTCTTCGTGAGATAATCCCGACCGTTCCATCTAATTTTATATGGAGTGACTTCCCCTCCAAGCTTTCTGTAGATTGTAATAACATCGACTTTTTCATTAATTTTTTGGTTCATACAGAGCAACTTTCCTCTGCGGCAGTACGTTTTTAATCGCTTGAGACCTAAGATATGAGAAGCTAGATCTATGAGAGGCAGCGTCACGGTCTAACTCCCCCTATTTCAGGACTCAAATTTAGTGGTATTTACGTATCACACTTATCACCACTCCCCCTATTTCCAAACTTTGTTTTGGGCGGATAATAGGGTAATGCTTGTTTGCAGGAACAAGCTCTACTTCTCCGTTGCGTTTGAAATAATATTTAACAGTCCATTCGTTATCAACGATAGCGGCAACGATATCTCCATTGATCGGCGATCTGTTAGGATCAACGATAATTTTATCTCCCTCACCAATGAGCGCATCAACCATAGAATCACCAGAAACTGTGAGGAAATAAATTTCTCCCTGCACATCATAGAGATAACGAAAAAGATCGATATTATCATGATGAGCTTCAAATGCAGGCATTGGATAACCTGCTTTAATTGTCCCCAAATGGGGAATCGCAAAAAGATTCTTGGGGAGGAGTTTACCCTTGTCCCCTTTCTCCAAAAATCCTGCTTCAACAAGTTTGTTGACGATTTTAAAACTGGCATTTTTCGAAGCAACTCCAAACAAGGTATTCATCTCTTCATAGGTAGGAAGACGTTTTTCAAGTCTATAGAAGTTTCGAATTTTTTTAATAGCAAAGTCTAAAGTCATCGTCATAGTGGTGAACAAATGTTTACTAAAATTAGTATAAGTGAACACCTGTTCACTGTCAAGTACCTGAGGTTTATTCTTACAACTTTTTTACATTTATATGGGGAACGCTCTTTAAACGTACTCTTCGCTACAGATGGCTTCTACTTCGGCGATGACTCTGTCTCGTTCTTCTTGAGTTAATGCGAGCATGTCCAGAACTGTTTTATCCCGCTGAATATCCTTGCAGAGGACGACGTGATTTTGCAGGAGTGTAGCTTTTTGAGATTGACTGAGGTTGTGAATTACGGTGATCGGATGCAATCTGGCAGTTTCAATTAAATCCCGAAGGCTTCCTCCACTCTCTGGATAACTCCAACTTATCACTTTCATACCCATGCATTCAGCATAAGTAATTGCATCAATTGTCGCTTTGGTATTGGTCACAAGCCAAACATCCTGAAAATTCTGATTCGTTTGGACATCTTCAAATCTCGCAAACGTATAGAGTGCAACTTGTACTTCAGAGCGAGTTCCTGAACTATTATGAAATTTGAGCTCAATCATTGATGCTTTACCTTCTTTTTTGGCTATGACATCAACCTCATGCGAAACACACCTGCCGCGAAGGATTTGACGAACTTGTGTTGTATAGCCATGTGCTTCAAGAATTCTTGCCACGAAATCTTCGAAGGGATAACCTGTCGGACCGAGCATCATAATTGATTCCTTCAGGCTATAACGGGCGCGGACAAACGGTTGTGAAGAGTTACCTAGAAATTCCAGAATATGCCTATATATTTCCTCCGTTGAGATACCTTCATATAATTTTGACTTTACATGTGCGAGGACTTCGTCGTGAAGTGAATTTGGAATCCGTGCTCTACGGATTGAATTCATAACTTTCTGCTCGTTGAATGCTTCTTTTTCACCTGTTGCCTTAATAACAGTAGTCATAGATTAAGTATAGACAATTTCACACAATTTCTAAATCCCACTTTTAAAGCTTTTCAAACACTGTGAATTCATCCTTTTGGACAACAAGACGATATTTCGTATCAGCTGAGAGTTTTTTTACAAGTTCTTCTTCCTTTGCAAAGGATGGACCTTTTTCGGAGTTTGTGAGGAGAAAAACTACTATATCAGCCTGCTCAGCACCTGTCGGAAGAACATAAATATCACGTCTATTTGAAAGATGTGCGCCAACGTTATTACTTGCCGCAACTTTCTTATCTGCGGGAATTGCAGCGAGAGTTCTATCTATCAATTCTCTATTTTTCTCGTGTTTGGTAAACATATCAAGATTAGGCTCTTTCGCACCAGGAAGCGGTCCATAGAGATATGCTGTGTTAACAGCGTTATAGAGAATGTAGAAAATTAACGCGACAAAAAGGGTTTTTCTCACAGTAATAAGTCGGAATCTCAAATGTGAATATCCGTAAGCTTTTGTAGCGAGTTTATTGATTACCCACATGCCGTAAATTGCAGCGATAAAAATGAAAGGTGTTATAGCAGCTGTGTACTGATAATAAATATAGTGAAGTTGTGCATTGTTACTCATGAGGTTAATCATGAGATCCGGACCCGCAAAAAGCAGCATCCAGGGAGCAAAGAGTGAGAGATATCCTAGTGGTGAGAAAAGCTGCCTGAGATACTTTGAGCGTTCTTCTTCCATAAAAAGCGCCAATACTTTATCTGGTGACAACACCATAGTTTTTATAACTTCTGCAGGCGAATCGCCAAAGTCAGCATAATAATTGAGTGCAAAATGAGACGTCGAACCAAGTGATTGCGGAATAGCATAGGACACCAAAAAGTAAAACATGCCGACAGAAACGAAAAACATCAAACTGCCGAAAATCCATTTTTTGTGATGTGCCATAAGAAATACACCAAAAATAGCCGTGATCGCCCAAATTTGTTCTTTACAAAAAGCCGCAAGAAGCGCAAATGTCACAAACCACACATATCGTTTTTGAAGGTAAAAATAAAATGTCCCCAACAGAAGTGCCGTTGCAAGTGCTGGTGCATGGAAATCATAAATATTTACACGCTGCACGCTTGGATTAAGAAGATAAGCAAAGGCAAGTATTACACCTAACAATTGATGATTGAGCACCTTTTTTGTGATTAGAAAAATAAAGTACGCACCTGCTGCAACAACGACAGTCTGAATCAACAAAATCATTCGTGGATCGGGCCAAACCCAATAAAATGGCGCTAGTAACACAAGAATGAAATCGGCATGAAAGGCAAGCCGGGAAACTTCATTGGTACTGTCTGGGTTGGTAAACTGAAAAATATTGCCCCGGGACGAATTCCAAACCGTTTGGGCCATATTGCCAAGATCAAACCTCCCCGCATAGAAATGATCGTATCTCAGAAAACTAACTGTTGCAAAGTAAATTGTATAAATACCTGCAAGCACAATCACAAACGATTCGTAAGGATGCGCTGCAATCCATTTTTCTATTTTTTTAAGAGCTGGAATTTTTGCATTTAGCCAGACAAAACTGACACCAATAAACAACAACTCAGTTACAATACTCATTACCCTACTAAAAAGCGCGGCAAAAGCCCCAGCACCTGTCGTTAAAATAGTACTGAGTGAATAAATAAGGATTCCTTCTCTCACACCAAATCCTGCAGGAGTAACGATTGATAAAAATCCTGTCAAAAACGCAAAGACAAAAACACCAATAAGTTGAGAAACCAACCGAGGGTCAAGGAAAAAGATAGCACTGATAATAAAGTAATTACCCAAGCCAAAAAAGAAGAGTGCAAATGTACTAATTGTGATGAGCAATATATTTTCCTGCGGATGAAATTGCGGCAAAAGTATTTTAATACCATTTTTTCTAAGAATATGAAGTACGCTGCCTCCTGGATCTACCTGTGCTGTAAGTGATTTTTTGCCGGCAAATAGTGCTTGGTTGAAAACATAAATGAGTACACCAATTGTGACAATGAAGATAGCACCCCAACCAACAAGAGATGTAAATCCTCGGAGAAGAAATGGCAACGCTAAAAGTGAAACTATAACACACCCAATGACAAAGAGTTCTACCTCAATCAACATTCCTTTAACAATGTCTTTTTTCTCAACATTTTTTTTGCTAAAAACGACAGCTCTGCCTAAAAATGCCCATACTTTCCCAGGAATGTAACGTTTCAGTTCAGACATACCCCAGAGATAGCTTGTCTCTCGAAGCGAAATTTCATAACCAAATCCTTTAAGAATACGTTGCCAAATAAAAGTCCTGAGGAAATAGTACAAAAGCAGACAGATTACGCCATAGAAAAATAATGTCGGGTTTAGCGTTTGAATACGTGGCAAAATCGTCGGAGCTTGATCGTAAATGATTTTTCCGATAAAAAGAAATGCAATAACAGAAAGCGGCCACCCGACCGCAAATTTAAGAAATGAATACAGCCGAGTCTTCATTGGTGTATTGTATCTGTTTAGAAGGAATTTGTAAATTTAAAACCTTAGTTTGCTGATCCTGAACTATTTGGATCCGGGACAAGTACTGTTCCCTTACCTTCATAGGTGAATTTACGAGTTAACGTCCTCTCTTCTGACGTTGTAATGCTTTTAACACGAAGTTCAAATGATACTTGACCTTGTGGCAGATTATAGAGTGCAACTGAGCGATCGTCATACCCAGACCAATTTCCGCCATTTATACTGTAAGACCAAGCAGCACCACAATATTCACTGTCATCATAGGCTATAGAGATAATCACTGGATTATCTGCTACTTTATCACTCTCTCCTGGCGTTGCAATACTAACAGGACCTATACCTTCTTTACAGGTTGCATCATCTTTTGGAGTACTTGGTGTAATTATACTTTTCGGTTCAATAGGTGCTGCGAAGAAACCTCTACGCTGAGTATTATTAACTTCAGGTGTCGGGGTAGGTGTGGCATTAATTTTGGTTAAAGAGTTAATATTGAGAATACTAAGCGTTATCAGAACAGGAATACTTAAAATAGCTGTGACTAATTCAAAATAAGGTTTTTTCTGTACTATTTTTTTTGAAAGAGATTTTTTCTTACCTACTTTGCCGACCACTTTTTTGGTGGCTTTCTTGATTGGTTTTTTTGAAATGGGGTGGACAGATTTGGGCATAAGAAATTATTGTTACTTACTTCATTGTAGAAAAGATCTTCTCTGTTTGTAAATAGATCAAGGTTACTCATACCTCAACGCTTCAATCGGCTGCATCTTGGCAGCTTTGCGAGCAGGATAATAACCAAAGGCAATCCCAACTGCTGCTGAAACACCAACCGCAATCAAAACAGCAGGGACACTGACAACAAATGGAATGTTAACGGCTTGTGCAATAAGAAATGCTCCTCCAACACCAAGTAAAATGCCAATGATTCCGCCGCACACAGTCATAACAACTGATTCGATTAGAAATTGCATCATGATATCTTTTTCTTTTGCACCAATCGCTTTTAACAAACCAATTTCTTTTGTACGCTCAGTGACTGAAACGAGCATAATATTCATAACCCCAACGCCGCCGACAACAAGTGATATACCTGAAATCGCTGCAATCATCGTCGTGAGAAGCCCTGTAATTGTTTGTACCGTTGTAAGGATGTCTTGTGCACTAGTAATCTGAAAATCATCCTTATCATCCTCTTCGATGCTGTGTCGATCACGAAGCAGCACTTTCACATCTTCCATAGTTTGTTCAATTTGCTCTTCGTTATGCACACTGACATCGATTTCCTGAATAATATCACTGCCCGAAAATTCATTAAAGACAATTTCAATCGGCATATAAATTGATTGGTTTAATCTATTTCCGGCAAGCGCGCTATCAGATTTGGTCACACCAATAACCCGAAAAGGGGTATTGTCTATACGTATCCGGTCGCCAACCGGATCTGTATCTTTGCCGAAAAATGTTTCGGCAACTTCTGAGCCAAGTACAACGACGCGCTCTGAAGTTAATTCTTCTTCTGTGCTTATAAATGTCCCATAAAGAAGTTCTATTCTAAAAATATCAAGCATTTCAGGGGTTATGCCATAAATAGTGATACTTTCTTCCTCTTCGTTGGCAGATACTTTTTTTGTTGTCAGTGCTATTGGAGCAACAAGATTAACGTTGGTTAAAGATGTATCAGTTTTGATCGCTTCCACATCATCCAAGGTCAATGTGTTTGATCCGGCAACCGAACTAAAGATACTTTCTCCAGGGTTAATCTGGAAATAATCAGTCCCAAAACTTGAAAGCTCGTCTGTTATAAATTTGACTGCTCCTTGTCCCAAAGACACAATCAGAATAACTGAAGTGATACCGATAATAATCCCCAACGTTGTCAGTGCTGTACGCATGACATTGTTTCTGAGGGTTTGCAGTGCTGTTTTAACAATTTCTAAATAATCCATATTATTTTTTCTTATCTACCTTTATTGTACCGTCCACCAAACGTATCACTCTTCTCGCGTATTTGGCTATATCTTCTTCATGAGTAATGATTATGATTGTTTTCCCCTCTTTATTTAAACGTCTAAAATATTCCATGATTTCATAGGAAGTTTTTGTATCAAGATTTCCGGTTGGTTCATCTGCTAGGATAATCGCAGGATCCATCACAATTGCCCGTGCTATTGCAACACGTTGTATCTGACCACCTGAAATTTTATTCGAAAGGTTATTGGCCTTGCTTGCTATTTGAACAAGTTCTAAAGCTGCCATCGCTCGCTTCTCACGTTCTTCTTTTGGAACCCCACCGTATATCATTGGTCGCTCAACATTTTTTAAAACGGAAGTTCTTGAAAGTAAATTAAATGATTGAAACACAAAACCTATTTCTTTGTTTCGAATTTCAGCAAGCTGATCACTTGTGTAACTGGAAATATTTTTTCCCTTAAGAAGATATTTCCCGGTTGTCGGCGTATCAAGAGCTCCGAGTATATGCATCATGGTTGATTTGCCGCTTCCTGACGGACCCATAATCGCCACAAATTCTCCCTGATTTATAGTAAGTGAGATACCGTTAAGTGCTTGATAGAACTCACCTTCTGCTAGGGGATACTGTTTTGTAACATTCTCGAGTTTAATAAGGGGAACATTCGCCATGATTAGAAAAACCCTGACTGTTTCTTCACTTGTTCGTTTGAAAGCGCGGTAACAATCTCCTGACCTTCTGAAATGCCTTTTATAATTTGCGTCTTACTTTCACCTTTTATGCCGATTTGAACAGGGATATACTGCAGCTCTTTTGTTTTTGGATCAATAACTCTGACTGCTCTCCCACCTTTGTAAGGTTTTACTGCACTATTTGGAACAGATAGGACGTCATTTGCCTTATCAACTTCGATATCAACATCAGCCGTCATGCCGGGTTTAATTCCACTGTCTGCATCATGAATGGACACAACGACATTGTAGGTAATAACATCCTGCGTATTTGTTCCAACCGCATCAACATGCGTAACAGAACCGTTGTACTTTTTACCAGCAAATGCATCAAGTACTATCGTTGCATGTTGTCCTTGTTTTACTTTGGGGATATCAACTTCGTTAAGTGCAAGTTTTATGGAATAATCTGAAGACAAATTAGCAATCGTCAAAACTGGTGTACTTGCTGTTGCGCCCAAACCAAGAGTTGCGCTTGCTGAGAGTGCTGAGCTGCCGCCAGCTGTGACATTATCACCAATTGCCGTCGAAAGATTTGCAATTGTTCCTGTGGTTGGAGCTTTAACAACTGCGTTTTTTGTAGCCTGATATGCAAGCCAGGTTGCTGTTACTTGTGCTTTTGCAGCTACGACTGAAACGTCTGCTTCTTTATATGCTGTTTCTGCTGCTGTAAAATCTTTTTCTGTTTGAACTGCTGACGCATCGACTGATTGCTCTTCAAGATCTTCATAATCATCTTTATGATCATCTTTTACTCGTTTTGCTTCCTTCGCATTTAGTCGTAACTTCTGAGCACTCCACATAGCAGAATCCGCAGAGAGTTTCCCCTGTTCAGCTTTTTTCTGTGCGCTCAGCGCACTTTGATAGGAAGCATTCGCCGTTGCCTGTTCCTGCTCTGTTGCTGTACTTCTCACCTTAAAAAGTTGCTGGTTAAGTTCAACTGCGTCGCCATTTTGTACATAAAGTTCTTCGATAACGCCAGTGGCAGTTGATGAAACATCAACCCGACCACCTGTACTGACATTACCAGTTTCAGAGACTAGTTGGACGATATCTTCTACTTTTGCAGCCTGTGTTTCGTAAGGAGGTTTAGCAGTAGCATTTTGAATTTGGGTTCCAATGATACTTCCGACGATAATAAGTGCAATGATTGCAAACACCTTATTGCGCCTACGAGTGCGCTTAAACCATCGAAAAGGCTTGAGGAGCAAATGAAAAATACGTATCAGAAAGGACATATGATTATTATAGCAGTCCTTTCAATAGATATAAATGACATTTATCACAAAGTCATTTTTTGTGTTTTGCAGCCCAGTTTGTTAAAATGGCAATACTCGCACCTGTAGCTCAGCGGATAGAGCACTTGGCTTCGAACCAAGGGGTCGGGGGTTCGAATCCCTCCAGGTGTACTATGCTCAAATCTACTCTTGTCATCTCAAGAAGCTAGAATTAGCATTGGGAAACAGGGACGATCATATTAACTTTTTTCCGCCTGCAAGACGACTTTGCACTCCATGATTTTATCAGACTGAATCAATATTCACTAACCCCCGTCGAATCTGTCGTTGACAATCTTCAATAATATACTATATGATCTCGTTTTGTGTTGTCATAATATGACAACGTATATCTATATAGTGCAAGACATATTGTTTTTTTCACGCTTTTACTATAATTTTATGACTAATAATTTAGAAATAAGTGCTTCAGCAGGTAAACAAATTTCGGGTACTTCTACTGGGAAACCAGGAGAAGTAATTCATCATAACCCAAATTTGCTCCCAATAACTCAACGTATTCCTCAAATTGTCGCTGACGATGGATTGACTCCCCCACGAAGAGTCACTTATCAATACAATGATCTGTGTAATCTCGCTTGTGCTGGATGTTATGTTAGTGATTCGCTAAAAAAAGGCGGTAGAGTTTATGCAGAAAATAAAAAGAAAATAGTCTCCCCCGATCAATTTGAAGGTCACCTGGATGCTTTAGGTCCAGGTATGGAGTCTTTTTACATGCTCGGAACTGAGGCAACAGTCACGCCGGACCAGTCGAGAAGGACTATGCAAACTGCTCGAGATCGTGGATTAGTGATATCAGCAGTCACAAATGCTGCCACTTTTCCTAGAAATTTTGATAGAACATTTAGTGTATTTGGACCTGAAGGACTCAGTAAATTAGTTATTAGTGTCGATTCAGTTGACCCTGAAATTCATGACAAAATGAGAGGTAAAAAGGGTGCTCTAGCTGCTACTTTGGAGAATCTGGATAGATATGTTGGTGAAGGATATCAAATCAAAGCGCAAACAACAATTTTTGCCAGAAATTATGGTACAGTTCTCGAAACAGTGGAAACGTTATATGAAGAGCATGGCGTAAGGCGATTCGGATTTCATTGTGCATCACTTGAGGGTGTATCTGATGCAAAGCAAAAAGGTGTTGAACATGTAGATCCTTTAGCGTGGCGTGCTCTTTTTGATCAATTAAACCAGTTTAAAGAAAGCCATACCAATCTTTCTGATCCTTCACAAAATATTACTGAAATTAATCTACCGTACATATATTTAACAGGACAGGAATTGGAGACATACATCGGAGATCCTCAGCTTACAGATGAATATTTAGCACATCTTACAGAAGTCGAACGTGGTGTTGAAAAACCAATGCCATTTATTGCCTGTCCAAAAATCGCAACTGATGATCCATATATTTATGGTAATGATGGACCAAATGGTGTTGGTAGACTCGCACAATGTTGTATTCTTGCTGGCGGACATGAGAACATGCATCATGCCCAATATGACCCAGCTCAAAGAATATTTGTTGTAAATACTGATCCACAGACATCAGAGTTACACAAAATGAAAACATCTTCCTATCTTTGTCCTGCGATGGACACAGCAACAGGAGGGCAAAAATCAGATAGAGTGATAACAGAAATCGGTGATTTATTCCATGTTTGCAGGTTTACGAGCAATAATACATTACCCTATGCAGTCAATTCTGAAGTCGATTATGCAACACATTATGAAAGGTTTAGGATGCAATATAAGCTTGCCTCTTAAACCAAGATTAAGCACTCATTATAAAGAAGCCTTTAGATTTACTATTGTTGAAACACTCCGCGCATGAATACGGGGTCAGCTTTCAGAGAACTTACATCTGTGCTCAATGCATACACCGTCTGTTCTGGAACTCGATTAGATAATGTCGGCTCAAAAGGAGGCATGCTGCTTAATTTCCCATCAACAAACCTTCCTAGCCTTTCAGTATTAAGATCGAGCGGATTGGTTGCTCTTGCTTTACATTTCATTTCTTCTTTATGATCTTCAAAAGGAAAACCATAAGTTCCCAGAATTAATGCAGAATCGAACGGTAACTCGATAACATCATGCAGCGGAGATCCTATTTTTAAATCCGGATAGTTTACAGAAAAATAAGTAGCCATTCGTGCAATTTGTGTCGGTGATTGTTCAGGCCACAGTTGTCTTGCCTGGTTATCGGTATACCCCATAGCAACAACTCCTGCACCTAACTGACGAGCAGCCTGTGCGAGTGATTCTTCCATACCTATTTTACATGATGAACAAAAACCAGGGTATCCTAATTGTTGCTCATCCGCTCTGGCAGGTTCTATTATAAATCCTTTATTTCTGGGTGAGAGATCCATATAATAATGATCAGTTTCTGGATCAAATGTCTCTGATTGAAGTACGTTAGCAATTTTTCTCGCTTGTCTACGAGGAGCCTCAAGTTCATCACTAAAACCTGGTAAAGCGGTAACTAAATATGCTTTTCTGTCTGGCTGATCCCTGAAGAGATCAAGCGTTAAGGCAGCTATCGATGATGAATCTCTTCCTCCCGAAAAAGGAATCAAAACTGCAGAAGTTTGTCCGTAAAATAATCCTAGCCGATCTAATGAACGTCTCTGTAAATCTCTGGCTCGTGCCGCCAATGCATCAGGGGATTGGACTAACGATAGTGTGGCATCAACAATATCCTGTGGTAAATTTTTTGCTCTTATCTCATCTGCGTACGAGGGACTGCCTAGATGGGTTATTGTCCTGTTTAATTCAGTATAACCTGTGTTTCTAACCAGAGAGCTATCTACTCCTTGAGATAATGGTATAAATTGTTCTGTCATTATATGTTGTCGTTAAATGACAACATGGATTATAGCATATATATATATGCGCTATATGGAGTATTATTGTAGTGCTAGGGAGTAGATTTTGTAACCGTCGTCTAGGAGGACGGTTAGGCAGTCTCCAACTTTCGTGGTTGTGGCATTGGGAACTCCTTGGAATAAGAATGATGAAATGAGAATGCCTTGGCCGCTTTTATCGCCTGTGAAACTGATATGCCATGATGAATCATTTTTTTCAACAAGTTTGCCGTAAATTTGTTTGATTTTACCTGAGGATTTGGTGATTGATGATGGCGGGAGATAGACTGTCGCTCCAACCACAAATGGACCAACACCATTAAGCTGCATTAATTCATTTACACGTGTTTCATCTTTTAATTCGTCCCGAGCGATACTTTGGAGTGAATCATTTGGTTTGAGTACATAAGGTTTGAGATATTCCCATTTTTGTGCAAAGCCAGTTTTGCTGCAAACACTGTCAGTTGTCGTACTACTACTGAATGCAGGCCCAATCGGTGCGATTGTAGGCGCTGTAGCTGTTTCCGTTTGTTCCGCAACCGCAATCGGCTCAGGAGTTGTAATTGAATCCTGAACGTTAGCGATTTGATTGGTTTGAGCATTTAATACTTTTGCCTGGGATTCAGTTTGTTTTGTTACACTTTCTTTCCCAAACCCATACCCAACAAACCCAGTGAAAATTATAGAAAAAACCCACAGAAATCCGATGAGTAATTTTAAATTTGCAGAAGCCTGCGAAGAAGAATCAACACTTTCGTTCATAGTTTACAGTATTACGCGAAGTCAAAAAAATGTCAATGGATGATCAAAAAACGGAATCTGGAGCAAAATACTCTTAATACATATTTGAGGAGGAGACTATTACTTGAATTTACTAATTATTAGAACGTTCCTCTCTTCTTCTTTGTCTATCTAATTTTCTTTTTTCATCCGCTGCTTTTCTTTGTCGAATTCTTTCATCCCTATCTTCATTATAATCTGGTGGTCCGTCCTGTAAATCTCGTAATCTTCGTTCCTGCTGTCTTTGTTGAAGTCCGCCGTCTCCGCATTCAGCACCCATTGTTGTTAGACTTATTGCTACAAGTGCTCCAGCCCTTACCTTTTTACTACCTAAAACTCGTGAACCCAGTTCTACAAGAGTTCCACCTACGCTTTTTTCGCTCGTATCAGCTACTTTTGTAACTTTTACTAATTTTGCTTCCAATCGTTGTTGAGCTGTTAAAATACCGACATTGTTACGAACGCCAGCTTTCTCTGCTGGGGTTAACCCAAATGTTACTCCCCCTTCAGGAATTTGTTGGGCAATGCTTGCTACAACTTCAGGATTAATGGTTGGTCCAGGTCTTTCTAACATATGTTTATGATTTGGATTCTACTCTTGACATATCACGTTGTCAATAGGTACTGAATATGTGCGGATATCACTTGCCATTTAAACCTATAGCATATATAATCGTTGTTTATTATGACACGAGGACCGGAACAACCACGAATTGTGAAAAAAGGTCAGGATAAACGACGACGACGTAGAAACCTCAGACTACCTGCTGTTGCTATGGCAACACTCCTTGCAGGAAGCGGATGCACTATCAGCGGGATTGAAAAAGATGAAATACAGGCCAAACCTGGTATCGCGTCTCCATCCAGTCATACGTTGCAAGACTGTTTTACGGGAAATGCACCAGTTGAAGAAGTTGATTATTGTGTCGCATTCACAGCCATAGATACTGCTCGAAACGCAACAGGCCAAGTTGAAAAAGCTTTTAAAACTTCACAAATTGCCATAAACGAAATAAGTACTCCCGAAATTAAAAAACGAGCAGCTGATACACTTGTTTTTGCACAAGGAGGAAAAGCTATACGAATGGCTATTCACGATGAAGATTATAAAGGTGCAGAAAAATTAGCAGATGGTATAGAATCATCTGAAATACGTTCATCAGCTAAAAATATTATTGATGAAGTAGAAGTTCTCCTCGCAGCAAATGATATGAAAGATGGGGTTTTAGATAAAGAGGAAGAAAAAATCCTCTATGAAATTGAAGATCAGGCGCTTTTACTCAAAGTTGTTGGTTATCTCACTTCTATCGTAGAAAGAAATTATAATTTTGCGACATATTATATAACTGATGCTGAAAAGAACAAAACAAACGCTGCAATCGATGCAACGTATCAGGAATTTGAAGACACGGTTCGAAGCGATTTGGCGTTATGGAATACTGTTGAATATAAGGTAGAGACGGAAGAGGAAGGTTATTCATTATATAATGAGTGGAGCCGAAGAAGACTCAACAGAACAGGCCCGGATGCAAAACCAGAATTTCCATTGCAGGAAAAAACGCAGCTAACCGATAGTGAGCAAATTGTACAACAGTTTGCAGGGTTTGTAACCACTATGAAGGGAATATTTCATGATCCTTCAGATAGTACTGACAATGTTGATGTTACTTTTTGGAGAACCCTTGATGTCCTTGCTTCAAAACCTGATCTATTAAATTCACATTTTTTTGTTACTGCAACGACTTCTGAAAATGAGAAAACAGGCACACTAGAAGCTTGGGAATATACCTATACACTGAACATACAGCCAATAACAGAAGAAACACGTCAGAATCCAGACATTCAAGTTACAATAAAACAAAAACCATCTGGTCCAGAAGCTCTCAGTGCTAAGGCATTCATAGATTCACATGGACACTTTCATTCAGCACAAACCAAAGGAGCAATTACACAACAGCAAGCAAGGGATGCATTGTCGATCATTGATACTACTGTTCCCAATATCACGACCAACTCAACGAATACAGCGGAGGTACTTTCTGGAGGGACTGATTATCCATATGAAGCAAACCTCAGAAGAGTAACCATAGGCAGTGATGGAGAAATAAATGTCTCATTCGGCAATGAAGGTCCATTCTCTGCCGAATCTGAGATAATACCACCAGGCAATGGCCCGAATATAACTTCTCCAGAATGTTTTGATATTTTTACGGCTATTGATGCGATAGAAGGTTCTGAGTATGATCTTGCAGTTACTTTAGAAATTGCTGATAGATTATTACCTGGTAATGAAGAACCCTTAAAAACGACAGCTCATAAGGCAATTGATGCAACGCTAGCAAGCACAGCAACGGTAAATCTAGACGAGGGCGATATAAGTGCCTTGGAAGCAGAGCAATTGATTGCATCTATGTATGGATCTAAAGATTCAGCCTCTGCAGCACTTGATATAAAAATTGCGGAAATAGCCATGAATAATTTATCTGAACATAACTTAGCTTATGCGTTGCATGTCACTGAACTTATAAAAAATAAAAAACTACGCACGGAGGTTGCGAAAAAAATAAGCGATGCAAAGAAAGTACTTACAAGCCGTAACCCTGATAAAATAGAAAAGGCCGAACAATCATGGAAACAAATTGCAGCGAATTATGGTAATCGCGCAGACAGCGCTCGCACAGATATTACTTCTACTGCCGCTGATTCCAATAAAAAATTGGATCTCATTTGCGCTGGGAGTTAAAAAGAAACGGGTTGAAGTTGGTTTTGTGATCGTAGTGGTCTTCGTGTTCTACTTTTTTAAGTTTATTTACCACATAATATGTTACAGGTGTGAAGAGCACTTCCATGGCAACTTTGAAAATGTAATTTGAAATTACGAGTGAAATAAGGACTTCAGTTGGCAAGAGTCCCCAGAAAGCAATGGCGATAAAGATGACCGTATCAAGCAGCTGCCCGATGAGCGTTGAACCGATTGTTCGTGACCAAAGATATTTCCCTTTGGTTGTAATTTTGAGTTTGGCAAGCAAAAACGAATTGATAAATTCACCAGCGAAATATGCAACAATACTTGCAAGTACTATTCGTGGAGCAAGGCCGAGAATGGTGTTGTAAGCTTCTTGGTTTGGCCAATCTGGTGATGGCGGCAGCATACCAACAACAATGATGATTCCAGCCATGAGCAGATTACATAACAATCCGATCCAAATTACCCGCCTTGCACGTGCATAACCATATACTTCTGTTAAGATATCTCCAAAAATATAGGTGAGTGGAAATAAAATCGTGCCAGCATCAAGTGTGAGAAAGCCAAACGAGGTGAGTTTGGTGGATGTGATGTTTGAAATAAGCAGAACCGCCACAAACAAAGCAGTTATGATATCAACATAGCGAAAGGTATGTACTTGTTTTTTCTCCGACATAGGCTCTTATTATACACCAGTTAGGCACCTTTGATGTGCTATACTTTCAAACATACATGAGCAGTTCACATTTTAAATTTAAAATACTAGGAAAAGACAAAAAATCAAAGGCCCGCTTGGGGCAACTGAAAACACCTCACGGGACGATAAACACACCTGCATTTGTGCCTGTCGGGACACTAGCGAGTGTCAAAGCTATTACACCGCAAGCACTGACAGAACTTGGAACACAGATTGTGCTTTCAAACACCTATCATCTGCATTTGCGCCCAGGTGAGGATGTCATAGAAGAAATGGGAGGACTTGGGAAATTTATGGGCTGGAATGGTCCGACAATGACAGATAGCGGCGGCTATCAAGTGTTTTCATTGGGAGTAGCTCAGCGCAAAGAAGTTGTGAGGGATATTACCGGCAAGAAAATAAACAAATTTACGAAATCTGTTTTTTTGAACCCTGCTGATAAAGTACCATTGTTATCAGCTGTCACTAAAACAACTGAAGATCGGCAAAAACAAAAACTCAAAGGCGCACTCGTCAAAGATGATGGTGTGTGGTTTTTTTCTCATCTAAATGGTGACAAACAGTGGTTTGATTCTGAAATATCAATCAAAATTCAGGAAAAGCTTGGAGCAGATTTGATTGTCGCGTTTGATGACCACGAATCCCCTCTCTGGGATCATGAAACGACAAAACTGTCACTTGAGAGAACCAGTCGCTGGGGCATTGCGAGTTTGCAGTATCATAAACGCAAAGACCAACTTATGTACGGTATTGTCCACGGCGGACGCTATGAAGATTTGCGGATATTTTCAGCTAAATTTACCAATAAATATTTTGATGCGGTTTCAATTGGCGGGTCTTATACCTCCAAGGAAGTTTTATTTCAAATGATTTCTTCATGTGTCCCCTATTTTGATGAAGAAAAACCCAGACATCTTTTAGGAATTGGCGAAATAGAAGATGTTTTTGAAGCTGTTGCGAGAGGAATGGATTTTTTTGATTGTGTCGCACCGACAAGAAGAGCGAGGCATGGCAGTCTTTTTGTCAGTCCAAAAAACGGCGGACGTAAAGAAAAAAGTTTTGTCTTTCATATCACCAATAAACAGTTTCAAAGAGATCCTAACCCAATTGATCCAGGCTGTGAATGTTTTGTCTGCCAAAATTACACCAGAGCCTACCTCCACCATCTTTTTGTCGGCGAAGAACTTTTAGCCTTTCAGCTGGCAACATATCACAATCTCTATTTCATCACCAAACTCATGGAAAAAGTCAGAAAATCTCTCGAAGACGGTAGCTTCCACTTACTCAAAGATGCATGGCTTGAGCAATAATTTTTTACACTTACAAAAGTATTGCCAATGCGGACAAACCAAAAAGTATAATTATTCCTCCTGATATTCTATTAATCAGACGCAGATGTTTTGTATTTATTTTTACTCTAAGAAAACTCATTCCCGTACTAAGTGTCAGCCACCAAAGTGCTGAGCCGGTAAAGACACCGATGACTAAAAGTAGTGACGTCAGGTAATTCCCCGCTTCAATCCCCACGCCAGCAAAGATGGCGATAAAAGATAAAATTGTGGCAGGATTGGTGATAGTGAGAAAAAGTGTAGAGAGATAATCTGCAATCAAACCTTTATGTTCTGCTTTGGCGCTGTGGTCTGCTGGTTTGGCAGTGAATGTTTTGTAGCCCAAGTAACACAAGAACAATCCACCAACCAAACTCAGAAGCATTTTTTCCTTAAGTAAAAAGCTGGAAATTGCGGTAATGCCAAACGCCGCAATCACACCGTAAAACCCATCAGCAGTAGCCGCACCAAGTCCTGAAAGAAGACCTGACAACCGCCCATACGAAAGTGTCCGGCGAATACACAACAGACCAATCGGCCCCACAGGTGCGGCGATTGCAAATCCAATAAGAATACCTTTCAGTAAATATTCCATAAAAAAACCAGCCATTTGGCTGGTATATCTTTTCAAAACAAAAACCAGCCACCTACATGGAATCTGGGTTTTGTTGATATGAAAAATGAGCACGCGTCATAAAAGTATTATAACGCTAAACTTCTTTTTCGTCTATAAAGAAGGATACTTTTTGTTAATCTCATCAATTGATAGTTTAATACTTTTTTCCAAAACGGTAAGATCTATATCTGAAAGTTTATTGATATACAGACATGCACCTGTTGCTTTGTGTTTTCCCAGATTATCAAGCAAACCCTGTTCTTTGGCACTCCCGGTATTTAAATAGACAACTAAATTTGCTTTGCGTGGAGAAAAACCAGTAATGCACATATCTCCTTCATGTCCGGATTCGTATTTGTAGTGATATTTCCCAAACCCCACAATAGTCGGTCCCCACATAACAGCTTTTTCCCCGGTAATTTTTCCCATGAGTTTGAGAAGAGTAAAAGCGTCTTCACGTTTGGAAGCAGGTTCAACTGCACTGAGAAAATCTTCGACGTTTACCTGTGTCGCTTTTGTTTTGAGGTCTGCCATACTTAATCCTTTGGTTGTCTGCCTGTAAGAGCAAGTAACTTTTCAATAAGAGGTGCATCTTCTGGTACTTTTATTTCTTCACCAATGACACCAATTTGTCTGAAATATGCTGCATTGGGTACGATATATTCCCAAATGCCCTCAATCAATTTATCAGGCAAATGATACGGTATATGGAGCAATCTACCGAAATCAACTGCACGAAACGTTCGGAACAGTGTTATGTGATACAGATACTCTTCAGCCGGATAATCTCCATAGCTGAGATGGACATTTTTTTTGAGATCAGCACTTTTAACCGCCTCCACAGATTTATCAACAATTGCATGCCAATTCACTTTAGGATCACTGCCCAGCAAATCCCCATCATATTTCGTCCCAACTTCCGCAATCGTCTTCCCAGCAAGAGTCTCCGGCACCCAAGCATCATCATAAGCATGATAATTGATAAGCTTCCGAACAGTCCACTCTCCATCCTGTATAGTAAATCCCTTCGGCACCACAATCTCCCACTGATTATCCGAGATCTGATCGACAACCTCAGTCAAAGCCTTCTCCGAAAGTAAAAACAGTTCAGCAGAATTCATATGAGAATTAGTATACCCAAAAAACTGTAAAATGCTTGTAAGAAATTGTTATTGGCTTATAGCAGATATTATGCAGATGTAAGTAGTACCGAACTATTTAAGTGGAGATATCGAAAATGCAAATCTATCCATATCTTCTGGAGTAAGCCCATCAGGATAGTCTCTGACTATCAATGATTTAAATCCTGTCTGCTGCAAAAGATCTGTTAATTCACTAAATGATGTTACCGTGACATAGTCATTTAAATAGTCATCAAATTGTGGAGAACGCTGATTCTCTGGATTTTGTTGATATAGAACTAGATCTGTTCTTCCTAATGTCGGCACAATAATACACCCAATTGGGTAGCCATCAACACCTGAACTAAACCTTGAAACATCACGACCCACCACAAGTGCTCTCAAGTCATGTTCTGATGGAACATATGATGAAATAGGATTTTCCATCCCATAAGGATGCGTATGAGCATCAATTAACTGAAATCGTCCCTGGTCTATTAATTCTTGTCTCTGAGCAGATTCCTCAGGCGTATGTTCTACATACTCATCACCGATAACAGATTTAGTAATATGTGATAATCCTTTTGTTTTAGGATTTAAAAATAAATCAAAGCCAATCTCCATGTCGTGTTCAGTTCGACCTAATGTTGAGATAGCTTTTCTAACCTGTGATTTAAAGATTGGCTTATTAATAGCAGCATAAAGAATAGAACCCGAGATAACAATATCTTTTTTTATCTTTGGTTCGGGAGCAACCGGTATTTCTCCATTTCCTTCCATTTAACTATTTATATCACCAATTGCTTTGAATAACTACTAAATGAGTGCTTATATGTATCGACTCGTCAATGAGGCTTTTACTCCTTTGAGCTCTTTAGGGGGGCCTTCGAATAGTATTTCTCCGCCTTTGTGGCCGCCTTCAGGGCCTAGGTCTATGATCCAATCGGCGTTTCTGATGATGTCTAGGTTGTGTTCGATGGCGATGACGGTGTTGCCGGCGTCAACGAGGCGGTTTATGATTTCGAGAAGATGCGTGATATCACTCATGTGTAAACCAGTTGTTGGTTCGTCCAGGACATAGATGCTGCCTTTTTTATGGAGTTCACTTGCGAGTTTGATTCTTTGGCATTCTCCTCCACTGAGCGTGTTGAGCGGCTGACCGAGTGTGAGATAACCTAAGCCCACATCCTCCATAGCCTGAAGTTTTTTGAGAACCTCTTGTATGTAGAAATATTCAAGCGCTTCAGTGACGTTCATTTTCAAAACATCAGCTATTGATTTGCCGTTGAGTTTGTAGGCAAGCACCTCATCTTTGAAACGTTTTCCCTCACAGATATCACACGGCGTTTTAACACCTTCTAAAAATGCGAGATCTGTGTAGACAACACCTTGCCCCTGACAATTTTCGCACGCACCTGTTGAATTGAAACTGAAAAGACCTGGCTGGACTTTGTTGGCTGTGGCAAAGGCTTTGCGGACATCATCCATAATGCCAGTGTATGTTGCAGGATTTGACCTAGAATTTGCACCAACTGCTGATTGGTCAATCACAATTGCATCTGGATGCTGTTTGAGAAATTCTCCATGAATGAGTGAACTTTTTCCTGAACCAGCAACACCCGTGATTGCGGTCAGAACGCCAGTCGGGATATCAACACTGACATTTTTAAGATTGTTGGCTGTGGCGTTTTTAATTTCGAGTTTTCCTTTTGGAGTTCTGACACTTTCTTTAAGAGGTATTTGTTTTTTCAAATGAGTACCTGTTAGGGTGTCTGATTTGAGAAGCTCCTCAAAGTTACCTTCAAACATAATCTTTCCACCATGACTTCCAGCACGCGGGCCAACATCAACGATGTGATCGGAAACTTTGATGACATCAGGATCGTGTTCAACCACGATAACGGTGTTGCCTTTGTCGCGGAGTTTTTGCAACAGCTCATTAAGACGATGCACGTCTCGCGGATGCAATCCGACACTCGGCTCGTCAAAAATGTATAACACATCAACAAGACTACTTGATAGATGTTTGACCATTTTAATACGCTGTGACTCACCACCTGAAAGTGTGTCAGTTTCACGATTGAGAGACATATAATCAAGACCTATATCAATCACATGCTGCAAACGCTCAGTGAGTGTTTTTATGAGAGACGCAGCGACGGGATCGTTAATCTCTTTAATTACCTTAATCAGTTCCCCCACTTCCATCGCTGACAAATCTGCAATGTTATAGCCGTTTATTTTTGAGGCGAGGACTTTTTGATTGAGACGAGCGCCTTTGCATTCATTACATGGACCATATTCCAAATACGGTTCAACCATTTTTTGGGTACGTTCAGAAAGCGTTTTAAGATCACGCTTGATATACGATCTGGTGAGTTTTTCAACAATTCCCAAATAGGTCGCATTCATCGAATTTGCACCGATTTGCAGTTTGAATTTCCGGTCTTTGCCGTGCATCAAAAGATCCATTTCTTCAGGAGTAAAATCTTTCAACTTTTTGTCATTATCAAAAAATCCTGAGGCCTTATATGAATCTTTCTCCCAACCTGAAAACAGCGGAACATTTATCGCGTCTTCATTGATGGATTTTTCCATGTCCAAAAAACCATTGGTGTTAATCCTTATTTTACGACCCAAACCATTACATTCCTGGCACATTCCTTGTGGATTGTTAAACGAGAATACATTGGAATAACCAGCATTCGGCTTACCAATACGGGAAAACAGTAAACGCAAAACTGTATAGATATCAGTGCTTGTCCCCATTGTTGAATGAGATCCTCCACCCATGCGTTTTTGATCAACCACAATTGCCATACTGAGATTTTCAATTGCCTCAGCATCAGGTTGTGAATATCTGGGAAGAAAATTGCGGACAAACATACTAAACGTTTCATACTCTTGTCTCTTTGCTTCAGTCGCAATCGTGTCAAACACAATCGAGGATTTACCAGAGCCTGAAACGCCGGTAAAGATAATGATTTTACGTTTGGGCAAACGGAGATCAACATTCTGCAAATTATTCTCCCGGGCACCCTTAATAACAATATATTCCTGCATAAGTTAATTTGTAAAGTATAACAGGTTTTAGAGTTAAATTTGTGCTATAATCTTCTTACTATGAGACTCGAAGGGGCACCCAAGGGAGTCATTACCAGAAGAGATCTATTAATTGCAGGTGGAGCTGCTGCTCTTAATGCGCTTTTAACATCTGCGGATATAGACCCGAATATCGATCATCGTATTGTTACTTATATTGGAGATAGACCCTACACTCCATTCGAATTGAAAAGTCCCCAAGTCGGATTAAATAAAGATGGACTCCCTATCTCGATTACATTTAACAATGGAGAACGTGTTCCTGTAAACGCTCTCAATGCTTTAAGAGCGAGGAAGCGTGCTAGAGAAACAGGTGAACCACAAGTAGCGCAAATTTTTAAGGGTCCCCCAACACCTATTACAAGAGATTATTCCAAATTTGAAGCATCAGAAGCACACCCATTAGAAAAAACTCTTCCGCCAGATATCCTTTCAAAAGAAGCACTGCGAAAACGAGGAGTTGAGATCATAAACACTGATAGAGTAACACTTCACATCCGTGAGAGTGCATTCGCAGAAAATGGCCCGTTGGGAACAATCACTGAACCAAGACGGAAAATAATCATAGCATTACTTGATGGACCGATGATTGTAAATGATTTACTTGATGACGAACGTTATGATAGCGTACGTCGTGATATAAGAGACCGAGAAGCTGAAATAAAGGTATTAAGAAAAGCTAGAGTCAAAGAAGAAGGTGATGAAGCTCATCGTGCAAAATTACATTACGAAAGAGTATTGAGTGAAGACTATTGGAGCTCACCAGGTAAGAAAGGTGCACCATTAAAACAGATAAAAGAATCTTCCCTCCGTGCTTGGGCTGAGGCAAAAACAAGAGAAGTTGCTTGGGCAAATTATTATTCTGATAGTGAAGTCTACTTTAATATGCCTCGAATCGATAATACAAAGAGAGATCTTGCAGGATTATATAAACCAAATAAAGACCAATTCCTTGATGGGACTACTTTTTATAAAGCAAGTAACATATTGTATGTTTCAGTAGGTAATAGATCTTTCAATGAAAGCATCTCTTCAGTAATGTTCTATCCCGATGGAACTTGTCACCTTATTCATATACCCCCGTCCGTGCGAGAAGGTGGAAAAGTAGTCCCTTTCGGTGATTCGTCTCCACATATCTCTCAAACGCACCCTGACCCTCAGTCGTTTAGTCGAAATAAAGACGCATCACCCAGTAAACCTGACTCTTATCCCTATGCTGGACTAACACCTGGATTAACATTGCGTCACGAGGCAGCACATGATGAATTAAGGATGACAAATCACCCAGATCAAGAGAGTGAATACTGGACAGATGAGCAAGCTATGCAAGGTATTCGTGACGCATGGGAAAAATGGAAATCTTCTAAATTCATAGATAACAGTGGTTATTGTTTTGTGTTCCAAAGTGGAGGTGAACTCGTATTTACATAAAAACTTCTTTGCTACAATGGAATCATGCACTTTATTGTTGAGCGATTTAAAAAAGAGCGCAAGCATTTCTATAAGTTGAGTGCCTAGGGACAAAAATTTCTCAAGTCATAGGCCCTTTTTGAATTGCTAAATCCCGTTTTTGGCATTTTTGTAGCTGCATTTTTATGGAGACAGACGCATGATATCGTTTTGATTGCCACATATTACATTTTTGTAAACATAGCTATACCTTTGGGATTTTATTTCAAGCGATTTTGCGTTGAGATTTATCCCATTTTTGGTCGCGTGCGTCCAAATCCTCATGAGTATTTTGGCAAAATCAATTGAGAAGAAAGTTTGAGATGGATATTATCCTCGGGAGATAACGACAGCTACAGTGATGATGCCGATACAAACTGCAAAAATGACTATGCGCACTGGTCTGCTAAAAAGAAAAAATTGTTTGTTTCCTTTATACTCAGGTAGCGGAGCAAATGTTGCTTCCATTGGTTTAGTCTTTTTTTCGTTTGTCTTTTCCTCCATATTTTTATAATCTCATTTAACTTGAGTAACTGTCAATAACTCTATGTATCTTCGATGCTATAATAAATGACATATGGATGGAGACGCACTTCAAAATCATAAAATTACTTCTTTTTCTACCGAACAGGAAATTGGTTTTAAAGATCTCTGCGCAGCCAAAACTGTCAAACATGAAAAAAAAGATGAACATGGTGGTGATTTGGATAAACCCCACGAAGACCGCATGCTTTTTGCGCCGGAAGACCATGCGTTTGCAGTTTTCGACGGTTTGGGTGCACACGGTGGCGGCGATACAACTGCACAATTTGCGAGAGATTATGTAGCAGATATCGTTAAACAAACACCTGTCGACATTTCCGTAGAGGAAACGGCAAATTATTTAAAAACCAGAACGCTTGAACTCAACGCACACCTCTTTGAAGAAACCACAGGATATACAACTATGCTGCTCGCATATATTTATGAATCAAAAACTGGCGAAAAACACTTGCTGGTTGTCCCAATTGGAGATTGTCGAATGTATCTGTTACGAGATGGCAAGCTTACTTGTCTGACGATAGATAACGAAACGCCTTCAACAAACAAAGAAAAACAGCAAGAAATTCAGAATAAAATAAGTAACGTTCAAACTGAAGAAGAACTAGTAAATTTGAGCCCTGAAGAAAAAACAGCTTTTCAAAAACGAAACGATGTCGATCAGGCACTCGGAAAAGAAGTCGTTACCCCTATTGTTCAAACACATGAAATAAAAGCAAATGATATCTTTCTTATGACATCTGACGGTATAACCAATAACTTGACCGATAAACAAATTGAAACAACCATCGCAACAGGTAATAGCCCAAAAGAGCTTGTAGCAACTCTTATCAATGAAGCACGAAAAATTGCGAATGACTCAGCAAATCTCAGACACATCCCTGATGATATGACGGCAATACTGTTCAAAATCAACAATGAATTTCCAAAACGTACTCCTTACACGGCACCTGAGGTTGAATCTGAAACATGGATAAATGTTATACCTGAAATGATAACCTCGCATAAAGAAACGATCGATTCACTTGAAAAGGATTTGGCAAGAAAACTGACACCGAGCGAGTTATTTTATATAACATCTTTTGGTGATCGTAAATTTATCGAGCATGTTGAACCGTTGTATAGAAGTCTTACGCGGGCTCGGGCAAATCCTATCACCTCAGCCAATATTAAACTTCTAAAGCAGCTTGAAAAAAGTGAAGAAGCAAACCCTGATGATTTTCTGAAACTTGAGCAGATGGCATCCATGTCCTCAGTTAAAATCGCATCGTATGAAGATTTGGAGGTATACATGGTACTCCAAAAAGTTCCTGAAGCAACACGTGTTGCACTGCGAAATTTCTATAATACAAAACAAACAAATGAAGCCAAACCAATAAACACCAAAACTGTACTCCTTATGACCTTTTCAACCAATGCTTCAGGAGAGACACTTCCTCAACTATCCTCGTCGTATGAACCTCTTACTGATATGCATGAAGAAGAGAATAAATAATCTACAGTGTCTTTTTTAGTAAATGAGGATGTGTGTTGTAAACTTTTAAAATTAATTCCCCAAACATCGAATTAGCCCACGCAAACCAGTGACGTGTAAACTTGCGGGGATTATCAACATCTATACTCTCATGCATTGCAAATGTCCCGGCATGTGTTTTTTTAAGCGTTTTGAGACACTGCAGAATTTCTCTTTCATCGGTTGAAGTCATCGCCTGCATGATTGTTGCCATAGGCCAAAAGTGATCACAGACACCGACATGAGGACTCGTCAATCCGCACGCAACTGCACCGGCAGCATAAAAAGAGTTCCACTTACTGAGGATAAATTCGCGTGTATTGCGATAAATTGGATCAGTTGTTTTACAATAACCCAGATAAGGCAAACTTAATAAACTTGGGATGTTCGGATCATCCATCACGCAACTAGATCCAAATCCGTCTACTTCATAGGCATACATCTTGCCAAAGACATTATGATCAATAACTCCCCATTCTTTAATTCCTAAATCAATATCCCCCGCCATGCGCTTCACAGCACTGGCAGTGTCAAAATCTGTTAGTTTTTCAAGAATCGGAATTACTTTTTTAAGATACACAACTGCCATGGCATTTGCCGGGATGAGATAGGGGAAAACACATTCGTCATCAGATGGTCTAAAAACACATCGAGATAAACCGCATCGCTTACCAGGGTAACCATAGCCTTCAAGTCTGATTGCCGGATGCAAATGTCCTGCGTCTGTTCGGAACTGGAATAAATCATCTTTGGTTTCCTTATCAAGTGTGTTTTGCTCAGCATGCATGACATCAACAATCAAACGTACCGCACGACACCAATCACGATTAAACGGTTTGAGATCGTGTGTTATTTCATAATAGCCGCTTGATAAACGCAAAAACGCACAGAGACTATCAAGTTCGTATTTACGTTCCCAAATACCCATATCCCGATTAAACGCATTGGCATAGGGATCAGTCAGAATACATTTTGTTTGACGGTAAATAAGCCCTTCAAACATTTTTTGCACTTCAACTTCCTCAGCTGCAAAAGGCAAATACGGCCAGACTTGATTGGTTGAATCTCGAAGCCACATCGCAGGAATATCACCAGTCACCACAAATGTATCGGGTAAACCTTCATCATCATGTTCTGTGAAGTGAACTGTTGTATCAAGCGTATTAGGGAAACATTTATAAAACATCTGGAAAAGATCTTCATCCACGATAACTGAAGCAACTTTTTCTATAGCAGCCTCGACACTTTCACTTCTGAACATCCGTTCTTCCAAGCTCGGACGCAAATGAGAAAAATGATGAATAAGATGTTGCGATTGCATATATCTTATTAGTATATACAAAATGAATTCTTCAAAACTAGTGCTAGGCGGCACCTTCCAGTTTTTGCGGAGCGAATATTACTCTACTTGTTAAAATACCACCATCTAATTCTATATTAGGTGACCAAGGAATATTTTTATCGTTATGTAAATAATTTATCCTTCTTTTACTTTTATAATTATTTTGATTTATTTCCATAAATACTTCATGAATTCCCTTTACTTCACATACTGCAAGCATATCAAGTAATAACATTGAACCTAATCCCTGCTCTTGGTGTCCGCTTGTCACATCAAAAGCAAATTCATATGCGGGATTCCTTGCACCATCTGAGTTGAGTATAGACGAACCAATAATGTTATCATTATCTCGGACAATCATGACCATCGCATCAGGTTGATGATAAACTGATCGTACAAGTTTTGTGTGCTGCTCTTTATCACCTGGTACTTGGTTAAATCTTCCGTAGAAATCCTCATGTGTTAATTCAGACCTTTGACTAGCCGCTAATTCTTCTGCCGTATCACTAGTCAATCCTTTGGGATAAAAATCAACAGTATATGGCCTTTTGCCAACATATCTTGTATAACGTTCATGTTCCCCTGTACGTAATGAATCTGAACTATCTACGATACGTTTGAATTTTTCTATATCGTAAAATTCCCGGACAATTTGGCGACGTGACCCAAATTCAGTGACAGCCTCGAAACCAATCGTTGCCAATCTAGCAGGTAATACGGCTGCACTTACAAAAATATCTCCTGCTGTTTTCTGACTATCAGAAATTAAGGTTAATAGTCCTCTTTTGCCTTCAGGTCCTCTATACGTTGTTGGTCGTTCCGCTGCACTCATAAGCCTATATTAATAAACTGTGATAGTACCATTATATTGATAAGCTCTGCTGTGATAAATATCACAACGGCTGTACTTTCCTAAAGTGAAGTATTTTCTTCTTCTTCTTTTTCGTTATAATAATACTTCGAATGCGAAGGGAGGTGAATACATAATGGATGAACAACAACAACCAACTACCACAGCTTCCAAAAGCCAAACCGGACCAATTATCGCTATTGTCGGACTGATCGTTATTGTCGTTGTCGGAGTGCTTGCTTTCCAAAACATGAATAAGCCAGCTCAAACTGAAAACGCAACAATGACAACAGAACAAACACAGCAACAAACCCAAACAAATCAGGAAACTGCAGCGCAGCCAAGTGCTGCTGAAGCAATGACTGCTGGTGCTTACAAGGATGGCACATACACAGCTGATGGTGACTATACATCTCCTGGAGGAGCTGAACAACTCGGCGTTACCGTAACTATTGCAAACGGCGTAATTACAAGTTCAGAAGTAGAAGTAAAAGCGACTAGACCGATCTCAAAAACTCGCCAAACCGATTTCAAAGATAACTATAAAGAACAAGTTGAAGGCAAAAACATTGACGAAATCGTATTAACCAAAGTTTCAGGATCATCGCTTTCACCAAAAGGGTTTAACGACGCAATTGAAAAGATTAAAGCAGAAGCGACACAGTCGTAATGCGTCATGAACACATTTAACTTTGAAGCCATAGGAACAGTATGGAGTATTGATGTACTCGAACCGTTGTCTGAAAAAAAAGGACAGGAAATTTTAAGAGAGATTTCGAAGCGGATTGAGCTATACGATAAAACATATTCACGTTTCCGAAAGGATTCACTCGTCACAAAGATGGCGCAACAAGCCGGCACATACAAATTGCCTGATGATGCAAAACCTTTATTGACACTTTATAAACAGCTCTATCACATAACAGATGGAGCAGTAACACCGCTCATTGGTTCGGTGTTATCTGAAGCAGGGTATGACGCTGCATATTCTTTGCAACCCCATACCCTGCATCACCCTGACACATGGGAAAATACTTTGACATATACTCCTCCAAACATAACGATGAAAAAGCCTGCAATTCTTGATTTTGGCGGTGCAGGCAAAGGTTATCTCACTGACATCATTGGCGATTTACTTGAAAAACATCACATCAATAATTATTGTGTCGACGGGAGCGGAGACATCTTAAACAAAACAACAACACAAAATCCTCTACGAATCGGCCTTGAACATCCTGACAATCCAAAAAAGGTCATCGGGGTTGCAGAACTTACAAATGGCAGTTTATGCGGTTCAGCGGGCAACAGACGAAAATGGCAAGGATTTCATCATATTATGAACCCGCATACACTCACCTCACCAAACCACATAAAAGCGGTATGGGTCATCGCAGAGTCCGGATTACTCGCCGATGGTCTCACGACTTGTCTCTTTTTTACAAAACCTGAAACATTGCACAAGTATTTTGATTTCAAATACGTTATTCTCAATGAAGATCTGACTCTTAATAAATCAAATGACTTTCCCGGCGAATTTTTTTATAATTAATATATGAAAATAATTGATAATTTCCTCAACGGCTTTACGATGTATAAAGTCGTTCTTTACGGCCTTCTCATGTTGGCTGGTATTTCAATCCTTTTTGGCGCATTCGGACTTCTTTATTACAAACCACTTAATTTATTAGGTTCACTTCTTATTTTGGGAATAACCTGTTATGTCAGTAACGAGCTTTTTGCCAGAATGCTCAAAGCACCCACTAACAGTGAATCGTATCTCATCACAGCCATTATTCTCTTTTTTATCTTTGACCCACTCTCCAAACCAGAGCAAGCATTAACACTTTTTCTGGCAGGATTTATCGCTATGGCCTCAAAATATGTGCTCGCCTTTAAGCATAAACACATTTTTAATCCGGCTGCCGTTTCAGCGGTTATATTAGGTCTCCTCGGCAATGGAGACGCTTTATGGTGGATTGGCAGTGATGTATTGTTGCCCATGGTTGCGATAATCGGATTTCTTATCGTTCGCAAAATCAGAAGATTTAGCATGGTACTTTCATTTATGGCTGCTGCTACTATTTCTATCGCTTTTGTTGGAGTCGTTTTCAATAAAACTGTACCGCTGGATGCAATTACCCAAGCATACATTTCCTTCCCACTTGTGTTCTTTGCAATTGCTATGCTGACTGAACCGCTGACTACTCCGCCGAGAAATAACCTTCGCATCATCTATGCAGTTATTGTCGGATTGCTCTTTGGCGCACAATTTGAGATTGGGCCACTTTTCTCAACACCTGAACTTGCACTCGTAATGGGAAATATTTTTTCCTTTGCAGTCAGTCCCAAACAACGTTTGCAGCTTTTACTCAAAGAGAAGCGCCAACTTGCTTCAGGTATGTACGAATTTATTTTTTCCTCGTATCAGAAATTGCCGTTTCTCCCTGGCCAATATCTCGAATGGACCTTGCCCCATAAAAAAGCGGATATCCGCGGCAATAGAAGATATTTTACGATAGCATCCTCACCAACTGAGCAAAAAATCAAACTCGGCGTGAGGATTCAGGAAAAAGACTCAAGCAGTTTTAAAAAAGCACTCCAAGATATGAAATCTGGAGACACGATGGCAGCATCACAACTGGCGGGAGATTTCACTCTAAATGAAAACCCTTCAAAAAAACTTGCTTTTATTGCAGGCGGGATTGGTGTCACACCGTTTCGAAGTATGATCCGAGATATGCTTGATACCAAACAAAAACGCGATGTTGTTTTTCTCTATACCGTTCCCCACCCCAATGAACTTGCATATCGGGATATTTTTGAAAAAGCGGGTAAAGAGATTGGGATGAAATACTATTATATCGTGACACGTCCTGAGAACGCTCCTGCTGACTGGACTGGCAAAAAAGGTCGTATTGATGAAGCAATGATTAAAGAAGTCGCTCCGGACTATATGGAGCGAATCTTTTATCTTTCAGGTCCGAATGCAATGGTAGAGACGTACAAACAGCTCTTAAAAAAATTAGGAGTCCCCTCGAGAAATATCAAAACAGACTTCTTCCCTGGTTTTTAGTGAGGAATAATTTCGTTGTTATAAATAAAATCTGTCAGTTGCTGGCTAATAAACTCCACCCCGACTGCTGATGGATGAATGTAATCTGTTGGATTGATATAAGCCAAATTTCCATCTCCGGCTGGTGTCAGTGATTTTTCATAAATATTGATTACCGGGATGTTATGTTCCTTTGCGTACGCAATATGGCTTTTGATAAATGTCTCGCGTTCATTTACCATTGCAGTTCGTTCTTCAAGTGTAGTACTTGGATTAACAGGAAGCGCATATTTTGCTTTACTCGGTGCAATTGTCGCCACAAAAACTATTCGTGCTTCAGGGTGTGTTTTTATGAGTGTTTTCATTGTTTTATCAAGGGTTTCTTTTTGCCATTTGAGACCAACGTCTAGTGAAAATTGTGAAAGCGGATTGTAACCAAATGATTCAATGAGGATAAGATCAAATTTGCGTGATAAAAGCGGTTCAAACGTCCATTCCCAATAGGTTGTTTTTGTTGTCATTGCTTTGTGAATTGAGAGAATACTTGTTGAGCCTGCAGCATAATTTTCAATCACTATGCCCTTTTTTGAAGGTTTATATTTTTCATTAACGTATTCATAAAATTTATCTCCGTGAGGCCCAAGCGCATAAGTCATCGAATCACCTACCATGACGATGGTATATTCAGATTTCTGAGGAAGAACTGGTGCGGTATATGTTTTAAACGGAAGTTCCTGCGTTGGCTGTGGTGTGAGTGCTTTTGGGCTAACGATAGTTGGAGCTTGAGAAGCAACGAGCACTTTTTCCATGGCAAAAAATGAGAAGGCAAAAGCAAAAAGGAAAAGAATGAAACTATAAAGAAAAAATTTATGTGACATAAGGAAGAAAACCTATTCTAAACCTTTTGCGAAGAAATTGAAAGTTTAGACCTCTATTTCTTGGCCGTTGAGGGGGAGGGTTATGTCGGTAAGGCCTAGGGTTTCTTGTATTTTCTTTTGAAAGGTAATACGCTGCTCAACATCGCTATGAACCAAAAAGACTTTTTTTACACCCTTAATATGGCCTAGCCAATTAAGGAGTTTTTTCTGATCTGCATGCGAACTCATGGTTTTAATTTCACGAATTGATGCCTTAACCGTAACATTTCTATCACTTATGACGACATTTTTTGCACCCTGAAGAATTTTTCGTCCCAACGTTTCCTCAGCCTGATACCCTACAAAAAGGAGTCTTGTCGTTTTGTTTGATAAATAATTGGCAGCGTGGTGCAGAATACGCCCGCCAGACATCATGCCAGAGCCTGCGATAATAACCTTGGGCTCCATTGCTCTTATAATTTCTTTACTATCACGAGCCTCAATTGTCACTGCGAGACCTTCAAATCCAAACGGATCATCAGTGTGACTTTGCAGCTCTTCATTATAAAACTCACGAAATTGTTTGAATATTTCAGTTGCTCGAATTCCCATCGGGCTATCCATAAAAACGGGAGTGTCCATACGAATTTTGCCGTCTTTTTTGAGATGATTTATTTTATGCAGCAGTTCCTGCGTTCGTTCAAGTGAAAAAGCTGGAATCATAAGTACTCCGCTTTCTGCTTCAACTTTGTTTATTTCTTCCTGCAAAATCTGTGTTGGATCTTCATCAGGATGCACCTTATCGCCGTAGGTTGTTTCCATAACGACGATATCTGCACTATCACTAAAAACTGTTGGTTTAATAATATCCTCAGGTGTATTGCCGAGGTCACCGCTGAAGATTGCTTTTTTACCATCAGCTTTATCAATCAGCTCCACACTTGCCGATCCTAAAATATGTCCTGCATCGATAAATTTAGCAGTAAATGCACCGACTGTAACTTCTTTATCGTACTGGACAATTTCAACCATGCTGAGCGTCTTTCGTACTTCATCAGCACCGTAAAGAGGCGGCACATCAACTTTTTCTTCTGCAACTTTTGCGGCGTCAGTCAAGATAACTTCTATCAAAGAAAATGTAGGGGCAGTCATGTAGATTTTGCCGTTAAAACCACCATATACGAGCATCGGCAGTCTTCCGCAATGATCCAAATGTGCATGAGTTAATAAAACACCTTTGACGCGTGATGGATCAAAATGAGGTTTCTGATAATTTAAATCCGCAACCTCTTTGGAGCCTTGAAACAAACCATAATCAACCATAACCTGCGTATCATCCTGCGCAGTCACAATATAACATGACCCGGTAACTTCCCCCGCAGCCCCCAAAAAAGCAATTTTCTTCATAACTTAATTTAGTATAGTTGGTAAAAACAAAGGAGTCCAGTTAAAGAATAATATGAGATTTACTTTGCAGCTTCTTTGCCTATGGTGACCACAATGTCTGTGGCTTGAGTAGCTGCTGTTGGGAGTTGGGTTTCTTTTTCAAGAGAATAAGTTTTTCCAAGGACAGCTTTGAGTTTGGTTATCGCATCCGCACTCACGGTTTTTTTATAAACGATTTGGGTTTTGACCACATCACTGCTATCAGCATTTCCAACAGTTCCAACGGTAAATCCATCTTCTTCAAGTGCTGCTCGTGCTTTTGCTGCTTCTCCTCTGATGCCGCTGCCATTAAGTACACTGATAGTGTAATCAGAGTTTTTAACAGTTGCAACAGGTGTAGCAGTCGCTGGTGCCGAAGGAGCTGTCGTTGCAGTCGGTTGTGCACCACCCGGAAGTGCTGGGACGTTTGGCATTGCAAAGAAGTTCTTGTCTGGCATGGCGTAATAAATGCCTGCCATAAAGGCGATACCTGTTACAAAAGCCACAAAGGAAATAATAAGGAAATAAAGGACCGGATTTTTCTTTTTTTCAACTGCTTCAGGTGCAGTATTAAAAACGGTCTCGTGAGGATTAAATGGAATAGGTTCATTTGACCGACCAATTGGAGCAATCGATGCGTCATTGCTGACTTCAATAGGAGCCGAAACTGGCTGAACAGCGTCCGTCTTTGGTGCTTCAACTGCGGAAGCTGTTTCAGCAGGATTTGTTGCTGTTGCAGAAAATTGTACAGGTTCAGGCTGTGGTGTGCTCGAAGCTGCAGGCGCAGAAGGTGTTTGAGCTGTTGGTTGTGGTGTGGTACCTGAAGGAGTTCCGAAATCAGTTTCAAACGGAACATCAGATAATTTGTCTACTAAATCTCCACCTTTTTGATGTGCTTCAACTGTTGGCTGTTCTGCCTCTGGGGTTTCTTTCACAACAGGAGTTTCAGAAGCTGGTTCAGCTTCTGTTTTTGGTTCGTCTACAACTACTGCTTTTTCTTCAGCTTCTCTAGCAGCCTTGCCGAACTTAACCGGTTTTGCACGTTTCTTTGTTTGCATGGGCAGTCCTAAATTCTCTTCTTTTATTTTAGAAACAAACGCAGAGGTTTGTCAAATATAAATCACTATTCCTCAGCAATTGCTTCAACTTCAACAAGTGCTCCCAAAGGAAGTTTTGCAACTTCTATGGTAGCACGTGCAGGTTTATTTTCGCTGAAATATTCATTATAGACTTCATTAAATTTCTGATAATCATGTAAACTCTGCAGATAACAAGTTGTCTTAACAACTTTTGTTAAAGAAGAACCTGCCTCTTCAAGAACTGCTTTGAGGTTTTTGATGACTCGATGGGTTTGTTCTGTGATTTCTCCAGCAACAAGTTTATTTGTTTGCGGGTCAAGGGAAATTTGTCCTGCACAAAAAACAAAACCACTTGAAACAATTGCTTGAGAATACGGTCCAACTGCCTTCGGTGCTTTATCTGTATGAACATGTTTCATAAAGTTTCAATTTATTATAACCCAATTTTCTTTTTGTGCAAATCAATACTGCTTAAATACATACCTTTCCTCAACATAATTCTATGATAATAGTGACCGATTACAAAGATTTATTCTAACTCATACAGAAATTAAATGCATAAGAGAAGTTAATCGTACTTCGGGAATATGAAACCTCAAATTTATATACTCTATATTTCCTCTTGTAAATTGCTGTGATTGATCCTATAATCTTCCTGATGACCGGGATAGAGCACGGTGGAAGATCAACTGGACCTGAAAAAAGACTACCTAACAATAGCTTGGGTTCAGGTATTCCTGCCAATTCTGGACCACCTCAAGATATCAGACCTGACAGAGGGAGAATCGGAGAGGGAGTAACACCAAGTCGTGATTTATTTCCTTCTCACAAACCTCGAAGAGGTTCACTGTCTATACCCACCACCTCAATACCTGTAAGTTCAGCAAACCTTTCTGATGATGATGCCAGAGGGATAGACTCTACACGTAGAGACAAACCAGGAAAGGTAGTCAAACCTAGTCCTGACTTATTTCCACAAGGTCCTGTTAGGTTAACACATTTAGAACCCCGACCGAAGGGTTTGGGAGATCCGCTCCCTACCGCACCTGCAAATGAACTGCAATCAGCTGACCCCTTACTTCCACTGCATGCAGTTGTTGTCAGTAGCCCAAATACAGTCTTTACAGTCTCGAAATCAGGAGAAGTCACTTCCGATACTAGACAAACAGAACAAAAACGAGATGAATCGCTGACGGTACACACAAAAACGCAGCAGGATATTCTTGACGCAAAAACTGCACTTGAAAGGTGGACTGATTTTAATAAAAAACCAACTGAACCGGTTTTCATAAAAGGTCGTAGAGCTAAAGGTATTGAAATACGCCGACGCAACGAAGCACAAGAAGGATTAGTACGTGAGCTCACTACAGGACTTTTCAATGACCCCGATAAGCTGGCTACCACCATGGAAGTATGGCATGCTCAAAATGAAGCAGGCTCTGGACTATACCAGAAAGCAAGAGTAGCTGTTATGAAAGAAATGCAAACCAAATGGGCAGAGGTTCCTGCAGAAGATTTAGCCCGTTACGTACAATTAAATACTAAAGACCCTGAAGGGGAAACGATAAGCGGCAGTGTGCTCAAAGCATATTTTAGAGGTCCAAGCAGCGTGAAAGAACGGGCAGATGCGCTCTATACTTTTACTCTTGGAGCGCTTACTTTGACCACTGATGAAGCTGCCTTAAATTTAGCCTCCAGAATCGGTAAATTTGATACAAAAATACTGGAACGTGGAGGAAGTTACCATGTTGATACAGTTATTGCTTCTGTCTATTCATTTGAAGACCCTGAGACTAAGAAAAGGGCTAATATTACGACACAAGTGCTTCATAGTTTAACCTTTCTTTCATCTGAACAAGAAGATGAAATTAAAGAAAGAAATATGGAAGCAATGCAGGATATGTTTCGTGATCCCAGATATATCGCTTCATTTCGACAAGCTCAAGTACGATCTGAAAGAATAAAAGGGAGAGAGTTTATCAGAGATAGAATAGAAGCAAGAAATGAACTCGCAGAACAGGGAATATCAATTAATGATATCTATACATATGCAGAAGAGGGGTTATTGAGTGAACAAGATATTGAGGATTTAGTGTCACTTGTAGACTATGATTTGGCTGACCCACTCTTTATAAAATTCCGGGAAGAAGCTGGTCCTAAAGTCTTACCGGCACTACAGAGGGGGAAATTTGAAAAGGATTTCCCGGACCAGCAATTTGTCCACGTAACGAAAAGAATTCCTGGCAAAAATTATGTTATGGAGGTATCCATCCCCACAGAATTAATCGGTAGAAAAGAGGATGTGATTGCTGATATCAGAATTGGTGCTCATCCGGAAGAAGAATTCGATAGTCCGGATGATGGATTGCCGAAATCCTACATTTCAACCGGCAATTTTGAAGGAAAACCAGTGCAAGCTATATATCGGGAACCTGTTACTTCGGAATTAAGTAGGCATGATTTAGAATTTATCGCAGAATATGGGTTCCCCAGTGTCGATAACCCTGATCTTGCTGAAGAAAATAACAGACTAGCAAATGCTATAGCAGAAACCCAAACTCGTTTTCTTAATCGTCGAGGAGTCCAAGTCCCGACCACGCATCCGATTTTAAAAGAACTGGGATACAAAAAATTTGAATTTCGAAAAGATCCTAATGATCCGGAACAAACTAATGTTACCATCCATGTAAAAGATGGACAAATCAAATTCAAGCTGGACAGATATATGGGTATCGATTTTGAAGGAAAAGGCTGTGAAGGAACATCCCATGAAGATGTACGACATGTAACGCTGACTTACCTCCAAAAAATATTGTGTGAACCGTCAATCAAAGATGAATCAGGTGAGGTCATTGATATGTCCCATTTATTTTTTGGACGGGCTGGTCATATGGCATATTTACCTGTAGGGCAGAATTTCAGTCATGACCAAGAGAAAGCTTTTTTTGAAGAAGAAGGAAGAGATCTGGCAACACATTCTGAAAGAAGAAGGCCTATTGATCCTGAAGGTAAAAATAGAAAATCAACATATCGTAAACCAACCGATAAAGAAGGAGAACATATAGAACCTCGCTATATCAGTATACCACTGGAACCTGACTTCTTTCATCGAACTGCACAACATGTCTAATGATTTTCCCCAATTCTTTCGCAGATCGATGAATTCTACAAATCAAATGTCTCACGTATAAGCTTCTCAAGAACGACTTTGTCGGCAATACTTTTTCGCGTATGCAGTCTCTCTTTTTGCTGTAACGAAACCATTTGCTCAGGCAATGATGCGTTTGAGACAATCCGACAAACCTCCTTAGCGATCATAAATTCATCACCTTTTTTTTCTATGTATTTTCCAGCCAGAGCCTGATAAACATCACTTGCGAACTTGACCCAATGGGCTGTTGAAATGATTAACATTTGTCTTGGGGAATTACTTCCAAAACGCGTTGCAACTAGCTGCGCAACTGCTGTGTGTGGATCCATAACATAATTTGTCTTTTTATAAATATGTTTTATATTTTTCAGACTATCCTCATTTGAAACCCAATCCGCATAAAATTCTTTTTGCAAAATAGCTTTTGTCTTAGCATCAACAGTAAAGGATCCTGTTGATTTCAAATCATTCATCCACTCGTAGATTTTTTTTGTATCGCCTGACAACACGTATAATAGCCGTTCAATATTACTGGCGATCAGAATATCCATTGAAGGAGAAGGTGTTTTTACCAGGTGACGGTTAGTAATATCGTAAGTACCAGTTCGTAGGAAATCAGTTAATACATTATTGGCATTTGAAGCACATACACATGTTTTAATTGGTAAACCCATACGTTTGGCATAATAAGCTGCAAGAATATTACCAAAATTACCTGTAGGAACAACAACATCGATTTCATCACCGAGTTTAATAACTTTTTGACTTACGAGCTCTAGATAACCATGGAAAAAATAGACGATTTGTGGAAGTAGCCTCCCCCAATTTATTGAGTTTGCTGAAGAAAGTAAAATGTTTTTTTCTGCTAGTTCTTGTCCAAACGATATATCGGCAAAAAGTTCTTTAACACTACGCTGACAATCATCAAAATCTCCTTTCAAAGCAATAACTGAAACATTATTCCCCTCCTGTGTTACCATTTGGAGTTCCTGAAATTGTGATACCCGTCCTTCCGGATAAAAAACCATTATTGAGATCTTTTTTTTATTTTTATATCCTTCAAGCGCAGCTTTACCGGTATCGCCTGATGTTGCTACCAAAATGAGATATTTATCTGTTTTGTTTTTTACTGCTTCAGAAAAAAAGTGCGGCATAAGCTGCAGAGCCATGTCTTTAAATGCAAGTGTTGGCCCATGCCAAAGTTCAAGCATGTTTTGATTTTCTCGTAGTGGAATCACAGGCGCAATTTGTTTGGTATCAAAATTGTTTCCATATGCTTTATGCACGAGCTTTTTTATCGTTTGTGCTGTAAGATCTGTTTGAAATTCATTTAGAAGAAAAATAGCTTTTTCCTGATATGTTTTTCCCAAAAGCTGCCTCAGCTGTTGATTACTAATGTGAGGAATTTTTTCAGGCACAAACAATCCCCCATCTGGAGCAATACCTTTAATAATTGCGTTTGAAAAAGTAACATGTGTTTTGTTTCCTCTGGTGCTAATGTACTTAATCATGGTTTGAGTTCCTCTATTAACATCTCTGCAGTAAAACCAGCACCTCGTAAATGATGATAGTCCAGTGTTTTGTCGGCGAGTTTTGCATACGCATCTAATCGATAAGCAAGCAAGTCTGCATAACATCTTTCAAGCGCCTGGCTTTCAGTCTCCTGTTCGTTTTTTTGGTACGCATTTCCCCAAATAATTGGCTTTGGGTTTTTAATAAACACTTCATACATTTGCTGTTGAACTGATTGTGGAGTATCCAAATAAAGAACGTGTGTTATATCTTTCAAGCGTTTTAAAATCACCAAATCTATATAAATAACACTGCCTGTCGTATCAATGACAACATCTTCATCAATATCATTTACCTGCATCAGCAATGCTTCCATTACTTCATTTTCAAATTGCAAATATTTACGACTTGTTTGAGGGTATTGCGTATCAAACGGTTGCCCCATCCATTTAGCAACATCGTTAATACCTCTGTAACCAAGCTTTTGTAATTCATCCCCAAGCTTTTCTTCAATTATGTCATCAACAGAAAAAACTTGGAAATGTTTTTGGGCCAACTGTTTTGACCAATAACTCTTACCACTTCCCGACATGCCAATTAAAGAAAGTTTCATATATAGCCTTTTTTTACTAGGAATTCTGCCATAAGGACAGCTCCGCCTGCCGCACCTCGGATAGTGTTGTGAGAAAGTGAAACAAAGCGCCAACCAAAATGTTTGTCCGGCTCAAGCCTTCCCATTGTTATACCCATACCACTGGCATAATCGCGATCGATTTTAGTTTGAGGTCTGTTATCTTCTTCAAAATATTTGATAAGTTTTTTCGGAGCTGATGGAAGACGAAGCTGTGCAATTGGATTTTCAAAATGTTCAATTGCATCGAGAAGTTGTTTTTTTGTGACTTTTTTCCCAAACTTCACCCGAACAACTGCCATATGTCCATCCGAAACAGCAACCCGTACACAAGTAGCTGAGATTGTTGGTTTTTCAGCAATTGTAAGTGTACCCTTTGTTACTTTCCCCCAAATTTTCAAAGGCTCCTTTTCTGACTTTTCTTCTTCTCCGCCAATATAAGGAATCACGTTCTCAACCATTTCAGGCCAGGTTTCAAAATTTTTTCCAGCTCCTGAAATTGCCTGCATGCTGGTAACTGAAGCCTCAATTGGCTGGAATTTCTTAAGTGCTGTTAGAATAGATACGTACGATTGAATTGAGCAGTTGGGTTTTACAGCGATAAAACCTCTTCCGAAACCACGGTTTTTCTTTTGGATATCAATCAGTTTGACATGCTCAGGATTTATCTCCGGCATGAGCATCGGAATATCTTCCGTCCAGCGATGTGCAGAATTATTTGAAACGACAGGCACTCCGGCTGCAGCATACGCAAGTTCAAGTTTTTGAATCGCATCTTTTTCCATATCTAATGCACAAAATACAAAACCTGTCCCGACGTTATCAGGATCAATCTGCTCTGTTACTTTTTCAATGTCAGTGACGACCTGAACCTTAAGCTTAGCTATGCTTTCAGGAACGTTTACCTCCATTTTCCAGCGGCCTTTTACCGCTTCTTTATACGATTTGCCGGAAGAACTAGGAGATGCCGCGACAACAACCACTTCAAACCACGGATGATCCGCAAGTAGTGTTACAAATCTTTGCCCTACCATACCGGTAGCGCCTAATATGCCAACTCGTATTTTCTTTTTCATACGTTATATTTTATCAAAAATTGTCGAGATATCTCCAAACACCCCAGCAGCTGTTACTTCTCCACCTGCACCAGGACCTTTCACTATCAACAGGTTATTCAGGTAACGCTTGGTTTTGAAAACGATAAGATTATCCGGACCAGACAAACTACCAATATCTGATGTTTTATCGACTGCAACGAGTCCAACTTTGCATCCTTTTTTGGTTACATTGGCGACAAATCTCAGTACTTTGCCTTCTGTTTTTGCCTTTGCAGCTTTTTCTTTATACGATTTATCCAGATCAGAAATTTGACTCAAAAATGCCTCAACAGAAAGTTTTTCCATGTTTTTAGGATATAACCCCTCAAGTTTGACATCTGCCATTTCAACTTCCAATCCCAAAAGACGCGCCAAAATAAGCGCTTTACGAGCAACGTCCACTCCAGATAAGTCATCACGAGGATCTGGTTCGGTAAACCCTAATTTTTTTGCTTCCAAAACTGCCCTGGAGAATGATGCACCATTTTCAATTTGTGAGAAGAGAAAGCCAAGTGTACCACTGAAACATCCCTGGATTTCCAATACATCATCACCTGTTGCGAGAAGCGTCTTAAGTGTTGAAATAACGGGCAAACCTGCACCGACACTTGTTTCGTAAAACAATCTTTCCCCACCTACTTTATGAAGCATATCAAAATCTTTTTGAGAACTAGCAATCGGCTTTTTATTGGACATCGTGACATATCCTCCGCGCTTGAGAGCCTGTTTCATATACACCATCGTTTTATCAGAAGCTGTCGTATCGATAAGGACAAAAGGAAGCGGCATCGCATCTATGGCATCAGTAACAGTCATCTTGGAATTTGTTGAAACACGTTTTAACTCGCTTTTTGAAAGACCGGTTTTCTTAAATACACCTGACTTTGACGTAAAGACGCCGCAATAAACATACTGCTTTGGGGCATGTTCTGTTATTTGCTCAATGAGCTTTCCGCCCACATTGCCTGCACCTAGTTGTAATAAAAAGAGTTTTTTCATTGTGCTAATTTATAAGCGCTATGGATAACTTGTACTGCAGATTTTACATCCGTGTCGGCAATCAAGCAAGTAATATTTCGCTCAGATGATCCCTGGGCAATCGCTCTGATGTTGATACCGTTTGAGCCAAGTGCTGAAAAGAGTTTTCCGGCAGTTCCTGGTTTGCCGCGCATTCCCTGTCCGACTGCCGCAACAATTGCAAGACCATCTTCTTTTTTTACTGTTTCAATATATTTATTCATCAGTTCAAGTGCAAATGCATCTTTTAACACCTGTACCGTCCGCTCTCCATCTACATGCGCAACAACAAAGGAAATATTAAATTCACTTGAAGCTTGTGAGATAAAATGGACATTAATATCTGATGCTGCAAGTACGGTGAAGAGTTTGGCAGACACACCAGGAACACCAATCATACCTTTACCCTGAAGGGTGATAAGAGAGATACCTTCAAATGTTGAAATTGCTTTTATACCAGGACGTGTATCGTTTGGTTTCTTTTCAATTCTCGTTCCTTCAAATTCAGGACGAAACGTATTTTTTATAACAATTGGAATTTCCTTTAGTGCAGCAGGCACCATCGTTAATGGATGCAGGACTTTTGCTCCGAAGTACGAGAGTTCAGTTGCTTCGTTATACGAAAGTACCTCAATTGATTTTGCTTCTTTGACAATCCTCGGATCAGCAGTCATCACACCATCAACATCAGTCCAAATCCAAACTTCCGACGCATCAAGACAATTACCAAGTATGGTCGCACTGTAATCAGATCCACCTCGACCAAGAGTTGTTATAACTCCCTGTTTATTGGCACCGAGAAAACCGGTAATCACCGGAATTATTTTTTTCTTTACCAGTTTGGTAATGTACGGTTTTGTTTTTTCAGCAGACTCCGAAAGAAGTGGTTTGGCACTTCCAAAATCATCAGAGGTGACGATCAGCTCATTAGCTTCAACTGGCTGTGCTAGTTTGCCTTTTTTTTGTATTGCTGCCGCGACAAGATGGATACTCATGCGCTCACCAAATGAAGTCACTAAATCCTGACTTCGTTTTGAAGCTTCAGCAAGTTCATGAATACTGTACAAAAGATTTTTAAGATGTTTGAAATGTTTATCAAGGATATCTCTATTTTCCTCATGCACTTTTGCCGGAAGAGCAAGATCTTCAAGAGTACTTCGATGCAAGGTATAAAGTTTTTCAAGTTGTTTATTAAGTTGAGGTTTCTTTCGCTCTGAGGCAAGTTTGGTACATTCAACAAGGAGATTGGTTGCTCCACTAACTGCTGAAACAACTACCACGACTTTCTTTTTTTTGGCTAATTTTGTCACAATGTCAGCAACTTCGCTCATTCGAGCTGCGCTTCCGACAGAGGTGCCGCCAAATTTCATCACTATCATATCAGGAAATTGTATACCAAATCGTCAGTGGTAATCTTTCGGTATTTGAGGCCGATTTTTTCCATTTTGCTAAGAAGTGGCTCGAGATCTTTTTTAAATTTCAACTCGATCCCGACAAGGGCTGGACCTTTTTCCCTGTTCGTTTTTTTTGTGTATTCAAAAAGCACAATATCATCACTTTGTCCAAGTGCCTTGTTAAGAAATTCTTTCAATTGCCCAGGTTTTTGTGCAAATTCGATCAAGAAATAATGTTTTAATCCTTTATAAACCAAACTTTTTTCAAGTACTTCTGGATAGCGCAAAATATCATTATTGCCTCCGCTTAGAATACAAACAACAGTTTTGCCTTTAATATTTGAAAGTTCATCAAGTGCTGATATGGAAAGTGCACCGGCAGGTTCGGCGATAATTCCTTCCTGCTGATACAAATCAATCATCGTCGCACACACTTTTCCTTCTTCGGAAAGCAAGATGCCGTCGACCACTTCTGTTGCAATTTTATAGGTTAAATCCCCGACTGACTGCACAGCAGCTCCGTCTACAAAGGTGTCAATCGTATCAAGCGTCACAACTTGCTTTTTCTTCATCGATGCATGCATTGCCGGTGCACCTTTTGGTTCTACTCCAACAACTTTAATTTTAGGAAGTTTTGCCTTAAGATACGTCCCGATACCAGAAATAAGTCCACCGCCGCCGATAGCTGCAACAACAACATCAACTTTGCCGTTCATCTGCTCAAAAATTTCTTTGCCGACAGTTCCCTGTCCTGCGATAGTCAGCGGATCGTTAAAAGGATGGACATAAACAGCCTGTGTGGATTCACCAAATTCGTGCGCCGCATGTGATGCATCATCGTAGGTATGTCCGACGAGTTTGATTGTCACATACGATCCGCCAAACTGCCGCACTCGATCAATTTTTTGTAAAGGAGTGATTGCCGGCATAAAAATTGTGCCTTTTATTTTGAGTTTGGCACAACTGAACGCAACACCCTGTGCGTGATTACCTGCACTTGCACAGACAACTCCCTTCTTTTTTTCGTCAGGAGTCATATGGCACATTTTATTATACGCACCGCGAAGTTTAAATGATCTAACTACCTGCAGATCTTCCCGCTTCAAATAGATATGTGCTCCATAAAGTTTTGAAAGCCTTTCTGAATATTGGATAGGTGTTTCTACAGCCACTTTACTGACACACTCATTAGCTTTTTCTATATCTTGTATTGTTACTTTCATATTTTTTCAATTAAAAAAACAAAAAAACCGCCTTTCGGCGGGTCTTGGTATGTTAGCTCACACGTACCAATCCCACCCTAGGTGGTAATAATGGTAATTGTAATGTTTGCGTTGTTAAAACTCATATAAAAGTAATTATATACCTCGACTGGTATTTGTCAACCGCTCAGCACGCATAAAGCTTCTTATAAATCGAATCACAGGATCTCTGAACAAGAAATAAAAGAAATTCCCAAACAAACCAAACATAATACTCACAATTGTCAATTCATCACTACTTAACACATTGAAAGCTGCACTGATAACAGTATCAGTTGCGCTGAAAACATCCCACGAATTAACCCGCTCAACTTTACCCATTACGATTGCAAAACCTATGATGAAATTGAGTGCAATAATGCTGGTTGAAACAAACTTGCGATGTCTTTTTTTAAACCTATGACGCAGCTCTTTTTCAAACGCATACATACCACAAATGTATGCAAGAAGGCCAATAACCTCCAAATGAAGATATTGCACAAGAAGCAGGAGACGTTCGCCAAAGGACGCAAGCGGCCATTGCCAAATCACATGCTCCATATCAGAAACGATATACAACGCGTTTGGGAAAAACAAAAGCCACAAAACAGCAAGCACAATTTTATAAAACCCATGATCTGCCTTAAAATACAGGTAAGCAAATGCTACGGGTAGCACAGCTAAAATTGCGTTCCAAAGCATCCACTGCGCATTAAAAGAAAGGACGTCCATGTATCTATGATAGCAAATCTCGAGAAGAGATCCAAAGACATCCATATCGCGCCTTTACCCAGTTGTCGAAAATGATTATAATAAAGCTGTGCTTATTATAACCGGATCTCTCGCTTACGATTACCTCATGCAATTTCCTGGAGCTTTTTCAGAACATATTTTGCCGGATAATACACACAACATCAATCTCTCATACATTGTGAATTCTTTTGACAAGCGTCGTGGCGGAACAGGCGGTAACATCAGTTATACACTTGGACTTTTAAAAACTCCTCATAAATTGTATGCCTATGCTGGTGACGATTTTGATGAATATAAGCAAGCTTTTGAAAAACTCGGTATAGATTTAAGCGGTGTTCGGATTGATCAATCAGACCATACTGCAACAGGTTTTGCCTTGATGGATAAAAGTCAGAATCAAATTTGGGGCTTTTACTATGGTGCAGCTGCAAAAAGTGCAGAACTCAGACTTGAAGGTATGGCAACAAAAAGTGATTTACTTGTCGTTGGTCCACAAGGCGCTGCCGGTTCGATGTCATTTATCAAACAAGCAATTGATTTAGAAATTCCATACCTTTTTGATCCTGGATTCATCTTGACCCAAGTAACCTCACAAGATTTAGAACTTGGGCTTTCCCATGCAAAATACGTTATCGGTAACGAATATGAAATAGAACTCATGAAAAAGCGCATCACAACCTGGGACACGATCATAAAAGACAAAATAATTATCACAACACTCGGAGAACGCGGAGCACAAATCAAAACACCGGATGCAGAATATTCTATCGCTCCGTCAATTGTTATGAATGTCTCTACAACAGCAGGCGCTGGTGATGCATGGCGAGGAGGCTTTTTAGCAGGGCTTGAGCGCAATTTAGATTTACAGACTTCTGGACAAATTGGAGCTGTCGCAGCATCTTACGCAGTTGAATCAACAGGGACACAGGAACATTTATACACTCTCGATGAATTCATAGCCCGCTACAAATTAGCCTACAACCAAGACTTGGCCCTCTAGATATCCTTCATTGACAAAGCTCTGCTTTTTTGCGACGCTTTAATCGTTATGAATAGATTTTCCCTTGGCCATCTCCTCGTTTTAGTCACCATGTGCGTTTTACTTTTTAACGCAGCGTATCCAGCACTTGATGTAGGGCGTTATCAATGTTATGCAACAGCTTTCTGGCACGGAACAAATGTCTTGCAGACCTCAGAGTACAAACACTGCGGCTTTCTTTTAGAAAACCAAAAACCTGTTGGCCCATATCGAATACTGCCGCTAGAGTATCCACCACTTTCACTCATACCCTTTTCGCTTGGTTTGAGCTTTGACTCACTTGGATATGCAACGTCGTTTAAAATCTGGATGCTTCTTACTGCTGTTTCTCTATACCTGCTTTTGCTGCGTTATGGTACACAAGCCTCGGCAATTGTCTTTGCACTCTATTTAGTTGCTGGCAGTTGGGCTCTAACGAGTGCACGCTTTGATATTTTCCCCGCACTGCTCACCTTTGGAGCACTGCTCCTTGCTGAAAAAAAGAAATGGAACTGGGCGTATATTGTCTTAGGTGCGGCTGTTCTTGTGAAGTTCTATCCAATCGTTCTTCTTCCGTTCTTTTTTGTCGCGCAGCAAAAAACTATCAAGGGCAAACTCCTCTCTCTGAAACGGATTGAACCACTTATGCTTTTTAGCATTTTATGTATTGTGGTGTTCGGCCTTTCTTATATGCTCAATCCAGCTGGAACACTTGAACCGCTTACCTACTTTCAACACAGACCAATCCAAATAGAATCTTTGTGGTCATCCATTTTGTGGATTATCCAACCATTGAGTAGTCCATTACATTACATCTTCAGTTTTGGTTCAATAAATATCCTTAGCCCTCTTTCAGAAGCGATAATACGCCTGAGTTCTATCCTAAGTAGCGCAGGCTTTCTCGTTATTATCTGGTTGCAAATACGAGGCAAAATTACGTTGGCATATGCATGTATGCTTATGCTTTTATTGACTATTCTTCTTGGCAAAGTTTTTAGCATTCAATATCTAATGTGGATTGTACCGTTTATAGCTTATGTCGGGAAAAACAATCCATGGCACTTTATTCCGTGGTATACAATTTGTGCTTTAAGCACATGGATTTACCCATATATTTATCCAAGCCTCTTCTCAACCAATGAAGATTCATTATTTTTTAATGTACTTTCTTTCCGAAATGGTTTAATGGTTCTGTTTTTTCTCTTTTTACTCACCTTTGCTATTTTTAAAAAAACTCCTCACCCAATCCATCGCCAGTTAACAAAATGAAGCGATACATAAAGAAGCAATCCCAAAAATACAACGCATAACATATAGTATTTCCACCCTGTTACCTTTGCTGCTAAAAAGATAAAAAGAGGAAAAGAGACTGATTGAAATCTCGAAAACGACATCGTGTCTTTTACAAGTAGTGGAAATACCCAAAGGAGTAGAGCAATCCACCAAAGCTGAGGATATTTTTTGAAATATTTTCGACAAGATATAATTAGCCCGCCGACAAGCACCATCATTGCTGTATCCACCTGAGATTCACGAGAATGATGAAAAGGTAGACTAAAGAATTTAAAAATCTGCTCGATGTTGTGATTAATTGCCGATGCCATGGTATCTCCCTTGTACCAAACCGTTTGGATATGCTGCCAATAAAGCGGATCACCTGTTTGAAAATAACAAAAATAAAGCCAGCCCAGAAACGGCACGAAACTCAACGCAAAATAACCAATCGCTTGCCGCAATCCAATCCGCTTTTTATAAACAGCCAGGGCAAGTGTGAAAAAAAATATTCCTCCGATAATAAGTCCGTTAGGCCGACATACAAAAAGAAGAGCTGCTATGAGCGCTGAATAGAAAAATTTATGACGAATCATAAAATAACTCAACCAAACCAAAAGAAGTAAAAAGAGACTCTCCGTGTAGTAACTCCTATAGAAAATCCCAAATGGAAAAAGGAAAAGAAGAAATAAAGTTTTCGCAGCTAAGTGCCGCGTGAATAGCTTACTAACAACATAATACAAACTTACAAAGTTCACTGCCAACAAAATGTTGCTTAGTATATATGCAGATAGTTCAACATTTCGAATCAGAACATTCAAGCCTGCTATAAGCAGCGGATACAAGGGAAAAAACGCATATGTTAACGCGCCCATAAACCACGGACTCTGGTTAGCGTCAAATACTGCTTTTGTTGGATAGCCGTCATCTGCAATGCGCAAATACCACTGAGCATCCCACACACCAAGCGCCCGCAAAAATGAAAAATCACCACCTTGAATACGTGCATCAGGCAAATAATGATGAGAATAATATTGGTAGGCAATATTATCAAACGGAACAGTTCTCTGTTGAAAGAACATATAACCAGTAAGAAAAAGTTGCAGCACGACAAAAATGGTAAACAAGCGTAGAAACACTTTGTCTTTAAACATATAAAAATTATATCGCTAATTACTCAGCAATGCGAGTTTGTAATTTTGAATTATGATACATATATCGTTATAATAAAATCATGTTCGTAAAAAGTGTTGTATTATCGCTGTGTTTGTTTTTATTCCTCCTTATAACGCCTTTGGCACATGCTATTGAAAATCCGCTGGAGCGACCAAACAATAAAATGGGAATTCATATTTTATTTGATAGTGAATTACCTCAAGCTGCGAAATTTATTAATTCCTCAGGTGGAGATTGGGGGTACGCGATCATCCCAATTCAGGCTGGTGATAAAGATATTGTAAAATGGCAACAATTTATGGATTCAGCAAAACAGCAACGAGTTATCCCTATTCTTAGACTTGCTACTGAAGGTGACTACTTCAATACAAGTGTGTGGAGAAAACCAAAATACGAAGATGTTATTGATTTTGCGAATTTTCTCGATTCTCTTAATTGGCCAACCAAAAATCGCTATGTTGTTGTCTTTAATGAAGTTAATCGCGGTGACGAATGGGGAGGTTCTGCAAATCCTGCAGAATATGCTGAACTTTTGAGTTTTGCCGTGACAATTTTTAAATCCAAAAATCAGGACTTTTTTATCATTAATGCTGGACTTGATAACGCAGCACCTCGAGAAGGAACGAAATATATGAATCAATATGATTACATTCAAGCAATGAATGAAGCTGTCCCCGGTATTTTTAACCAAATTGACGGCTGGTCGAGTCATTCCTATCCCAATCCAGGATTTTCTCAAGCTCCTAATGCATTGAGCCGCATGGGTGTTGGGAGTTTTGCCCACGAGAAACAACTCGTTAAAACACTCAGTAGTAAAGATCTCCCGGTTTTTATTACTGAAACAGGCTGGACAACTGACGTAGTCACTGATGAACTGATCGCAAAATATTATGTACAGACCTGGGACACGATTTGGTCAGATGCATCAATTGTTGCTGTAACACCGTTTCTACTCCAGGCAAACGGTGGACCATTTAAACAATTCACACTTATAAAAGATGATGGGAAATATACAAAGCAGTACGAGACTCTAAGAGCACTCCCCAAAAGACAAGGCTTTCCTTCACTCAATAAACAAAAAGTTCTTGCCGCCACAGCAACAAGTCTGGTTAACGTCCCTGCTGAAACGAAAGATTTTTCAACACCTGAGGTCATTCCTGTCAAAAAATATCCATTGTCACTCACCGTCCAAAATGCCTTCAGATGGCTGATTGGGATATAATCTGCATTACTATGGAATGGGAAGAAGCTGATGATGTTAAACAAGATTTAAAAGTTGTACTCACCTATATCGATTTACCTTACATTGATATCAATCGCATCCATTGTTACCGAACAACCGGCTCCAAAGTACGAGCCTACGCCAGAACATGGGCATTCCCCAAAATTTTCCAACGGGCTCTGGACATTCAGCCAGCTTACGTCATAGAGGTGTTATCCAAACATTATGACAAACTGGACAATGACGCTCAAAAAAAAGTCCTTATCCATGAGCTTCTCCACATACCCAAAAATTTTTCGGGTGCACTCCTGCCGCACAAAACAAAAAGTCGGAATTTACATTCTCTTGCCAATCAATTATTTAAGGAGTATAAAAAGAAAATATGTTAACAATTATCCATGGCACTGATATTGTCGCTTCCCGCAAATTTTTTCTCGACCAAAAACTTGGCCATCCAGAAGCACTCACACTTGATGCTGAAAGTGTCAATTTAACTGATCTTGCTCAAGTTGTTGAGGGTGGCGGTTTGTTTGGAGAGTCAAAATATATTTTTATTGAACAATTCTTAACGAAACGTAAAAAATCTGGGGACTATAAAGATATTATTACCTATCTTGATACACATGCTGAAGAACACACAATTTTTCTTTGGGAAAACAAAGAGCTAGATATCTCAACACAAAAAGCTTTTAAAAAAGCTGCGATCAGACCATTCAAACTGCCCCAAACGCTTTTCGCACTGCTTGATACTATCAAACCTGGCAATGGCAAAATACTTTTAAAACAATTCCATGAAACAATTGCATCAACAGAGGTCGAAATGGTATTTTTCATGCTCATCAGACAATTCAGAATGCTCCTCGCACTTTCAAGTCCGGGGACTGAAAGTGAAATTGACGAAGTCAAAAAGCTTACATGGCAGCGATCAAAAATGGAAAAACAAGCATCACTATTTGAAGCGGAACATTTACTAGATTTATACGCAATTCTTTTCGCAATTGAAAAAGGGCAAAAAACAGGCACACTTTCAGCACCTTTAACTACCACAATTGACTTTTTTTTGTTGGAGATTTAAAATGTATAAATGAACGATATTGATCCTAAGATTTTCAAGGCATATGATATCAGGGCAATTTATCCGGACCAGATGGACGAGACAAATATTGTTCATATTGTCCGCGCGTTTTACAAATTCTTCAAAACTCAAACTGAAAAAGAGCAACCTTCAATAGTCCTCGCATACGACATGCGTCTCTCCGGCCCCAAACTTTATGAAGCAGCCAAAAAGACACTCGTAGATATGGGAGCAAATGTGATCGAAGTAGGCCAACTCTCTACTCCATCTTTCTACTTTGCAGTTTTTAACTATAAATATGACTGTGGTATTCAGATTACAGCATCCCACAATCCAAAAGACTGGAATGGTATGAAAGCTGTCCGATACACACCAAAAGGTCTTATCAAGATAGGTAAACCAACAGGTATGGACGAAATCCAGAGATTGTCACTTGAAGGTGTTGACGAAACACCAGCGCAGCCTGGCTTTATTACACCAAAAGACGGCATCCTTGAGGATGAAGTTAATAAAACACTTGAGATTTTTAACAATCCTACACTTAAGAAGTTTAAGATCGTAGCTGACCCAGCCAATGCCATGGGTGCGCAGTATATCCAAGCTTTATTTGATAAAATTCCAGCAGATCTTATCAAAATGAACTTTGAGCTCGACGGTAATTTCCCAGCTCACGAAGCAAATCCATTAAAGTTTGAAACCCTCGTTGATCTTCAGAAAAAAGTTATCGAAGAAGGTGCTGACTTTGGTCTCGCAACTGACGGTGACGGAGATAGACTTTACTTTATCGACGAAAAAGGACAAGTAGTCAATGCAACCTCAATCACATCAATCGTGGCTCGTGAGATGCTCAAAACACATCCAGGAGATCTAATTTATTTTGATATCCGGGACATTCTCTCTCCACAAAAAATTGTAGAAGAAGCAGGTGGACGTTCAGAGATTGTCAGAGTCGGTCATGCATATATCACTGCTGCGATGAACAATTCAGGTGGTGTATTTGCAGGCGAATCATCAGGACACATGTTCTTCCGTGACATGGGTAATGCTGAAAATAATCTCCCAATTATTGTCTGCATCATGAAAGTGCTCACTGAAGAAGGCAAAACACTCTCAGAGCTCGTCCAGGAAATCAGAAGAGCTGAAGAATCTGGCGAAGTGAACTTTGAAGTTACTAATGCTCCTGAAATTCTTGAAGGGCTGAAGCAAAAATATAGTGACGGCACACTTGAGACCATGGATGGTGTTTCTATTTCCTACCCTACATGGAGATTTAACGTCAGAACTTCAAACACTGAACCACTTATGCGTCTCAATGTTGAAGGTTACGACAAAGTCGAGATGCAAACAAAATTTGAAGAATTAAAGACATTTATTCAGAACTTAGCAAAAGCTGAGTAACCCCTATGGCTGATCAATCACAACGGATCTTTCCAATCACTGGTAAAATTTTTTCCAGTCCTTACGATTGGGGTGGTAAAGAACTTATTCCACAAACGCTTGGCTTTACTCCTGAACCTGGTGTTCCTTATGCTGAATATTGGATCGGAGCACACAAACGTGCACCATCAATGGTTGAATACTCAGATGGAACAAAATCGCTTGAAGAGATAATCGCCGGAAATCCTGAGGATATTTTAGGTTCAGAAGTAGCCAAGCGGTTTGGAGAACTTCCGTTTCTTTTTAAATTGTCCGAGGCCAAAAAAATGCTCTCAGTACAAGTACACCCAAATAAAAAACAAGCAGAAGAAGGTTTTGCAATTGAGGAGAAATCAGGTATCCCTGCAACCGATTTGAAACGCACATTTAAAGATCCCAATTCTAAAACCGAAATGCCGCTCGCTCTGGGGGATTTTTGGCTCCTCCATGGACTAAGACCTGAAAGCGAAATGCTTGAAATTTTAAAAGAAACCAAAGAGTTAACGCCGCTTATTCCAATTTTTGGAAACAACGATTATCGAGCTCTTTATAAACATGTCCTAAGCGATATGTCCAAAGAGGAAGTGAATACGATGCTTTCCCCGCTTGCGATGAGAATTCGTAGACAATATGAAGATATTGAATTACAAAAAACTTCTCCTGACTATTGGGCTGCAAAGGCGATAAAGGATTTTAACATGCAAGAAGGAGACTATGACCGAGGATTATTCTCACTCTATTTCGCCAATATCGTTCATTTAAAAGCTGGTGATGCACTTTTCCAAAACGAAGGCGTTATTCATGCATTTCTCGAAGGACAATATATCGAAATCATGCAAAATTCAGACAACATTGCCCGTGCTGGTATGACCAATAAACCGATTGATATTGAAGGGCTTATGAAATTTATGACATTCACCTCCCAAAAACCAAACATATTAGAAGGGAGAAAAGAGAATAATGAGATATTTTATGACGCGCCTGCTGATGAATTCCTCGTCAGTCAGCTTTTATTAAAAGACGGCATGCCCTACAAACAAACCTCTTATTCTGTTGAAATACTCATGGGGATTACCGGCAACGCAACAATTACATCAGATGGAATATCACTTCCACTTGGACAAGGGAAAAGTATCGTTGTCTTCGCAGACGCGACCTACGAAATTACGGGCACAGAAACTGACGTTATCTTTAAAACAGCTGTTCCACACAAATGAATGATTTAGCACACAATCAACCCTGCCCTCACTGTGGCAGATATAAAAATAGAGCAGTTACACTCGATGCAGTCATCATCAACGATAAAAACCAAGTACTACTCGTAAAACGAGGCAACGAACCGTATAAAGGGTTATGGGCGAATGCTGGTGGATATCTTGATCCAAACGAAACTGCAGAGCAAGGCATCATGCGTGAGGTCAAGGAAGAGACTGGTTTGGACACAGTATCAGTGACCTTTCTTAACGTCTACACCAATCCAAACAGACACCCTGATCAAGCCATCAGTGTCGCTTATGCCGTAAAGGTAACTGGAGAATTAAAAGCCGGCGACGACGCAGCTGATGCCGCTTGGTTTGCAATTGATAAACTTCCAACCCCACTAGCATTTGACCATGAAAGGATTATCCGTGACTATCTCAAATCTAATTAACATGCCATACTAAGATTATGCTCGCGACACTCAAACCGACATCGCAAAAGATTTTGTTAACCATTGTAGCTCTAATAGCTCTGTATTTCTTGGTTATGTTTGATTTCAGTACCCTGCTTCCACTCAATCTCATAACTATGTGGCAAATATTAGTCATAGGTTCATGGCTTGACAATTTTATTAATCTAGACATAACAGCTTTATTCCTAGTAGCAAGTTTTGTGTACTTCCTCGTTTATGCTTCCATAACCTATTTGTGTATCTGTATTCTTCTCAATTTGAAAATCAAAAAAGAAACTGTTACGACATTTAGTAAAGAAGTGGCGAGTGAATTAAGTAATATTATTAAACCAAAATAATCATTGAAGTCCTTTCTAAAAGAGTGTAGACTTAGGGAGATTATTACTCGTAATCTATGATTGATTTAAATAACCGCGACGAAATTGCAAAACTTGACCCCAAAGATACTCTCGGGACTACTGAGAACATGCTTGAGCAATGCAGGGTTGCTTGGGATGAAGTAAGCAAGCTTGACCTCGCTCCAATCGAAAACGTTAAAAATATTGTCTTTTGCGGCATGGGTGCCTCTATCTACGGTGCAATGGTCCTGAAAGCCATCATGGGCCGCAACATGCCCTATCCAATCGAACTTGTTAGTGATTACTTCCTCCCTGATTATGTAAATGAAGAATCACTCGTCGTCCTCACAAGTTATTCAGGCAATACAGAAGAAGTCCTTTCCTGCGCCGAAGATGCCAAAGCTAAAAAAGCCAAAATGGTAGTAATCACCAAAGGCGGCGCACTTGCTGAATTTGCACAGGATAATAAAGTTCCGGCATACATTTTTGACGGTAAATATAATCCAGGTGACGTCCCAAGACTTGGCAATGGTTATTCAATTTTTGGACTTATCGGACTACTTAATAAAACTCGAGTTATTGATATCGAAGAGTTTGAAGTTACCCAGGCTCTAGAGCGATTTAAAGAGAAAAAAGATGAAATTCAGCAGCAAGCACAAGATATTGTCAGTTTGTTCGAAAACAAAATCCCAATCATCTTTGCCGCTGAACATCTTGCCGGCAATGCACAAATCATCAGAAACCAGTTTAACGAAACGAGTAAAGCGTTTTCAAGTTATTTTCTGATTCCAGATCTTAACCATCATTTGATGGAAGGTCTCCAATTCCCAGCAGATGCGCCGCTGCAATTTTTGGTTTTTGATTCACCCAACTATTCAGAGAAAATCAGACAGCGTGTAGGGCTCACCATCGATGTTGTTAAACAAAACAATTATCCGGTGGTTGAATTCATAACAAGCGGCCAAACAGAATATGATGACTTCCTAGAGGTCCTGTACTATGGCTGCTTCCTGACACTTTATCTCGGATTGACATACAACCAAAATCCAGCTATTAATCCATGGGTTGATTGGTTCAAAGATAAACTTAAATAAGATATTCGCGGAGTTTTTCGACTAATTCCTGAGGGCCATATTCTGACTTTATCAAATACGCATCCGAAAGCTTCAATCTATCATCGTTCATATCCGTAGGTTTCTGTTCATTAGTTAAAAACACAATCTTTTTTGCAGCTGGTGGTGTGAGTGAGCGGGCCTGGCGTAATACATCTATACCCATCAATTTGGGCAAGTTATCATCAACAAGCACCATATCCCAATTCCCACGTTTTATCTTTTCAAGTCCCTCAGCTCCATCTACTGCAGATTCAACTTCAAACCCTGAGTCTTTAAAATAATCAGTATAAATATCCCGAAGAAACAAATCATCCTCAATAAGTAACAACCTCGTCATAATAATTTATTCTATCATAATTAGTAAAATTGGTTAAGTAATCAATAAAAAAATCACCCGAGGGTGATTTTAAAAACTTTTATTTATTTATCTTTATCTCGTTACTGAAATTGTTTCTCCAAGTTCTGCTGCTGGGGCTGTGATTGTTATTCTACTATCGCCTGCTCCGACTGCTACTGTGTATCCAGTTACATATCCTGCTGGGCATGTTGATGCAATTGCTACTCCACCGTTTGTCAATGGATCTACTGGAAGTTGTGCGATATATTGGGTGACGAGTGCTCCACAGATATCTTGTGCTGCATCTGAAATTGCTCCTGATCCACCAGCTGCTGGCATTCCTGCTGGAAGTGCACCGTTATTGTCTGCTTGATATTGACCTATTGCATTAAGGATAGCGTTTACGTCTGATGATCTCTTTGTGTTATTTGCTTGTGAGAATTGTCTTGCTGGATTGATAGCGATAAGGGTGATTGATAGGAGGATAGCTAAGATGCCGATAACGACTAGCAGTTCGATAAGTGTGAAACCTTTTTGTGATTTAAAATTTTGGACAGTCATGTTTTTTGTTGATCAATTTATTTATTGATCTGTATTAATATTTACAAACTGTAGAGTTATTGTCAATACACCAATTTTCGAAAAAAAGTCGAAAGATAATCAAGCGAATCGTGCCTAAGTATTCGATAATTGACAAAGACAAATATGTTTCTCATACTAAACAGTAAGAATTAGCTTATGTCTTTCTTTGATATTTTAGATAATCTTGAGGATTTCACTATTCCAAGTGTCGTAGTCTTTTTATTATTAATTACACTCCCCCCTGCTGCGTTTTATGGAGGGATCTATTATGATCGTAAGACCTATGTTCCTCCACCGACACCTACACCCACGCCACGAAATATTGTTGATGCTGCTCCTGGACCATATCACGGTACATGTAAAAAATATAATTTGATTACAAATCCAAAAATTGCTCCTCCATCAAACTTCCCTGGTTATAATGAAAGTAATCTTGTAGCTATAAATGGTGAGATAACTACAATAGTTAAAAACGGATGGCTTATAGATGCCGGCACCGCAAGGAAATATTTTATTTTAGATAGTACTGTTATTCTAGATAAATATTCTATAAATAATTATGCTGTTGGAGATTGCGTCACCCTCTATTATGGTTTGACAAAGAAAGGTAGTGAGAGAACATTTAGTGTAACAACTCAATAATTGCTAAGTGATAAAAATTTGAAAAAATTATTATTTTTTCTTTTTTTTGGAGACTTTTGCTTTTGTGGATTTGGATACAGCTTTTGTTTTTGCAGTTGCTTTATGTGTTGTTTGGCTGCTTAGGTAGAGAAGGCCTATTAGGAAACCGCTTACGGCAATTGTGAATACGACATAATTTCTTAGTGCTTCAAGATCGTTGAAGAAGTAGTTTTGATTGGTCATGAATTTCCAGAAGAGTACAAATGCAATTCCTAAAACGAGTAAGGCAACGACTGCTTTTGCTGTACTAAGAGGCTCATGATGCTTGGTGTATTTCATTGTAGATTAAGAATAATTAAATTTAGCGAGTGACTGAGATAGTTTCACCAAGTTCTGCTGCTGGGGCTGTGATTGTCACTCTACTATCACCCGCTCCGACTGCTACTGTGTATCCGGTTACATATCCTGCTGGGCATGTCGATGCGATTGCAACGCCACCGCCGGTCAATGGATCTACTGGAAGTTGCGCGATATATTGGGTGACAAGTGCCCCACAAATATCCTGTGCTGCATCTGAGATCGTTCCAGACGCTCCTGCAGCTGGCATTCCTGCTGGAAGAGCTCCATTGTTATCTGCTTGATATTGGCCGATTGCATTAAGGATAGCATTTACATCAGATGATCTCTTTGTGTTATTTGCTTGTGAGAATTGTCTTGCTGGATTGATAGCGATAAGGGTGATTGATAGAAGGACTGCTAAAATACCGATAACGACGAGGAGTTCGATGAGTGTGAAACCTTTTTGGGATTTAAAATTTTGGACAGTCATGTTTTTTGTTGATCAATTTATTTATTGATCTGTATTAATATTTACAAACTGTAGAGTTATTGTCAATATACTAGTTTTCGAAAAAAAAACGAAAACTTGTGCTTAGTTAGCGAGAACAATTGTTATATCGTATTCCCCATCTTGTCTTTCTTGTACAGTAATGTTGGTTTTTACTTTTCTAATTTCATCAAGAACTGCATTTCTCACTTCTTGTGTCACGTTGCCGGAAAATGAAACAACCGTGCTTGTCGGAGTCGCGCTGCTTTGTGTTGAAAGTGTTAGTGTTTTAAAAGCAAATTTGCCGAGACCTTCCCTAAGGGTTTGTGCTGCTGTGTCTGAAGTTGATGCATTGGTGATCTGAACTGCAAGTGTTGGAGCTTTAACGATTGCTGCAGTTGGAGCAATCGTCGGGATAGGTGCAGCAATTGTATTGGCTGTTGCTGCTGGTTGTGTTGAAGAGGTTTTTTTCGGTGGCGGCTGATTCAGGCTTTGGAGATAAACTACTACCAGGATAATCAATAAGAAAGCCAAAAAGCCTACCATGATATAGAGACGTTTTTTATCAGGCTTTTTATTCTTTTCATCAAAATCTTCAATCTCCATCTCAACACTTGTTTCAGTTCCCTTTCGTGGTTCCGGTTTATAAATTTCCGCACGCAGTAAATCAAACTCTTTCAGCGTATTTACCTTTGCAAAAAATGTACTCACCAGCGTATTATCCAAAACCGGTTTAGCACTGAGATTACCTCCGAGAATAAAGCCTGGATAGACAGCGTCCACTGCAAAACCTATTTTGGTGAAAGAACTTTTAATCGCTTCAAAAAAGTCCTTATTCACAGCACAAACTCGAATACCATTTTTAAGAGGAATTGATTTACTAACGACATTTTCATAAGGAACGTGCTCAACAAAATCCATTGAAAGGACATGTATTGTTTCCATTGTCATTTGAGGTGGTGGTGCAACCGGTTGGCCTTTTTGCGGTGGCGGAGGGGCTGGCAAAACAAAATCTTTTACAAAATACGCATTGTCCGCAAGAATAATTGTAAAGCTGCTTGGTGGAAGTTTGGTATTGGTAACAAACACTTTAATCAAATTTTCCAGCATCTCCGGATTGATGACATCAGAATCTCTCACGATTTCCGGCACAAATCTGAATTCAATAATTTGCCGCAAAAGCGGTGAATACAGCTGAAACTTGTCTTTTTGTAAATAAATAATTCCTGGTTTGCCTGTCATATCAATATACTTCCCTTTGTGATTGCACCTGCAATAAATTGTTTACATATGTTGCTTGTATCTCAACCTTACGAATATATTGCCCGACTGACCCAGTCGATCTAATCGTAAACGGTGTTCCCGGTTGACCTGTTCCTGTAACGACGATATCTGCACTGCCGCTCCCAATTGGTAGATCTGTCTCCCCTGTATACGTTGGATTGCGTAAAAGGCGCAGCATCCCATTTTCAGCGCCGCTTTGGGCTACTTGATACGCAGCTTCTCCTTCCTGAAGTCGCATGCCACTTGTTGAATTAACAAGCATCATCACAACAGCTGCCGACGTAACTGTGAGACCGATCACTGAAAAAAACAAAAGCGTCACAAGCGCCTGACCGCGCTCTGAAAAAACAGATTTTATAAAATACTTATATTTCATACGCCGTTATAATCGGTAATCTCTGGACAATGTCGTTTGAAAATCTCTCGATTCTGGACCTGACGGACGCTGCGTTCGGCTAGTAACCGTAAAGTTAAACCGAACTGTATCGCTGCCACTTCCATTTCCAATCCGCTGAAAACTCACATTTGAAACCTGAGAATCAAAACCGTTAAGCGTATTGCTCCCGTAATTATTTACAACCTGCAGATTGCCGCCTGCATTGACGCTATAAGTATATCCTACCCCATTTATAGTCATTTGCAAAGTAGATGAGGTTTCGCCCGGATCACTCGGCTCAACGATATTGGTTGCCGATTTCGTGTCATAAAGGAGCTTGGACAAAATATACCTCCCATCCTGATCAACACTAGAAGCAGCCTCTGATTCCAGCTGCACATCCACAATGGTCGCAAATATCATCCCCAAAACCCCCACCAAAATAGACATCATCCCCATATACAAAACCAACTCAATAAGCGTAAACCCTTTAGAAGTAAATCTTTTAACTCGTCGAAATCTCATATCTTTATTGAGCGTATCGGTTTACGCCCTAACTTTCAAGAGGCTAGTTAACTAACGTAATAATTAATCTAGAATTATGATCCGCCAGATTGTGGAGTTGGTGTTGGCTCGTTTCCACCACCGTCATTTTGCAAAGGTTGAATAATCGATTTGGCAAAATTAAATAAAATTTGATAAGCATCTTTGGAATATTTTGTCCAAATAAGGGTTTATAATGCAGAGCTTAAGAGTTTTCATTTTATACTATAAATATAGCTTTTCTCTCATTGTGAATAATTCCAGCTTATATCATAAAGATATGGAGAAATCATTTGATTTGTTGTTTCCATAAAGACTTTGTAGCGAAAACACCTGCCTGGATTTTGATAGTTACCTACATTTAGTAGTGGAATAACGCTAGTATATTCGACATTTCCTGTGCTAACTGTGGAAAATGTATCTGTTGGGGCAGTAGTTCCTCCAGGTCCAACATAATCGTAGGTAGAATTGTTACAGCTTCCAGAGATAGCTGGAGCAATGGCTAATTGAAATTTGACACTTGTGCTTACCGGCTGATAAATATTGGATAGTAATCTGTTAAATGCTCTAAGAGCAGTGCTTCCATCTACTGATGCGGTATCGAAGATTGGGGATTCGTAGGAACCGCTTGGGACGTATATTGCATCGTCTGGACCTCCTTCAATAATTTTTAATTCATTTAGTGTTGTATTAGCGATCATATAGATATACGTTTCATAATCTTTTTCTGAGACGTAGGTTAAATCATTGAAGCCTGAGTCATAGTTAACGCCTGAACAATATGTGGGCGTTGCTTCTGTGTCCATATTAAGTACTTGGTATTCTTCTGCATCGTTTCCATTAGAGACTGCATCACTGCCCACAAGCACTGCCCGCTCGCCATTCAGAACTGTCATTGATCTTCGGGGATACATCTCGACATCAGCGGCAGGCGCTGGAGATGCGCTCTCATAATAGCCACTGGACGGAGTACCAGATCCAGAAAGGAATGAAGGAGAAGTTTTTGAAGTAGTATTTAAGACATAAAACTGCTTACTATCAGCCTGACCATTACCATTGCCATCAATACCTCCGTTTGATGATATATATGCTCGACTACCATCCGACTTCGCAAACACAGAATTTGCTGCTTCCTCCGTTCCACTTTGGTTATTGAAATCAAGTGTTCCACTTCTTCTCCAACTTGAATTACTGCTCGATGTTGTACCACAACTGTTGCCAGTCAGTGAGGTTCCACTAGTCGGTGCCGTTGTTGCGTTCACTATTTCAAATTCAGGATTGGTAACACCACCAACGGCAACATACACATAGGTACTACCCCCAACTGAAACGGGGAAAATGTCATTTGTAGCTTTCAATTCAATATTTCCGCCGTCAGAGCAGTCATTATGAATAGGTGTTGTATCATCTCCCCAAGAGGTGCCAGATTGTCCAGGGTCGTATTTCTCAGCAGTTGCTGTTGTACCAGGATTACATTCGTAGCCGTCGAGTTGGATTCTACATCCTAGCATTGGGAGACTTGTTGTTGTGGTGGCAGTATCAATATTGGCAAGGTTGAAGACATAGAGATAGCCACCGGATGCAACATAGCCTCTTGTTCCAAGTGCGGCAATTGTCGATGCACCGTAACCATATGGTGATTGATCGTTGGTCGCCACACTTGAATACCGTTTGGTATTAAAAAAGGTTTTAAATTTATAAATTTTGTTTACTGGATCTTGGAATTCGTTATCTGTAGCATTATTGCCGTCATTTACGAGAATTGCAATTACCTCCATACCTGTCAGATTGGTGCCGAGTAGTGCATAGGTATTGCCGCCAGATGAACGGTAATACACCACATCTGTCGTCTTAAAATTATTATCAAACCCGGAGATCGTCTGTGGAGAATAACCACTGGCAAATTGTCCTGCATCCATCGTGAATTTACCACGCAGCGTAGCAGTAGGTGTTGCAACGTCTGCAGGGACATTTACATGGGCAAGTTTGATAACACTTGATGTGGAAGGAGCTGTAGCGACAAAAACATCATTGGGAATAGTATTGGAAACAGCGCTAGCTGTTGCAGAAACAGCAACTGGCGGCCCATCAGGAAGATCAATTGTTGAACTATTAAAAGAAGGGGAACACCACTTAGCTTTATTATTGTTTGAGAGACGGATAGCCCCGTCATTGCCTATGCCTGAAATCGAAACCAGATTTGTATATTGTCCTAAATCAAATTCAGTTTTTGCTGAATCAGAAGCTGAATTATTTTGTATTCTCGTTAAATAGAGACTTGAGTAGATTGATGACGTTTTTGGTTGTGACCATGAAACAGTTATATCTGCTTTTTTGGTTGATAAATCAAGGATACTCCCCGGAGCTCCTTGGGCGATGATAGCTCCAACTGACGTGCGGTACACATCGCTAATAACCACTTTACTCGTAATCCCGCCAGATGTGCTCGCACCTGTGCTGAGTGCCCAACTTGATCCTGAAATCACAGGATGAAATGTGCCATTGACTGCAAACGAAGACCAGCCTGTATCTCTGATACTTTTGACTGCTGCTTCTGTTTCCTTCATCACTTGAATTGCCCGCACTCGCTGTTCCTGCTGAGGTTTGCCTTCACGTGATGCAACAAGGCCTGTTAGAAGAGCCGGCAAAATAATAGCGGCGAGTCCAATCGCGAGAACAAGCTCAACGAGCATTTGGCCTTTCAGTTTTATGATTTTAATTCGCACTGGTAATAACTCCATATCTATTTAAACGTATCACTTTTTGATTCCCATCTATCGTGTCAGTAAGCGTAATCACAGCTGAACTACTTGCATAACCTGGAATTTCACCACTCCCTTTTAAGAATACCAAATCCGCACCTGCAGATGCGAATGTGACTGTTAAGGTACTGGGAAGTGTAATTGTAAAATTGGCTGTGCCATAGCTATTTCGAAAAAGCGTGTAGTTTGTCGTACTGAAGCGAATGCCATAATTTGCTGAATCCCCACTGCCTTGCGTGTCTCCGACCATTGCTTTTACTTGCTGTTCTTTGAGATCCGTAACAAGTGTATTAACTGCTGCATTGATTTGGGAATTCTGTTGAAAATTTCCGAGGCTTACGGTTGCAAGCGCGGTCATCACTGCAAAGATCGACATTACGAGAAGTAATTCAACCATTGTGAAACCTGATTGTAGTCTTTTCGGTACTTCATTCATTTGTCATGTCTACCTGGTTCCCACAGAGCCGATAAGTTGATAAATCGGCGCAATAATAGCCATCATCATTCCTCCTACCAATACTCCCACCCCGACAAGCATAATCGGTTCAATAAGCGCGGTTACTGTCTTTAAGGTACTTGAAACTTGGTAATCAAGATACTCAGAGACATCAAGCATCGCTCTATCAAGAGAACCTGAGCGCTCGCCTGCCTCGATGATTTTGATCATAATCGGCGGCACAACTTTTTTATTGTCTTTCAACCCTTCAGACAATTTTTTTCCGGAAAACACAACATTTTTTGTATGAACAATTGCGTTACGAATATTTTTTTTCATAACCACATCTTGTGTCAATTCCAATGCAACAGTGATTGGCAAACCTGCAGTGAGGAGTAAATACAAACTCCTTGTAAATCTAGTCAAATCAATCTGCTGCGCAAGGAGTGATATCAGCGGAAGAGAAGTCAACGCATGTACGAGCACCATTTTATTTTGTTTATAAACGTAGACAATGCCAGCAACAATCGCTGCTGTGACAGCAATAATCGGTATTGTATAATTCATAATCGCATCAGACATAAAAATCATGATTTGTGTCGGAAGCGGCAAATCAACTCCTAAACGAACAAAAACAGTTGAAATCTTCGGGACAACAACAACCAGAATGACGAGCAGCACAAGGACAAAGACTATCATGATAAATATTGGATAAATCAGTGCTGATTTGATCTTGTCATTAAACTCAATATCTTTTCTTATGGTGTTTTTCAAATCAGCAAGTGCCGTATCAAGCGTACCCGACTCTTCGGCAGCTTTGACGATACTTACTGTCACTTTGTCAAAAATCTTTGGGAATTTCTCAAAGGTTATATACATGTGCTGTCCTTGCCCGAGATCAGCTTTCATTTGCTCAAGCAGTTTTTTTTGAGCTCCCTTTGAATCTTCAAGAAGCGACTGGACAGTTTCAAGAATTGGAATGCCTGATGAAAGCATCGTGTGCAGATTACTGACGAGCGCAATTTTATCATTGCTTGAAAGCTGAGTATTGAAGGTTTTCATCTTTTATAGAGCTTCGACTTTTGTAACACGTAATACTTCTTCAATCGTCGTGTCCCCTTTGATGACTTTCACTAGACCGTCATCAAGCATCGTTGTCATCCCGTCTGCAACAGCCTGCTTAAGAAGCACATCTGAATCATTATGCTCTGTGATGAGCTTTTTAATGTTGTTATCAACCTCAAGCACTTCAAAAATACCCAAACGTCCTGAATAGCCGGTGAAATGACAAACTTCGCATCCTTTGCCTTTATATATACGCACATCGCGTTTGGTTCCGAAATGCTTTTTTATCATTTCTGCAGGCAAATTTTGAAGCAGTTGATCGGTTGTAACATCCATTGATGATTTACACATCTCACAAATTTTTCGAACCAAACGCTGAGCGACAATACAGTTCACGGTTGAAGCCACAAGAAATGGTTCAACCTTCATATCAGTCAAACGAGGCAGCGCACCTGCTGCATCATTTGTGTGGAGTGTTGAGAGAACCAAATGCCCTGTTAAAGCTGCGTTAACCGCAATGCCTGCAGTTTCTGAATCACGGATTTCTCCAACCAGAATAACGTTTGGATCCTGGCGAAGGATAGAACGCAAACCGGACGCAAAAGTGAGTTCTGCTTTTGCATTGGTTTGGATCTGGTTAATGCCTTTCAAACGATATTCGACTGGATCTTCGATTGTCGTAATATTTTTTTCCCTCGTATTGATGATTTTTAAAATAGAATAAATAGATGTCGATTTACCTGAACCAGTCGGACCTGTTGAAAGAATCATACCAAATGACTTTTTAAACGAGTTCGTCACTTTGTCCAAATCAGCCTGTGTCATACCCAAATCCGCGAGTGAGAACTGACGGAAATGCGAAGCAAGTAAACGCATAACGATTTTTTCACCGTAAATGACCGGCAAAATAGAAACACGAATATCAAGATCTTCTTCATCAAGTGCGATTCTGAGTTTGCCGTCTTGAGGAGCCTGATGTTCATCAGTTCTAAGTGAAGACAAAACTTTTATGCGGGTTGAGATTTGCTCATGAAGTTTTTTGGGCAGATACAAAACATCGTGCAAAATACCATCAACACGAAAACGCACCAGCGTATCTTTTTCCTCAGGTTCGATATGAATATCTGATGCTCTATCCTGATAGCCATACTGAATGATAAGCTCAACTATTTTTGCAATTGGAATCTCAATAGAGGTTGATTTCGCTGCTGTATGAACTTGTTCTGAAACAAGAACGTCAAACGTTTTCTGAAGGTCTTTACGGTATAACCATAGTTTATTGTAGATATCTCGTTCTGTTGCAAGGTACGGAAAAACCTTTTGACCGGTTTTTCGCGCAATCATTTCCTGGATAAGTTTATTGGCTGGATCAGCCATTGCTACTTTAATGCCTTCCTTATCACGGGCAAACGGAATAGCTTTATATTTACGGGCTAAACGTTCAGGTATAATTCGAAAAGCTTCCTCAGGAATTGAAATCTTCCCAAGTACAATAAAAGGAATTTTTACCGCATCAGCAATAAGAATACCGAGGTTTTCATCAGTGACAACGTCTTTTTCAATAAGAGCGTCAGTAAGCGGGATGTCACTGTTTTTTGCATACAGCACTACTTCGTCAAGCTTTTTTTGATCCAGAATCTTAACATTAAGTATGAGCTGTTTAAGCTGATCGTCAGTTAACAACATAGGCAGAATAAGACAACACTTTTGCGTGGTCTCCTTTCATTTTCCATTGTTCAGGGGGAAAATTCAATCGGCAAATTTATTTCTTTGCCATTTCGAGGATGCGATTGAAGAGTTTATCAAAATCAAAGAAACTCTTATTAATATAGCCGCGTGCTCCCAGCTGTCTCGCTTTCTCAATATCTTTCTCTTGTCCAAGGGTAGAAAAGACAAGCACGGGTATTGTATTGGTAAGTCCTGACTGCTGCATTGTTGTAAGCACTTCAAAACCGTCTTTTTTGGGCATAATCAGATCGAGCAGGACAAGATCTGGTGGATTTTCGCTGATTTTTTTCAGACCTTCTTCACCATTATCTGCGATATCAATCTGAATACCTTTTTCCTGAAGTTTAAAGGCGTAGAAATCACGAAAGAATTTATCATCTTCAACAAGCAATATTCTCATAGCGATTTAATTATGTCTTAATAATTACCTTTGTGCAAGCCTACAAACGTAAAATTGACTCTAGTTCTTTTGATTCATCATTTAAATCAAGTTCATGTCCTTTTTGTTCAATCTCATCAATTGAAAGGGCTATTTTTGTGACGATACTGTCTATCATTTGCAGTGTGGCTACTTTAAAACTTAAATTTCCTTCCATTTTTGCTTTAAATATCTTTTCTATCGCAAATGAAGTTGAACCTGTCGTTGAAAAACCCATCAAGAGACTTTGACTTGCAAGCGAATGAGATGCCAAATGCACGACATTAACAGCATCAGCGTTGTCGTCTCCCGTGAGAAGCTTACTGAGATTTGCCTGCATATCCCTAACGTAAGCCCGTGCTGTTTGGACATAAAGCGTCCTGTATTTGAGTTTGTCTACCTCTTCCATAGTCACTAATTACTATACTTAGGAACTCCTGTTATGTCAATGCAATCATTAAATAATTATGTATCAGTAAAGCATACTTGTGTTTTTATGGCATTCAAACACATAATAGATGTATGTCCGGAAAATTTTCCTCGGTTCTGTTGTTGCATCAAATAGATAAAGAAGATGTCGAAGAAGTAGGCAAAAAAGCTGCCTCACTTGGTGAAATGATGCAAGCTGGTTTTCCTGTACCTCCTGGATTTATTGTCACCAATCACGCGTTTCAGCACTTCCTGCACGAAAATAATCTGCCAACCCGCATAAACGCATTGTTATCAACCGTAAATTACGAAGATATGACATCTCTCATGCAAATTTCAGGATATATAAAAAAACTTATCATGCAGGGACATCTGTCTTCGGAACTTATAAAAGACATTAGTACTGAATATGACAAAATGGGCGGACTTTTTCGCCACGCAACTGTTAGTGTCAGTTTGTCTCAGCACGATGATGAAAAGCAGCATGCAATTCTTAATGTAAAAGGTGACACAAATGTCATCCTCAAAGTTCGTGAAGCCTGGGCATCACTCTTTTTACCGGCTGAACTTCAGGCAAAACATCGTGCGGGACAAGAGCATTTTCAAACAAACACAACAGTTATTGTGCAAAAAATGATTCTGCCTGAGGTTTCAGGTATTATTTTGACGCAAAACCCCGTTAATCACGATCGTAACACCATGCTTGTTGAAGCTGTTTATGGATTTTCGCATCATAGTGTACTCCCAGACCAATATGAAGTAACCAAACAAGACTGCACCATTGGCGCCAAAAAGATCCGAACACAGGAAACAATGCTCGTGTTAAATGATGGACAAATGAAACAAACTCCTGTACCTAAAAAGTTTATAGAAGTGCAAAAATTACCTGATAATAAAATTCTTGATCTTGCGATCATGGGTAAAAAATTGGAAAAACATTCCTATTTTCCGCAACTTATTACCTGGGCAATTGAAAAAAACAAAATCTATTTCATAAGAACTAGACAACTTGACCTATCACCACATACCAAACACGCTCAGTTGCACGCGACTCCATCTCGTTACCTTCCGCTACTCTTAAAAGCAACACCTGGGTCCCCAGGTCTTAAAAAAGGTCCGGTCCGAGTGATTCGACATGCAAAAGAACTTGTTTATGTCCATCACGGCGATGTGCTTGTGACGACGCACACTAGTGCTGAATTTGTCCCTTATCTCAAAAAAGCAGCCGCAGTTATCACAGAAGAAGCAGGAAGAGTTTCAACCGCGGCACATGTTTCACGCGAACTTGGAATTCCAGCAATTATCGGTGCCGATCGAGCGATGACAATTCTGCATTCGGGTGCAATTGTAACAGTTAATGGAACAACCGGAGAAGTATTTGGAGGATCAGTGCAAGCACAACCGCACAACGGCATTAGTACAGCAACGAAATTGTATGCAACGATCACCGACACCACACACGCCGCAGCAATAGCGCATGAACATATTGAAGGCATAGGTGCATTTCATTCAGATTTGCTGCTCAAAGATATCGGTGTTCATCCACAAAAACTCTTTAGCCATGGATCAGAAAAAATATTTGGAGATAAACTTAGAGTGCAGCTTGAGACAGTTTGCAAAGCATTTGCGCCGCGACCAGTTGTGTACAGCTTTACTGATCTCTTAACAACGCAGCTGAAACAGCTCGACGGTGGAAAACTATACGAACCAACCGAAACCAATCCTCTCATTGGTTTCCACGGTGCGTATCGTATAACGCATCAACCGAGACTATTTGCAATGGAACTTCAAGTAGTGAGACTGATCAGAAATAACTGCAATAATATATGGCTTTCAGTCCCCTTCATCAGAACGCGGAGGGAACTTGAGGAAATCAAACGGCTCATGACTGCTGCAGGTTTGCATCGAACTCCGACGCTCAAACTCTGGATGAATGTCTCAACTCCTGCCAATCTCATCTCGCTTGATTCATACATTATGGACGGGATCGACGGCATTATGATTGATTTGGATACGGTGATTTCGCTGCTTTTGGGTGTTGATAAAAATAATAGTGAAGTGCTTAAAGAATTTAATCCGCATGATCCGGCTGTTCTCTGGATTTTGGAGCAAGCAATTAAGATCTGCCACAAACATCACACACCGGTTTCAGTAACAGGAAAAACCGCATCACAATTCCCGGCACTTATCGAAAAACTCGTCCATTGGGGCGTCACCAGCATCAGTGTCGAGCCAAACGCAATTCATACAGTCCGCAAACAAATCCAAGAAGCCGAAAAGTCCCGAATAGAAAACGCTGGAAAAAATTAATTATTTAATAATTCTCTGACGAGACATAGTACTTAACACTAAAGCACGATCAATTTGTGGTCCAATAAATAAAGATCTTCTAAAATCATTATCATATTTTTTCCGGTAATGATCAATGCCATTAGTAAAATTTGCTCCAGCGCTACCAAAAAAAGTCGATAGTATAATCGAGGGAACTATATACTTAAATTCACCTACTCCTATCGCAAGAGAAGAACCCATAGCTACACTTACGAGTCCAACATACCCCATATCAAATTTGTCTTCAAGAGACAAGTTGAAAATAAGATGTTCTATTCCCTCTTGCACAATACCGTCTTTTATATCCTGATTGAGTTCTGTTGCCCACGCTTTAGGGTCTCGTATTCTTTGCTGTTTTCTGCCTATTCTATCAGCCACATCAGTAATATTTATAGGTAAAGTCACATCAACCCATCTACCTGCAAGATATGGAGATTGATCATTACTTGATGGTCGGCGTCTTTGTGAACCGCTCTTTAAAGTATGCTTATCAAATACACCTTCGGCAGTTGCTACTCCTTCACCAGCTACTCCAGAGATGATTGGCTGTTGACGATCCAATGGTCCTGAATGACCGGTTACCTGCAATCTATTTATTCCTCCCATGTTCATCATTCGATGAAGCCTGCGTAGATGAATGCCTATTCGTTCAGTTGGAACTATACCTGGTAGCTTTAAATCAAACGTTACTCTTGGGGGTTGATCTATTAATGATGCACTTTCAATTTCCGCTAATGAATGAAATCCTCTTTCTACTTTTGCCATATGTACAGTTGTAAATACTGCCTATTATAGCGTATACTAGTTTTCTGTTCTATGGCATATCTAGTACTCGTTAGACACGGTGAATCGGTTTGGAATGCGCTTGGTCAGTGGACCGGGTGGACTGATGTGGATTTGAGTGAAAAAGGCCACTCCGAGGCAAAAGAGGCTGGCAATCTCCTCAAAGATATTCATTTCGATTTTGCATATACTTCTGCACTGAAAAGAGCTCAACAAACCTTTGAAGAAATTAAACAAGTCCTCGGCCAACCAGATCTCACACCTACCGCTGATAAAGCGCTTGATGAGCGGGATTATGGCGATTACACAGGCAAAAACAAATGGCAGGTAAAAGAGCAAGTTGGTGAAGAAGAATTCCAAAAACTCAGAAGAAGCTGGGATTATCCCCCACCAAATGGAGAATCGCTTAAAATGGTTTACGATCGCGCAGTCCCGTATTACGAGCGAGAAATTTTGCCTAAACTCAAAGAAGGTAAAAATGTCATCATCGCTGCCCACGGTAACAGTCTCCGTGCTTTAAGCAAATATTTACAAAACATCCCGGATGACAAAATTGCATTACTAGAAATGCCCACCGGCCAACCATTTGTCTATCAAATAGATTCAGAAGGAAAAGTAACGTCAACCGAAGTCAGAGGTCAAAAAGAAAATACTGCTTAGTTACAATAAAAACAGTCGCTTGTAAGCGACCGTAATTATCCTCAAATATGGGCAGTGTATTAATAATCTTTATTAAGGATTATTAATGTTATAAATAGATATTAAACCCCCAGCGTAACAACAATAAAAAAATTCCGTAAGAGCAACGTAACAGATGAGATTCTATTGAAAGTAGAGTACTGAAATACAATCTGAACAATAAGCCTATAGTTGCTGTTTCCCTAATAAAATGTTATACTTTAATCATGGCTCGATCTGAATTTTCAATTAGACCAACAAGAAGGGAACGTATCTTATTCGAAAAACCATGGACTCAATCTCCGCCTAAAAAACCTACGGTGGCAGATTTACGGGCTTTGAGACTACAAGAGATTGCTAATGCAAAAACAAGTACTGCTGATCCTCATCGTATTCGTGGAAGACATCGTGCAGAAGAACCACCGAGAAAAACTGCTGCATTTGGTATTGAGCACCGAGGCAGAACCAGATAATTAGGTCATTCTCAAAAAGAATTCTAAATGTGTAATAAAATAATAAACTCCCCTCTTGGCTCTGTTTTTTTGAAATGAGTTCTGGCTTCTGAGATTTTTTCTTGTCGAACCTCTTCATAGATTTTTGTGAGTTCTCTGGTTATGACGATAGGGATGTCTCCTATGACTGATTGCATGTCTTCAAGCGTTCTGAGTAGTTTGTGCGGGGCTTCAAACATGACCACGGTGAATGTCGTGTGTTCGAGAGATTTTTTGAGGTTTTCGAAATAGGTTATTCTGTGGCCGGATTTATGTGGTGGATAGCCAGCGAAGAGAAATTTGTCTGTTGGGAGACCTGAGACAACGAGCGATGTTATGACTGATGATGCACCTGGAAGTGCTTCGATTTTTAAGCCTTGTGCTCTGCATTCTCTCACAAGTTTGAATCCTGGATCTGATATGGCAGGTGTTCCAGCATCTGAAACGAGCGCTACATTCATATCAGACTGAAGCATGGCGATAATTTCAGGGATTCGCTGCAACTCATTCTGATCAAAATATGAAAGAAACCTCGGTTTTTGTTTTGGTTCATGTCCAGCAAGGGCTGTATACGGAGCGGTTATTTTCTCAAGCAAGAGCCCTGCACGTCTCGTATCTTCACACGCAATAACATCAACCTCAAACAGCGTCTTCACTGCCCGAAGTGTAATATCCTTCATGTTTCCAATTGGCGTCGCAACTAAATAAAGTGTACCCATATTTACAAAAAAACTGTTCCTAAAGAACAGTTCTATAAGTTATTATACACTAAAGGTAACCAAACTAATAACGTCTCACAAGTCCCACCACTCTCCCCTGAATTTTAAGGGTTTTGGGATAAATTGGATCCATGGTTGAATTCGCGGGTTTGAGAATTACTTGCTCGCCTTCTTTATAAAATTTCTTAAGCGTCGCGAGATTATCATCAACGAGTGCGACCACTATTTCACCATTGGTTGCACGATCAACTTTTTCAATCACAACAAAATCCCCATCCATAATGCCATCCTCAATCATTGATTCACCTCTTACCTGCAAAACATATGCTGTTTTGGAACCTGTCAGCATACTAGCAGAAATTTGAAACGTTGCGTTCGGATCGGTATGCGGTTCAAGCGGTTTGCCTGCTGCGATATAACCCATAAGCGGTAACTCAATCGATGGCTCAGTACCCATAAAAGTTGAGATGACATTCTCATCTTTCACTTTCAACACACGCGCATTGCCGTCGACTTTCTGGACATATCCTTTATCGACAAGATTGCGGATAATAACGTGAACTGTTGAAACACTGCGGTGACCTGTTGCTCCTGCTATTTCGACGAGTGTTGGGGAATATCCATGTTTACTTTGGAACTGAACGAGGAACTCTAAAACTTGTCTTTCTTTTCGATAAAGTACTCCAGGCATTAACAAAAAATATACGACATTTCGCGTATTTTTTCAATAAATCATTTTGATACAAAATAGGTCAACTTGCTATAGGTTATATTAACGCCTTGCTACTTTTATCCCTCTAGCCTCAACAACTTTAAGATTATCCAAACGAGGAATTCCTGGAGCAACAAAAACAACATATGCTGCATTATCCACATGCGCAATTCTTGCTCCGTCTTCATAACCTATGGTATGCAATAAATTTACCATCATTCCACCATGTGTCCCTAATAAACTTGTCTCACCTTCGAGTGATGAACCATATAACTTAAAGAATTGGCCCCAACGATCTTCCATCTGTTCGTCAGTCTCGGCTCCTGGCACTATTTGGTCTCGATATCTATCTTGATGTAACCGCCCATATAAAAAATGAACTATCTCTTTAGTAACAGGAGCACCTTCAAGACTTGCGAAATGCCGCTCTCTCAACCATAAAGTTTGCTCTGGTACTTTTCCAGTCGCTAAGAATGCAGTCCTTGCAGCTCTTCGTCGATCTGAAGATAATACGCGAGTAATCGGTTGATAGGGTTCTAAATGTTCCCCTAGCTCAAGTGCCTCTTTTTCACCTTGTTCTACAAGCGCTACATTCCAACCTCCGGCAATCAATTTCTGTTCATTTGCGCGAGAACGTCCGTGTCGTCCAACTATCACTATTGTACCTGATTCAATTTTTGCACTCATTAGCCTGTAATTATACAAAAATGCAAATCTTACGTATAGTGTTAGGGTTTATATTATTTTAATTTCAAAAGAAGATATCGAAACGGACCGAGGGTTGTATTCCAGGGAATTTCTGACAAAACCATCAGAATTATTACTCTTGGTTCAAAAAAACTAAAGGCAAGACCAATCGCAAGTGCGTTGTTCATGTACGCTTTTGAAACTGCTAGTGCAATTTTTTCGTCCTTTTTACGCCAGAATGCGAGGTAATAACCTGCGATTAAATGAATTGTGAATATGAAGAAAAGCCAAAAGGTATCACTAATCAAACTTGATAACGGCTGGCTGAGAATTTGTTGTGATTGGCTGGCAATGATGATATAGACCATCAATGTAATAAGAACAATGTTAGTAACACTGAAATATGTTTGTGTCCGTTTGATAAGTCCCTTTTTATATTTCCGAACGATTTGAGAGAAAATGAGCGGCAGAAAATTAATGAGAAGAAGTGTTTGTGCAAGTCCCCACAAATCAAGCTGAATAGTTTTTTGCGTGAGAAAAAAGAATAAAGCAACTACAGTAAAAGGCGCAATGATATACGATAAAAAAGTGACTGCGATACTGAGAGTCGTATTCCCTTTCATCAGATCAGTCAAAAACGGTGCAGCTGCGCCCGGAGGCATTGAACATAAGAGTAAGACGGAAATTGCCAAACTCGGATGCATAAATGAAACTACTGCATATAAAACAGCAGGAATAAGAAGTAAATAAATACATAAAACATACGCAATAAATTTGGGCTGTTTGACATGGGATAAAATATCGAGATAATCAATTTTTAAATACGTTAAAAACAAAATAACCATTAAGCTCGGAATAATAAGAAACGAAAGATCTTTACCTAAAAAGGGCGAAACCAAACCTAAAACTAAAGCAATAATCAGGAGCAACCAAAATTTTTCTTCGATAAACTTCCTCACGCAACAATTGTAGCATAGGCTCAAAAAGCTGTGCTACAATGCTCATATGAAAATAACTCCGCTAAAGATAAATATGGTTCAGGAAATGCGTGCAATACGAACTTCATACACTGCTGCAACAACAGTCGGTTTTATTCCTACCATGGGTTATTTGCATGAAGGGCATCTTTCACTTGTGCGAAAAGCCAGGAAGGAAAATGACGTTGTTATCGTGAGTATTTTTGTAAATCCAACACAATTTGGTCCGAACGAAGATTTATCTCGCTATCCTCAGGATATTGAACGTGATACCGTATTACTTAAAGAAGTTGGTGTTGATATCGTTTTTACCCCAAACGCTGAATCGATGTATCCTGAGCGTTTTCAAACATACGTTGACCCACTGGGACTTCTCGTCACTGAAGTTGAAGGTGCTATTCGCCCTGGACACTTTCGCGGTATGGCTACAATTGTGTTGAAATTGTTTAACATCATCAAACCTACAAATGTCTATTTCGGACAAAAAGACGCCCAGCAAGCACTTATTGTTGAAAAAATGATCACAGATCTTAATTTACCTATTACGTTCAACGTAGAACCCACAGTCCGCGAAAAAGATGGTTTGGCAATGAGCAGCCGTAATGTCTACTTAACTCCTGATGAAAGAAAAGCAGCAGCAGTGCTTTACAAAGCACTACAAAAAGGCAAAGAGATATTTGACAAAAATCTGGACAAAAATGTTGACATTGTGAGAGACGCAATAAGTGAGATACTCGTTTCAGAGCCCCTTTTGAGCCTAGAATATATTGAAATTCGAAATCCTCAAACATTTGAAAAACAAAACAAACTTGCAGCTCCCTCCCTTATGTTGATTGCTGTTAAACTTGGAAAAACCCGACTCATAGATAACTTTTTACTCCAATCAAACGGAACCTGGAATACAGGAAGACTTGTCTAATCACGATATTTATCGTAAACTCATCCAATATGCAATTTAATTGGCTCACACAATCTATATTCGCACTCACAACACTTTCAGTCATGTCCTTCTTAATTACCTTTCTGACAAGAAAGGGTGTACCTGTCTCATTTGTGATGCTTGGAATCGGGGTTATCTTTACCATTTTTTACTGCTATCACACATTTGTCGTCCTGCAATACAAAATACAGCCTTCGTTTAGCACGTTTGGCCTCCTTTTTGTTATTGGTATACTCAGTGTTGTTGGCAATCTTGCTTTGTTTCAGGCAGCAAATAACGCACCAAACCCTGGACTTGCAATAGCAATTGGCGCAGGCCTCCAATCAGGAGTCATTGCGATTCTGGCATTTTTTATCTTGAAAGACAAACTCACGACCATGCAAATTCTCGGCCTTGTCCTCAGCATCGCCGCCGTCCTTATGATTACACTTGGAGGAAACAAAGCAGAGAAAAAAACTTCTGCAGTAAAAGACACAAAGACGGTAACAGCTTCAAAATAACCGCTCAACAATAAATATCTAATCGTCTGTGCTACAATGCTTTTATGAAATTTCAACTTGAATCCAAATTTAAACCTACGGGTGATCAGCCAAGTGCGATTAAACAGATTACCAAAAACCTAAAAGATGATGTCAAAAACCAAGTGCTTCTTGGGGTTACAGGGAGTGGTAAAACCTTTACCATGGCGAATGTTATCCAGGAAATTCAAAAGCCAACACTGATTATCTCTCACAACAAAACACTCGCAGGACAACTCTATCAGGAATTCCGTGATTTTTTTCCAAATAATGCAGTTTCCTATTTTGTTTCTTATTATGATTATTACCAGCCTGAAGCATATGTACCGACAACTGATACGTATATCGAAAAGGAATCTGAAATAAATGAAGAAATTGATAAACTCAGGCTCGCTGCAACGGCAAACCTGCTTACTCGTAAGGATGTCATTGTTGTCGCCTCAGTTTCGTGTATTTATAACATCGGTTCTCCTATGGAATATGGCAAATTTGCACTAGAACTTAAACAAGGCGTCAAAATAGCCCAACAAGATATACTTATCAGGCTTGCAGATTTGCAATATGATCGCAATGATTACGAATTCAAAAGAGGCGCATTTCGAGTGCGAGGCAACGCAATTGATCTTTTCCCTGCGTATGTTGACCATGGTATCCGTATTGAAGTTTCGGACAGAGTAACCAATATGTATGAATTTGACCCACTGACTGGAGATATTCTCAAACCACTGGACGCAACGGTCATTTACCCAGCCAAACATTATATGACCGATCCTCGAAGTTATCATGATGCTTTTGCAAAAATTAATGCTGATGTTGATATGCAGGTTAAAAAGTTTCGTGAACAAAATAAACTTATCGAAGCTCAACGAATTGCACAACGCACGCATTATGACCTCGAGATGCTTCGCGAAATCGGCTATGTTAACGGTATTGAGAATTATTCAATTTATTTTGACAATCGCCCACCAGGCTCACCTCCTTACTCGCTCATTGATTATTTCCAGGCTGCATCTGATGATTGGCTGCTCCTTGTAGATGAATCGCATATCACACTTCCGCAAATCAGAGGCATGTATAACGGCGACCAAGCACGAAAACAAACCCTTATCGATTACGGATTCAGACTTCCTTCAGCGCTTGATAATAGACCGCTGAAATTTGATGAATTTATGAGAAAAACCAATCAAATTGTGTATGTTTCAGCAACACCAAACGATTATGAGATATCACTCTCGCAGGAATCCGATCATGGCGTTGTTGAACAGCTGATCAGGCCTACTGGCCTTGTTGATCCAGTTGTAACAGTCAAACCAAGTGCCGGACAAATTGTCGATTTACTTGAAGAAATTAAAAAACGTGTTGAGAAGAAACAACGCGTCCTCGTGACGACATTGACCAAACGAATGTCAGAAGAACTAACAAGCTATCTCGAGGAACACGGTGTCAAGGTTGCCTATCTGCATTCCGATATCGAAACCCTCAATAGACAAGATGTGTTGGATAATTTGCGATCAGGGGAACATGACGTCGTTGTGGGTATTAATTTACTTCGTGAAGGGCTGGATTTACCGGAAGTTTCACTTGTAGCAATACTTGATGCTGATAAAGAAGGATTTCTGAGATCACGAACCTCACTTATTCAAACCATGGGACGCGCAGCCAGAAATGCCGATGCTGAAGTTATTATGTATGCAGATAAAATGACCAGATCTATGGAGGAAGCGATTGGAGAAGGCGAACGACGTCGTAAAATTCAACTTGAATACAATAAAAAGCACGGCATTACGCCCCAAACGATTATCAAAGATATCCGGGCAAAATTGGTTGAGCAGCAAGAAGAAGAAGAAGGCAAACCAACAATTGATGCATTGATGCAGTTTAGTCAAAAAGATGTCCTTTTGCCAGATGAACGCCAAGATTTGGTTAAAAACTTACGAAAAGAAATGAAAATTGCAGCCGAAAGACTGGATTTCGAAACAGCAATTGCGATAAGGGATCAAATACGGAAAGTAAAAAAGAAGTAAATTAGGCTTTTTCTACAAAAATCATGTTGGTACTACCAGCTTCTCCAAAAGGCATACCTGCGGCGATAACAAAGTCATCACCTTCACTTAATTGATGAACAGCGTTTGTTTTTGCTATGTCCTTAGCCTGTTTGAGGAAATCTTTAAAATCTTTGGTCGGTTCGATAACTTGTGGATACACACCGCGACTGAAGTTCAGTTGACGAACTGTCGTCAGACTTGGAGAAAGAGCAACGATATATTCCTTATGTCTATGTCTTCCAATATTTCTGGCTGTATTGCCGCTTTCGGTAAAGGCAATGATAAGTTGCGCACGAATTTGATCAGCAATGTTTCCTGCTGAGGCACTAATAGCGTCACCTACCATGCGTCCTTCATAGAAATCGAGATGTCCCTGGTGTTTGACGGCCTCATGAATAATACTCCCCATCGTTTTAACTGTCTCAACTGGGAACTCACCTCGAGCTGTTTCAGCTGAAAGCATGACACAATCAGTTCCATCCAAAATAGCATTTGCAACGTCTGTCACTTCAGCTCTTGTTGGAAGTGGACGTGAAACCATAGATTCAAGCATTTGAGTCGCGGTTATGACTGGTTTTGATTTACGCAAACACATCATAATGAGATCTTTTTGAATATGTGGCACTTTTGCCATAGGCACAGCAAGTCCCATATCACCGCGTGCGATTAGTAAAGCTTCAACCACATCGAGAATTTCTTCTGCATTATCAACTCCACTTGCCGTTTCAATTTTAGCGACTAGCATAATAGGAGAATCTTTTGGAAGCAGATTTCTTACTTCAATTGCGTCTTGTGCTGTTTGAACAAATGAAATTGCCAGTGCGTCAGCTCCTTTTTTCACCATTTCAAGAATTGAAGCCTTATCTTTCGCAGAAATTCCTGTTTTACTCAGTGCAATACCTTCGGCAAGAAAACCTTTCCTTGATGATAATGGTCCTCCAACAGTAACGGTAGCCTCCAAATTTTCACCCACGCGTTTTTCAGCACGCATTTTAATTGCACCGTCATCAACGTAAATAACAGCTCCTGGTTCAATTTTTTCAATAATATCAGGAAAATTTAATGAAAATTTAGTAGCATTACCTTGGATATGTTCCTTGTGAATAGTAACCATATCTCCGGATTTTATAACTGTCCCTTCAGCGATTTCTTCAATTCTAATCTTTGGTCCAGCTAAATCACCCATAATGGCAAGAGGTGTTTCAAGCTCCTTTTCAGCCTTTCGAATCCACACAAAACGATTATCAATTTCTTCTTGTGTTGCATGAGACAAGTTAATACGAAAGACATTGACACCTGAACGTGCCAGCTCTAAGACTGTTTCGTAGTTATCAGTTGCGGGACCAGTGGTCGCTACTATTTTTACAGGATTTCTATGCATATGTTAAAAAAACAAAACCCTCCTTCATTGCCATGTCCCATAGAGGTGATGGCCAAGATGAGGGTAAGTTCTAACATATAGTATACACCCTAACTAATGTTTTTTACAAGCTCTATTTCTAAGAGCTCATTGTGGGTGTTTAATACGACTGTTACAGCGTCTATTCTCATAAGTTTTTGCAAATGCGGGTTTCTCATACAATAATATGAAGCAGTCTTCATAAGTGATTTCAACTTATAATACGTTATCGCTTCAAGCGGCGTGCCAATTTCTCCGGTTGATCTTGTTTTTACTTCAATAAATACGAGGGTTTTCTGACTTGTCAGTTGAGAAGTCTCAATTGCAATAATATCAATTTCTCCACCCCGGATTCTAAAATTTCTATCAATTATTTGAAAACCTAGTTATTTTAGATAAGAAACAGCTAAATCCTCTCCTCGTTTGCCTTGGATATTTTTAAAAAGAGTCATACTCTATTTAGATTAGCACGATGTCTAAAAGGAAGATACTATTATTTCTTAGCTATTTTGAGGTGGTTGAGTTTTGCGCGTTTGATGCGTCTTTTTGGATGTGCGTCTATTTCGATTTTTTCAATCATGGGAGAATGTAGCGGCCAGATTCTCTCAACTGAAATCTGTCCAACCATCTTCATAACGGTAAACATTTTATTTTCACCACGACCACGAATTTGGAGGACCGTACCCTTAAAAACCTGAATACGAGTCTTCTCACCTTCTTGAATTTTCTGGTGAACTTTAATAATATCGCCTGGTGCAAATGTAACAGTTTGTAACATAGATATGTATTATAGCGGAAAACTACCAATTACTCAAGCAGTGAGATAAAGCTATTTATCCTTACTGCAGGCTTCGATGAAACCGAGGAATATTGGATGGGGTTGAAGTGGACGACTCTTGTATTCTGGATGTCCTTGCGTACCCATATAGAATGGATGATCTGGAACTTCGATGATTTCGACGAGTCCTTCCTCAACAGATCTAGCACTAATGACAAGTCCAGCTTTTTCGAAGTCCTCTGCAAATTTATTATTAAACTCGTAGCGATGACGATGACGTTCGCTCGTCAGACCTTTTGCTTTATTAATGAACTGGTCATATTTTTCATAGAGTTTAAATGCACGAGTCCCTTTTTTGACAATTGCTTCCCAACCGCCTAAACGCATTGTCCCTCCATACGCACGACGTTCCATAATCTCTTTTTGTGAAGGGATAAGATAGATAACTGGATGCTTTGATTTTGGATCATTTTCAGTTGTGTTTGCATCCCGCCATTTTAGCACTCCACGCGCGTAAGCGATAACAGCGAGTTGCATCCCATAACAAAGCCCGAGATATGGTATCTTTTTTTCTCTCGCATAATTTGCTGCAGCAATCATTCCCTCAGCACCTCTTTCTCCCCAACCTATTGGGACAATAATGCCATCTGGATTTCCAATAACTTTTTCTACGCCTTCCTTTTCAACCAGCTCTGCGTTAACCCATTGTGTCTCAACATCGACACCGACTTGCCATTTTGCATGGTCAATAGCGTCAAACAAAGCTGCATAGCTATCACGAAGTTGATACTCACCTGTTCCAAAATATTTACCCACAATCGCAATAGTTATCTTTTTTTTCTTTGGAGCTTTTACATTAGCCACAAATTTCTTCCATTCTTTCATGTCAGGCTCACGCTGTGGAAGTTTGAATTTATGAAGTATTCGTTTGACCAATCCCTGCGCCTGAAGCACCATTGGAATTTCATAAACTGTTGGGATATCAGGATTGGAAATAATATCTTCTGGATGCATATTGCAGAAAAGTGCAAACCGATCTTTGCGTCTCTGATCAAGGGGCTTTTCTGAACGAGCAATAATAAAGTCCGGCTGAATACCCAAACCGTTAAGCGTACGAACTGATAACTGGGTTGGTTTGGTTTTTGGCTCTCCCAAATGCCCTGGGGTTGGTACATAAGATACATGGATATGCAAAACATCTCCAGGGTTACGAAGCGTCATAATACGTGATGCTTCGTAGTAGAGAATGTTCTGATATTCACCAGCCGTACCACCAAGCTCAATTAAAACGATATCTGCTTTCCTCTTCTCGCCTATTCCTTTGACACGACTAATGATCTCATCAGTGATGTGCGGAATAGCCTCAACATCTTCACCGTGATATTCAAATCGTCTCTCTCTATCAATAACTGTCTGATAAATTCGTCCTATGGTAACAAAGCTCTCTTTGCCCATATCTTCGTTAAGGAACTTTTCGTATGAGCCAATATCCATATCCCCTTCTGTACCATCTTCACAAAGGAACGGATCACCATGTTCAATAGGATTAATTGTGCCTGCATCGAGGTTGAGATAGTTTTCAAATTTTATAGGGGCAACTGTATATCCTGCTTGTTTTAAGAGGAGGGCAATAGACGAGGATGTTAAGCCTTTACCTATACCAGAGATAACGCCTCCGGAAACAAATATGTATTTAGTTTTATTCTTCAATGTATTCTTAAAGTACCGGGGTACGATTTATGTTATCAAATCAAACTAAAGCTGTCAATAAGTCAACATTAAGCTGACACCTATTAGCTATGAATTTCTTCAAAATACTTTGCCAGACCATCATCCTGAACGCTGCCAATTATTAAATCCGCAGTTTTTTTTAATTCTTTAACAGCATTCCCCATTGCGACTTTGGTATCTACTGCATTAAAAAGATGAATGTCATTATGTCCATCTCCAACACCAATAGCATCTTTTCTGCTAACATTAAGCCTAGCTAACAACTCTGCAATAGCATGCTCCTTTGTTGCACTTTCGTTGACTGTATGGAGATCGCGACAACCTTTTTTCTGAGAAACAACCATAACACAGGTAATTCCTTCAACTGCTTCTAGTTTCTTCTGCATCTTAATTGCCAAATCATCAGGTACAAAGCTTTGTGACAGCCAATTTACCTTTACTGAACAATCGAAATCTTTGGGTAAAACGCCTCCATTGAAGTAATCATCTTCCGTATAATCATTAAAAATGAGTCTTTGATCTCCGTTTTCAGAATATATAACTATAGCTTCACGCAAAGACTGTTCCTTAATATCCTTCTGCCAAACTATTTCGCCTGTTTGAGGATCGCAAATCTGAGTTCCACCAGAAATAATACATAGATCTTTTAAATCTAGTCCTTGAATTATATCTTTTCCAAATGTCCAACATCTTCCAGTTGCGGCACAAAGGTAAAAAGTTTCCTGCAGTTTTTTTGCTGCATTACATAATCGCTCAGTAGGTAATTTCTGTTCAGGGGAATCAACTGCTGTTCCGTCTAAATCTATAATGATAGCTTTCTTTCTCATCATGAGCGGGGTACGAGAATCGAACTCGCTTCTCTGCCTTGGGAAGGCAGCATACTACCGGTGTACTAACCCCGCAGAAATACAAGGAAATGATAACAGATTCGGGAAAAGATTTCACTGAGGAGTTATAGGCAAGATATTAGCCTCTAGGGATTTTTAATTTATTACCGCTGTGAATGAGACTTGGATTAACTAGTTTGTTTGCCTCAGCAATCTTTTTCCATTGGTAACCATCACCATATGCTCTTACAGAAACATCCCACAAGGTATCACCTTTTACTATAGTATAGTCGGCACCAGTAATTTTTGTTTTACTCGTAGCAACTTGCTGCTGATTTTGCTGTGGCTTAACTGTTGCTATTTTTTGTTCAACTTTAGGCATTTTCAATTTTTGTCCAGTTTTTAAGGCTCCAGGATTGGATAAATTATTTGCTCGTGCGATATCAACCCAATTATAGCCACTCTTATACTGCTTTTCTGCAATCGCCCAAAGTGAATCTCCTGCAGCAACGGTGTATTCACCTGTTGAAGGATTTACTGTTCCCTGTCCCTGTGCTTGAGCGACTTTAACTGGAGTTAGAGTTGCTTGTGCGACTACTTTAGTTGGTTCAGGTTTTTTTGTTGGCGTTGCTGTTGGTGCTGCTGGTGCTTTTGTTGGTGTCGGCACTTGTGTTGGAGTTGGTGTATTTTTTACTTCTGCTTTTTCAGGATCTGGTGTTTCTGTTGTTAAAGGTGCCGATGGAAGTGCTATATCTTTTTGGGAAAGAAGCTGTGGTGTATCTTTTTCTGTGTTTCTATTATTAACAAATGAGAGAAGTAAAACTGTTGAGATGATAACAACGATAATACCAAGAACAAGACTGGTGTATGATTCTCCAAAACGGAGATAGTCAAATAAATTGCTGCGTGACTGAGTTTCTTCCTCCTCAATCTCTATGGGTTTAATAATTTTTGTTGATTTTCTAGCCACTTTTATATCCTCTCAGAGCAGTTATTGTGATTTGGCAGGGGGCAAGGATTACCGTAAAGTATACAGTGTTTTATTATTATTTGCAATAGTTATGAAGCCTATAAATATAATTTGCGGGATGGACGGGACTCGAACCCGCGACCTCCTCCGTGACAGGGAGGCGCTCTAACCAACTGAGCTACCACCCCAGCTCGCAAAGCGAAACTGAGAACTAAAAAACATTGAACTAAAAAAAGTTTTTAGTCTTCAGTTTTAAGTTTTGTGTAAATTGTATTTTAGCCCAATCTTGCACGCTCGTCAATCCTTTGATACACTTGCTATATTCCATGACAAATATCGAAATCAGTAGGCTGTTCAGTAATATCGCTGCAGCCTATTCAATTATTGATGAAAAAAAGTACCGATTTCAAATAATCGCATACCAAAAAGCTTCAGAAGCAATCGAAGGTTCACATCATGAATTGAAAGCTCTTTTTAAAGAAGGCAAACTTGATGAGATCGACGGCATTGGATCTTCGATGAAAGGTCATCTGAAGGAATTATTTGAAAAAGGAAGTGTCGAACACTTTGAAGCAATTTTCAAAAATGTGCCAGCAGCAGTATTCCCACTCCTGGATGTGCCGAGTTTTGGACCGAAAAAAGCCTTCCGACTAGTGAGCGAATTTAATTTGAAAAACCCTGATTCGGTAATTACTGACCTTGCAACTATTGCTAAATCGGGGAAAATTGCTGACCTTCCAGGCTTTGGTGAAAAATCTCAGCAAGATATTTTGCAGGCAATTGAAGAATATAGACGTGGTAAAACGAAAACCGCAAGAATGGTGCTCCCCTATGCAAATGAGCTTGCTAAAAAAATACTTACATATATAAAGGAGTCAAAAGATGTTGTACGAGTAGAACCTTTAGGGAGTTTGAGGAGACGACGCTCAACAACTGGAGACATTGATATCGCAGTTGCAACAAAAAATCCACAAGCAGTTCTTGATCATTTTACTAATTACCCGTTAAAAGAACGCATCATTGAACGTGGTGAACGCACGTCTTCCATACTCGTTTCTGGTGGAAGACAAATTGATTTGATGGTCGAAAAACCTGAAGCTTTTGGGGCATTATTACAACATTTCACCGGAAGTAAAGCTCACAATGTTCGTTTGCGTGAATATGCACTTACTATCGATCTTTCACTTTCTGATTACGGCATGCGAAAAAAAGGTACAGATGATCCTTATACACTCTTTGATTCTGAAGAGAAGTTCTATAAAACATTAGGCATGCAGTGGGTTCCACCTGAAATGCGCGAAGATAAAGGGGAGATTGAACTTGCTCTCCAAAATAAGTTGCCAAAAATTGTAGAACTAAGTGACATAAAAGGTGACTTTCATCTGCATTCAAGCTTTCCTATAGAAGAGAGCCATGATGCTGGACAAAGCTCTATGGAAGAGATGATCGAAAAAGCACTTTCACTTGGATACAAATATGTTGGGTTTTCAGAACATAACCCAAGCCAATCAGGACATACTCCAAAAGAAATTTATAAGCTTTTAGAAAAGCGAAAAAAACATATCGAAGATTTACGCCTAAAGTATAAAAATGTTATTCGTATATTTTCATTACTCGAAACAGATATTCTTCCTAGCGGAAAGCTCGCTGTAGATGATGATGCCCTATCGCTTTTAGATGCAACAATAGTTTCGATACATAGCTCATTTGCAATGGATCGGGAAACGATGACTGAGAGAATTCTCAAAGGTTTATCCCATCCAAAAGCGAAAATTCTCGCCCACCCAACAGGCAGACTGCTTAATCAGCGTCCTGGTTATGAAGTTGATTGGGTAAAGCTCTTTACATTTGCCTCAGAGAATAATAAAGCACTAGAGATTAACTCATGGCCACTGAGACTCGATTTACCTGATGAATTAGTTTTTGAGGCAAGACAAAAAGGTGTGAAATTCTTTATCGATACAGATAGTCACGACAAAAGCCAAATGGACATGATGGAATACGGCGTTTCAGTAGCCAGACGCGGATGGGCAACGCCTGATGACATTATGAATACAAAGTCATATAATGAAATCGAAGAGTTTTTTAAAGGGGGTGAGTAATTATGGATTTACCAATTATTCTGATCGGCGCAATTGCTGTCATTCTTATTTATGTGTGGGTTGTCTACAACAGCCTTGTCACAGCGAGACTTCGTATTAAGGAAGCTTGGTCACAAATTGATGTACAGCTGAAGCGCAGAACTGATCTGATTCCAAACCTTGTCGAAACCGTTAAAGGTTACGCCAAACACGAAAAAGAACTGCTTGAAAATATTACGAAAGCAAGAAGTGCGTTAATGAATGCTGGCTCAGCACAAGCAAAAGCTGAAGCAAATAATTTCCTTTCTGACACACTTAAATCATTGTTTGCTGTTGCGGAAAATTATCCTGATTTGAAAGCAAGCCAAAACTTTATGGCACTCCAGCAGGAACTTTCTGATACTGAAGACAAGATTGCTTACTCAAGACAATTCTTAAACAGCAATGTACTTGATTACAACACAAAACTAAGTGTTTTCCCAAGTTCTTTAGTTGCAAAGATGTTTAACTTTAAGGAAGCAGAATTTTTTGAAGTCAGTGAAGAAGAACGAAAACCAGTTAAGGTACAGTTCTAAAATAACGAAATCCGAAATTCGAAACAAGCTAAAATTTCATAATTCAATAACACTCGTTATTGAACGATGATTCTGAAATTTGTTTTTGTTTCGGATTTCAAGCTTAATTATGACAATTTATAACGCTATTTCTTCTAATATCTGGAAAAGTTATCTTATCCTTTTCCTCTTTATCCTTTTTACGGCAACTGTTGCGTATGTCATCGTGCAGGGAGCAGGCTACGATCCTTCTTTAGGAATTTTTATTTTTATCGGTTCAGTCATTTATAGTTTTATTAGCTATTTCAATGCAGACAAAATGGTACTCGCCACCTCAGGTGCAAAAGAAATTAAAAAGCACGATCACCCTGAACTTTTTAACCTCGTTGAAAATTTATCGATAGGTGAAGGCATGCCTATGCCCAAAATATATATCATGCATGACACGTCCCCAAACGCCTTCGCAACTGGCCGTGATCCAAAGCACGCAGCAGTCGCAGTCACGACTGGTATCCTTGAAAAATTAAATAAAACGGAACTTGAAGGTGTACTCGCACATGAACTTTCGCATATAAAAAATTATGATACAAGACTTTTGGCAATAACAGCAGTATTGGTGGGTTTTATTTCACTGCTTGCTGATCTTTTTATGAGGCATATGTGGTGGGGAGGAATGAGAAATGATAGAAATAACAGATCAAGCAGCATTGTGCTTGTGGTGGCCATAGCACTGGCAATCCTTGCACCAGTTGTCGCAAGTCTTATACAGCTTGCAATATCACGCAGACGTGAATTCCTCGCTGATGCATCAGGAGCACTTCTGACAAGGTATCCTGAAGGACTAGCGAGTGCCCTTGAAAAGATCTCAAGCGACCCAAAACCACTGAAAGCTGCCAACGGAGCAACTGCTCATTTATTTATCGTTAACCCCTTAAAAGGCAAAGGATTTTCAGGCTGGCTCACAAATCTATTCAGCACTCACCCACCACTTGAAGAAAGAGTCCGAATCCTCAGATCAATGTAAGAAGAAACTTTAGTATAATAGAAATATGCTAAACAATACCCTCATTGCGATAGGCAAAACACTTTCAAAGACAAGCCGACTCATGAATCGTGGGAATGGTTCAACCTGGCCTGGACATATAGCGCTTAAGGGTAATAAACAATTTATCAAACAAATTCTTGACGCTTCAAAAATTAAAATTATTATTGTCGCGGGAACGAATGGGAAGACGACTACAGCAGCGTTAATTAAAACCAGCCTTGAGCACAATGGTTTTACTGTGTTGCAAAATGATTCTGGCGCAAATCTGCTCAACGGTATCGCTTCGACAATTTTATTAAACACCAATGTTTCCGGAAAACTCAATCATGATTACGCTATTTTTGAAGTCGATGAGAATGCATTGCCGCTCATTCTTAAGCAAGTAACTCCCGATTATTTATTACTCCTGAACCTTTTTCGAGACCAATTGGATAGATATGGCGAAGTAAATACAATCGCTAGCAAATGGAAAGACGCTATTAAAAATTTACCTGAAAAAACGAAACTAATACTCAATGCAAATGATCCTCAAATCGCCTTTTTAGGCAATGATTATACAGCAACATATTTCGGTATAGAAAACGCAACAGACAATCAAACACCGCAGCATGCAGCGGATTCAATTTATTGCCCAAGATGTAATGAAAAGCTTACGTTTAAAGCAACATATTTCTCTCATATTGGCGATTGGTATTGCAAACACTGCAAACTAAATCGACCACAAATAACGAAATCACTTGCTGCTGAGTGCGGACTTTCAGGCATTTATAACCAGTTTAATATATTGGCTGCAACACTTGTGCTTAAGCAAACGGGATTAACCGAAAAGCAAATCGGTAATTCTCTCCTTGACTTCAAACCTGCTTTTGGTAGACAAGAGATCATAAAATATAAAGATAAAAACGTACAAATTTTTCTCTCAAAAAACCCGACGAGCTTCAATCAGTCGTTTACCGCTATTAGAGATCAAGGTGCAAAAACACTTCTCATCGTTCTCAATGACAGAATTCCCGATGGACGCGATGTTTCCTGGATCTGGGATGTGGATTTACCAGGAATTGAAAATTTCAGCCAAATATTGCTCGCTGGTGATCGGGTCTATGATATGGCCTTGCGAGTGAAATATGAAGACTATAAAAACTACCAGACCTTTGAAAATCTCGAAGAAGCAATTGAATCTGGGACACATGCTACCGCGCAAAACGAAACATTTTTTATCCTCCCCACGTACTCTGCTATGCTTGAAGTCAGAAAAATTTTAACAGGTAAAAAAATATTATGAAACAAAATTTTCATCTCAAAATCGGTTGGCTTTACCCTGAGCTCATGAGCACATACGGAGATAGAGGGAATGTGACTGTCCTACAAAAAAGAGCTGAGTGGCGTGGCATTAAAGTTACAATACAAAAGATTGATGCTGCTACAACAGATGCAGAGTTAAGATCAATTGATCTGCTTTTCGGCGGCGGGGCACAAGACCGTGAACAAGAAATTGTCATTGAAAACCTCAAAAAGAAGCAAAAACTTATAAAAGAACTTATCGAAAAAAATATCCCTGCACTTTTCGTTTGTGGTGCACCACAACTCATGGGTAACTATTATGAACCTGCAGAGGGTAAACGAATTGAAGGTTTGGGTATTTTTGATATGTACACGGAGCATCCAGGCGTAAATAAACCAAGACTTATCGGAAATCTCGCGGCAGAAATAATCTTGGAAAATATAAAAACGAGTCCATATACGATTGATCCAAATCCACTTCTTGTAGGTTTTGAAAATCATGGCGGTAGAACATATTTAGGAGCTCTCGCCAAACCACTGGCTAAAGTCATTAAAGGTTTCGGTAATAATGGCGAAGACGAAACCGAAGGTGTTGTGTATAAAAACGCTATTGGCTGTTACCTTCACGGTCCTCTACTCCCAAAGAATCCCGGCCTTGCTGATTGGCTTATTACAAAAGCGCTCGAGGTAAAATATGAGAAACACATAAAACTTGAAGTCCTTGACGATACTATTGAAGACAAGGCTAAGTCAACAATTGCGAAGAGGCTGGGTGTTGCGCTATAATACCGTCATGAAACTCAATGTTCCCCATATCGCCAAACTCGCTAACCTCCCACTTTCTGACGAGGAAATGAAAAAGTTTGAATCCCAACTTGAGGAAACATTAACCTATGTCGACAGTCTTTCGGAAATAAACACTGATAAAGTAAAACCTACTTCAAACGTCACAGGACTTGAAAATATTTTACGAGAAGACATTGCTCACCCATCGCTCACACAAAAACAAGCACTTTCAAATGGGAAAAACATACTTAAAGGTTCATTTGAAGTAGACGCTATTTTAGATAATGCCTAAGCAAACACAAACAACGTTTTACATAGTCAGACACGGACAGACAGATTGGAATATAGAAAAAAAATTACAGGGACATACTGATGTTCCTTTAAATGAAACTGGAGAAATACAAGCAAAGGAACTGAGTTCGAAACTCGAAACAATAAAATTTGATTTGGCTTTTTCTTCAGATCTGTTACGGGCAAAGCGGACAGCGCAGGTAATAGCGCTTGAACAGAAATTAGCGGTCCAAACAACAGAGGTTTTACGCGAAAGAATGTTTGGAAAATTCGAGGGGCAACCATATAGTGCCCGGGACTCGTATTATGTATTTTTAGGAGAGTTGACACATGAGCAACGAATACATCATAAAATTGAGCCTGATATCGAAAGCGATAACGAACTAGTAACCCGTTTGATTACTTTTTTACGAGAAACAGCAGTAGTGAGTCCTGGGAAAACAATTCTTGTAGTAACGCATGGTGGACCGATACATGTACTGTTGAGACATTTTGGAGTTTTTAGTTATCAGGATAAGATTAAGGTCGGAAATACAGCGTATATTAGATTACTTTCTGACGGAGTTGATTTTTTTGTTAAGGAACTTAATGGCATAAATCAAGTAAAATAACTTATAAAATATGGATATTAAATCACTAACCATTACACAGACACTTGAAGATCTGAAGAATAAAAAATATTCTTCTGTCGAGCTAACAAAAGCATATTTAAAGCGCATTAAAGAGCTTGAACCAAAAATCAATGCGTTTGTGACAGTAACTGAAGAGGAAGCATTGAAAAATGCAAAAGATGCTGATGATAAGCGTTCAAAAAGTGTTGACGGAGCACTCCTTGGTGTTCCGCTTTCAATCAAAGATAACTTCTCAACAAACGGTATTCGTACAACTGCATCAAGTAAAGTGTTGGATGATTACATTCCCCCATTTGACTCAACAGTCGTAACCAAACTCAAAGAAGCAGGCATCGTCATGCTCGGCAAAACAAATATGGACGCCTGGGCACATGGTTCATCGACTGAAACTTCAGATTATGGCTCAAGCCGTAATCCGTGGAATACGAATCATTTACCTGGAGGTTCATCAGGTGGAGCAGCAGCGAGTATTGCAGCTGACGAAGCTGTCGCTGCAATTGGCTCTGAAACAGCAGGCTCAATTCGCCAACCAGCCAGTTGGTGCGGAGTTGTAGGTTTAAAGCCCACATACGGCCGTGTAAGCCGCTACGGCGTGGTTGCAATGGGTTCGTCACTAGATAGCCCGGGACCAATCACTAAAACCGTTGAAGACAGTGCACTCATATTACAAGTCCTGGCTGGTCAGGATCCGCATGATGCGACCACATCGCCGAATGCTGTACCTGATTACCTCAAAAATCTTAAAAAAGATATACACGGTTTAAAGATTGGTATATCAGAAGATTATTTTGAAGGCGTTGATCCAGAAGTAAAAGCTGCTGTAGAGGATGCAATCAAGCTTTTCGAGAAACTGGGGGCAAAGGTGAAAAAGATCAAACTCTTCCATCCAAAATACGCAATCGCAGTCTATACTATTCTTCAAAGAGCTGAGGTTTCGTCAAACCTAGCCAGGTACGATGGTATACGGTATGGCAATGATCGTTCACATTTTGGCGACGAAGCCAAACGCCGAGTTATGCTGGGGGCATATACCCTTTCAGCTGGATATTACGATCAATATTACAATAAGGCATTAAAAGTTAGAACCGTCATCATCGATGACTTCAATAAAGCTTTTAATGACGTCGATGTCATCGTTGGACCGACAAGTCCCACAACTTCGCTTGCAATAGGCGCATCTGAAAACCAATCAATGTTTGGAGAACTGGCTGACGTCTTGGTCGAACCATCATCAATTGCCGGTCTTTCGGGAATTAATGTGCCAGTTGGGTTTAATAAAGCAGGATTACCGATCGGTATGCAGATCATCGGACAACAATTTGCAGAAGAAATCGTATTAAATGCAGCCTACAAATATGAACAAGAAAACCCGATTGTACTGACGAAAAAACCAAAATTATGAGTAAATATACACCAATCATCGGCCTTGAAGTCCATGTAGAGTTAAAAACAAACAGCAAAATGTTTTGTTCATGCCCTGCTGACTATTTTGGCAAAGATCCAAACAGCCATACTTGTCCTGTATGTCTCGGACTTCCAGGAGCCCTTCCTGTACCAAATAAGAAAGCTATCGAGTGGTGTATAAAAATTTCCCACGCCTTAAATTGCAAGATAAATTCGTTCTCAAAATTTGATCGAAAGAACTATTACTACCCAGATCTTGCCAAAGGATATCAAATCAGCCAATATGACTTACCATTCGGTTATGAAGGCTCCATCAAACTTTCCACAGGTAAAACGATCAGAATTACCCGGGTTCACATGGAGGAAGATACTGGCAAGCTTACTCATCAGGAAGTGAAAGGGCAAAAGACCAGTCTCATCGACTTTAACCGCAGTGGCGTGCCACTTGTTGAGATTGTTACAGAGCCAGATTTCCATGATGCGCTTGAAGTGAAGGAATACCTCCAGAAACTGCAGCAAATTGTCAGATATTTGGATGTCTCAAATGCAGACATGGACAAAGGTGAAATGCGACTTGAGCCAAATATCTCACTATCTACTGACCCAAAAAAATTACCAAATTATAAAGTCGAGGTAAAGAATATTAACTCGTTTAGTTTTGTCGAAAAAGCGATAAGATATGAAATAAAACGACAGGAAGAGATTCTTGAAGAAGGAAATCGCCCAGCACAAGAGACAAGAGGTTGGGATGAGAATCGTCAAAAAACATTCTCACAAAGATCAAAAGAAGAAGCACATGATTACAGATATTTCCCTGAGCCAGATATTCCACCTATTATAACCTCAAAAGAGGATATTAGCAGACTAAAGTCTGAAGTGCCAGAATTACCGGAGAAAAAACTTATACGGTTTATCAAAGAATTTAGCCTCCCAGAATACGATGCAGAGATACTCACACGAGAAAAACCATTAGCAGATTTCTTTGAAGAGGCAGTAAAAGCCGGTACTGAACAAAAAATCAAACCAAAGGAAATCGCCAATTTTATCATCAATAAAAAAGTTGCACATCCAGAAATGACGGCACTTACTCTGGTAAATCAATTAGTCGCATCGAAAAAAACTGATGATATTGATGAAGTTGCTTTGAAAAAAATAATTGAAGAAGTACTTAGCGAAAATGTAAAGCCAGTTGAAGAATACAAGAACGGTAAAGAACAAGTACTCATGTTCCTCGTCGGTCAGACAATGAAAAAAATCGGAAAGAAAGTAGACGTGAACAAAGTAAAAATAACACTAAAAAAATCCCTCAAATAGTAAAGTACTATTGATTACTCGTACAAAAATTGCTAATGTTGTACTATTATGCCTGAAGAACAAAATACCCATGATATTACTCATCCTGAACCAGTTCTAGGAAGTCTTCTTGCAGAACCTACTCAAGTTAAACCATTAGTTCGTCAAGGAGAGCGAAGGCGTCATGAACGACCAACAGGGCCAGAAACAGCAAAGCAAGATGAACAATTTAGAAGAGTAATATTAATACATAAAAGATTTGGAGATGATCCTGCATTTAGAGAACTTTTTTATGAAAGAACCTCTGAGGCTCTCGAAAGATTAAAAACACTCATGCCTTCGCGTGAGACCCAAACAGAAACGGGAGACCAAGAATTGAGCATAATTGCTGAAGTTGAAGCAACTTTCTTAGCAGAAAAAGAAATGCTGAAAAATGCAGCCGAAAAAGATAGTATAACTGATCCATTAACAGGAGCATACAACAGAAGAGGTTTTGATCAAAAATTACTAGAAGCATTTGACGGTGTGAGAACATCAGGTAAGAGTGCAACATTAGCCGAATTGGACTTAGATCATTTTAAGAGAGTCAATGACACACTTGGACACGACGGGGGAGATATTGTTTTGGAAAAAACTGTTGAGTTTTTGAAACAAGTTTTAGGTGACAAAGGCTACATCGGACGATATGGAGGCGAAGAATTTTATATTCTTTTTCAAAACATGAATCCTCAAGAAACGAAAGATTTTCTTGAAGGCATACGCGGAGATATGCCTAAATTTTTAAGGACACAACTCTCAGAAAAACAAATAAATACAGATCATCAACTTACTGCTAGCTGGGGTGTTGCGGCATTATCTGCGGAGACTTCAATAGAAGATGCCAAGAAGGCTACAGATACCGCTCTTTACGCAGCTAAACAAAACGGAAGAAACCGGGTCGTCTCTTTTGAAGATATTGAACTTGAAGAAAGAGCAGAATTGAACAACGCGGTTGAAAGCATTAAACAGCGTGCTGATCTTGCTGCAAAGGAGTTAATACGTAGAATGGAAGAATCTCCATATACAAGATGGCAAAATCGACAAGTATCACCTTCGATTCCTCTTCCTGAGGAACCGCAAAAAATATAAATAAATAAATTTTTTGTTAAAAACCATGAATACTTATTTGAAGAACAGCCATGCAAAATTCTGTTATAATTAATTTGCATGTCAAAGTTTGTTCATCTTCATAACCACTCTGAATTTTCTCTTCTTGACGGACTCCAGAAAACAAAAAATATGGTCGCATATGCAAAAGAACTTGGGATGGAAGCGCTTGCAATTACCGACCATGGGAACATGTACGGTACCATAAAGTTTTATAAAGCTTGCATGGATGCGGGGATTAAACCGATAATTGGCTGTGAAATTTACGTCGCCAAACGTTCACTTCATGATAAAGAAAAAGATGTCGACAAAAATTATAACCATTTGATTCTACTCGCGGAAAATGATCAAGGCTATAAAAATCTTATGAAGATTGTCACAGTAGCCAATCTCGAAGGTTACTACTACAAACCACGCACTGATCTTGAACTTCTCAAAAAATATCATGAGGGTATTATTTGTCTGAGTGCATGCGTGAATGGCTATGTCTCAGAACCAATTATGCATGGCGATGATGCTGAAGGAGAAAAACGAGCACTCAAATTAGCCGAGATTTTCGGCCCCGATCATTTTTATCTCGAAATTCAACATCATCTAGATGTCCCTCCTCAAGAGCCTGTCAATGAAAAACTGATTGCACTCTCCAAAAAACTTGGACTCCCACTCGTTGCAACAAATGATAATCATTACACTCGAAAAGACGACGCTGAAGCACAAGAGGCACTTCTTTGTATTCAAACACAATCCACACTGCTTGATAAGAACAGAAAACTCTCAATGGTCTCCTCCCCTGACTTTTATATCAAGAGTGCCGAAGAAATGGAGAAATTATTTATCGAAACTCCGGAAGCAATTGAAAACGCAAATAAAATAGCTGAGCGATGCAATGTTGAAATAATACTTGGCAAATGGCATATGCCAGTTTTTGAAGTCCCAGAAGGATTAACACCTGCTGAATATTTAACTCAGCTTGTGTATGAAGGTGCCGAAATACGATACAAAACGATTACAGAAGACATTAAGGAACGTATTGAGTATGAGCTTTCAATCATCACCAAGAAAAAATATGAAACATATTTTCTCGTGGTTTCTGATTTTGTGAATTGGGCAAAAGATCAAGGAATTGCTGTCGGGCCAGGAAGAGGATCGGCTGCCGGTTCGGTCGTTGCTTACACACTAAGGATTACTGATGCTGATCCATTTTTCTTTAATTTACCATTTGAAAGATTCCTTAACCCATATCGCCCATCAGCTCCAGATATTGATTTGGACTTTGCAGACATCAGACGTGAAGAAGTTATCGCCTATGTTACTAAAAAGTACGGCGCAGATAAAGTCGCACAGATCATTACTTTTGGTACGATGGAAGCCAAAGGTGCCGTGCGTGATGTCGGGCGTGTTATGGGTATGCCATATGCGGGACCTGACAGGATTTCTAAAATGATTCCTCCAGGTTGGCAAGGACAATCTATGACTATTGATAACGCACTGACGCAAAGTATTGATCTGAAACGGGCATACGAAAGCGAACCTGAAACAAAAAAGCTATTAAATCTAGCAAAAAAACTTGAGGGTGTTGCACGCCATGCATCAGTTCATGCAGCGGGTGTGGTGATCGCAGATAAGCCGCTTACAGAGTACACACCCCTACAGCGAGAAACGAACGGTGAAAAAGTCGTAACACAATACGATATGTACACGGTTGGTGAAGACGGCGTGGGTTTGTTAAAGATGGACTTTTTGGGTCTACGCAATTTAACGATTATCGAAGAAACTATTAAATTTATCAAAGAAAATCAAAACGTCGATATAGACTTTACCAAAGTTGATATCACAGACGAAAAAACGTACAAACTCCTATCAGAAGGTGAAACAACAGGTATCTTCCAGCTAGAATCTGCAGGCATGAGAAGGTACATTAAAGAACTCAAACCCACATCGATATTTGATCTGCAGGCAATGGTTGCCTTGTATCGTCCAGGGCCAATGGCAAACATACCTGAATTTATTAAACGCAAACATAATCCTGAACTTATTGCATACCCTTTTCCTCAACTAAAAGAAATTCTGAAACAATCATACGGCGTGCTCACCTATCAGGATGACGTGCTGCTCTCAGTTATTGAACTAGCAGGTTATACCTGGCTTGAGGTGGACAAATTCCGAAAAGCCATGGGTAAAAAAATTGCGAGTGAAATGAAAAAGCAGGCTGAGTTATTTATTCAGGGCTGTGTTAAAAATGGTTTAACGCTGAAACAAGCTGAAGGTTTTTATGAGCTCATTGCTCCATTTGCAGGATACGGGTTTAACAAAGCTCACGCCGCTTGTTATGCAATTATCGCTTTTCGAACAGCATATTTAAAGGCAAACTTCCCAGTTGAATTTATGTCGGCACTTCTGACAGCTGAATCGAGAGGTACTTCCGGTCCGCAAAAAAACGAGAAAGTCAGCCAAGCAGTTGCAGAATGTAAACGACTAGGAGTTCCAATCCTCCCTCCACACATTAATAAATCACGAACAGACTTTTCAATTGAAGACAAAACACAAGTGCGCTTCGGGCTCTCTGCTATCAAAAACGTCGGAGCAGCAGCTATTGAAACGATAATTCAAGCCCGAACCGAAAAAAAGTTTACTTCTTTTCAAGATTTTTGTATGCGCGTCAATCTAAGCACCGTCAATAAAAAAACTATGGAAAGTTTGATAAAAGCCGGAGCCATGGATAAATTTGGTAACAGAGCATCGCTTCTTATTACACTTCCTGAAATAGTCAGTAAAGTTAGTCAATTAAAAAAGCAAAGCGCTGAAGGACAGGTTTCTCTTTTTGAAGAAGAAGAAAGTTCTGCTGAAGAAATAACTTTTACAAAAGTTGATGTTGATGATTTTACAAAAATTGAGAAATTAAACTTCGAAAAAGAGTTTTTTGGGTTTTATCTTACCTCACACCCGCATATGGATACACTATCTGCAATTAAACAATATATTACTCACGAAATAGATCTACTAGAAGAAGAAGAAGATGGCCAACATGTAAAAATTGGCGGTATTATTGAAAATGCAAAAAAAATCTTCACAAAAAAATCGAATGCAGAAATGGCTTTTCTTATGCTGACAAACGAAAAAGGAATAGGTATAGAATGCGTTATCTTTCCAAAGATATTTGAGCAATATAAAGAACACCTCACAACCGATACTGTCATTCTCATCGACGGTCGTTTAGATACCAAAAATGATAAGACTGCAATTATTGCTGAATCCATAACACCAATTGCTCATCTACAGCTTGACTTAACGCCTAAGAATAATTAAAATATGCTTGTCCCGTCGGATCGGGATTTTTTTAGTTTATGTTAGAACTGAAAGCAGAGACACTCGCACACATCGGACCCTTTCCTATAACCAACGCCATCGTTGATACCGTTCTCGTAGATATTATTCTGATCGCACTTGCTGTTTATATTTATAGAAGTGCCAAGCTAAACCCAACAAAATTCCAAAGTATTATCGAAATGGTAATTGAAGGCTTTTATAATCTTACAAATCAAGTAGCACCGCAAAATGCTAAAAAGATCTTTCCATTTGTTATGACTTTTTTTCTCTTTATTTTGATTTCAAACTGGACTGGTCTACTCCCAATTATCACAGCAATAACTGTCGGTCATGGTGAACATGAAGCGCATCTCATTCGAAGTGCCTCAACAGATTTGAACACAACAATGGCGCTTGCTTTGGTTTCACTTGTTTCGACTCACACAATGAGTATTCAAACCCTCGGTCTTAAATCATACATTAGTAGATTTTTATCATTTAACCTACTCGCTCTTTATACAGGAGTTTTGGAGCTTATTTCAGAAATCACAAAGATCATCTCGTTTTCTTTCCGTCTTTTTGGTAATATATTCGTTGGAGAAGTTATGCTCGTTTCACTGTCTGCAGCATTTGCCTTCTTCCTGCCAATCCCGCTCATTATGTACGAAATGTTCGTCGGTGTGGTGCAAGCAGCTATTTTTGGGCTATTAACTATGGCATTCATGGGAATTTTTACAACTCCCCATGGAGAGCACTAAATATAAGGGAGGTGATTTGAATTATATGGAAATTTCAATTACAGGTGGTATAATCGCAGCAATTGGAGGACTCGGACCTGCACTCGGTGTTGGTTTGATTGGCGCAAAAGCTATGGAAGCAATTGGCCGCAATCCAAACGCATCTGGCAAGATCATCCCAAACATGATCATCGCCATGGGTTTTGCTGAAGCTATCGCTATTTACGCATTAGTTTTCGCAATTATTGGGTAACGAGTAAAATCGAAACCCGAAATTCGGAATTGTTCGACGTGCTCACGATACGTAGGTATTATTATACTGAGCAAAGTCGAAGGGTTTCGGATTTCGAAATTCGAATTTCGAGGAAAGAAATATTATGGAAATTTTTGAAACATTTGGGATTGATGGACTTATTGTCCTTGCGCAAATTGTAAACTTTGTCATTATTTTGTTAATTCTTAAAAAGTTTGCTTATAAGCCAATTTTTAACATACTTAAAAAGCGTGAAGATTTAATAAAAGATACTGTTGAACGCGCTGAAGAACAAAAGAAAGCACTTGAACGAACAGAAGCTGAAGAAAAGAAAATAGTCAAAAAAGCTAACGAATCAGCATCTCAAATCGTAAAAGATGCAAAAGAGCAGGCTGCAACCATCAGAAAAGAAGCTCAGGAAAAAGCGAAAAATGAAGCTGCGAAGATGATAATAGACGCAAAAGCGCAGATTGAAATCGAGAGAAAAGAAGTTGAAGCAAAGATATTAAAAGATGTGACTGGACTTTCTGTCGAACTTTTGAGAAAATCACTATCTAAGATTCTTACTGATAAAGAGCAGGATGAAGTTGTAAAACGTGCAATTACTGTTTTACAAAAGCAATCAAACTAACATATGACAAATTTTATTCAGGGACTGGTTGTTAAGAGTTACAAGCAAGATCAATTAGATGAGTCCATTGTCGATTTGGTTGCAAACAAATTAACACGCAGACAACTAAAGGAGTATATTAAGCTACTTAAACAGCAAGAAAGTAAAAAACAGGTAATTGTAACTGTTCCAAAATCATTAAACAGTGAGGAAAGAGATATGCTTCAAAAACTGTTTAATAATAAAAAAATTATGTATACTGTTGATCCATCGATGATCAGCGGCATCAGAATCGTTGATAATGATGTAGAATACGAAATAAGTCTTGATCAGATTTTCCAAAACCTGATCGCACATGTAAGTAAACTTGACTAATATGATTGACAATAACGATATTATTAAAGAATTAGAAAAAAGGCTCGGCAATTTTAATGTTGATCCGAAAACGCAAAACATCGGTGCAGTTGAGAAAAACACTGACGGTGTTATTAGCGCCTCAGGCCTTTCAAAAGCCTTCATGGGCGAGCTGATTGATTTCCAGGACGGAAGTACTGGTTTTATCCTCAACCTTGACGAAGATAATGCATCTATTATTTTGCTTGAGGGTGGCAGTAAAGTAAAAGAAGGAGATACTGTCAAAACGACTGGAAAGCAATTAACCATTAACGCATCAGACGATCTGCTTGGAAGAGTCGTTAATCCACTGGGTCAACCCATTGATGGCAAACCAACTATCAAAAAAGGCAGTCTTATGCCACTTGAGAAAATCGCAGCAGGTGTTGTCGAACGTGAAAGTGTTGATACCCCTATGAAGACCGGTATTAAAGCAATTGACGCTATGTTCCCTATCGGACGCGGACAGCGTGAGCTTATTATTGGAGATCGCGGACTTGGAAAAACAGCAATCGCAGTTGATGCAATCATCAACCAGCGCACACAGGAAAAAGGACTTAAAAGAGTTGTCTGTATCTATGTCGCAATTGGCCAAAAACAAAGCTCAACCGCACAAGTAGTTGAAAGACTCAAGCAAGATGAAGCAATGGATTACACAATCGTTGTTTCAGCAGGAGCATCAGAATCAGCAGCCCTCCAATATCTCGCACCATACGCAGGTGTTGCTATCGCTGAATACTTCCTCGAAAAAGGTGAAGATGTTTTGATTGTCTATGACGATTTAACCAAACACGCATGGGCATATCGCCAATTATCACTCGTTTTGAGACGTCCAGCAGGACGTGAAGCATACCCAGGAGACATTTTTTATCTGCACAGTAGACTTCTTGAACGGGCAGTTCGCTTGAATAAGAAAAACGGCGGCGGATCAATTACAGCACTCCCTATTATCGAAACACAAGCTGGAGATATTTCAGCATATATTCCAACCAATGTTATCTCAATCACTGACGGACAAATCTTTTTGGTTAACGATCTTTTCAATGCAGGTATCAGACCAGCAATTAACACGGGAACTTCAGTGTCACGTGTCGGTGGCGCTGCCCAAACAGGTGCAATGAAATCAGTCTCAGGCAAAATGAAACTTGAGATGTCACAATTCCGAGAACTTGCAGCATTTGCACAATTTGGTTCAGAGCTCGATGCAGCAACCCAATCTCAGCTTGACCGTGGTTTGAGAACAAATGAAATACTTAAGCAACCACAATTTGCTCCCCTTTCGGAGGCGTTCCAAACACTCAGTATCGCAGCTGTCACAAGCGGCGCGCTTGATGAAGTTCCTGTCGAAGCAGTTACTCGCTACGAAAGAGATTTCCACGAATACGCAAAAAAACACTATAAGAAACTGCTTGAAACACTCGGCAGTGGGGCAAAAGTTACCGAAGATGTTTTGAAAGAAGTCAAAAAAGCATCAGACGAATTTAGAAAAAAATTTGTCTTTGATAAATAGGTAATCCCTAAACCTAAACTCTTAAACCCAAACCCTAACTATGGCAAGTACAATGCTTTTACAAAGAAGAATAAGGACTGCGCAGAATGTCTCTAAGACGACCAAAGCCATGCAGATGATCGCAGCATCAAAACTCAAAAAAGCCCAAGATGCAGCACTTTCTTCACGCCCTTACGTTGAAAAGCTTTCAGAAGTAACAAGAAATCTTACAACCAAACTCCAAGACACATCCAAACCCAAATACATGGATAATTCAAATAAAAATGGTAAAACACTCCTCATCGTTATCTCACCTGATAAAGGACTTTGTGGAGGACTCGTCACTAATTTACTCCGAGAAGTACTCAAAAGAAATGCAAAAGACGATTCATATCTCACCATCGGAAAAAAAGTAGAGAACGGTGTAGCTCACCTTGGCAACGATCTCGTTGCAGCTTTCCCCTTTGGCAACACTCTCCCATCCTTTGAAGTTGTTTATCCAATCATTAAACTTGTCGATGAATATTTCCTCACTGGTAAAGTAGAAAAAGTGCAAATCCTCTCAACACATTTTGAAAACCTCTTTACCCAAAAGCCACATGTCACAACGCTTCTCCCCGTTCAAGCACCCGCTGAAACCTCAAACGATCATTCAACAAATCAATTTCAACTTTTTGAACCAGACTTAGAAGAAATTCTTCCTGATCTTCTTAACAGATATATCGAAATGGTAACATATCAGGAAATTATCGAAAGTTATCTTTCAGAACAAGGAGCCCGAATGCTCTCAATGCAAAATGCCACCAACAATGCCAAAGACATTATCGAAGATTTAAGACTTGAATATAACAAGTCACGACAAGCAAAAATTACGAGTGAATTACTGGATATTACAGGTGCATCAGCGAGTACAGCAAGCAATTAAATCAATGCGAAAATTAAGCTGATCTGTTATAATACAACTCTAATAAACCTATGGCAGAAACAAAGAAAAATACAAATGGCATCGTTATCAGGGTCCAAGGACCAGTTGTTGACGTATACTTCGAAGATGAAGTTCCAACAATCTACGAGGCACTAACTCTGACACTTCCTAATAAAGAGGAACTTGTTCTTGAAGTACAATTCGAAATCGGTAATCATGAAGTAAAAGCACTCGCTTTCGGCTCAACTGACGGTCTTGCACGAGGGACTGAAGTTAAAAGAACAAACTCACCAATCAAAGTTCCCGTTGGAGAAAAATCACTTGGAAGAATTTTCAACGTCCTCGGACAAACAATTGACGGACAAAAGTTTGACGACAAAGGTGTCAAATACGAACCAATCCACAAAGCAGCACCAAAGTTCACCGATCAGGAAACCCGTCCACAAATTCTTGAAACCGGCATCAAAGTTATCGATCTTATCACACCATTCACGAAAGGCGGAAAAGTTGGTATTTTCGGAGGAGCTGGTGTTGGTAAAACAGTTGTTAATCAGGAACTTATCCGTAACATCGCCATTGAACACAGTGGTCACTCAGTTTTTGCGGGCGTTGGAGAGCGTACACGTGAAGGTACAGATTTGTGGATTGAAATGAAAGGCTCAGGCGTTTTAGACAAAACAGCGATGGTATACGGACAAATGAACGAACCACCAGCAAACCGTCTTCGTGTCGCCCTGACAGCTCTGACCATGGCAGAGCATTTTCGTGACGACAAAGGCGAAGACGTGCTTCTTTTTATCGATAACATTTTCCGTTTCGCACAAGCAGGTGCAGAAGTGTCAGCACTTCTCGGACGTATGCCATCAGCAGTGGGTTATCAGCCAACACTCGCAAATGAAATCGGACAACTTCAAGAAAGAATCACCTCAACCAAAAAAGGCTCTATTACATCAGTTCAAGCTGTCTACGTCCCAGCTGATGATTACACAGATCCAGCACCTGCAACAACGTTTGCACACATGGACGGATCGATTTCCCTTGACCGTTCAATTGCTGAGCAAGGTCTCTACCCTGCTGTAGACCCGCTAGCATCAACATCACGTATTCTTGACCCTAATATCGTTGGTCAAGAACATTACGACGTTGCACGAGGCGTACAAAAGGTTCTGCAGAGATACAAAGATCTTCAAGACATCATTGCTATCCTTGGTATCGATGAACTATCAGATCAAGATAAATTATTGGTTGCGCGCGCTCGAAAGATCCAGAGATTCCTCAGTCAGCCATTCTTCGTCGCTGAAGTCTTTACCGGCTCACCTGGTAAATATGTCAAAATTGAAGATACCGTTAAAGGATTTAAAGAAATTCTCGAAGGCAAGCATGACAGTCTCCCCGAGTCAGCCTTTTACATGGTTGGAGGAATCGAAGAAGCAGTAGCGAAAGCAAAGAAAAAATAATCCATGGACTTAGAAATTGTTACCCCTGAAAAGACGATCTTTAAAGAAACGATCGATGAAATAACGCTAACCACAGCAGACGGAGAAATAACCGTAATGCCAAGCCACGTAAATTTGTTCACCAAAGTTATGCCAGGCGAAGCTATTATTAAGTTCAATAAGAAAGAACTCTTTTTAGCAATAACTGGTGGTTTCCTTGAAATAAATAATAATAAATTAACACTCCTTGCTGACTATGCAGTGCGTGCTGAAGAAATCGAAATTGAAAAAGCTATCGAAGCTCAAAAGAGAGCTGAAGCAGCTCTTAAGAAAGCCGAGGAAGGAACTGATGAAAGAGGCTTTGCAGATGCACAAGCAGAACTTAGAAGAGCTATCCTTGAACTACACGTTGCAAAACGCCGCCGCCGCAACTCTTCCCAATAATTAAAGTATATACTTTAATTGTACATTTCTTTTTTCAACAAATATCATTTACTTCTTCGCTCTTTTTTGATATACTATGTTAATCACATTGAGCATATTTTAGTCTCAATTTAGTCGACGACCTAGTTTTTCGAAGATTACTTCCAAAAAACAGCTTTTAGCCTCGATGCTTAGCAGTCAAATAAGAAATGTGCTAATATTTCGAAAAAAAACAGCCACCATTAGCCATCAGAAACCCACTCATCTGAACTATTAGAATGCTTTTTTGTCATTTCATGGCGACTGAACTATTTTTTAAACCAATCAATTTCATCAAAACATCTTATAAATTAATATCCCTTTTCCTTGGTGTCAAATAAGTACCCATAAATTATTGGGTAATTATATTACCCTTTAGAGTCTTGTTAACTCTAAGGTTGCTATGTAATGATAAATTAATTACAATACTTATGTTTCATAAAGCCGATGTGGCTCAGAGGTAGAGCAATGCTTTCGTAAAGCATGGGTCGTGGGTTCGATTCCCACCATCGGCTCCAGGTTTAAAAATATGGAAAGAGATAGATTGCGAAGAAAATTAAAAAGAAAAACATTTCGGAACACTCTTTTTATATTAATTGGAGTAGTTTTCCTTGTTGTGATTCTTTTTAATTTTGGAACGCAATTGCTTATTCAATTCAGCCTTTTACTCGCCCGTGATGGCGGCGAACCTACAACGAAAAGCCAAGATCTTAATTATATAGCAGCACCAGACCTCAACCCGATAGAAAGCGCTACCAATAGTGCAAAAATAAAAGTGGAAGGAAGTACAACAACGGACAAAGCACAAGTGAAACTTTATATTAATAACACGCTAGAGGATACAACAGCAGTAAATGATAAAAACGAATTTACTTTTGATAATGTGCTTATTGAGGAAGGAGACAATGAAATTAAGGCCAAAACTGTATCTGAAGAAGGAAAAGAAAGCAGTTTTTCAACCCCGATACATGTCACTTATCGAAACAAAGCTCCAGATCTTAGCATCGACTATCCAAGTAATGGACAGACATTAAAACAGAATCAACAAACATTAAGAGGAAAAACTTCCGAAGGATCATCAGTGACAGTAAACGGCTTTCGGGCAATTGTTTCATCAGATGGCAGCTTTACGTATGATATTAAATTACAAGAGGGTGGAAATGGCATTAAAGTTGTATCAACTGATCAAGCGGGTAACACTAGTGAAAAGGAAATAAACGTCACGTTTGCTCCATAAGTCCAAAGAGAATCCACATCCAAATCATGATTGCTGGAAAAAACAAACTGTTAATAAACATCGCGTGAACGAATAATCCTGCACTTGATGCAAGAAAAACTAGTGCATAGACATTCTTATGCTTTCCATATACATGCCATGCTGAGCGGACTAGGTGGGCCCAGAGAAGCAAGTATGTAATCAACCCAGCTATACCCGCAGTTGCTAGAACAAATAACAAACTATTATCAACACCGGCATCAGCGTGAGAAGGAGCGTTCGTCCATCCTGTTTGAATTTTATAACGTTCTTTTGCATACCTATACGCATTAAAGCCAACTCCTACAATTGGATTTTGAAGAATAATTGAATTTGCTACTTGATAGTTGCCCAACCTGGCGTTTGTTGAAGTCTGACGAAATAGATTAATATTCTCAACATTAAATTTGGGTGAGATGATAATGCCAAATAGCAATACTACTGCTATAAGTACTGCAATTAGTTTTTTTCTACCAAGTAAAACGAGTAGCAACGAAACACTTGTAAGTAACATGAGCAGTGAACTTCGAGAAAAAGTTAAGAATATTGCAACTAAAGTAGCTAGTGAAAAAATACTAAGTAACATTATATAGTGCTTCTTTCTTAGTTTCGTCGAAAGTAGTTTTATATAAGAATTTGAACTTGCTATTTGTTTAAAAAGTAATCCAAGAAGAAAAAGTAAATATAAAACAAGAATTCCTCCGGTAAAATTGGGGTCGAAATAAACGGAAAAAAGCCTATACATATGATCATCCCAGCCTAAATAGAACAAGGGTTTGAGATCAGAAAAGAAAAAATATTGAAAATAGCCAATTACGACAATAATTAACCCATCAATGATTAGCAGATTGTGTAAGATTTTTTTGAAAGACTTATCCATATTCAGTACTGCAAAGAATATAGATAGATAACTCAGCCAGCGAACTAAGTATAAACCGGCAATAATTGAATCTTTTGGGCCTAACCAATAGCTATTAATAAGCAGCGAAACTAAAGCGATTAAAGGAAAAGCAAAATAATATGTTGTTTTCTTTGGCATTCGTACTTTCTTCATTATTGCCAAAAGAATCCACACAAGCATTATAAATCCTGCAAAAATATCAATTAATTTGAATCTTATATTATCACCGATATCAAAACGAAGTAATTCTCCAAAAGGAAAAACGATAATAACTAAAATGAGTAATACTTTTAATAAACGCATAATTCTTGACACACCCCTTTAGGTGGTTTATATACTTTTACCATTGTTTTAGCATTTTCGTGAATTAATTGCCAATGCTTAAACCGTTGAGGTAAATCAATTTTTTGTAATGCGACATAATTAAAACGATCCCCACTCTTAACCCAAGATGAATCTATAAATCGAAATTCAACATAATAAAGATTATGAAAACCATATAATAATACTACATCATTTGCCTTTAGATTATGAGAAAAATAATTATCAGTATCGTAAAAATCACCAAAAGCAAAATTCAAGTGATTACTAAGAAACTCATGTTTCGTCTCTTGTCCCATTAAGACAGGTAGATATTTGATAGATGCAGCCATACGGTAAGTTATCGTTACGAGTGAAATGAATATAATAGTATAAAGACAAAATTTGTAAACAAACTTCATTCCTCTTTTATTTATTTCATATAATACCCCTGCACAGAGTATTGAAAGAGCCGGCAAATATGGTAGGATAAATCTACCACCTCCAGTCCTAGGTGTAAAATACCAAATAATAATTGCAAATAACACGTAAACACTTACTATTTTTATCTCTGTTTTCAGTTTTAAAAACGAGATTAATATAAGAGGAGAAAAAATCAAATAAAGTGGAGAAACTGGATCAGGAGCGAAAAGAAATATTTCCATAATGTCATTTACAATTTGATGTAACAGAAATGGTTCAGGACTTATTGCATATATACTACTAAAAAATGGATAAACGGGATTTCCTGTGGTGATATAAGAAAAAATAAACCATGGGAGTGGGACAATTAAAGACAAGAAAATATATATAATTAATGTTTTAATAAGAGAAAAATTTATTTTTTTCGCTCTAAAAAATTTTAGAATAATCAATATACAAAAAAGTATCAATGATCCCGTTGCTAGTACTTTTGATGAAATAGCAAAACCCAACATTATTGCTGATAAAAAGAGCCACCTATTATTGTTTAATTTCCACCATGTCATAAATGCCCACAAAGAGAGCACTTCAAAGAATGCTCTGATTAAGTCGATATATGCGGTCGTTGATTCCCAGGCGACTACTAAATTAGAGTAGAAAATAATAACCGCTATGACAGCAATTAATTTCGGGAGGAACATTCTTGTTGCGCCATAGATTGCAAAACATGTCAGTAGTCCAAATGTGAAATGCGATAGTTTTGCCATCGTGTCGCCACCTATACTAAGTGCACCGATATAGAAGACTTCTCCCAGTTTTGGCATTGCACTGTAGTACATTAATCCTCCTGGAATAAAAAATAACTTGTGTTGTTCTAAATATAGTTTGGGTAAAGTGAGATGATACCACAACGCATCATATGCAAGTTCTGGAGCAAGTGTACCTATTAAGTTAACAACTACCTGAATGCAAAAGATTGTTATTAAAAATATGAATAGTTTATTCTTTTTATTGAATTTACTGAAAAAATGATAGAGGACAGAAAGATTCAAGCTATTTTTTATTTTCCAGATTAAAAGTAAAATAAATGGAATAGTCACCCAAATGACTACCGGTTTATATAAATACCCAAGGATTCCAATAATAAAAAGCGTTTGTGTATATATCCCAACCAATAAACCAATGGTAAATGATATATTATAATTTTGTTGCATAATAATCTATATTTCAGATGTAGAATAGCCCTTTAAAAAGCTTGAACTAGTATACTATTGTTAAAACACGACAACAAGTTAGAAAAGAACTGTATTCTATAGAGCTGAATTTTTCTTCTTATTTATTTTGATTATTTCTATTTTACTTTGTAGAGAGTTCCATTACTTGATGAATAGATTTTTATTGCATCTCTTAAAACACCCTTAGGGTCATCAACAATGATATATGAAATATTATATTCCTCGATAAAACTTTTTAAGTTTTTTTCTTGCATGTATTTATCTGGCAAGATAATTGAGGCTCGATTCGTGTACAAGTATACAAAATGAGGATTCGTACTTGCGATAATTGCATTATTTTCAGTCTTGGCTTTAATGATATTATATAAATTCCCTTTTCGTTCAAGACTCCATGGCTCCGTAGATGGTTCTTCTTGTCGTGCCCATGATATTCTATGAATATCATAAGCCCCATAGATCGCGATGGTACAAACAATTAGTATAATTCCCAATACTTTTTTTTGCTTCCTTGCATTTTGAATACCATAAAGTATTGGTATAAGAAAAAGTATATAAGGCATAGCAAAATGCCGCTCAGGCGATATGAATGCAGACCAGATGAGTGAAAAATTTAATATAACGAAAAGAGCAAACAAAAAGAAAATTTTGAATTTACTTATTATTTTTTTTCCTATTGTAAGAAGAACAATAATGCTCATGGGTCCTAAGAATGCCATATTTAAAAGTATTTGAATACTTGATAAAACACGTTTTAAAATCTGTGAGACAATCCAGTATAAATTTTGTTGAATAAATTCATTTGCAGGAGGAAAAACCTTATTGTAAGGTGCATATATACCTTCCATAAAATGATGTACACGAAAGTGATATATGTTATAGCTAAATAATGGGTTACCATTAAAAAGATAATTAAAGTAAAAATACGGAGAAGTTGTACAAGAAAACGTCACTATCATTAGGGCTATATATTTGAAGTCTTTTATATACACAATAACGAATGCTATGAGAAGTAAAATTCCTTCGTTTCTTGTTAGATAAGAAAGAGCAATAAAAATCCCTATTAAGCTAAATTTAATACCCTTTTTTATATATAATTTGTCAATTAATAATGCAGATATAATAAAAAAATAGAACATAGGTTCTGATAAAATCAATCTGTTGCTTATAAGGATATTAGGATTTATTGCGAAAAGAAATGCTGCTAAGAATGAAAAAAATGGTGAGAGATAAAAACGGCCAAGAAAGTAAAATAAAACAACAGAAATGGACATAACAAAGAAAAGAAATATTTGTAAAGAATAAACATCCTTAAAAAAATATAAAATCGGAGCAAAGATGATAGAGGTTAGGACTGGTTTTCCTTCAAAAGCTGTTGTAATGACAGGTGAGTTATTAAAAAAATGCCATTTAATACTTTGTGTCAAACCCTGTCCGGAATTTAATTGCTTTGCTACATTAATATATTCAATAGCATCTGGTGTTTTAAAAAAGTCAGTATGATAAAGTGGAAGTCTAATACCAAGTGCAATAACAAATAAAATTAACGCAATCAACAGATCTTTTTTAAGAGTATGATTTGATTGAATATTATATCTTATTCTAATTCTTAGTGCTCCAATCAATGACAGAAATAGTTCTTTTATACCAACTGATGATTGTCCCTGTTTTCGATCGGTAAAAGTAATGGGAATTTCAATGATTTTATAACCCATCTTTTGTATGAGAAAAACACTTTCGGAAAGTGTAATGAAATTTTTCTCCTTCAGTCCACGTCTGAGTAACTGATTAATCACTGTACGATGATACATTCTGTAGCCGTTGGTGTAATCATGTATTTTTACTCGTAACCAGATTCTAAGAGAAAAATTAATAATCCTACTCAAAATTAATCGTCTACGTGGCCAATTTTTTACCCTACTTTCTTTTATATATCTTGACCCAACAACAAGCTGTGCGTTTTGTGCTATCAAAGCTTTATATAAATCTGGAAGTTCCTCGGGTTCGTGAGAAAGATCGGTATCCATCTCTACAAAATATTTTATTGAATTATTTTTAAAAGCACGCTCAAAACCTGCCAATACAGCACTCCCCCTACCCATTTTTTTCTTTCGGATTACTATTCTGATATTTTTAAATTTCGTTACAATTTTTTTAATTCTTTCACTCTCAGTACGATTGGAGTCATCAACAATAAGAATGTATGCATTGGGGACTATTTTGCGAATGCTTGTAAGTAATTGTTTAATGTTTTCGGATTCATTATATGTTGGGAGAATTATTGCAAGTTTTTTATCCCATGAGTTCATGGCTAAATTATATTGGAACAAGCTACTCAAAGCAATGACAATTCAGCAGCATTTATGATTTATCGAAATTGCTAGAAATGTCTACTCGAAGAGTGATAATTACAAAATCAGTGTATGAAAAATAAAGTCACCCATGATAGAATACTTTTTGATGAGCATTAAAATCTACACGCAAGTTGCTATTCTAATATTCTGTTATTATTTAGTTTATTATTTTTATATTGGAATTCTTCATCCAGT
>JBPOIT010000015.1:0-4731 GCA_052034235.1 Candidatus Levyibacteriota bacterium
TATAGACAGCTGAAATTTTAGTAAAAGCAATCTCTTTTGCTTTTGCTGCATCTAAGGTATTGGGCTTTGAATTGTTATAACACCATATTGAAATAACACTTCCTTTGATCTTTTCCTGCCGCTGCCCGACCAACTTCTCAACTTCAACAATTTTTTTAATTCTTTTCTGATAATCCTTATCTGGTGAGTTATAGATACTTGCATCAAGTGTTATGAGTTTTTCCTTTTCTGCTGCCTGCAGTATTCTGGAATCTTTTATCATTTTCTTTATCAGGATTTCTTTTGTATTGGTATTTGGGAGTTTTGGATACGCTTTTTCTTCTCTTTCAAAGTCTTTTTGATAAAGCGATTCTGCACCGACTTTTGCTATAACAGCATTTGGGGATGAAGCATTTGCAGTCGTATTTGTTTGGTTTTTCTTACTTGAAGAACTATCTTTTAAAATAACGACAAGCATCATCGCAATGACTGCAACGAGTAGACCTCCGAAAATAAGATAATTTTTTTTCTTTGCAAACATATCTTTTTATGTTATTTCTAATTGTAACGCACCTGTGCCATCGATGGAAAATGCAGCCTTTTTGCCACGTACAAGTTCTTTGGTAAGTTTTTTCTGGGCAAGCATATCTTCAATATTATCCTGTATATATCGTCTGAGCGGACGCGCTCCAAAATCTCTGTCAAAGCCTTCACTTGATATTTTCTCAATAACAGCAGCGTCAAAAGTAAGTGCTATATCCTGCTTTTCAAGTGATGTGGTTATCGACTTGAGTAGAAGCGTAACGACTTGCTGAATTTGAGCTTCACCTAACGGTTTAAACGTCACAATATCATCAAAACGATTTAACAGTTCAGGTTTAAATATTGCCTTTGTTTGCAGTTCTGCTAAGAGCCGCTGTTGAAACGTTTTATCAATCGGCGTTTTTTTCTCCACTTCTTCACGTATAAATTCTGAACCAGCATTGGAGGTTGCAATAATAATGCAGTTTCGGAATGATATCGTAACACCTTTATTGTCAGTCAATCGCCCATCATCAAAAACTTGAAGAAACAGATTATGGATTTTTGGATTCGCTTTTTCAAATTCATCAAGAAGTAGTAACGATGCAGGATTATCATGTACCTTGTCAGTTAATTCACCCGGATCATTTCCTTGTCCTGGAGAAGCACCCAAAAGACGTTTTACCCCATCTTCTCCTGCGTATTCGCTCATATCAAGCCTAATAATATGTTTTTCTCCACCATAATAGAAATCAGCTAACGCCTTGGCTGTTTCAGTTTTCCCAACGCCCGTTGGCCCTAAAAAGAGAAACGAGATAGGCCGTTCTGAAGTTGAGATTCCAGAACGAACTCGTCTCATTGCTTCAGCAATTGCAGTGATCCCCTCTTCTTGCGCAATGACACGCTCATGCAATTTGTCTTCCAGATGCAACAGCAGCTCAATCTCAGCACCTGTAGGAAGAGCAATTGCAACATGTGAGGTTTCCTCAACTTTTTTAACAATATCTTCTTCGACAACAATTTTTCTTCTTGTTGTATCAAAGTGCGTTCGAGTTTTATTTTGAGCGACAGTATTTGCAACTGACTCAAGAAGCGCGACAGCGCTACCAGGCAATGATTGATCCTGATTATATTTATTAGCAAGTTCAACTGCGCTGCAAACAGCACGATAACTGATAATTACTTTGTACTTCTGTTCAATGTGCTCAGCATCTCCCATAACCATCTGAATTGCAGTACTCTCATCCGGTTCTTGCAGTTCTACCAAACTAAATACTTCCTTAAGAGGATTTTTCTGCATAAAAGTTTTATAACTTCCTGTCGTCATCGTGGCGATAATCGGCAAGCTTCCATCTTTTAATGCTGGAAGGAGTGCTCCAGACAAATCAAGGTTGTAAGAAGTTGCTCCGAGAATATTTTGAAATTCAGGAATATACATAATCACATTGCCTGAATGAGATACTTCGGCAATAATATTCTGAAGCCGCACTTCCAAATCTGCTCTGTCAGATGCGCCGGCAATAAAAGCACCCACATGTAATTCATAGACTCGTTTGAAATTGAGATAGGTTCCTAAATTGCCAGCATAACAATGATAAGCAAGTGCACGAACAAGATTTTCCTTTCCAGCACCGATATCGCCAATGATAAGCACATTACTCATATCAACTTTGATAATACCCTCAAGGAGCTGTTTGAACGCTCCTTCTGTGCCTCGAAGAATAGGTTCCTCTTTTGTTAGCTTTTCAGTAAAATCACTTGTATATTTCTGCGTCTCAGGGGTCCATCCCGTTACAAGCCAATCACCAATGCCTGATCCATACGTATGTACTCTCATTTTTTTCGGTGTTTCTTCTTGGGGATATTCTATTTTTGCCCAATAAACAATATTGTAAAGATCTTCTGACTTCAACTGTTTTGCAAAAAGCAATTTGGAGTCTTTTTCAATAAGAAATAAATATGCGACCAAGACATCAAACGTGGTTACATACGTACCTTTAAATGTCTTCGCTATATCAAATGCACTTTTTTTTAATACTTCCTTATCAACATCTTGAAAGGTAAATTCCTTCTGAGTAATCGCTGCTTTTTCAAAAACATGTTTTATTTGAGGGTATTTCGCAATTCTTTTCATAACGGCGCTACCTGACTGTTGCGTAATAAAGGGATAATAAGCCTGCATCGTAAAAGAATCATCGATATTCTTGCCATTATTTTTTGCGACGACACTTGTAGGTTGTGCCTTTGCAATTTTGTAATGAAAAAAAACTTCAAGCATTAAAAAAATATTCAGTACAAACAGAGGGAATTTCATGATGCCTGGGTCAGAAAAAGACTGCACAATCAGCAGTAATAAAATGACAAAAAGAAAAAGCCTGATTGAACGGGCAAGCGCGGTTGTATAGATTCGGATAAGCTGAGCGTATAATTTCATAAAGTTATTACCATCTAAGAAGAAGTACAGTCAGTATAGGAAATGCAAGAAATCCTAATAACACTGCCACTTCTCCTGCAAATAAAATGATAAGTAGTAACATGTCAGCAAATATGAGTACTGATTTAACCATCACACCCATAACCCTGGAAAAACGTACTAAACCGGGCCTGTATTCATTTTTCAACGGTTGAAAGAATGTTTTTAGCATTAGAGGAAGCGAAAAGAGCTTGAAGAAAGCACTATTGAGAGACAGACAGTAACCAATTATTTCTCGGGGACTTTCAAAGTACCAAAATTTTAAGAATGTTAACGGTAGCAAAAGATAGCTGTTCATAACGGCAGGTAGTTTAAGTATAGAAATTCTGCCTTGAAATTACAATGAAGACGAATTAATCGCCAGAAAGTGAAGGTGTTGAAGGTTGAGGTGAAAGAACGACTGAAGGTACAACTGATGGGACGACGTAAGGAGCCGTTGATGGTACTCCTGAAGGCTGTGGAACAGTCGAAGGAGCTGTACTTGGTTCCGTTTCTGGTAAACATGGATCAACCGGTGTGTTAGGATCTGTTGGTGAAGGATTTCCAGGAACTGGTATTTGTCCCCCACCAAAAAGTTTCATGAGCATGTTAAGCAATTCAATAAAGAAGCGTAATATAAAGTCGATAAATTTATTGACGCCGCCTTTTGATCTGTTTTTGTGTTTCGACTTATGTTTGCCTCTATGTGCAATAGACGCGCTACCTGTTTCACATGGGGCAGGAGAAACCGCACCGGAAGGGACTGCAGTTGAGGGAAGTGTTGTTCCTGCGGTCGGATTTGTATTGCCGGGAGGCAAAACTGGATTTGAAACTGAAGGGATTGGACAAATACTGTTGGTTGATCCTCCACAAACAAACGGAACAGAGGGTGAAGGATTTAGTGGTGCGCTTGATACAATCTGTGATGGCACGACTGAGGGATTTGTATTTGCCCCCACAGCACTTGCGGCATTTACGCGACCATAAATCCAATTTGTTCCAGTTCCAGCGATCTTTTCACTCGTGTCATAAATTCGCTTAACAACGGCTGCGTTATTTGTGCCGTATTGTGTTTTCCAAACCAAAGCTGCAACTCCGGCAACGGCTGGGCTTGCCATAGATGTTCCGCTAAGGAAACCATAAGATAAATTCGTTTTACCAATCAAACTGGTTTTTGTAGGTAAGGTCGAGTAAATAGTATCTCCAGGTGCGGCGACATGTACCCACGTACCGTAGTTTGAATCTGATCTCCTCACATCTGTGCTTGTTGTATTGGCAACAGCCATCACATTTGCATATGCAGCGGGATAAGCTTTTGTCGTGCTACCATTATTACCGGCAGCAGCAACGATGACGACGTTTTTACCCCAAGCATACGTCACAGCATCCTGTATCGCTTGTGAATAGCTAGAACCAGCGATACTCATATTAATAACCTGTGCTCCGCTATCAGCAGCCCATATGATACTTGGTGCAATCGCCGAACCGGGGACACTTCCTCCTGAATCATCGTTTGTAATTTTTCCGATTAAGAGCTGACAATCCGGACATACCCCTGCAATACCTTGTCCATTATTGGTATTTGCTGCAAGAATACCTGCAACGTGTGTACCATGTCCGTTTTTATCATCAATACTTGTTGTTGTAAATACTTTGGAACCTTTCACCTTAGAGGCAAGTTCTGGATGAGTTGTATCTATTCCTGAATCGAGTATTGCTACCGTAACACCAGTACCACGACTCACATCCCAAGCAAGTTCAGCATCGATATCAGCATC
>JBPOIT010000018.1:0-7651 GCA_052034235.1 Candidatus Levyibacteriota bacterium
TTGTTCCCGTGAGATCCAAATCATTGCCTGCTGAATACGTTGTGTTGGTATCTGTTGCTGCAATGGTAACTGTGTCAGTTGCATCATTTGTGGTGATGGTGACATTGGAACCTGCTGCGAGGGTTAAGGTATCTCCATTTGCATCCGTAACAACATTATTTTGTCCTGAAACTGCAATCGTTTTAAAAATACTCTGACTCGATCCTTTGTCACTATTCGTCAGGGCATCGCCTGTCAATGTAATCCCATCTGATGCACTCAAATTGGTATTGGCAGAGATATCAACTGTTGTGAGATACCCAGAGTCATTCGTCCACATGGAGATATTGCCTGTTTTGTTTGTCAAAGCATCACTTGAGGAAGCTGTGATTAAACCGTAAGAATTATTCCAATTGGTATTGCCATCGGTGATGTAAGCAGAGTCATTCGTCCACATGGAGATATTACCTGTTTTGTTTGTCAACGTGTCAGTACTTGATGCAGTGATAAATCCGTATGAATTGTTCCAACCAGTGTTCCCGTCAGTTATATAGCCAGCATCGTTGGTCCATTGAGAAACTGCTGCTGAGGTGAAATTTGATGTTCCTAATCCAGAAAGAGAGCTTTCGTCTATGTTTGATCCAGTTATATTGCCAGCAAGTGTCGACGTACCAAAGTTAAGCGTAAACCCTGCTCCGGTAGAACCACTGGTCAATGTACCGACTGTTGCGAGTGAGGATGCAGAGGTGAGGTTTGCAAGTGTATCTATTGCAGTTTCAATCGTTGACTCCGTAGTTGCATCAATTGCGTCCAAACCATTGAGTGTCCCCGTTCCTGTTAGATTAATTGTCGAAACGGTATCGATCACGGATTGGAGATCAAAGGTTGATCCTGTAAGATCCAAATCATTGCCCGCCGAATATGTTCCTCCAGTTGACGCACTAATCGTAATCGTGTCAGTTGAGGCATCGGTCGTTAAGGTGATGTTTGAACCAGCTGCAAATGTCAACGCGTCTCCGTTTGCATCAGAGACAACATCTGATTGACCTGAAACTGTCATTGTTTTGAAGATGTTTTGACTTGAGCCTTTATCAGAATTCGTCAGCGCGTCGCCAGTCAAAGTGATTCCGTCTGATGCACTTAAGTTAGTGTCTGAGCTAATATCCAGACCTGCTGCTTCGTTTGTGCCGACTGCTCCAGCCGCAATTTGAATGTTTGATATTGCACCTGAGACATCACCACCAGTTGAAACTGCCTGAATTTCGCCTGATGTGTCAAAAGGATCATTACCGGATGTATAGACAGTACCGCCGATTCCGAATGTATATACCTGATCTGCAGCCAAATCACCCACGTCAAATGTACCGTAGAAGGCTCCGCCTGTTGACTCAATCACACGTAATTCACTTGACGCGTGAGATAATGTGATATCAAAAGCACCACTTTGATTCCAATCACCTGTCAATGCGCCAAGTGCGACACTTGGTGCCCAAGCCTCACCTGCACTGCCGCCAATAGTGATACCAGAACCTCCACTCACAGAACCGACATAATTACCTGTTGTATGAGTTCCAAGAGTAATTAAATCAGTAAATGTCGTTGCACCTGTTCCCCCATTTGCAACTGGCAAAATACCGGTAACTTCTGATGTCAGATCAATAGTCGTCCCAAGAACAGTATCAAGCGTCACTGCTCCAGTTGTTCCCCCACCAGTCAATCCTACTCCCGCAATGACAGATGTGATATCTCCTCCACCACCTGAGACTGCACTACATTCCCACACCGAACTCCCAGTACTCCAAGCCAACACTTCACCATCTGCACATGATTGAATGAGTGATAATCCCGAACTATTAACCAACCCGCCACCTGTTGCAAGCTGAACTGCAGAACCTGCGACCTTATTGTTAGAAGTGATTTGAGAAAGTTTATTCTCAGTAACTGCTGAATCAGCAATCTTTGAGGTCGTTACTGCAGAATCAGCGACATCTTCTTCTTTTACTTCCCCATTTTTAATATATGCTGACGTTACAGCATTATCCCCCAACAAGCCAATTCCTTCAGCTAATTTAACTGAAGTAACCGCACCATCAGCAATGGAACCGGTAGTTACGGCTCCTTCTGCTAAATATGAAGAGATAATTTGTCCTGTAGCAATTACAAACGGGGGTGAGGCACGAGCAAGTGGATTCCCATTTTCGTCGTATTCAACACGTTCTCTCTCAATAATTGTCGAAACAGTTGTATCAAGAGTAACCAATTCCCGTTTGAGCTCGCTGACCAAATTTTCATCGACACCTGAAAATGTATTTCCTGTGATTTTTACATCTGGCCTAAGTACAAGATCCCCTTCATTATTGACCATGAAAATATCATTGGTACTCAATTTCTTTTTGGGGATAATATCTTGATGCTTCTTCTGGTCTATCTGCTTAACGACACCGAGAGCAACATCACTAAACGGCTGCAGAAATTGACCCAATGGGTGCAAGTCTTCATAGGTAGAATCACTGACACCTAATACCTTTTCACTCTTGCTCAAACTGCCTGTTGGCCTGTATTCATAACCAAAAAACTCAGCAGCTTGTTGGGGAACGATGAGGAAAAAGAGCGTGATGACAAAAACCATCACGGCAAAAAATCCTAAAACAGCCAGAATAACAAAAAATAGCGCTTTATGCACAAGGTGTAACTTATGAAGATAGTGCGTATCCTCAACAACGACAGTACCCATGACCTGCTGTGTAGCGTGGTCATCGGCTGCTGATTCTTCTTTAAGTAATGCTGTCATTCCCTTTGTCGGTTCTTCCTTTTGCGGATTATCAGCCATCGAGAGGATTTGAGGTGGCGCATTCGGTCCTTGTTTAGTTTTTTGCTGCATATAAAAAAGTGTATGCAGGAGTTGTTCAACGCTTTCTTTAGAGTAGCCTCCCTCAGGAGCTTCCTCCGTTGGAAGCTTTATTATTAGTCCTTTATTCTCGTACGCAAGGAATTCAGCTGGAGTTATATTAAGCAGTTTTGATGCCTCTTCTATATTGAGTGGATCACTCTGTCTATGCCTTTCAATTTCTTCAATAGTAAAGTAGCACTCTTTCCCGCTGGGACGGATCGCTTGCAGCTTGCCAGCTTTCACCCAACGTTGAAGGGTTCGTTTTGTTACACCGAGAATTGCCGCAGCCTCAGCAATGGTAATATGATTTTTATTTTTGGGCAGTAATTTACTCATCACCATGATATACCCGTCCCGACTAGTTGGGATTAGGCACGTAATAATTTTTTAATGTTATTTTAAGGTTTATATTTAGTACATCACTTCCGTGAAAAGATTGCAAGTGGGAAAGACTTTTCACTGATCAGGTTACAGAAAAATTCTTGCCTCGAACCCTACTATTCTGTATGCTAAAGACAGGATGAAACAAAAACTGCTCATTATTGCTTCTTCATTTATCCTCGTTGCTCATGCCTCATCGATACTGTCAGTTGTCTTTGCTCAAACTGCACCACCGGTAAGACGTGATATGGAAGTTACTGCCTTTATTCCTCCAAAGGTTTCTGATTTTCAGTTTGATCTCAATTCTGATAGTAGCTTTACTGTTCCTCAGCTTCATACGGTTACCTACGAAATAAATTACGGAGCAAGCACATCAGCTGCGACTAACAGTACCAATACCATTGTTGTGGACTTCAGTAATGACCTCGCTCCTGACAGAACCCACGTTGTTGATTATGTCATTGGATCAGCGAGTAAGGGCTATTATGGAGCGCAGCCGGTTATAGATTTGAAACAAAGAACAATTACGTGGACGCTCATCAATTTACCTCCAGGAGTTGTTGACCAGACGCTCACCTTCAAACTGACTACTAATAACAATTACACCGTGCAGCGTGGAATTAATTTTACCGTACAAGCCCGGATGAACAACGAATACATTACATTGCCGGTTTTATATAGCACTCACCAATACACCTATGATCCAAGCCTTATAACCCCTGGGCCTACTGCACCAGAACCAACCGCACAGCCGACAGCACCGACTCCCACACCGCTGCCAATTCCGCTGAGGATCATAGGTATTTCCTTCAATACAATCTCAACCACCAACGCTGAGATTTCTGTCAGAACCAACCGTCCTGCCAAACATATCGTGATGTACGGTACTTCGCCCACACGTCTTGATCAAACGATACAAACTGATAATTACTCGATCAATAGCCCTCTTGAACTACAAAACCTCAAAGCGGATACTTCGTATTTCTTCAAGATAACCGCAATTGATGCAACAGGAAAAAGAGCACTTTCAGAACTTTTCACTTTTACAACAGCACGTTCAACTGTTTTACCTGAGCTTATGAATAATTCCGTTGCAGTTACGAGTGGCGAAACCGTCATTTTATCGGAGGTGCTGAGTGGAAATAAAGTACCATTTGGCATTATAACAACTATGACAGACTATATACTTACCTATACATTCAGCCGTGTATCCCCACTTGCGTTCATGGAACTCATCATACGCGATATGAGTGGCAATGATCAGCAGACAATCACCATGAACGGACAAACTGAAAACAGCTATACAGCAAGACTTCGTTCGGGCTCTGCGGGAACATACCAGTTATTTGTTCGCATAACGGATGCCAACGGCAATGTTATTGAACAGGAAGTTGCCACAATGAAAGTGATTCGCAGACTGCAGGTTGTTGAGAAAGAGACATCTCTACCCATCGGTGATGCAAGAATTGTTGTGAAGTACTTTAACCCAGCAATTGGCGAATATGAACTCGTTTTGCCTGAAAGGTTTGGCAGCAAGAAAAATCCTGCCTATACCAATACGGGAGGAGAACTTGACCTTTTACTTCCTTCTGGAAAGTACCAAGCAGAAGTTAGCGCCATGGGATATGACGGGCAAACTCTTACCTTTACACTTGGTTCAGAAAACGGTCAAGAGCTCCCGACCATCTTCCTTACGAAAAACCTGACCAACTTCACTGCCCTTTTCCAATCAATGCAAGACTGGTTTATTGATACATATACTTCGGTCCAAACTTCCCTGCTTGAGCTCTATGGTTCTATTCGTTTCTTTAATAGCATAGCCTTCACAATCCTTTTGTCGTTTATTTTGACAGGGTTTGTCATGTTTGGTTTGAGAACTGATATTGAGATTAGAGACCTGATTCCTTATTTTCTCTTCCATCTCTTTGTCACAGCGAAAAGACATCGCGGATCATACATCTACGGAGTTATTACTGATATGCAAAAGAAACCACTGAGCCTTGCTTGGATTGAAGTTGTCGATCTTAAAAGCAATATCGTCCTTGCTCATGCTATAACCAATAAAGCTGGTAGGTTTGTTTTGAGAAATACGTTTAAACAGCACTATGTAAAACTGGTCATTGGCAAGGAAGGATTCCAGGAGTATGAGACTACTATTCCAACCGATAATGGAGAGGTAGTGCAAATACAACTGGATACCACGACACAAGGTCATTCTGCTGTCAAACAGAGTATCTTTCATGTATTTGGAGAGCTGTTTGAATTTGTCTTATTATTATGTCTCATTGCAGAGCTGTTTTTTATCGCAAGTTTTGGTATCGCAAAAACGATGCCATTCTTCCTCTTATCATTATTTAATCTTCTTCTGTGGCTATTCTTCCAGCGGGAAAAGAAAACCCATTAATCCTATGTGTTTTCATATTCTTATCATAAAGTAGTCAAAAGGTGCTTGCACTCTTTGCTCGTGCCTGTTATTATTATGGTGATATGGTTCCGTTTTCCTATACGCTCAGTGAACAATTAAAAGCCTCTCTGCAAAAAACAGATACCCTCCGTGTACAACTTCTCGTCACTCCCCTTTCACCCAAAAATGAACTAAAACTCAGATGGGAAGCCATGCTTGAAAGAATTTATTATGGCTTAATCCTCGAACAAAACCCTGTGCAGAAAAGAACACTTGTAAACCTTCTTACAGCTACACCACAAATTCGCAGAAACAAGCAGCCTTCACAAATTGATAAGCAAGTACTCAAATATAAGCTTGGTCTTGACTACATTGAACAAGAATGGCTCGTCAGTGACCAACCACTCACACTCAAAGCTGTCGTTACCCTTCATAGTGATTCATGCCCAGGGAAATACCGAAAAGGCGACGAGGAACTCAAACAGCTTCTTGAATATATGCAAGCCAATCCAGACCATCCCGTTATCCAAGCAGGAGTCGTCTATGCGTGTCTCTTGAGAATTAATGCATTTACTGAAGGCAATGCCCGTATCGCGAGCCTGATGGCTCTTCTCATGCTTTACAAAGCTGGATATGATTGTCGTGGACTTATTAGTTTTGAAAAAGAATGGCTTAATCACGCACAGGAGTTTAATGAAAAGCTTCAGCAAGGTATGCAAAGCTCATATATGACAGGCTGGATTGAATTTGCTACTGACAAACTAGCACTTCATCTCGAAAAAAAGCTACAGGATATAAAAAATCCACATCAAACATCTGAAAAGAACAAAACCTTCTTCGATTTAAATAATCGCCAAAAAGCAATCATTACCTTACTTAATGAGCCAGGCATACGCATCACCAACCGTGATGTCCAAAAGCATTTTAAGATCTCACAAATCACCGCATCTCGCGATCTGGCACACCTCGTCTTATTGGGTCTTCTTGTCCCACATGGAAAAGGAAGATCTGTATTTTACACAAGACTTTCAAATTCCTAGTCGGCCTATATTTTATCTCTTCAAATCTCAACCAAAGGGATAAATAATATCGATAAAGCTCAGCAATTTAGCCGTAAAAGTATTTTTCACAACTTGTCTTTTAGCCTCTCTTTTCACGAAATCGTGCTCAAATGAATAGCTAGTCTGTTCAACTTGAAAGAAGTCATGAATTCTTTAACGATTAATTTCAGGAAAAATTATCCTGTAGGCATGCATTTCCTCTGCGATTTTATCGTTACTTTACAGGATACTTTTTTTAGCCTCAAAATGAGGCCAAGCTCTTCAAAGAGACCATAATAGCAGGCTATTTACGTTTCAGGAGGTCATCAGCAGTATGGGGAAACCTCTGCTAAGTAAGCTTTGCTGATTGGATAGCATCGCGGATAAATGTATAGCCCCAATCATACACATTTTTCTCTTCAAGCATCTCTGCCATACGCTTAATTCGCGTTTCCTTCTCCTCTTTTTTCATTTCCAGACCTTGTTTAATACCAGCTGCAACCTCTTCCATATCGTAAGGGTTTACAATAATTGCACCACTCAGATCCGTGGCTGAACCAGCAAACTGCGACAGGACTAGCATGCCGGGATTGCTAGACATAGACGACGCAACCACAAATTCTTTGGAGACGAGATTCATCCCGTCATCAAGGGGCGTGACCAAACACACATCTGCCGAATGATAGAAATTGAGGATGTCTTCTCTATCAAATAAGACATGCAGTAAATGTAATGGCTTCCAATTCTTCGTGCCATATTTTTTGTTGATTGCAGTTGCGAGTTCCTTTGCTTCTTTTCTCACTTTTTTATAGGATGCAATTTTCTCTCTTGATGGAGCAATAATACCCAGGTACACAACTTTACCGATATACTGCGGATTCTTCTCAAAAAATGTATCCAGCGCTTGAAGCCGCTGACGAATACCCTTGGTATAATCGAGCCTATCGACTCCAAAAA